>JAXMCP010000010.1:0-533900 GCA_046349295.1 Reyranellaceae bacterium
TCGGGCGCTGGCGATCGAGCTGTTCGACGCGCCGATGAACCAGGTCGCCGTGGCCGACAGGTTGACGCCGATCAGCGCGAGCGCCGTCGCGGCAAGTGCCCCGCTCGTCCCCAGATCGAAGTCGAGCGAGCTGCCGCTGCCCGACGTGCTGCGCCATTTCTGGGAGGGATCGGCGGTCTGCACGTTGCTCGCCGGCAGGCCGGAAGCCGCGCTCGACGCGGACACGACGGCGAGGTCCGAGAAGTATGGATGCAGGAACAGCGCGTTGCCCATCGCCTACCCCCACAGGGTCGCAGTGGGCCACGGCGCGGCACCCCATTCGACACCGACCAGGATGAAGGTGCGCGGGTTCGGCCAGCCGTAACGGGGGTAATTTGCGATGGCGACCTTTTTGCCGAGGTAGCCGGCCAGCACGAACGGGTCCTCGTTGAGCGCCACGCGCCAGCGCTGGCGCTGGGTGGCGAAGATCGCCTGCTGGCGCGGGGCCTCGGCCGCAGCGCCGCTGCTGTCGGCGTATCCGCCCAGCATCTGGACAGCCGCCGCCCCTGGCCAGGTCGACTTCTGCCCCACCGTCTCGGCGGTCTCCCATTGCGCCTCGGCGGCGAAGATTGGGCGGTTTACGTCGGCGACGGTCCCAGCAAGGTGAGCGTCATCGAGCAGGGTGTAGTTGCGCTGGAAGCCGATGATCGTCTTCCAGCGCGGCACCTGGTAGGCCTCCAGCTGCTCCGGCGTGCCGCACTGGTCGGGGAAGCGGTAGGTGACGTCCGGACTGCCGCTCGGCGCCGCCAGGATGCCGACCTTGAGCACGCCCGCGAGCGAGACGAACCAGTAGCCCAGGCAGCCCTGCAGGATCTCGGTGAGGGCCTGGGCCTTGCTGATCGGCTGGTCCCAGTAGAACCCGCACGTATTGATCTGGGCCGCGTCCACCGCCGCGGTCGACAGGCTGTCGACCTGGCCTGCGGTGAGGGCTGTGCCGGCGCGGGTCACCACGCGACTGGCGATGGCGCCCCGTTGAGAGACATAGCTGCCGCCGGTCTTATCACCCTTGAAGTGCACGGTGAGCGCCAGGGTGGGCTTGGACCCGAGACGGAAGAGGCCTTCGGCCAGGCAGGTCTTGTAGGTGCCGGCGCTCACGGTGGCCGCGTCGAGCGCGGCATAGCTCGCGAGGTCTGGGCCTGCGAAGGTGATGTCGGCACCGCCGTCGTAAACGGTCTCCACCTGCTCGATCGGCGTGCAGGAGAGCTGGTAGATGAGCTTGGTGGCGTTGATCAGCTTGGGCGTAACATTGAAGAGGCGACCGACGCCGTAGGGCTTCCAGACACCCTTGAGCGCGGCATCGCCGTCGGCCCCGCCCGTGCCGCCGTACCGGTCGTCGTGCAGGGGGGCGGCTGCGAGGAAAGCGCCGAGGTCGCGAACCCGGATCTGCTTGGTATTGTGGTCGAACAGGATGCCGGCGGTCGTGAAGGACCCAACGGTCGCAAAGGTCGACAGATCCGCGCCGACGGCACCGCGGCGCAGCTCCAGGTTCCCGCCATCCCACACCTTGGCCGCGTAAGGGTCGAGGGTGCCGGTGGTGTCGAGCAGGACGACGGCACCGAGCCCGCCGCGCGGATTGGGCGACGGCTCGATGCCATCGAACAGCGAGAGGGCGAAGGTCGGCAACCGGGCGAAGTTGCCCGGCACGAAAGTGTTGGCCGGCGTGTCCGACGACGAGGAGGTCCGACCGTGGGTACCGCCGATCACATACCAGGTCGATGGCGCTGCCGGCTCGGCGAAGCGCAGCAGGTACTCGTAGGCGGCCATGTCAGCCCTGGTTGATGACGATGCGGTTCAGCTTGTCGGCGAGGTCGTCGAGCTTGGTGCGCAAGGCGGCGTTGTCGTTGGCGCCGGCGGCGAGCGTCGCTGTGAGGGCCGCGATCTGCTGCGCCAGGATCTCGGTCACGCCGCCCAGATTGCTCGCCGCGGTGTCGCCGCCGATGTTGATGGACACCGTGGCGAGGTCGGCAACGACCTGCCGGCGGATCGCCTCGTAGCCCTCCGACGAGGCGTAATACTGACGGCCGGCGGCCGCATAGTCGGACGCGGCACCCCCGAGCTGGGCCAGCGCGGTGGCATCGCCGGCCTGCGCCCGCGCGAGCAGGGCCGTGTAGGTGCCCCGGGTCCCCGACAGGACATCGCTCGGCGCGGCGTTCGACAGGTCGCCATAGGTCAGCCGTCGGATGACATCCTGCAGCGACGACAGGGCCTGCGCGTTGTACTGCTCGAGAAGCGCGTTGCGCTGCTCGAGGAAGTATTCCTCGATCCTGTTGCCGTCGATGTAGTAGGTCGCGACGTTGAGATCGGGCCGCGTGTTCAGCACCGTCTTCAGGTAGCCGGCATTCTTGAGTGCGTCCGCCTTCTGGGCATCGAGCTGGTCGAGCGCTGCCTGCAGCGGGCTCTTGTCGGCGAACTGCGCCATGAAGGACTTGGCGTAGTCGACGAGCTGGCTCTCCTTGAAAGTCTCGATCGCCGTGGTGTCGAGGCCGTTCGCCTTGGCGAATCCCCACATCTGGCCGAGCGAGTCGTTGATGCTGTTGACCGCCTGCTCGGCCGTGGAGGTGGTCTTGCCGAGGTTGGCGACGGCCTTGTCGAAGTCGATTACCGATTGGACGACCTGCGTGAGCTGCTCGATCGACTGCGGCGTGACGCCTGACAGCACCTTGGCGAGGTTGGGCGAGAGATCGCCCACCGCACCGCCCGTGATCGACAGGTACGCGCTCCTGGCCCCGGCCTGCTCGACCCAGGGCACGCTGTTGCCGCTGCCCTGCCACCACTGGGTGCTGTTGCCCGAGGGGTCGATCAGGTAGGCCGTGGTCTGACCCTCGCGGTAGTTCTGCCAGACGGCGTTACCCCAGACCTTCGACGGGTCCTTGACGCCGCCCAGCAGCGCATAGAGCGCAGCCTGTCGACTTGGCAGGTCGCCGTACGTACCCGGCGCCTGGCCACCGAACTGCGAGTTGTCCCAGGAGCCGTACTTGCCGGTGGTCGCGTTCCAGCCCCATTGGGTGCTGGCGCCGACCAGCGGCGGGAGCTTGTATTCGCTGCCGAACAGGCCCGGCAGCAGGTTGCCGAGCAGGCCGATGATGGGACCCGCGATCGGCCCGATACCGGGAATGAGCGAGACGCCGGCGCCCAGGATCGAGGAGATGCCACCGATCGTGCTGGCCGTGCTGCCGCCACCGCTGATCAGCTGGTAGATGCCCAGACCGGCACCCGCCGCGGCGCCGAGGGCGCCGAGCGGCGTGATGCCCCAGGTCGACGGGTTGGTGAGGCTGGCGATGCTGGTGTTGGGGGCGGGACCGAACATGCCGGCGCCGACGGGTGCCACACCGGCGTAGCCGCCCACGAACGGTGTGTTGAGCCACTGGCCGACGTCGCCGAGCCAGCCCGAGAGGCCGCTGCCACCCAGCGACGGTGGTAAGCTGGGACCACTCCCTGCCCCGCCCAGGAGGCCAGCACCGCCTGCCGTCGAGAACCCCATCTGCGAGGCCAGGCCCGGCGACACCGCGTTGACCAGAAGCGACATGACCGGGCGCACGGTGGCGAGGGCCAGGAACTCGGCCGCCATGCGACGAAGGATGCGGCTAAAGGCCTGCTGCAGGCTCTCGAAGCTGAACCGGCCGCTTTGCAGCAGCTGGTCGAAGGCATCGGCCGCGATCGACTGGACATCCCGCAACGCCTGCTTCAGCGGCTCGGTCCACAGTTCCTGCGCCTTGCGCAGCTCCTCCTGCTGAAGCTTGAGCTTCTCGTTCTGGGCGATCGCCTCGACGCGCGCGGCGAAGGCGTCACCATCGAGCGCCATGCCGGCCCGCTTCGCGTCCTGGGTGGCCTTGATGACGGCAAGCTCGCGGGCCTGGACGTCCGGCGCCTCGCCGAGCAGCCGAAGCTGGGCCTCCAGGACGACGTTCTGCTTCTGCAGCTCGGTCGTGGCTGTGGCGAACGCTTCGGCCGCCTTGCCGCGGGCGATGCGCAGCAGCGTCTGCTCGATCTGGACCAACCGAGGATCGGTGTCGTCGAGCGTGCTGCCGAACAGGTCGAGGGTCTTCTGCTGGGCCTCGACATGCGCCTTCATCGCATCGAAGGCCTGGTCGCCTGCCAAGGCGGCCGTTGTCATCCTGTCCTGCGCCTCGGCCGTGAGCCTCAGCTGCTCGCTGAGCTTGGCGAGCTTCTGCGCGGGCGTCTCCCCGCCACCACCGGCAGCCGTCGCAGGCGGATTCCGGCTGCCCTCGGGATCGAGCTTCTCGATCGGGAAGGTGCCCGACACCAGGAGCTGGGTCGCGTACTGCTGGCGGCCCACCTCCTCGGCTTCCTTCGCCGCGTTGAGCCGCTTCTGCAGGGCCGCCGCGCTCGCCTTGGCGGCGAAGTTGTTCGGGTTGATCCTAAGCAGGCCGAGTTGGGCGTCGAGCTGGTCCTGCAGGTTCTGCGCATCGGCGCCGGCCTGGGGGATGCCGTACGATGCCTGGACCTTCTCCTGCTTCAGCCGGTCGAGGTTCTTCAGGATGTCGCCCAGGATGCGGTTCACCGCCTCCATGGCGACGGTGGCGATCGGGGCGCCGATGTTGGCGACCAGCGCATTCCACTTCAGCGCCGACTCTTCGGACTGCGACTTCAGCTTGGCGAGCTGGTTGATCGCCACGTCCTCGATGATCGCGCCCGCCGCCGCGGCCTTGGTCGCCATGACGCTGGAGCCGGCCGCCAGGTCCGACAGCATGGGAATCATCTGCGTGCCGGCCTTGCCGAACACGTCGATCGCCAGCGCGACCCGCCGCGCTGGTTCCTCGACGCGCAGAATGCCGGTGGCCGCATCCTGCAGGATCGCTTCGGTCGAGCGCAGCCGGCCGGTGTTGTCGAGGATCCTCACACCCAGGCGCTCGAACAGGTCGAGGGCCTCCTTCTGACCCTGCGCCGCCTGGCCGATGGTCTGCGAGACCTTGGTGTAGCCCTGGCCCATCTTGTCGAGGGCGACGGTGTGCTCCGCCGCCGAGAACATGCTGGCCTGGATGAACCTGGTGCTGACGCCCAGCTGCTCGGAGAAGTCGCTGATCGCCGCGGCCGCCGTCTGGGCGGACTTGAACAGGCCGAGCAGCTTGTCGGCGATCTCCTTGACCACGTAGGCCGCCGATGTCGCCTTGGCGATCAGGGCGCCGACGTCGAAGCCGCTCTCGAGCCGCTCCAGCGACTGCCGCGCTGATTCCGTGTTCTTCTCGATCTGCTCCAGGGCCTTTTGGGCGTCGCGGCCGCCATCGATCGCCTTCGAGCTGTCGATGACCAGCCGGATGATCTTGACGTCGTCAGCCATGCGATCGCTTGGAGCCTGTTGCTATGTTTGCTTTCGCTTCAGGGCAGAGGCGAGTTCGGCGGACTGCTGGCGCAGCGTCTCCGACCAGTCGATGTCCTCGAGTGCGGCGACGATCTCGACGAAGTCGTCGAGGTCACTGCCCTCGAAGCCGAGGCGGATGCCTTCGGCCCGGATACCGGGGCGCGGCGTCTTCTGCTGGAGCAGCAGCCCACCCGCCATGCCCAGCGAGTGCGAGAGAAAGGGCCTGTCGCGTTGCAGCCAGGCCCAGGCGTCGTAGTAGGGCTGCTCCTGAGGGGAGAGATCGGGCCGGGACAGCAGCTGGTCGACCGCCCACTCGTCGCCCTGCTGCGCGATCAGCCGCCACTTCTCGACGTCGGCGGCGTGCCGGATGTCCCAGCGGATCAGTTTCCCACGGCAGTCCTGATCGCCTCGACGCGGGCACCGCGATAGTTCTTGGTGTCGGCCACCATCTCCAGCACCGCGAGGTAGGCGTCATCGGACTGGCGGAAGTAGCTCTGGCAGGCGTCCAGGGAGAACGGCACATCCTGGTCGTCCGGCCCCGGGATGTTCTCCCAGCCGATGACGTAGAGGCGCGGCAGCCACTCGTCGAAGAACTTCTTCTGCCGCGCCGGCGAAGCACCCGCCCGCACCAGGCGGCGCAGCTCGGCGGTGTAGTCGTCACCGAACTGAACCCAGCGCGGATTGGCGTCGCTCTGGCAGAGGACCTGGAGCCGGACGCCATCGGGCAATCCGAGAGGCGTGCCCGTGACACCCTCGATGTCGCGATTGCGCTGGCTTTTCTTGATGTTCTTGAACTGGAACTCTTCCATTTACCTCTCCTACGGACGGGCAGTGGGGACTACGGGGCGGGTTCGATATCGGTTACGGCGACGGCGAGTCCCTTCTCGATCCAGTCGGCGGCATCCTCCTGCGATACCGTCACGACCTGGCCGATGGTGAATGTCTCCTTGCGCTCCCTGCCCTCGCCGATCGGCACCTCGCGGTGGAATCGCGCGACGATCTTGACCTTGGTGTCCATGTCGATGCTCCTCAGGCCACGTTGCGGATCAGCTTCAGCGCGTCGGTGTCCGTGGCGTAGTACTTGCCGAGGTACATCAGCGTGACCTCGTCGGAGCCGCGCGAGGCCTTGTCCGGGACCGACGGGTTCCAGACGTCGACGTTGGGCAGCTGCAGCTGGTCCTTGTTGTTCGCCACCGAGCCGATGGTGAAGTCGAGCACCTGGCCGGTCTGCCGGGTGACGAATGTCGCGTAGTCGGCGAGCTGCTTGAGATAGAAGGACACCGAGCCGCTGACATCGAACTGGCCGAGCGGCATCTGCTGCGGCTTGTCGGAACCGAAGCCGTATTCCTGGTCGATGTTGTTGGTGATGGTCATGTCGAACGCCGTCACCACCGGGCTGGTGAGCCCGAACAGGCTGTTCACGGTGATCGCCGAGGGTGCCACCGGATCGTAGCCGGGCGTCGGCGAGGCATAGGTCGACGAGGCGATGGCCGTGGTGCCGGTGGAATGGTCCTTGGCGAAGCCGTTGAAGGAGATCGTCCCGGCGCCGCCGATGCGCCAGCTGATCGAGGCGGTGTTCAGTAGGATGCCCTGGAACCGGCGATAGGGATTGGTGCCCCCACCCGCGTGCTTGATCTCCAGCGAGAACGGATTGATGGTCGAGGCGTTCTTGAGCTGGTTTGTCGCCCAGGAATTGCACAGCAGGCTTTCCAACCAGATGTCGAGCGCGGCGTCGCGCGCCCACACGAACTCGCCGGTAATCTGGTACTGCACGTTGCCGTGCACCATCGCGGCGGCCATGCGGTGCGGGGTGCGCTCCGGCGAGCGGACGTCGTTGCTGAGCGGCACGCCGTCGGCCCGGGTCTCGCGGCAGACCTTCCAGCCCGGCGCGGTCGGCGTCGTTCCCCAGACCGTCTCCTTGACGACCGCGGTCTGCCGTTGCGAATTGTCCATTGCGCTGTCACCTCGGCATGAAAAAGCCGCCCGGAGGGGCGGCTGATGGGGCGCTCATCGGCGCCCAGGGAAGCGAAAGTCGGCTAAGGCGTGTACACGAGACCGCGAACGCGCGTTGCATGTCCGCCTTGCATCGGTCTGCCTACCAACGTCAGCGGTCCCACAAGGTCCGGCGACCAGCGGATAGTCGGCTTCCTGCGAGATCTACGGCCGAACGCCGTGCTTCACGATAAAGCTCGGACGTGGTTCAATTGCGAGCAATACGGCCCGGCGTGGAGCATGAACTAGAGTGCCAAACGCCGTTAAGTCGAGTGGTCTCTTCAACCTCCAGAAAAGGAAAGACCATGGCGCAGATTCCTAGGCCTCCGAACGAAGCGCCGCGAGAACCACCTCCTGGTTCCAAGCCGATCCCACGGCCGCCGATGCCGCCTCCCAGGGAACCGCCTCCAGGGCCTCCGCCTCAATGAGGGCGACCCAACAGTAACGGAGCCATCCATGCCATTGCGTGACCCGGATCTGCGTCGGACATGGCTGTTCGGTCCGGGAGCTGATCGCGAAGCACACAAGGCGATGGTCGCAAGCGGCGCCGACGTCCTGATTGCAGACCTCGAAGATTTTACGCCGCCGGACCGCCGCGACGAGGCGCGGCGCCTGCTCGATCAATTCGTGAGTGGCAGCCGTGAAAATGGATGCGTGGCCGCCGTGCGGATCAACGCCCTTGAGACTGAAGGAACCATTGACCTTGAAGCTGCGATGGCGACGCGGCCGGACGTCATCCTCTATCCAATGGCCGAGCGCATGGCGCAAATGCACGCCTTGGACACTGCGATCACGCATTGGGAAGGCATTATCGACATTGAGCGTGGCAGGACAGAGATCGTGCCCGTTATCGAGACGGCGCTTGGTGTAGCGGATATTCGCGAGATCGTTGCAAGCAGCGCACGCATTCGATGTGCCCTGCTGGGAAGCGAAGATTTGGCAAACGACCTCGATGCCGAACGAGGCAGGGATGCCTTGGAGCTGGATCACGCGCGGCGCCGCTTTATTCTCGATTGTCGCGCATCGAGGATCGAGCCGATCGACGCGCCATACACCTTCAGCGATCTTGAAGGAGCGGTTCGCGAGGCCCGCTATGCTCGCCGACTAGGTTATCGGTCCAAGTCCCTGGTCAGGCCGGAGCACGCGGAGGCGCTGAATAACGCCCTCACGCCGAGCACGGCCGACCTGCAGCGTGCTCACGCGATCGTAGAAGGCTTCGAAGCTGCACGAGCGCGGGGAGAGGACCGCGTGCTTGTTGAAGGGCTGTGGATCGAGGTTCCCGCTTACCGCAACGCCAAGCGCGCGATCGAGCGCGCTCGACGGCTTTCTGCTCACACCTGAATAGTCCCCACGTTGTGAGTACACGATCTAGCCGACATGATAGATCTCATAGGTGACGGCCATGGCCTCTCGCCACAGGCCGCCGACCGTGTCGCCGCCGCCCATGCGGAGCGGCTGATATAAGGTCACGAGGCGGCCCTCGGCCTCGAAGGTGCGAGCCGACGTTCGGAATGCTGCGACGAGGCGAGCGGCGTATCGGCCAGCAGTCTGCTGGTGTTCGCCGAGCGGCATGTTGAAGCCGATCGTGATCTGGCCGGTCTCCAGATGGAAGTTCTCGCCGGGCGCGCCAAAGGTCACCTGGTCCTCCCGGCCCGGCAGGATCTCGAAGTCGATGTAGGGCGCCCCGGCGTCGGGATTGATCCCCGTGTTGCGCGTGTCGACCACACGCCACGGCGCTTCGACGCCAATGATGGCCGTGATCGCACCGACGTGAGCCAGGAAGGCATCGTGCAGAGGATCGCCAGGTGTCGACATGGCTCAGTTCGGAATCGTTGCCGGCTTGTTGAAGAACTGTATCGCCGGATAGACCTGATCGCGCTGCATGCGCCTCCTCGCGACTTGCCGTTTGGTCCCGCCGCCCTGATAGCCCCAGACCTTCACCCCGAGATTGAGGGCGACGTACTTGAGATCGAAGTAAAGCGACCGGCTGTAGCGCTGCACCAGGGCCCGAAGGACGCGCCGGTAGATGCCGCTCGGCGCCTGCCGGCTGGTGGGCCTGCGCTTCACGCGGCCGGTCCGCTTGTTGGCCGTCGCCCCTTCGAGCTTACGCGCATAGGGCTGCGTGTTGACGATCTGGACGCGGTCGCCGTCCTTGATGCCGCGCAGCACCTGCCAGATGTTGCCTGCGATCTCGGCACCGTTCAGCAGGACGACGTGCGAGGAAGCATAGCGGCCGGTGCGCACGGGGCTCTTCTTCTGGAGCTCGGTCAGCGTCCAGCGCACCGCGTCGACGAGATCGGTCCGCGCCAAGAACTCAATCCTGCCAAACGGCCGCACCTGCTCGGGATCGCGGCGCGTCACGCCGTCCGTAATGACTATAGGCTGGGGGTCGAAGCCGTGCGAGACCTCTTCGCGCAGGGCCCGCATGGCTGACTCGACCGTCGCGGCCTGAACCCATTCCGCGGTCGTGCGGCCAAGCTGCTCCGATGTGATGCCTTCGACGAAGACCGGCATATCAGCCCGCAACGGACAAAATGTAGCCCTCGATGCGGCGTCCCTTCAGCACGGGCTGCGCGTCGATCACCTTGCAGGTGCGGCCGTCGATGGTGATCCGATCGCCGACGAGCGGCGTGCGCAGCCGCCAGGTGGACCGTATCAGCTCATGCGGCATAATTTTGACCTTGAATACCTGCTGCTCCGCAGAATTTCTGGTTGTCACCGCCGCACCCGCGATCCGCTTGGCGCGGATCGGCAGGATCTGGCTTTCGCCGGCGCGCGCGTACGCAGCAAGGTCGCCAACCTTCCTGAGGCTGCGCGAGTAGACTGTCGAGCGCGGCGGCCAGTAGACGGTCGTCCAGCTCTCCGCCGAGATGGACTCGAGCGCCACACTTGCACCGCCGGTGACGTGCAGTCGTGTCGTCGTCCCGAGGGTGATGTCGTCGAGAGTGACGTCGAATACCGCCGACGCCCGCCGTTCGATTGCCGCCGCAAGACCAATGTCATCGATACCGAAGGCTGCGAGGCCGTAAATCGGATCGCTTGCCGTAGCCGAAAGGACGAAGCTGTCGACCCCGAGTTCTGCACTCGCCGAAACGATCGCCGATGCCGTCCCGGACACGGTGACATCTTCAGCGTCGAGGTCTGCGACTGCGAGCGTGTAGCGAGAGCCGAATGCCGCCAGCGCGACGCCGTCGACGACTAGACTCGCGGAACCTTTGGTCAGGACCGCTGCCGAAGCCGAACTCGTGACGTCCTCGACGACGAAATTGGCGGCACCAGACATCGGCACAGCGGCGACCGCCGACAAGCTGAAATCCGCGATGGCAATGTCTGCTGTGGCCGCCACCGGAATCGTCGCTGCGGCCAGTAACTCGATGTCACCGATCGGCAGGAACGCAGCCGCCGGCGTCACAGCATTCGCCGCAGCTGACAGGGTGAATCCATCCAGCATCGTCGACAACGAGCCGACGATCGGCACCCTCGCTGTCGACACGAGGACGACATCGATGACCTCGGCAGATGCCGCAGCCTGGGTCAGGTTCGCGCTCTGTCCACCCCCACTGAAGTCGTCGAGGGTCACGGAGAGATTGGCCGCGACATCGACGCGCGCCGCGGCCGACAGCGTGACTTCAGCCCCGGAGAAGTTCGCAGCCGCGGCAACCAGGATCCCGGCAGCTGCGGCAATGGCAACGTCGTCGACCGCCAACACCGCAGCACCGACGACCGGAGCCACCGCCGTGGCGGAGAGCGTGAACTCGTCGACAGCCCTGTCGAGAAGGCCGAAGGTGGATACGCCGACGAACAAGGTCGACGACAGCGTGATGTCGTCGATCGCGAGGTTGGCGGACGCGCCAATACTGCCTGTCGTCGCGGCCGATAGGCTGAAGTCCGCGAGATTGAGGGCCGACGAGGCGAGCACGGGTAGGGCCACGCTGGCCGCGAGGGCGACCTCGTCGACCACCAGGGCGGCGGCCGCCCGATCGAGGACCGCACCGGCGGCCACAAGGGCGACATCGTCGAGCGTCGGGGCGCCCAACCCTCCGATCGAGTTGGTGGCCGCCGCGCCGAGGACGATATCGGCGAGCGCGCTGTCCAACACGCCCCGTACCAGCACCGTGGCGTCGGATGCGACGCCGACATCCGCGATGGTGACGCTCAGTGTCGCATTGAAGTTCGTGCTGGCGACGACATGGAACGCCAGCCGCTGCAGGTGCGCGAGGTTGGCCAGCCAGGCTCGATGTCGGCGCGCGTCGCGGTGCAGCCACGCATGCTGCCGCTGGAACGCGACGCTCGCCGCCCGCGATCGCCGCCCGACAGCGACCACGATCGCGGCCGTCCCATGGCGCGACTGTCGGTTGATGCGCTGCTCGTAGTGTCCCGGCCGCCTGCGGCGCAACCAGGCATGCTGAAGCGCACCTGCCTTCGCGGCCGGATGCGGCCGCTGCAGCACGAACGCGATGTCGGACGACTGCTTGCTGCGCTGCTTGCGGTTTACCTGCCGTGCCAGCGACGGCCGGCGGAACACGTAGTTCTTTGGCATGGCCTACCGCCGCAGATAGGTCATTCGCGGTGCACGATTGAACCCTGCAAACGTGACCGGAACATAGACCATGACGATTATGCCCTGACCGCCATTACCTCCCGAGCCGCCGCTTCTCCACGTCGTGAAACTCGAGCTGAAGCTCGAGCCGCCCGTCCCGCCACCCCCACCGTAGTTCCCACCATTGCCGCCATTGGACCGGCTGGTCGTGCTGTTTCTGCCATCGATCGCACCGCACCCACCGCCGCCGCCACCGCCATGAGATCCATCCCATTCGGTTCCGACACCGCCTGCGGCGGCGTCCCTGTACACGGTCGTCGAGCCGTAACCCCCACCGCCACCGCCGCCGTTTGTGCCATCTGCGGCACTCGCCCCCGAGGTGGCGCCGGAACCGTGCCCGGTGGAGCCACTATTGTCGCCTCCGTTGCCGCCGTCCTTGCGGACATTCACGACACCGTCCGAGCCGCCACCATTGCCACCACCACCAGAACCGCCGTTTCCTCCGTCCGAGACGGTGAATGCCGTGCTCGAAACGACAGAGTTTGCGCCGGCGCCGTTCGAGCCACCCGCCCCACCGCCGCCGCCGATTCCGGCCCCGTTTCCGCCCAGATAGAGGACGCTGCCACCCCCATCGGTGCCGCCAGCACCGTCAGCGGAAGTTCCCCCGGCTGCCCAGACGCTGGCATCTCCATAGTAGGTGCCGTTGTAGAAATTCCACGCGCCGTCCTGCCCAGGATTGTCGACACCGGGAGTGCTGGTAGCGGCCCCACCGAGAGCGGCCGGCCCAATGTAGAAGGTGGCTGTGCCGCCTGGAGCAAGCGAGACGTTGACGGACTTGGCGTAGGCACCGCCCCCGCCGCCGTAGTTGTTGAAGGAGGAAGTCGCATTCCTGGCGCCAGCACCGCCGCCGATCACTTCGATGGTATTGTTACCATTGTTCCAGGCGGACGGGACGTTGTCGGTCTGATTTTCACCAGACGTGGATACGATGAACCGCGTGGTCATCCAGCACCACGGGGCTACGTCCCACCAGAACTGTGTCGGTCGCTGCTCGATGTTGCCAGCCCAGCCGACGATGGGTTCCCCAATCTGGCCATTGGGCAGAATCGAGAAGACCGAGGTGTAGTGCCTGCAGCCCGACCACGGACACGTCGCCATGCGAATGCGACGAAGCTCGCGCCATGCCTGCAGCGCGAGCGGAATCTCCGTGAACCACCCGGGTCGATGGGCAACACGCGAAGGCACCAATCCGCCAAGGATCGCGGTTGCCGCTGTGGGCTGGAACTGCAGCGACAGCCCGCTCATGTCGACCGCCTTAGAGGCCCAATTCTTCGAACGTGACGGTGCCGGACACCACCATCGCCGAGGATGGCGCCGCGACGAGGGAGACGATGAAGCCCGTCGACGGGGCAATGAAGATGCGGTCCTCCGGCGCCGGCATCCAGAAGAAACCGTTGAGGAACTGCCAGACGTCCGCATGCAGCGTGGTCAGCGTGCCGGCGGAGGCCTGTGTCGTGTCATTCATGTGAATGGTCGTGCCGGAGGACGCACCGCCCGGGCTCATGTTCTGCGGCGTCGGCGTCGAGCCGCCCGATCCCTGCGTCACCGTCACGGTATGACGAATGAGCTTCAGGTCCTTGCCTTCGACCGCCACCAGCGTCTTCTGGCTGAGCACGATCTCGTGGATCAGCAGCGGGTAGGTGGCGCCGGCCTTGATGTGCCACAGGTCCTGGGCTGCCGACACCGAGACCGCGCTCATCGGCACTTTGAAGATAGCCATGGTCGGGTCCTTGCTTGGTGACGATCAGCCGAGCGCCGTCAGCGCTTCGAGGTTGGCCTGTCGCTTGGCCTCGACCAGGCTCTTCACCCCGCCGAGCAACGTCGCAGACTCTTCGGGCGTCAGCTCGACATCGGCGCGGATCGACGTGCCGTCGGCGAGATCGGCGGCCATACGGACGATCCGCGCGGTGCCAGCCGTGCAGTCGGCGATCCGCGCGGTGAGCCCGGCGAGGGCGACATCGGCATCCTTGAGGCGCTGGACGATGGCCGCCGCAGCCTCGCCCTGTTCGATGGTGAGGGGCATGGTGGTCTCCGATCAGGCGTTGCCGGCGTTGAAGGTCCAGGACGTGACCGTGATCTGCTGGTGCTGGTTGACGTTCACGTTGTCGACCGTCATGTCGCCCCCGCCGCTTGTGTTGGTGACCGTGCCCTGGGCCACCACCGTGGTGCCGTCAGACTTGTAGAGGCGCCAATGGCCGATGACGCCGTCGGCATCGGCGTCGGTGTCCTGCCAGGTGCCGGACTTGGACTTCTGGCCGCCTGAGGCTGGGGCCAGCCAGTCCGACGGCAGGTTGATCGTGGCGACCACAGTGCCGGAGTTCGAGGCGGCGCAGTCGGCGGGCTTGGCGCCGGTGCGCAGCATGAGGATCGGCGAGACGTCGATGAAGGCCTCGATCTGGTCGAGCAGCGCATTGCGCAGCCCGACGCTGAACTGCATGGCCATTGACTGGCTCCGATGTTGTTGGAGGGGAAACGATCGCGAGCGCCATCGCGCGGGCGCGCGGCGTCGACGGCCGTGTCGACGGCCGGTGGCTCGAAGTGCCGGTGGGTTAGAAGGAGAAGTTCCGGTAGGGAGAGAGCGCGGCCTCGACCTGGATCAGCAGGCCCGAGCTGCCGATGCTGTCGCCGCCGGGAACGCTGAAGCTCACCTGTTCCAGATCCGGCGTGGAGTAGGAACGCACCGCGGGATCACGTCCCGCCGCCAGGGCGACGTACTTGACCTGCTCGATGGTGGCTGCCGCCAGGTCAGCCGGCGCTTCCTCCGGCAGGTTCCAGCCCGCCCGATAGTCGACCACGATCTTGCCGAGCGCCCAGGGTGCGGGCGCCTCGTCGACCAACCGCAGCAGGAGGCCGCCGGTCGTGAGCCGGTAGTCGGCCTCGGGATCGAGGGCCACGCCCGATTCCACCACCGACACGATCTCGGTGATCGGAACGCGCCAGGGCAGCATGAGCCGCGGAGGCCGTTCAAGCCGGCTCACTGGCGAGGTCGCGCGCAGGAGTTCGGACGCGAACGTGGGCGGCGTGCCGCGAGCATCGACCGCCAGGTTGGCGAAGCGCGCCATGCTGGCGGTGACCTGGTCGATGATGATGGCCAGCGCGGTGTCGGTGACCGCTTCTTCGTCGGTCATTGCCGCGCGTACGGCTGCTACGGTGGTGAGCCGGCGGGCCTCGACGGTGGCGACAGGTCCTCGAACCTCGAAGATCGGTGCCAGCACGTCTCGCTCAGCCAGGCGGGTTGGGCGTCGGCGCGTTGCGGGGGCGGCCCAGGATCCACACACCGGCGATGAAGGCATTGCCGGTGTTGGCGGCAGGGGTGATGGTCACGCGAGCGTAGCGCTTGCTGGTGCGCAGGCCGATCTTGAACACCTTGTCGTCATCGCTGAACAGGAAGCTCGCCTGAGCTTCCAGCCCGAGCAGCTGCTCATCGGCGACGGCCGTCGCATCCGACAGGTTGGCGGCGTCACCGTGCTCGACCAGCGTCGTGAAGGTCGCATCGGCATCCGCCAGGGAGCCAGTGAGGATGATGAACTCGGCGGCGTCGTAGCCCGCAAGGTCGACGATCTGCGACACGAACGGCGTGTTGTCCGCGACGGCAGCGGCGGGGCTGATCCCTCGCCTGGGATGAATGTTGTTGTGCAGGTCCTGCATCGTGACGTCCTCGGCGGAAAGAGTTCGGAATCAAAAAGGCGCGCCTCCGCGTGGAAGCGCGCCTACGTCGAGGTGAAGATCAGCGCCGGCCGGATCAGGCCGAGCACTTGAGCTTGCGGACGGCCTCGGCCAGCGTCACCGCACCGCCCACCCGCTTCCAGAACAGGAAGCGGACGTTGCCGCTGGTCGCCTGGGTGAGGTTGTCGCGCTGCAGCGACATCGCCAGCCGGTCGACCAGCGTATAGGCGCGGGCGAAGTCGCCGTAGGCGATGGGGTACGTGTTGGCCCCCTCGCTCGGCATGTCGGGCACTTCGACATAGGGGTCGCCGTCGATGGTGTTGGGCTTGCCCAGTGCCAGGCCCGGCATCCAGATGTACTGCTTGTTGCCGTCCTTGAGCTTGCGGACCGAGCCCAGGGTGGTGCGATTGAGCGCCCAGGTGGCATTCCGCGTATAGGCCGTCTTGATCGAGTGCTTCAGGGTCAGGATGCCGTCGGCCTGGCCGTTGGCGTCGGCGACGCTGGCCGCAGAGCCCGACACCGTGGTGCCGACGTCGTTGTTGGTCAGGAAACCCTCGCACTGGTTGACGCCGGTGCCCGAGACGACCTCGGCCCCTTCCTTGACGGCGAACTGCTCATCCGCCTCCAGCCGCAGCTCGGCCTCGAGGTCGAAGGCGGAGTCCTCCAGGTTCTGCCGGCTGATGTCGATCAGGGCGCACATCTCCGGCGCCACGATCTCGATCATGCCCCAGGTGAGCCCCGTGGTCTCGGTGCGCGTCTCCTGCTCGCCGACGCGACGGGCGGCGAACTGGCCGGTGCGCTTGGGCAGCATGATCGATTTGGAGCCGGTCGAGCGGACGCGGACCAGGGAGCGCACCGGAGACATCTCGGTGATGCCCTTGATGATCTCCTTCACGTACTCCGGCGGCGCCAGGTAGCCGCCGGTCGTGTCGTTCTGGATCGACAGCGACTTGCACTCCGCCTCGACGTCGGCCAGGGCCTTGCGATGCGCGTCCGACAGGCTGATGCCGCCGATCGAGGACAGCACGGCCGCCCACGCCCAGGTCGAATGCGCCGCCTTGAGCTGCGCCTTCACATCCTCGCCGCCGAGCCTCGGGCGCTTGAGCTTGAGCTCGAGCTTGTCGATGGTCTCGCGAAGCTCCTGCTCGCGCTCGACGGCTGCCTTGGCTTCCCGCTCGATCGCGACCAGCTTCTGGTTCACTTCCTCGGCCTGGGCGAGTTCCGTCTCGATCTTCTCGAGCTTCTCAAGCGTCAGGGGATCGGCCGTGCCCTTCTTCTCGATCTCGGCCAGCCGCTGGTCGTTGGTCTTCTTGAACTCCTCGAAGCCGGTCATCAGCGGTTCGACGATCTTGCGGATCTCGTCGGCAACGCTGATGCCAGCCCCATCCTTGCGCTCGATGTGGCGCCGATTGGGCATATGCATGCTTTGTCCTGAGGATTAGGGGGTGGTGAAAACGCCGGCAGCGCGCTCGCGCAGGGCGGCCAGCTCCTTCGCCATGCCGCCCTCGTCCCGAGGGGTCGGATTGGCTTTGAAGCCGCCGCTGGCGATCGCCTTGGCGGCGGCAATCGAGAAGCCGCCTGCGTCCCGCAGGAAGCTCTCGAACTCGCGAATGGTCCGGATCGGCCGCGACGCCTTGGCGTCCTCGATGCCGGCCTGGTCGTTCATGCCCCACAGCACCGGACCGACCTCGAAAAGGTCGAGCTTGGTGATGGCGCGGAAGCTCTCCCCGTCCCGCTTGCCGAATGCGCTCTCGACCACCGAGTAAGTGATCGACATGGCGTCGATGGCCCCGGCCATCATGCCTTCGTGCAGGGTGCGGCCGCGATCGGTGTCGAGGGCGATCAGCTGGCCCTCGACCTTGAGGCCGCGATCGTCCTCCTCGAGCGCGGTCCAGTAGCCGATCGGCAGCAGGTCCTCCGACGACATGCCGAGCCCATGGTGCCACAGCATTTTCGGCATCTTGCCGCGGACCTTCCAGTCGACCAGCGTGTCGTGGAAGGCACCCCTCACGATCACGTCGCCGCCGTCGTCGATGTTGTCGAACACCGCGCCGTACCCCGAGAAGCCGCCGGGCTTGGTGTCGTTGGCGAACTTCAGCTCGAACGGCCTCGTGGTACGCAGCATCAGGTATCTCCGGTGGCAAGCGCAGCAAGACGCTGGGCCTGCGTCGCCATGTTGAGCGGCAGCAGCGGCTCGTTGAGTCCCTCGATCGGGTTCAGGTCCTCGAACCGGCGTGCCTCGTTGCGGGTCAGCCAGCCGTTGGTGATGCCGCTGGCGTAGAAAGCGGCCCGCGCAGCGTTGTCGCCGCGCAGCAGGCCCTGCAGCGAGAACTTGGCGACGATGTCGTCCTCGTCGGGGAACAGGTCGCGGGCCAGCGACTGCTCCCAGTTCTCGATCCACGGCGCCAGGGTGTGGATGACGTGGGCCAGGAAGAAGGCCTCGGCCGAGGCAAAGGTCGCCGTCTTGTCGGCGTAGCCCACCATCTGGGGGAACACCTTCAGGTCGCGGCAGATCTCCTCGATCTGGAAGCGCCGCGTGTCGAGGTGCTCGGCATCGACGCCCTTCACGGCGAGCGGCGTCCAGGTGCTGTCCATGTCGAGCACCGCGGTCTTGAAGCGGTTGTGCAGGCCGCCCTGGTACTGGGCCCAGGCCTCTTTCAGCCGGGCCCGAGCGGCATCGTCGAGCGAGCCCTTCACCGACAGCACACCGCCGGGCTGCGTGCCGTTGGCGTGCAGGGCGGCATGGGTCTCCTCCGTGGCGATCGCGAGCCCGACTGCCTCGCGCGCGATCTGCAGGGCATCGAGTCCTGCCCGCCCCGTCCAACTCGGGCCACGAAGATGAAAGACATCCTCCCGCGGCAGGATCGTCGTGCGGCCTCCGAACTCACTCAGCCGGTAGCTCAGCGTGTAGTCGCTTGCTTGCTCGATCGTGTAATTGCCCGGCACCAGCGGGATCAGTTCACGCGGTATCCCCCGCACCCGGCCGATATAGGCGCAACCGTTTCCCAGCAGCGCCGCATGGAACATCATGACCTGGCGGAACTCGAAGGAGGTCATCCACTCGTTGGGGCGCCGCGACAGCAGCCGGTGGGCCGGGTGGTCCTTCGCCAATTCCTTCGTGCCGTCAGGCTTCTCTCGGTAGACCTTCAGCGGCACCTGGGCGATGCCATCGGCCAGCACGCGCAGGCAAGCGAACACCGTCGACACCTTGAGCGCGCTGTCGATGGTGACCGACACGCCGGAACGTGCATTGGGCTGGCTGAACAGGCCCGTCAGGGCGGACGCATCAGTCGCCTTCGCCTCGACGCGCCGCAGCCCAGAGACCAGCGACCCGAACAGTCCTGGCATCAGCCGGTCGTGCGGTGACCGAGCGCCAGCAGGAGGGCGCCGAGGATCAGAAGGCTGCCGCCCACAATGAAGCCGGCCGGCGGGTAGATCAGCCAGGCGCCGTAGGCGACCAGCCCGACACCACTGAGACCTGCCAGGTCGCGCAGGAGACCGGGCGCCGCAGCCGCAGTTGCGCGCACTGCGATCGCGAGCTGCTTCATCATGGTTACCTCGACAGAACGAGCCATTTCGCGAACGTCGCTTGGCGATGTCCATCGGAACGAAATCGCCAATGGCGGCGCCGACCATGTCTCCCATTCGAATAGGGGCCCTTCAGTTGTATCGTTGCCGATATTTACCCTTCATTGTTCGGCCGACGGTCGCCGGGGATGTCTCTTCATGGGGGGTACAGACATAGCGGACGGCACGTCAAACCGACGCGCCTGGCCCCGAGCGGTCATCGACCGGATACCATGCCGCTAGTAGCGAGAGTTGTCCGCCCCTACCAGACGCCGGCTGGGGCCAGTAAGATGCCGCCTCCTGAGGGAGGGGCAGGCATGCAGCGACGTGAGTTCATCGGGCTAATGGGCAGTGCGGCAGTATGGCCGGTGGTGGCCCTGGCGCAACAACCCGGCAAGATACCCGTGGTTAGTATCCTGTGGCACGGAACGAAAGAGAAAGAGCTGGCACATCCCTTCTACCATTGGGTGGTGGAAGGATTTGAAAGCGCCGGGCTGAAGCCGGGCGTAAATGTGATTCTTGACCATGAGTTCGCCGACGAGAGCGACGCGAAGTACAACCAATTGGCGCCGGAGATGGTGGCCAGACGCCCCGCTGTGCTTGTGGCAATCGCACTCCCGCCGACGTTAGCGCTCATGAAGGTGCAAGGCGACATTCCTCTTGTTTTCCTGGGATCGCCCGACCCGGTCCTGCTTGGCCTCGGCGACAGCTTGGCCCGGCGCAGCAAGCCCGTAACCGGAATCACGTCTATGGGCGCCGACCTCAGCGCCAAGCGCCTGCAGCTCCTCAAGACGGCTGTGCCTTCGTCGTCGCGTGTTGCGCTGCTGGTCAATCCGAAAACGCGGTCGACTGCCGAGAACGATATCAAGCAGTACAGCGAGGCGGCCAAGCGGTTTGGCGTGACGGTGCAACACTTCGAGATCGCCGAATACAATCAGGTCGGGCCCGCGTTTGTGCAGCTCACCAAATGGAAGGCCGACGGAGTGATCACGTCACAGGCGCCCCTGTTCGCTCTGATCCGGGAAGAATTGGCCGATGCTGCCCTGGCGGCGAAACTGCCGCTGATGGCATTCTCGGAGACGTTAGTCGACAAGGGCGCGCTCATGTCCTACGGCTCGTCGCTGCGAGACTTGTTCTTGTCTGGCGGGCCACTCGTTAAACGGGTTCTCGCAGGCGAGCGCCCTAGCGAAATCCCGATCATGAACCCGACGAAGTTCGAACTGGTCGTCAATATGAAGACCGCTGCTGCGCTTGGTTTGACGTTCCCTTTGCCTTTCTTGGGGGCTATTGACCGAATGGTCGAATGAAGCCCGTCAATTTCCGCATCTGGCCCTTCTCTGACGCCACATGACGAACGACGTGAGTCCAAAGAGCGCTGCAAAGCGGACATCCAACTTGGCGATGGCAATACGGGCTGTTGCGGCTTTCGCGTGTCCAGGACGGTCTACTGCTAAAGCACCATCAGGTCACCCGACCCAAGGTATGACCTACCTTTCGCCTTCGGATTCATTGCCATCAGCGCGACCGCATTGAACGTCGCCATCAACGGGTCGATCTTGGCCGTGCCCGAAGCCTGCTTAGTTATTGCAATGGCATTGCCGCGCGGTTCGACCCTCGCGTTGCCGACCGCCCACGCCATCAGTCGTGATCCGTTGTGCGCCAGAGTGCCGTCCGCCAGCTTGCGCTCGGCCGTCTTGATCGCGCCGGTGAGCTTCCAGCCCTGCGTGATGCCTACGACGCGGTCGTTGCCGGCGATGCCGACCTCGGCCAGCGCGTCGACGATGGCACCGACACCGAACGGGTCCAACCCTACCGATGCCAGCTTGCCGGCCTGGTCGACGCGCTTACAAAGATCGGCGACCTCGGCGATATCGTCGCCCAAAGCGTCGACGATCGACAGCTCGCCTGCCGCCTCGAAGTCGCGCAGCACCGAGGCCTCGCTCTTGCGTCGCTGCAACACCGAGCCGTGGGCCCACGCCCGAGACCACAGCAGCCACTTCCGGCTCGTGGCTTCGCGGCCCAGCACTGCCAGGCCCAGCAAATCGTCGAGCCCGCCGCCGTCGATGCCAATCACCACGACCTCGCTTCGATCCAGAAGGACGTCGAGCGTCAGGCTATGGTCGGCGGCGCGCTGCCATAGATCGGCACCAACCCAACGGTCCGAGCGTAGCGCCAGCCCGATCTCGATGTTGAGATGCTGCGAGGCCCATCGAATGATCTCGGCCGGGCCCTTGGCACGCGCCTGCGCCCAGTCGTCCTCCAGCCGCTTGATGGTGACCGACCGGTCGCGGTTGGGCGTCACCATCCACCAGTTCTTGGAATCCTGCCACGCCGGCGGATCGGTCGGGTCGTGAGCGATGTCCTCCGGGAACTCGTAGAGCACCGGCAGCATCGCCCCCTGCTCCCGCCCGTCGCGGATCGCCCGCGCCAACGCCAGCTCCGCCCGGAACGCCCCGCGCGGCGGCTCGTCGGACTGCGTGGTGATGAACACCAGGAAGCCCTCGGGGTTGGGCAGCAGGCCGCCGCGCAATTGGCCGATGATGCGCTCCGCCGCCGCCACCTTGGCGATCTCGTGCAGCTCGTCGAGCAGCACCCCGGTCGGCTTCACCCCAGTCAAGACCGTGGTGTCGAACGCCTTGATCTCCAGTGTCGCCTTGGTCCGCCGGTCGGTGATCCGCCGCAGGTGCTCCTGCACATGCAGGCGCTTGCGCAGGAACCCGTCGGGGTCCTTGTCGACCATGCCCAGAGCCTGGCTGAAGGCGATGTGAGCCAGCGACACTGTCGGCGCCACCAGCAGGAACTCCGCCCGCGGCCGCTGGTTCATCAGCAGCGTCGTCACCATCAGCGCCGCGGCGTAGCTCGTGTTGTGCGTCGGGATCAGCGACCGCGTGACGAGGTACTGACGGGTCGCGCTTTCGACCGCGATACACTGCACCGGCACACTGGCGACCGGCCGCACAGCGACGATCTGCCGGCTGTCGCATCGTTCCGCCCGACCCGGTCTTGCCTTTTGTCGCGATGCCTTCCTTTCCTTCAGGGCCACTGGCATGTCGTCAAAAGCCACAAACCTGATGCGCCAGTACGGCCCGCAATCCTTCGCGCCGATCATCGCGCGATACTCCGACACCGTAGGCTTCAGGCCGAGCGACGTGATCAGTTCGCACACATCGTCGCGCAGCACTGGCAGAGTCGTCGTATAGACGCAGTCTCCCCTGACAGTGACGTGCCCGTCGCTGTCCATCAAACCTTGCAACAGTGCGAGCCGCTGCACCTTCGACGCGCGCAAATACTGACGCGGGATGTGCTTGTTGCCGATAAGCCCGAGCCGGTCGGCGGACTTGCGGAAAGACGACGGGTTTCGCGCCCTGCCATCTTCAGGCTCGCCAAAGCTGATCGTCGCCGAGCCTTTCGCCGGATGCCGCGCACGAACATAGGCGGGCTGGCCGTTGGCAACCAGACGCTCCACCACGCCATCGGCTTCCGCGATTCCTTCCGTCGTGCAGGCCGCCACCGTCGTACCGTTGCCCAGCCAGACGCCCAGCGCATAGGGCGAGATCCACAGTTCGGCATCCGGCAAGTTGAGCGCCCCTGCCAGCGCCGTGCGGTGATTGTTGATCGTCAGCCGGCCACTCGGCACGGTGAGCGATGCCGCGATCTCGGCCGTCGTCTTCGTGGTCGGGCACGGTCGCGCGCGATTGGCCCGGCCTTGCCGTTGACGATCACGATGGGCGTCCGTAACCCACAGATGCTCGGCATCGCAGACGACGCTCTCGCCAGTCGAGAACACGACCTCGAAGCATGGGCGACCCACGAACACCGGACTCCTGGCGACGATCCTCGTCGGCAGCCCATCGGCATCGATGACCATGTCGCCAACGGACAGGGCGCCCATGACCGTGAAGCCGTCAGGCGTTGCAATCAGCGTATCCAGCGCCAGCGCCTTCGAGCTCTTCTTCGGCGCCAGCAGGAAGACCTCGCGGATCATCCGCTCGCGCGTCGCCGAATCGAACGATCCATGCAGCGCGCCGACGATCTCGCGGAACCAGTCCGCCCCCGCCTCGGCTAGCGCCGGCGTGCCGATTACGTCCGGCAGCCGCAGCTTGTTGAAGATCGCTACGGCGCGACGGGCCTGGGCCTCGTCCAGGTGCGGCAGGTCAGGCAGCAGGGATCGGCCGGTCCGGATCCGCTCTCGCCAATCCGGAACCGCCAACGACCAGGCCGCCACGTCAGTTGACCAGTTGGCCCCACTCCGTGCCGTCGCCCGCCGTCAGGGCATCGCGCTCGGCTGCCTCCTTCTTGCCAAGCGGCTCCTCGGCCTTGGGTCGCGGCGGGGCGTACTCCGACCAGTTGGCCCGAACCTTGAGCCAGAAGATCGCGGCCGACAGTCCCTCACGCGTCGGCTTGCAGGCCATCGTGAACAGGTTCTGCGCCACCTTGGCCGTCGCCTTGATGGTCCCCAGCTCGATCTGCTCCTCGTAGTGGAAGCGCAGCGTCTTGGGGTCGATGCCGACCAGGCGGGCAATCTCGGTCTGGGGAATGCCGAAGCCAGAAAGGGATTCGACCAGGTTGCGGGTCTCGTCGGTCGGCATGTGGGGTGGCCGGCCGGCCTTGGCGGGGGTCACAATACTATCCTCTACTCAGTGCAGCTGAAGCGGCCGCCTCGGGCGCTAAACATTTCTTGCCGACGCGAATTCAAACGTTCACCATCCATCCGCAACTGAAGATCCAAACTTCAGGCTTGGGGGGAATGATGCCGCAGACGGCGCAGATCAAGCTCGACTACATCATGACACTGCACGCGGACCTCGATCCGCCGCAGGCCATCGACTCCGCCAGTCTCATCTTCAATGTAAAGGGCGGATGGGTAGATGGCCCAAACATCAAAGCCAAGCTCATTGCGCCGGCAGCTGACTGGTTGCAGATCCTTCCCTCCGGCGTGTGGCGCCTCGATGTGCGCGGCTCAATGGTGACCGACGACAATCAGACGATCTTCGTCAGCTACAACGGGATCATCGCTCATTCCGAGCAAAGCGCCGCCAAGATGGCGAGTGGAGCCCCAATCACGCATGCCGACGCACCATATTTTGTGACGGCTCCCACTTTTCGGACTGCCGCGGAGAAGTACGGGTGGCTGAACCGTGTGCAGGCCGTGGGCAAGATGGTGCAGCTCTCGACCGACCCGGCTCAAAGTTTCGTGCGATACGACATCTTTGCCGCTTCTTGACGGGTGCCTCCGTCGACGACCGCTCTGATCGTCGGCGACCGGGATTGCGTACCCCCCTCTGAGCGTAAGAGGCGCCGAGCAAGAGCGCCCTACTGAGAAGCTCTTAGTGATCTACTTGGGGGAAATGATGTTGTTCATTGTTCGTTGGGAAATCTCGCAGGTGGCCCGCAAGGCCGCCATTCAACGCTTTATCGACACCGGCGGTGCACCGCCGGCTGGCGTAAAGATGCTCGGTCGTTGGCACTCCGCAGATGGCGAGTTCGGCATCGCCGTCGCCGAATCCGACGACGTCCAGGCAGTCTCCAAATGGGCACTGGCCTGGAACGATCTCCTGCCAATGGATGTTCGGCCGGCGCTCACCGACGAAGGAATGGGTGCTGTCCTGATGTCGGCGCAATCGTGATCAAAGCGGAGTAGATCCCATGACCGTCTCGATTGTGACTCGATGGACGACGCCCAACGCCGAGGCCTCTACGAAAGCGGCGCGGCAGGCAAAGGCAGTTTGGATGAAGCACGGCGCTTCGGACTTTCGCCTGAACCAAGTCTTCACCGGCCCGCTCACTGGCCAATGGCTGCTAAGGGTCTCATTTGCGGATATGCAGGCTTATGCCAAGGCGCAGGCGGCCGTCGGCGCGAGCGCTGAAATGCAAAAGATCCAGGCGGCCAATGCAAAAGTGGGTGCCGTGCTCCAGGAACGAATGATCCTGGTTGAGACCGATCTCTGACCTCAGCCGACCGGTGACACGAAGCGGTCGCCGGTCGCTAATCTCACAAACTCATTGAGGCTACGTCCTCCCTCCAATCGGCCGCCGGTGCTCATCCTTGCACCGGCCAATCCAGCAATGGATTACAGAACGGCCTGCGTCACCGCCAAACCAATCGATTATCCGGGCGCCTTAGCAAACTTCTGCCGTTCACCGGCCTGGGTTGTCCACGGCTGCGCACTGCTACAGAAGATTTCCATTGTCGGCTTTAGGGTGCTCGTGTCGTCGAGAGTTCCTGCCTTGATAAACACAAGGTCGGGGATGGCGTCCACGATTGTGGTTACGGGAGAGCCGCAGTCAGGACAAAAGTTTCGATAAACCGGCTTTCCGCTGTCGCCCTTGTCCGCGTAACTCTTGAGCGTGCCACTCACCGACAGCGCAGGCTTCGGGACGGCAACGATTACCGAAAACGCCGTACCGGCTTGCTTCTGGCAATTCTTGCAATGGCAGATTGCGCTCATTACCGGTTCGGCGCTGGAAGTGTATCGTATTTTCCCGCAGAGACACCCGCCCGACATCTGGCTCATATCATCTCCCTTCTTTGCCGAGCGAAAGCTGCGCTCGACTAGGAAGCAGGATCATCTGCATGGGAAATGTTGTCCAGTGGCAGCCTGGGAAGCGTTGCTTCCCGTTGCTTCCTGCCATCGCTGCACGATGACATCGGCGTATCGGGGATCCAACTCGAGCAGCCTCGCTCGCCGGCCGGTCCGCTCTGCCGCGATCATCGTCGTGCCCGACCCGCCGAAGGTGTCTAACACGATGTCCCTGCTCTTCGACGAGTTCTTGATGGCGCGCTCGACCAGTGCAATCGGCTTCATCGTCGGATGCAGGTCGTTCTTCACCGGCTTGTCGAAGAACCAAACATCACCCTGGTCGCGCGCGCCGCACCAGTAGTGGTCGGTGCCTTCCTTCCAGCCGTATAGGATCGGCTCGTACTGACGCTGGTAGTCGGCGCGGCCGAGCGTAAACGTGTTCTTTGCCCAGATCAGGAAGGTCGACCACTTGCCGCCGGCATCCCGGAACGCGCGCTGCAGCGTATCCAGCTCTAACGAGGACATGCAGATGTAGATCGCGCCCTTCGTGACCGCGAGTATGTTTGCGCAGGCGTCCTGAAGGAACGGGCCGAAGCCGTCACCGAGATTGTCGTTCAGGATCGGCCGGTTCTTGCCGCGCAGCTTGTCCTTGGCTGAATTGGCGTAGTTCACGTTGTAGGGAGCGTCACAGAAAGCCATGTCCGCCAGCTCGCCATCGAGCAGCCGGTCGACGTCGGCGCGCACCGTAGCATCGCCGCACAGCACCCGGTGCTCGCCGCAAATCCACAGGTCGCCGGGCTTGCTGATGGGCTCGGCTGGCGGCTCCGGCGCCTGGTCCGGATCCCCGTCGCCCTCGGCATCCAGAAGCAGCTTGCCCAGCTCGAGTTCGCCGAAGCCAGTCAGGCCGAGGTCGAAGCCCATCGCCTTCAGGTCACCAAGCTCGACCGGCAGCAGTTCAGCGTCCCAGCCCGCGTTCAGCGCCAGCTTGTTATCGGCGATCACGTAGGCCCGCCTCTGCGCCTCCGTCCAGCCGGCCGCGACCATCACCGGCACCTCAGCGATGCCCAGGCTCTGCGCCGCCAGGATGCGGCCATGGCCCGCGATGATCGTGCCCTGCTCGTCCACGAGCGCCGGAATCGTCCACCCAAATTCCCGGATCGACGCCGCGATCTGCGCCACCTGCTCGGGGCTGTGGGTCCGCGCGTTGCGCGCTGACGGAACCAGGCTCGCCACGGGTCGGCGCTCCACGCGGTCCGCCGGCCAGACCGGGCCAGCGGCCGGCACAGGGGCGGCTTTCCGGCCCGTACGCCGCGGTTCGGCAGGCTCAGCGGTCATGGTCGCCTTTTAAGGTCGAGGCCCCGGAAAGGGCCGATTCTTGGAGGAATAGGCAGGCGGGAAAAATTCTCCGAATGAGCCCCAGGGCGGTTTTGCAACCCCTAGGTGCCGAGGATCAGAGGCCCCCCGGCCTGCGAGCCGTTCGCTTCGCACGCTCTGCTGCCGTCTTCAAACTATGATGCGATCGGCACAGCAGGATCAGATTACTACGATCCAGCGGTGCGCCGCCATCCTTTAATTCTACGATATGATCGACAATCGTCCAACGATCCGCACGACCGCAGCCAGGCACTTGGCATCGTCCTCCAGCCTCGCGGCGTACTAGATCACGTAACGCGATCCACGCTGCCGACGAGTAAAACGTGTCTGCTACTTTAGGTGGTGTCTTCGCATTACTAATATTTATCTCGGCCACGCGCGGTCGAAGCGATTGCAATCTCATGATCGTCTCGCCCCGAACAAAGCAATCCGATGATCTGCCCTTCAGCTTGGCTGTCGCCGCGAACGAAGCGTTCATGCGCCCGTCCACAACGGAGCCCGCCATGCAGCTTCTTTCCGCTACCTGCCTCGCCATCGCCGCCGCCGACCGGAGTGGCACGCTCCGCCTGGTCGAGCGCGTCGGCCGCCTGGGCCCTTGCATCGCCCTCGAAGACGACCACGGCGTCATCGAGGTCGCCCTGACGCGCGGCGAGGCCGATCAGAGGCTCGCCGACATCCGCCGGAGGGTTGCACGATGAGCGAGCGTCGCACCGCCCTCGACGCCTTCATCGCCAAGAAGGCCGAGATCGACACGATGCTCGCGCGGCTCAAGGCGCTGAGCGACGAGCACTTCAACGTCGCGCCCGACGACGTGAACTGGGGCCACGTCGGCACGGTCAACGACTACGCCACGCTGCTCAAGCGCATCACTGACAGCGCCTTCAAGGAAGGCGAGCACGCCGATTAACGGCAGCCCGCCTCCCTCGCGGCCCCGACCAGCGTCGCTGGCGGGGCTCGGGGTGGTACAGGGCCGACGGTCGGCCCGAAGGAGGAGATGACGATGAACCACTCAGACGCTTATCGGGCCGGCTACAAGGCCTTCAAACGCAACGTGCCACGCCATGCGAACCCCGCGTCAGCCCCGAGCTTTGACGCCGTCGAATGGGACCTCGGGTGGGAGGCCGCCAAGATCGACGCCGACTACGATCTCGACGCCAGCCCGCCGCGCTTGAGCGACGTGATGGGAACCTGACCATGCGCAAGATTGCAGTATCCGCGACCCAAGCTGCAGCAAAGGTCGCTCGGGATTGCGCCGAGAGAGAAGGCTATGACGCTCGCTGCGCAGGCAAGACCGTCGGCCAGAACCCCTACAAGAGCGGTCCCGCTTGGACCGGATGGCGCGTCGGTTGGTATCGCGCGAACGGCCGATCCGACCGCTTGAACGTCGCGGGCGCGACACCGGGAGCGTCGTCGGTGCTCACGGACGAGATCGACTGAGCCCAGACCCTGACACCCCTCGGCCCGCCAGCTGAAGCTGAGCGGGCTTGGGGTGGTACAGGGCCGCGACGGTCGCGGCCTCTCCACCTGACGAGGACGCCATGACCATCAAGCTCACCGACACCCAGCGCACGGCCCTTGAAGCCGCTGCGCAGCATCCCAAGGGTCACATCGAGTTGCCCCCGCGCCTGCGCGGCGGAGCGCTCACCAAGACCCTGCTGGCCCTCAAGGCCGGCAAGCTCGCCGTCTACAAGCGCGGCATCCTCACCATCACGGACACCGGCCGCTCGGCCGTCGGCGCGAGCGTCGCGACCGAAGGCGCCGAGCCGGCGAAGCCGGTGGCGACGCGTGAGGGCACCAAGCAGGCCCAGCTGATCGCTCTGCTCCGGCGCCGCGAGGGCGTCACGGTCCTTGAGGCTGCCGAGGCGCTGGACTGGCAGCAGCACACGGTGCGCGGTGCGTTGGCCGGCGCTTTGAAAAAGAGGCTCGGACTCACGATCAAGTCCGAGAAGGTGGAGGGTCGCGGGAGGACGTACCGCTTAGCCGATTAGCTCGGCTTCTTGATGCCGGCGGTCGCTGGGAGGGCGTGGCCGCCGGTTCTCGTTCTTGGTTCTCGCCCAGCTGCGCTTGCGAACCTTGCGGCCGCAAGCGCGAAAGCCTAACCATGCCGGCAGAATGCCTGGTCGCGACTCGCGTGTCGCCCTCGGAAGTGTCTCACTGGAAAGTGTCTCAACGATGCCGTTCAGCTTGACAAGACGCATCGGCATTCGGTGAGCACCATCATCGCCTCGACAGCGCCGACAGCACACGGTTTACGGTCGACTGCGATAACTGGAGCATTCGGGCAATCGCCGCAGGCTTCACCCCGGCCTTGTAGGACGCCTCGATCAGCCTCGCCTTGCCCTCAGGAACGCCAAGATCAGCCAGCTCCTTGTTTCGAGCACTTGCATTTGGCTTGCCGGCCGCACCGGCGCCGCTCGGGCGCCGACGTTCGACCTCAGCAGCAACGTCGCGCCGCAAGACCTCGAGATCTTCGTCGCTCACGTACTTCAAAGTCTGCGCGAGGTTTCTCGGCAGCGCGATTCTGGGAGCGTCGGCCGCCGCCCCTTCGGCGTCCTTTGGCTTTGTCGATCCCATTGCACAACACTGCCTGGTCAAATGACACACGGCAACCAAGCCCGGCCGGCGCGCGCCTCCATTTATGGAGGCCTCGACATTGTCCTGACCCGCTCAACCATGAACCGCCGGGAACGCTTCGTCGGCATGCGGCGCCCGTTGAGCCGCCACGTGATCAGGCTCAAAGCATAGTCGAACTTGCGATTGGCTGTGGCGCGCGACACGCCAAAGCGCCAGCAGATCGCCTTCCACTGGTGTCGTTCCGCGCGCATCCACACCAGCTTGGAATCCTCGGGCTCGAGCCACTTCATCCACTCGAGCGCAGCCTCCATCCTGCTGATCGCCGCCGGCGACGGCGGCGGCAGCTTCATCGGCTCTGGCGTCTGGCCGACGAGGTCCGAGAACTCGACCATCATCTTGGGCCAGGTGCTGAAGTAGCCGCCGACACGCACTGGCGGCAACCGGCGCAACACGGCGGCGGCTTCGAACAGGCGCTCCTCGACCTTCTCGGTCGTCCACTCAGTCATGGCGTCTCTCCTGCCGCTGCGTCTTGCCGTACAGACGCTCGCCGAGCTGGCGGACCAGCTCGCGCTCGGGCCAGGTGAGGCGATCGTCATCGGCGTCGATCACCAGCACGCGCTGGGCCTGCCAGCCCAGTCGCTTCATCTCCTCCGGCGGGATGCGGCCGCCGCCGAAGCCCCGTGGTGCCCACCTCATCGCGACACCTCGTGCAGCAAGGTGGCGTAGCCGATCAGGTCGACAATGCTGTCCTGGTGGGCTGGATCGCGCCGCAGCCGCGCCAGCTTCAGGTCCATCATGCACAGCACGACCTGTGTTGGCGTGACGGGCTGACCCAGCGTGAGCGACCAGCGAGCGGCAATGGTGGCCATCGCCTCGCGCGCGTCGCCGTAGGTCTTGGCGCGGTCGGCCAGGATGTCGGCCGCCTGCCGGAGCATCGCCGCGGCGCTCATTGCGCCCCTCCGCGAGATTCCAGTGCCCACAGCAGGATGGCGATGGCGTCTGCCTCGTTGTCGTCTTCAGGATGGAAGCCTCGGGCCTCGACTGCGGCGATCACCGCAGACTTGTCGGCATTGCCCTTGCCGGCGATGAAGCGCTTGATCGTGCCGACTGGCACGCCTTCGTAGGCGATGTCGTGGTGATCGCACCATGCCGTCAGGATCGCGAGCCAGCCGCCATAAGCGTGCGAAGCATCGACACCGGCATGTCTGCGCACCTGCTCGTAGACGACGAGGTCGATGCCTCCGGCATGGTTCTTGATCTCGGTCAGCCACTGCTTGAAGCGCAGGAAGCGCATGCCGCCGCTCTGCCAGCGATCGAGCCGGAACTCCGCCGTGCCGGAGGTAATGCCGGCATCGGCCTGGTGCAGGGCCCAGCCGGTGATGGTGCCCAAGTCGAGGGCGAGCAGAACCCGCTCGGCCAGTTGGGGTGGGTGCGCCGACAGCGGCCTTGCGCCGCCGGCATGTTGGGTCACAGTCGTCTCAGCCATGATGATCTCCGTCGAGGGGGTGGTCGTGGTCAGGGCGGCGACGGAGCGGTTCTTGGCGGAGCTCTCCGTCGTCGTCCGGCTTGGGGTGGTCAGGTCGATCTCGCGACCTCACTCCTCCCCAACTCGGGTCCCCGGGGTGTGGTGTGCGCGCGCCGTTTCCGGCGCGCACGCACACCCCCCGTAGGGGGGTGAAGAAGCACCTAACTCCTCCGGTTCAGACAACTCATTGATTTGATTGATAAAATGAGGAGTTAGGAGGAGTTCGGGAGGAGTTAGGCACCTAACTCCCCCGATCGTGTAACCTATTGATTTCATTGAATATTTCTCCAGGGAGGAGTGAGGAGTTAGGCCTAACTCCTAGGAGTGAGGTGAGGAGTTAGGTCGTCCAGCACCCCTTCCGGGTAGACCCAGATCCCGGGGTTCTCGACCTCCAGGCAGAGCCCCGACTGGGCGCATTTGAAGTGGCTCGGGAGCACGTGGTGGACGGTGGTGGTGACCTCGCCGGTCTCCGGATCGACGGCCTCCACGGCAGATCCGAAAGTCATTCCCTCGACGCACAAGTAGCCGAACCGGGAGCGGACGACCTCGTAGCCGAACTCACCGCCGTCGCGGCGGAACTTCACGAACCCCTTGGTGGCGAGCACGCTCAGCCGCTCGCGGATCGTGTGCTTGCTGCCGAGCCCGGCCTTGTTCTCGAACTTCTCGGCGAACTGCATCGTGGTGTAGAGCCGCTCGTCGGCCGCCTCGTCGAGCAGGATGCCGAGGATCAGGTCGTGCTTGCGCAGGCGCTCGGCATCGAGTCTGGCGCCGATGTCCTTACGGACGAGCCGCTCGCCCCGTCGGTCCAGCTCGATCCACTGCCCGCCGACCTTGTCGACCAGCATGGGAGGGATTCCGCGACCGTTGCGCAGCTCGATGTGTAGGAGGCGCTCCGGTTTCTCCTCGTCCGGCCGGTACATGACGATCCCCGAGGTGTAGAAGCCGCGCAGCGCGCTGGCGCCGGAGAGCGCCTGGAAGGGGTCCTCGGCCACCTGCTTCTTGGCCAGCTTCTTCGTATGGTGGCAGAGGATCAGCCCGGCCTCCGGCGCCACCATGTCGCGCAGCACCTCGACCCGGTCCTGCAGGAAGAACAGCATGGCGGTGTTGTCGTTCTCGCCCTCGCCGCTCGGACCTCCGTCGAAGACGTTGCGTAGCGGATCGATGCAGATGATGTCGGGCGGCGATTCTGGGAATGCGCGCCGGATGGAAACGGCAACCAACGCGACGCCCGGCTCGTCGAGCAGCATGCGAAGCTTGGGCGTCGCGACCAGCCGGTCGCGTGCGCCCGTGAGCACCTGCGGATCGATGTGGAGTTGGCGCAGCCGTTCGCGCAGATAGTGATACTGGATCTCGGCCTGCAGGTAGAACACGCGCAGCGGACGCGTTGGTGTGAAGCGCAGGAACGGAATGCCGGCGGCGGCGTGCACCAGCAGGTTGATCAGGAAGTCGCTCTTGCCGACCTTCGGCGCGCCGCCGAGCACCAGCATGCCACCAGGCGTGAGCAGCCGCGGTGCGATGAGGTCCTCGGGCATCGGGCTCGCATCGTCGAGCAGCGCGCCCAGCGTGTAGGCCGGGATCTCCGATGGAACCGGCCGTTCAAGTCGCTCCAGGGCAGGGCCGTGGCGATCCTCATGCAGGCGCCATATCTGGTCGGCCTCGGCCTTCAGCCGCTCCAGCGGCCATGCAGGCCTCAACATGGCGGCGTTGTACTGGCAAATTGCCTCCCATCCCTCCTCGCCGGTCATGCAGCCGTCGTGGACCAGGCGGATGAAGTGACCGATGGCGGCGCTGGCGCCCTGGAACCGCGTCCAGGCATCCTCGCCCCCTTCGTGCACCGGCGTCGTGAGCACGGCATCGATCGACGGCTTGCTGGCCGACGGCTGCGGCTCTGCCCCGACACCGGGCAGTGGCGGCATGGCGCCGACGCGCTCCGCAAACTCCTGCAGATGCATCTCCTTGGCGGGATCGTGGCGGCGGATGGTGACCAGGCGCCGGACGCCGTTCTTGTGATAAACCGAGCCCGCCATCCGGATCGGCTGGTGCGCCGAGCGGAAGTGGGTATCGCCGCCGACCTTGACCGCGATGTCGCCGCGCAGCCGGCACAGCAGCGCCAGGTCCTCGCCCTCGGCCGGCTCGCTGAGCCGCCACCAGACATGCAGCTTGTCGAGGCCATCGGCGGTGCGCCCGCCGCTCTCGACGATCAGCGTCGGGTCGCCGAGGTGCCGGACCAGGTGGTCGAGCTTGGCCGCGATGTCGCCGGCGTCGAGATCGACCAGCACGGTCTGCATCTGGCGCACGTCGGCCGATCGGGCCTTGCCGCTTTCGGCGACGGTGCCGGGCACCACGTAGACGGCCGCGCCTTCCCGCGCCGCCCAGCCGGCGAAGGCAATTGCCTTCTCCAGCAGCGCGCCGTCGGCCTCGACCCAGACATTGTGCGGACGGCCGTCGAGCCCTTGCCCTTTGTCGACGAACCCGCGCAGCGGCACCCAGCCCTCGCAATAGCCGAACACGACCTGGAGGAAGACCGCGATCTGCTCGGGGTCAGGCTCCGCGCCGAAGGGGTCCGCCTGCGCCGGGGCGTCGTTGAAGTCGCCCCAGGGGTTGAAGTGGATGACGTTGTCGTCGCTCATGCCGGCAGGCTCCAGCAGCGCTGAGACCACGGGCAGAATCGGCACTCGTGGAAGTCCGGCGCAGTGGCGATGCGCGGCAGCAGCTCGCCAGCATCGGTGGCGCGCAGGACACGTACGGCGCGATCGCTCATGCGCTGGGCGAGGTCCGCATCGAACGGCACCAGCTCGTGATGCAGCTCGGCGGTGTCCTTGTTGATGGCGGTGAACAGCACCGGGTTGCCCGCGACGCCCGGGATCGCGGCGTCCATGTAGGCCTGGTAGATTGCCATCTGGGCGGCATAGATCGGCTTGGACAGCGTGACGCCCTTGCTCGACGTCGCCCGCCAGGACTTGGCGTTCATGGTCTTGCATTCCCAGAGCGCTGGGAAGCCGAGACCCGGGATTGACGGTCCGTCGAGGATCACGCCATCGACATGCCCGCGGATCCGGCCCCCGGCGACAGAGAAGCCGAACTGCCGGGTCTGTCCCTCGCCCTCCGTGCGGGTGCGCAGATCGAAGCCGGCCCGGCGTAGCCAGTCGACCGCGAGGTCTTCCAGCGCGTGGCCCATGGCGAAGACGCGCAGGATGCGCCCGTCGAACCCCGCGCCCTCGTCCTTCGGGGTGTCGGTGAACTCGAACTGCAGCGCGCGCTCGCAGGGATGACCCAGGCGCGAACCACCGAGATAGGTCCGCGGCGCCTGCGCGGCATCCTGCGTGACCAGCGCTACGTCGATGGCGCCGTTGATGTGGGCAGCGGTATGCCCGCGTCTGTTGAAGTCCAGCATCAGAAGGGGATCTCCGGGCTGGTGTCGTTGCGGGCAGTGGCGTGCATGGCGTCCTGGAAGCCGCCGACTGCGACCTCGATCAGCGTCAGCACCTGCGGCTCGGTGAGCTCGATCAGGCGCGTCTCCCAGCCGATCTCCTCCATGATCTCGGCCACGGGCCGCAGCGCGGCGCGAATGGCGGCCTGTTCCTGCTCGGTCAGATCAACCATGTCGAAAGACCTCCGCGCCAAGGCCGTCCAGAACGCCTGGCAGGACATGCTGCAGAAGGCCACGCTGGGCCGGGGTGGCCTCTGGCTGGTCGGATCGAACCAGCCGAAGCCTCGCGAGGAGCGCGCGCAGACGGCGCAGGGAGCGACGGGATTGCGCATGTCATGCCGCTTGCTCCAGGGACGGTGCCGCAGCGTTCAGGACCAACGACCGGATGACGCCGCGATTGAAGCGGAAGGTGAGAAGCGCGGAAGCCTTATAGCGGGTCAGGCTGTAGTCCATCCGGCACTCCGGCGGCAGGTAGGCGAGCTGCCGATTCGTCGGTGCCTCCCTCAGCCATGCCTTGGACTTGTGCGCCGACTCGTCGGTCTCGTGCTCGTTCAGCCAGTCATCGGCGGCCGCCAGGCAGACAGTACGATCGCCGACCGCGATCAGCCGCGGCGGCAGGTGCTTGGCGCCAGCGACGGCGTGCCAGCGGCCGGCCAGGAAGAACGCGCCGCCCCAGGCGTTGAAGCCGTTGGCCAGCAACGCGGCATTATCACCGAAGAGATCGCACCACTGGAAGCTCGACCGCTTCAGGAGGTCGATCTCCGTCATGATGAAGGTGTCGATCGCCTCGGGTCCCCCACTCCCGCCCGACCCGAAGGCATGGCCGCAGAGCGGGCAGACCATCACCGCGAGCGGCACCTCGGCTTCGCACGACGGGCAGACCTTGGTTGGCGCCTCGCCTTGCCCCTGATGGCCGTCGAGGTCGATGTCCTGCTCCAGGCAACCATGCAGCAGCGACGAGATCCCGAAGTCGAGCACGATGCAGTCGGACTTGACCACACCCGGGTGCTCCTGCGGGTTCACCGTGCGCAGGCCGCGACCGACCATCTGGATCATGGTGCACTTGAACGAGCTGGGCCGCAGCAGGACCACGCAGCTGGTCGGCGGATGGTCCCAGCCTTCGGTCAGCACCGCGACGTTGACGATCACCCGCGCCTCGCCCGAGGCATAGTCCGCCAGGACGGCCCGGCGCTCGGTGTCTGGCATCTCGCCGGTGACCATGACTGCAGAAGCGCCTGCCGCGTTGAACGCACCCGCGACGGCCTCGGCGTGCGCCACGGTGGAACAGAACACAACGGTCTGCCGATCGTGGGCCTTCTCGCGCCAGTGGGTGACGACGGCGTCGGTAACCGGCCGCTGGTTCATGATCCGGCCCACCTCGGCCATGTCGAAGTCGTCGCCGACCTTCTTCACTCGCGACAGCTCTTCGCGCACGCCGACGTCGATCACGAAGGTGCGCGGCGGCACCAGGTTGCCGGCCTGGATCAGCTCGCCCAGCCTGATCTGGTCGGCGACATTGGAGAACACGGCCCGCAGCCCGCGCCTGTCGCCCCGGTTCGGCGTGGCGGTCACGCCGTAGATCCGGCACTCCGGGTTGAGCTGCAGGGCCCGGTCGATGACCCGCTGATAGCTGTCGGCGATGGCGTGGTGCGCCTCGTCGATCACCAGCAGGTCGAGGGCCGGCATGGCCTGCAAGTTCTTCGACCGGGTCAGCGTCGGCACCATGGCGAAGGTGACCTGCCCGGCCCAGGACTTGGACGAGGCATCGACGACGGACGTGCCGATGCCGGGATTGACGCGGCGGAACTTGTCGCGGTTCTGCGCGGTCAGCTCGTCGCGATGGGCCAGCACGGCGGCTTTCGCCGCGGTACCGCCGACGAGCTGCCCTGCAACGGCAGAAAGCGCGACGGTCTTTCCCGCACCTGTCGGGGCGATTCCCAGAGTATTGCCGTGCTCGCCGAGCGCATGAAGACTGCGCTCGACGAAGAGCTTCTGGCGGGGACGGAGCAACATGCCGCGCCTCACCGGGCCCAGGTCGGCCGTACGCCGGCGGCAGGCGCGGCCGGTGCCGATGGCGCGACGGACGCAGGCAGCGGGGCATAGGTCGGCGCCGCGGCGGGCTGCCCTCCGGCGATCGCCGCGTAACCCTTGTGATCGGGCGTCACGGCTGCGCGGATCTCGTTCTTTGCCTCGCCATTGGCGTCGGTGCCGACATCGATGCGGGCCACGAACTCGAGCCCGTCGAGGTCGGCGAACCCGGAGATGCGTCGTGCCGCCTGGGCCTGGGGCGAGATGTCCTTGTCCGAGATGCCGCGGGCCGAGTTCAGCATGCCCCGTACGAAGCTACGGCCCATGTTCGCCCAGTCCGGCCCCTTGGGGCTGTACAGGCCGATCAGGGTGAAGATCTTGCGCCGCGCGTACGGGCCTTCGAGAATCGTGAACTCGCCGTTGATGTACACCGCGCCGCTGACGCCACGCGTCGCGTAGCCGCCGGTCCAGCCCTGGCTGGGATCATCAAAGCCACCGGGCCGGATGGTTAGGCGAACCCTGGCCAGTGTGCCTTTGGGAATCAGGGCAGCGTTCTGCTGGGCGTCGTTGTAGTCGTTCCAGGATGCCATCGGATCAGCTCCTCGTGGTGGCGGTGGTGGTCGGGGAAACGTCGGCCGTTGTGGCCGGCAAGGCGTAAGACAGGCGCTCCGATGACGGACGCAGAGGGCCGCGGATCTTCTCGAACAGGCGCCCCAGGTGCGGCTCCTCCAGCAGCTCCAGCCGGCCGCTGCGATCCTTGGCGGGGTAGCCCCAAGGGTTGAGCGTCTGGCAGACGAAGGCGCGGAACGGGTTGCCGTCCTGGCCCTTGATCTGGGTGAGCGTCAGAACCTCGTCGACGATGCCGGGCAGCTCGAGCCCGGTCTTGCTGCCCTCGATCTGCGGGCTGAACACGCGGCGGCTAAAGTCGTCGAGCTTCTCGTCGAGGATGCCGACGAAGATCACATTGCGTCCCCGCGTGTGCTGCAGGTGCGTCAACCAGGCCAGCATCTCGCGACCATGAAGTCCGTAGGCGCCGCGGATGTCGGCCTTGCCGGTCCGTTCGGCGAACGCCTCGGGCTGGCCCCGGCACCACTGGAAGCAGAGACGTCCAGCGACCGTGATGCTGTCGATGAAGATCGTGTCGAAGGCTTCCAGCGACAGCGACGCGCCGTATTCGGCGACGACCGCCGCGTGATGGGCCGCCGAGTAGGGCTGGTCGTCGCGCAGCGCCGGATTGGGCCCGCCGATGAAGACCGCGAAGTCGCGGCACTCCTGCCAGGTCCGCAAGCGGATCGTGGCACCAGGCCAATCCTGGACCGCGAGGTCACCGGCTTCGAGATCAGCAAACAGCGTCGTCCGAGCAGGCAGGCTGAACAGCAGGGACGTCTTTCCTTCGCCGCTCTTGCCGAGAATGCAAGCCTTCACGCCACGAGGTTCGGCCAACCGTTCGTCGGCCGTGACAATGCGCAGGCTCATCGTCCGCTCTCCATGAGCTGGAGCGTGATGCTCTGCTTGCCCGTCTTGACGGTGCGCGCCGGCGCGAACGCCGCCCGGATGTTCTCGGGCCAGGCGGTGTACTTGCGCTCCGGTACCTTGATGATGGTCTCAACGTACTGGGCGGGGTCCTCGCCGCTGGCGCGGATGCGCTCGACGACACCGGCAACGAGGCGCTGGTCCCACTCGACCTTCTTCGGCAGATCCGCGACCACGGTGACGCCGTCCTGCGCGAAGCGCACCGTACCGGTATCCTTGCCGGCCTCGCGGCGCCGGGTAGCAACCTGGTCGGCAAAACGCAGCACGATCGCTGCGTCGATCCACTCCTTCAGTTCTTTGCTGGCATCGAGGGCACCCGCGGCCTCCTCCTGGAGCAGAGCCAGGTGGTCCACTGGCAGCTGGGCAATCTCGCCGATCGGCATATGCCTGGCGTCATCGAGGTGTGGGTGATTGGTGTCGATAATCACGATGTGATCTCCTTCAAGAGAACCGATGACAGGGGCTGGGGAATCTCCTCAGCGTTCAGCCGCGCGATCGCGAGGTAGGAGAAGTCGTCGGGGCCGTTGCGGCGCTGGACCAGGTGCACCAGCCCCTGTTCGGCCGCCCACCAGGCCCGTCGTGCGACGCGGTTCAGCTCACGCTGCTGGCCGGTCGTGGACTCGCCGCTCTCGACGTTGGCGTCCATTGCCAGCAAGCCGCGGTGGTACTCGAGGCGGTCGCCCGGTTGGGCCTGCGCGATCCACGCACAGAACTGGACCGCGTTGACGAGAAGCCACGGAGCTGGCTTTTCACGCGTCGGCTTCGACCTGTCGCGGCCGCGCACCGGTGAGTAGGTGAGCGCGCTCACAGCTGCGTCTCCGCGCGCTTTGCTGCCTCGAAGTTCTCGACGTCTTCGAGCGAGTATACGACGCGGCCGCCGATCTTGAGGTACTGAGGTCCGAGCCGCAGCCAGCGCCACCGCTCGAGCGTGCGCGGACTGATCCGCCAACGCTTCGCCAACTCGTCTTGGGTGAGATGCCGTACCGGCATTTCATCCTCTCCTTTACGGGTTAAACACCTGCGGAGAGGATGACCGATTCAAAATAATTTTGCTGGCGGAGCGGTGATGGATCGGTGATGGATGGCTGATGGATGGGTAACGGATGGCTGATGGATAGCTTTACGCAGAACTACTCTGGTTTTAGATAATGTTATCCACAGGCCGTTGGAGAGGATGTACCGGAAAGCGTGGCGGTGGATTCAATCGGAACTGTCCTACATCTGCTACAAACCCTCGAATATCATCGGCGACGATGCCCGCCAATATGTGCGCGGGGTTACTCTGTTCTAAGCCGATACTGCCCACGACCATTGGACTGGATCACGGCACCCCACGCTGGATGGCGACGGAAGAGGTTGGCCATGCGAAGGTTGGCATCGGTCGAGCCGGCGTCCTTCAACAAGATCTTCCCAGGGAGCCAGGGCTGCTTCGTTTGCGCAGCCGCGTGAAGACAGCGAACTGCAGACCGCTGAATCGCGCCCGTGAACAGGTAGGTCGCTCCGTTGAAAGATACCTGTGAGTAGTCGGGTGAATGCGCGAAACACCCGTTGCCTGTGCGTTTGCCAGCCTCGCCCCCGGCCTCAGCAGTGCGCTCCTCACACTTGTCATGTTCGATCCGGCCGGCCTTCCGCAGGCACCGTTCAATCTGTGCACCGACGTCCTGACCATGCACACCCAGCGGCTTGAGAATGAAGTCATCGATGCCGTCTCTGAACGCGCCGATGATATCGTGCGGCTCCTTACCGTTGCCGCTGATCACGATGATCGGCATCAGGTGTGTGCCCTGGGGACCGTGGACGGGATAGCGCTGTCGGATCTCGCGAAGCACAGCCATTCCGTATTCAACACGCGGTTTGATTGACTGGCTGTCTGCCTTTATCTGCAAGTCGAGCAGCACGTAGCAAAACCCACCTCGATCAAGGGCCGCCCGAGCGTCAGCCAGGCTCTCGACATGGATATGGCCATGTCCGAAGGAGCGCAGCAGATCGGCGATTTCCGCCGCCATCTCCGGCTCGTCCTCGACGATGAGCGCGGTGTGACTCTGGACCATGAAGCTTACTCCTCGCAGGTCGCCTGATCGACGGGCAGCACGATCGCCACGACGGTGCCCTCACCCATGCGGCTCTCGATCGACAGCGTGCCGTGATGGTCTATCTCGATGATCTTCTTGGCGAGCGGCAGGCCGAAGCCCATGCCGCCGGGCTTGCCCGAGCTGTAGAGCAGGACACAGTCGCGAAGCGCCTCCCCGCCCATGCCACACCCGTTGTCGGAGATGACAATCCGCACATGCGTGTCCGCCTCGGCTGCGGCCGAGATGGTCAGCATCCCTTGTCGCTCGAGATCGGCACAGGCTTCGACGGCGTTGACCACGATATTGATGAGAGCCTGCAGGAGACGTGATCGGTTGGCGTCGATCTTCAAGGCGCGGCTCACGGTCTGGTGCACCTCGACGGCGATCACCGGCCCCTCCATGTGACCGAGCGCGAGATCGACCGCTTCCATCACGATGGGATGCAGCGCCTCCACCGTGAACTCGGCAGGCGTCTGCGTGGTGAACTCCCGCAGGTTTGCGAGGAAGTCCGTGACCAGAACGACCCGTTCGCGAGCACGCCGGGCATGCGCAAGCGTCTCGCCCGGCACGCTGAGCGCCGCGAGCTGCCTTTCGAGATTGAGCAACGACGCATCGATCGGCGAGATGATGCGCACTATCTCGTGGTACGCCTCGCGCACGAAGCGATGGTTCAGTCGGTCCGCGACATTAAGCGCCGCCCGCTGGGCCCGCGCCCCGTAGCGCGTCTCCAGGGCTGCCAGCATGCCGAGGATCTCCTCGCCGCGATTGTCGGTGTGGCTGTCGGCGCGGACTAGGCCATCCCGCCGCTGCAACGTCTTCCTGGCCGTCTCGCGCACCCAGACATTCTCGTCCTCGACGATGCGAGCAATCACCGCATGAAAGGATTCGTGACGGAGGAACAGCACCGCATGAGCAATCGCCTTACGCACCTCCCACTTCGGATGCGACGCCAGATGCAGCAGGCGCTGGACGAGCTCGGCCTTCAGGACATCGTCGACCTGTCGCGTCCTCAACCAGTTCCCAGCCTGCTCGACGCCGTCGCGCACTCTGGCCCAGTCGGCCGCATCGAGGTCCGCCAGCAGGTCGCCCTCTTCATCTTCCGTCACGGCCACGACTCAATGGCCGTACTTGTGCATGCGCAGGACGAACGCCTCCTTGCCGCCTTCCAGCAGATGCTCGATTTGCGCCTTCACGTCCTCCACCGTGCCCCTGTGCGAGACCGAGCCCTGCCGGCCGTCGGAGGCAAACACGAACACCCGGTCCGCTTCGCCGAGAACGGGGATGTTGGGATTGTGCGTCACGAAGATCAGCTGACGGCCGCCCTTGGCATTGCGCAGGCTCTTCACGATCGTGTCGTACACGAAGGCGTTGTCGAGATTGTCTTCCGGCTGGTCGATCAGCAGCGGCCGCTCGCTCTCCAACAGCAAGATCGGCAGCACGACGGTGCACCGCTGGCCAGTCGAAAGATCCGCCGAGTTCTTGTAGTCGGCGCCATCCTTGAGGGAGATCAGCGGCTCGTCGTCGAGGTCGACCGTCTCCAGCCTGCCGATCTGGTCGCTCTCCTGCAGGTGACCGACGATCCGGGCGGCCTGGTCGGCAGCGATCCCGCCGTCCTCGGCCAGGCGCGTCGCGTCGCCCTTGCGGACGATCCGCGACAGCTCCTCCGGTGACAAGTTCTCGACGATGCGGGCGGCAATGCGGTTGTACTGCAGGCCGCAGCCCTTGAGCAGGTCCTTGAGCAACGCCTCGTAGCCCGAGCGGTCTCCCGCCTGGGTGACGAAGACCCTGATGGTGGGCGCGAGGGCCCTGGAGAGCCGCTCGGCGACCTGCTTACGCACTTGGAAGCGACAGTCTCGCAACTCGGAGAGCCTGACGTTCATCTGTCGGTGTGCCGTCTCCAGCTTCTTGCGCTTCCGGATCAGGCCATCCAGTTCATGGCGCGCCTTGGTCAGCATCAGATGGCGCTGTTGCAGCTTGGCCCGCTCGGACGCTCTCTGCTTTTCCTGCGCCGACCGGGCGATGACATCGCGGTAGTGTTGCTCCTGCCGGACATGATCTGCGGCAAGCCGGCCTGCCACATCGTCAAGCCGGCTCGTGAGAGCAGTACACCGTGACTGGAACTCAGGCAGGGCCGCACGGAAAGCGTCCACGAACTCCGACGCCGCGGTTTCCAGCTCCTCGAACAGAGCTTCGTTGGGTCCCTCGCGAACGCCCTCCCCGATCGCTTGCGCGCAGTTCTCGGCAACCGCGTCGACAAACCGCCGAAAGCCGGTGCCGGCTGACGCCACGGCTGTGCGCAGGTCGGCGATCATCTCCGTCTCGCGCGACCGCAGGGCTTTGTGGGCGTGGGCGGTATTGATGAGGTCGGCGTCCTCGCCCTCGACCACCTGCATCTCTTGCAGGCGCTTGCCCACGACCTCGATCTCGGGAATGACGTCCTCGATCTCGCGAATCCTGTGGTCGAGGTGGCGCAGGTCCAGAGCGCTCTGCTCGATCTGTCGCCTCGCCTTCTGAATGTCAGCCGTCGCCTCGCGGATCGCTTCCTCGGCAAACTTGTCGATCAGCGACAGCTGGAAGCGGGGGTTGGTCGCGATCTCCTCGATCTCGTTCTGGCTGTAGATGTCGGCCTTGAACACCAGATCGCGATCCAGCGAGATCGGAATTGGCTCGCCGTCACCGTCGAGCACCTGCACATCGTCTCCCCACGGCCGCTCGGCGCGATAGCGGGTGCCGTGGCGGGTCTCGACCTCGAGGTGGATCGTGCCGCTTCCGAGATTGCCGCGCACGTGGCCCTCGATCGCCCGCGACCGCGGTCGGCCGTCGGCGACATCTGGCATCATGCCGAGGATGTAGCGGATGAATTCCAGCGCGGTGGTCTTGCCGGTGCCGCGGCCGCCGATGATGCAATTCAGCCCGTCACTGAACTCCAACCGCGTGCCATCGAGGAAGCCGCCGGTCACGGCCAGGCTGAGGATCCGATGATGAGCCTGTCCCACATCCGGTTCGATCAATGCGGCGTCGACCTTACGTACGGCCAATTGCATGGGTGATCCCCGAAGAGGTGACCGCGGCAGGAACCGCAGCCGAATTATCCACAAACAATGTTCTATGATTGTTCTCATGCGGTGCGAAGTCAAACGCACCCCCTGTGAACAACTTCGCTAGGCTTCCTTTGTTTACTCAGAAGCACGTTAAGCAATTGATTCCGCTATCGTTTCCGTTCGAGCTGGGTAGCTTTCGGGGACCGCAAAGCGCTCGAATTGTCGCCATGGTCCACAGCCACGCCCGTCCCTGCCCTGTCGCGCCGGACCACCTCACCTCCGCCGAACGCCTGGCAGAGATCGCGGACATCCTGGCCGCAGGCCTCATGCGCCTCCACGCCCGGAAGTCCAGTCCTCTATCTGCCGACTACGGAGACAGTTCGGTCGACTTCCTGCCCGACCGAAGCGGTCATGCCGACGCCCCCAGACGGAGAACGGCATGAAGGAACACGACACAGTTTTGGCTCGCGTCGCGGCGCTCAAATCGATGGCGACACCTGAGCTGAAGGAGCAGTGGCAGGCCCTCTTCGAGACGCCGCCTCCGCCGTACAATCGGCGCTTCCTGGAGAGCCGGCTGGCGTATCGGATCCAGGAGCTAGCCTACGGCGGGCTCAAGCCGGAGACGGTGCGCCGGCTCGAGCGGCTGGGCGAGCAACTCGACGGTGGCAACATCGCCGTGCGGCGGGTGCGCGGCAGCGACCGGCCGATCGCCGGCACCCGGTTGCTGCGCCAGTACCAAGGCATCGAGCACACCGTGACGGTGCTGCAGGACGGCTACGAGTGGCAGGGGCGGCCGTACAAGTCGCTGTCGGCGATCGCGCGGGCGATCACGGGCACTCGCTGGAACGGCTTGTTGTTCTTCGGTCTGAGGAATCGGCGGAGCGCGGCATGAAGAAACCTCTCGTCCGCAAGCTGCGCTGCGCCATCTACACGCGCAAGTCGACCGAGGAAGGGCTCGACATGGAGTTCAACTCGCTCGACGCCCAACGAGAGTCCTGCAGCGCCTACATTGCCAGCCAGCGGGCCGAGGGTTGGCTTGAGCTGGCTGACCAGTACGACGACGGCGGCTTCTCCGGTGGCACACTCGAACGGCCTGCCCTAAAGCGTCTCCTGGCCGACATCGAGGCCGGCAGGGTCGACGTCGTGGTCGTCTACAAGATCGACCGCTTGAGCCGGTCGCTGATGGATTTCGCCAGGCTGGTCGAGGTGTTTGACCGGCGCGGCGTGACATTCGTCAGTGTGACGCAATCGTTCAACACGACCACCAGCATGGGCCGGCTGACGCTGAACGTGCTGCTGTCCTTCGCCCAGTTCGAGCGAGAGGTCATCGGCGAGCGCATCCGCGACAAGGTCGCCGCGTCCCGTAAACGCGGCATGTGGATGGGCGGGTTTGTGCCCATGGGCTACCGAGTCGAGAACCGGAAGCTGGTGATTGACGACGCCGAGGCCGCGACTGTGCGCATGATATTCCAGCGCTTCGTGAAGCTGGGATCGGCGACGGCACTGGCGCAGGCTCTCAATGTCGAGGGCGTGCGCAGACGGCCCGGCAAGCCGATCGACAAGGGCTACATATATAAGGTGCTGAACAATCGAACCTACGCCGGTCTCGCCGTTCACAAGGGCACTGCGTATCCAGGCGAGCACCAAGCCATCATTGACCAGACCCTGTGGGACAAGGTGCACAGCATCTTGCAAGAAAGCCCTCGCGTTCGCGCTTGTCGCACACGCGCCGAGACGCCGGCACTACTCAAGGGCCTGCTGTTTGGGCCCACCGGCCGCGCCATGAGCCCTACCCACACGCGCCGCAGCGGTGGCCGGCTCTACCGCTACTACGTCAGCCAGACGGTGCTGCAGGGCGGTGTCGAGAACTGCCCGATCCGGCGCGTACCCGCGGCCGCCATCGAGGCTGCCGTCGTCGACCAGCTGCGGGCGCTGCTCCGCTCGCCTGATGTCGTCGTCGCCACTTGGCGCGCCGCACGGCCTGAGATCGAGGGCTTGTCCGAGACGGCGGTCCGCGAGGCCCTGGAGCAGCTCGATCCCCTCTGGGAGGAGCTGTTCCCGGCCGAGCAGGCGAGGATCGTGCAGCTGCTCGTGGCTCGCGTCGATGTCAGGACCGACGGGCTCGAACTGCACCTCCGCACGCAGGGCCTCGGACGGGTGGTCCACGAGCTTGACGGCATCGGTATGCAGAGGGCGGCATGAGCGGCGCACGGCCGATGCGCGACGCTGTCGTCACCATCAAGGTCCCCTTCGCTGTCCGCAAGCGGGGCGGTCGCAAGCTGGTCCTGGCGCCGGACGGCGCACTCATGCCACCGGCGGCGCCCCAGGTCGACAGCCCCCTGGTCAAGGCGATCGCCCGGGCCTTCCGCTGGCAGAAGATGCTGGAGACTGGCCGATACGCGACCATCAGGGAAATCGCCAAGGCCGAGAAGATCAATCCGTCCTACGTCAGCCGGGTGTTGAGGTTGACGCTGTTGGCGCCAGCGACGGTGGAGGCCATCCTCGATGGGCGGGCGAGGGCGGCGCCGACGTTGGCGGAAGCGATGAAAGTGTTTCCGGTGGAATGGTCGAGGCAAAGCCGCCTTAATGCAGGGCCGCCGATTCCACCTTCGCTGGCCGAGTGCCCCTGAACAGGGCCTGCAGCACCGGCTGCCCGCTGAGCACCTCGCGTTTCTCCAGGAAGGCGCCGCGGCCACGCTCAAATCAGAGCGCTCTGCAGGGATCTGATGTAGGTTGGCACGTCGGCATCCCTAGCCGCAGCCTACTACTATCGGGAAGGTCGTCTATCGGAGACGCCTCTGTCGGTGTCTCGCAGCAAGTCCGCCAGTTGCCGTCGGACATTGCTGCGCGCGGCTTCGAGAGCGGCAGAATTGCCACCGATATGGGCGCCCTTGCGTAGGCAGCCGCTGGCCAAGCCGCTGAAGGGACCAAGCACGCTTGGTCCATGGACGAAACAGTCGGAGCCGTTGTCGACCTGCGGCAGGTAGCGCTCACCAAGCCCCGGCACGTCGAAGGCGTGCGCGGCACCTGGATAGAGGACGATGTCCGCATCGTACCCGCCGGCCTGGAGCCAGTGCACCCGTGCGGCGCAAGGTGAGGCCGGCGTCCAATCGTCCGCCTCGCCGATGTGCAGGCGCAGTGGTGCCGACACCGCTCGCGCCTCGGGGTACTCGGCGTTGCATGAGGGATAGAACGCCAGAAAGGCGCGGAACCCCGTTCGGCCTGAAGGCACGAAGGTCTGCTTAGCCCACTGCGTCGCGGCGACCATCGTCAGACTGCCTCCATGTGAGAAGCCCAGCAGCGCCATGCGCCCCGAATCGAGCAACGGGTGCGTCTGAAGGACGGCGAGGGCGCCATAGGCATCGGGCACGCGCTGGGTGCCAGTCAGCCTAAAGGGGTCCCTGCAGACTTCGACCACTCGGCGTCCGAGGAAGCTGTCGAGCAGGAAAGTGGCATAGCCCCATTCGCGCAGCGCCGCAGCCCAAGCCTCGTCGCTTTGGGTGATGCCGTTGCAACCGTGCGCCAGCACCACCGCCGGAAATGGTCCGGCGCCTTCCGGCAGCTCGAGCCACCCCGACAAGGTGGTCGGAGGGCCGCTCCGGTACGCGGTCAGCAAGTTGGGCCGGGTCAAGGTACCTGCCGAGGCAAACCAGACGGTGCCGACGTCCTTCGCATCAAGCACCGCCTTTACGTCCGCGGCCTCCACAGTCCGAACCGCGAACACCACCAATGCCAGCGCAAGCCCAGTACGCACCCTACCCCAGCTTCGTGAACCCCGACGGCGATCGTCCTTCACAGAAGACCTCGTTCTCGTTCAGTCGCAACGGTATTGCAGCCCTGTCCGGTCAGCAAGTTCAGCGGTTGAATCGCGAGGCTTCAATCACGCCCACAGTCCAGCACATCGGGCATCGGCGTAGCAGCTACGAGGGGCGGTGGAGGTGTGGTCGCGATCACGACAGAGTTCAGCGTTGCTCGCTTCACTGCAGCAATGCGCCAGCGTTCACTCTCGCAGCCGACGTGGACTGGGGCGCAGGTCACCTTCGGATCGACACATCCGCGGATACAAACCCAATAGCCCCTCGCCATTCAGCTCCTTCATCAAGTGCATTCGGACCATATACACGGTGCGTGGGACCGATACATGCACCACCCCGCTGGAGCTCCACGCTTGCTTTCCAAATCACCTCAGCAGCTCGCGTATCGCAACGGTCAGGGCAGTAAATTCCTCAGTCTGGAACTCGTTGGTATCGAGCGACGTCTGGACGATAACCAAGCGCAGCGTTGGATTGACGGTCACGAACTGTCCGCGCAAGCCCATGAGGTAGAAGGCATTCCGGTTCAGGTGAGAGATCCAGACATGGTAGCCGTACACCGGCGAGGGCCAGCCGGGCTGTACCGTGGTGGCCTCCGTGACCCACCTTTCGGGCACGATGCGCTGGCCGGCCCACTCTCCGCGATGCGCCAACATCAGGCCGAGGCGCGCCCAGTCCCGCACGACTGCGTTGTAATAGGCGTAGGTGACTTCCTGGCCCCGTGCATCCACGTTCCAGCTGGCATCGGCCTCGGCGCCGAGCGGCCGCCAAAGCAGCTCCGATGTGAGCTCGGAGATGCTCCGTCGCATGGAGCGGGCAACAACGAGCCCCAGCACGAGTGACTCCGCCGAGGAATAGTTGAACCATTCTCCAGGTGGATGAAGTCGTGTGTTGAAGCGGGGGAGTGCCCCGACTATCCCGACCGGGTCCTGCTCGAGTGTGAGCCGTGCCAGCGTATAGATATCGCTTGATCGGTCGCCGTAGGCCTCGGAGAACTTCACTCCCGACGCCATCTGCAAAAGAGCCCGAAGGGGTGTGCGGCCATACTCGGTGCCCTTGAGTTCGGGCACATAGACGTCAGCGGTATCGTCGATGGAGCGAATGGCCTTCCGCTCCAAGGCGAGGCCGACCAGCAGGCCGGTGATCGTCTTGGCCATCGAGAACGACGTCAGTGTGTGCTTGTCCGTGCGACCATACTGGTAGCGTTCGAAGAGGATCGTATCGTCTTTGGCGACCAGAAAGCCGGTGACGGGATATCGGTTCAGATAGTCACCGATTGTGAGCTGCTTACCGGCGATCTGATAACCGACCTGCAGCTCACTGGCAGCACGCTTCAGATGGGAAGGTTGAGGAGGTGCAGGCACCTTGCGTGACGGAAATAGCTTTCCGAAATCGCTGAAGGCGGCAACACGGCAGGCTTTGTCGTCGAGGTACGTTAGCCCGGGGCAATTCGGAAAGAGCCCGCCGCGGCTCCAAATTGCCATGTCTGGTCCATCAGTGCGGAACCGCGGGCCTGATCCTGCCGCCTGCTGGGCCCCCACAGCTGCAGGCAGCAGCGCAACTGCGAGAGCGTAAACACCTACCCACTTGATCCGTGGCGCCGACGGCTTTTGCATTGCATAATTCTGGCAAAGTTATGTGCTTTGTCCACCTTCCGCCGCTCGTGTCCGGCGTGGCGATATGGGTTGCCCCCGTGGAAAGCTTTGGAGGCGGCATAGATGCACCCTCGACACCGTCCTTACGATCCCAGCCGATTGGGGAGGAGCATTGACCGGGCGCGAGCAACGTAGGCTGGCAGCCATCGTGGCCGCTGACGTCGTGGGCTACTCGCGGCTGATGGGCCGCGACGAGGCGGGCACGGTCGCACGCTTGCGGCAGGTACGGGCGGAACTGCTGCAGCCGGTGCTGGATCGAAGGGGCGGCCGTATCGTCAAGCTGACAGGTGACGGGGCCCTGCTCGAGTTCGGGAGTGCGGTCGAGGCGCTCTCAGCCGCCATCGAGTTCCAGCAGGCGATGGCCGAGAGCGAGGCCGAGCGGCCGGAGGCGGAGCGGCTGGTCTTTCGGATAGGCCTTCATTTGGGCGACCTGATCGTGGAGGGCGATGATCTCTACGGGGACGGCGTCAATGTAGCGGCCCGTTTGGAGGCCGAGGCACCACCAGGAGGCATCACAATATCCGGCGCCGTGCATGAGGCCACCGCGGGCCGGATAAAGGCGACGTTCGACGACCTCGGCATACTGGCGCTCAAGAACATCGACCGGCCTATGCAGGCTCACAAGGTGCGGTGGGAGATTGCCGATTGGCCCGTGATGACGGCCGAGATGGCAGAAGGACAACAAACTGACCGCCAGGGTGCAGCCGATGCGCCGACATTGCCGGATAAGCCGTCGATCGCGGTCCTGCCGTTCCAGAACCTGAGCGGCGATCGGGAACAGGAGTACTTCACCGACGGCATTACGGAAGACATCATCACAGAGCTGTCGCGATTTCACTCGCTCTTCGTTATCGCCCGGAACTCGTCCTTTTCATACAAAGGCAAATATGCAGACCTCAAACAGGTAAGCAAAGAGCTGGGCGTCCGCTACCTGCTCGATGGTAGCATTCGAAAGTCTGGTGATCGCGTGCGCGTTACCAGTCATCTAACCGATGCGCTTAGCCAGACGCCTGTATGGGCTGAGCGCTACGACAGGAATGTAGGCGACATTTTTGCTGTCCAAGAAGAGATCACCAGCGCAATCGTAGGTGCGATCGCATTGCAGATCGACCTGACTGAACGACAAAGGGCAACCCGCCTCCGGCCAGCCAGCCTAAGCGCGTACGAGCTTGCTCTCCGAGCTTGGGCGCATCAGCTGGAGGCGCGGGACAGGTCTGATCCGCACCTTATCGACCAAGCGATTGCCGAGGCCAAGCGGGCACTGGCGATCGACCCAGGCTGCATACGGGCACTACATGCCCTAGCCAGAGCCCATGGGTCCGCTCTGTTTCTTCGAGTGGCCCCTGACCGGGACCACGCGATTCGTGAAGCCCAGTGGGCCGCGGCTCATGCCATCGAGCTAGATCCAACGGACGCACTCGGCTACGGGCTGCGTGGCATAGGGGCCATCTTGGGTGGCGAGCTGGATCGCTATCCTGATGCGCTAGCCGACGCACGCCGTGCTCATGACATAAATCCAAACGACGCGTTCATATTGCGAATTCTCGGAGACCTCGAAGCCGGGATAGGTGAATATCAGCGCGCAATCGAGCATTTGAATCGGGTCCTGCGTCTGAGCCCGCGCGACCCCCACAGCCACCTGACCCATAGTGCGCTCGCCTTTGCCAGCTTCGGCGCAAAACAATATGAGGACGGGATTCGTTCATCCAGGCTGGCTATCAACGACAAGCCGACAATGTTGCCGCCTCGTGCCAACTTGGCTGTGTGCCTTATTGGTGCAGGCGAAGTCGAGACGGCGAAGGCCGCTTTCAAGGCCGGGCAAGAATTGTCACCGGAATTTTTTAAGGTCCGGCTCGAAGGTAACTGGCAATACGCACGACCTGAGGATCGCTCTCGTGCTACGACCTTTCTGCGGATTGCCGCCGGCCTTGAGGACGCAAGTGCAGCGGAACTATTGCGATGACTAATGAGCGCCGCCGTCATTGCGGCTCGTGGGACTGCCAGGATGACGGCTGGTTTGTCTGAACACCTGAACGGTCCCGGCTGCAGAGACTTTTGGAGGTTGGTTCAAGTGTAAGCGTCGTCTTCAGGCCACGTCGGTGAGGTCGGTGTCGGCGCGGTATGCCCAGGGCAGCAACTCGTCGAGACGGTGTCGCGGATGCCCCTCGACGATTCGGTGGATGGCCAAGGACGGGCTTGCTGAGCACGGCACTTGGCGATGCCTCAGAGTGGTCGGCGATCTCCTGGGTTGGATTGGGAGAAGCCGCTCGAAGCTGTCGGATCTCAACGAGTCCATGCTCGAGCGGTACCTCCGGTACCGAGCGGGGAAGCTGTCCATTCAGTGTGGCGACCGGGCGGCGCTGAAGCGGCTGCTGTCGGTGTTGCGCGACGCAGGCATGATCGGGCCGACGGCGCTGCCGCCGATCACTTGGCATGAGCAGACCTTCGACGAGTTCGCTGATTGCTTGTGCAAGGAGCGCGGCCTGACACCAAAGGCCATCATCCGCACTTGCCGGTTGTGCGCCGATTCCTGCATGAGGTGTGCCCGTGGGTGACCTTGGCAAGATCAGCCAGATGGACGTCACCCGCTACGTCGAGCGTCATGCTCGGGAGCAGAGTGCGAAGTCCGGCAAGGCGATGTGCTGGGCGCTGCGCTCCTTCCTCCGATACCTTCACGTCAGAGGATTGAACCCACACGCTCTGGCCAGTTGTGTGCCCTCCATCAGGCGATGGAAGTTCGCCAACCTGCCAACCTATCTGTCCGCTGTGCAGGTTCAGAAGGTCTTCGATGGTTGCGATCGAACGACAGCATTGGGGCGGCGGGACTATGCCGTCCTCTTGATGCTGGAAACCGCCGCCGCCGCCGAGGCTGAGGAAATTGCTGTTACCTCCGCCGCCGCCCGCCACCACCGCCGCCGTAGCTCCTGCCGCCGACGTTAACGACCTTGAGTGGGCCGCTCCGAGCGTCCAGGGCTGCGCGCATGCCGGGCCCGGGCGGGGCGACGCCGGCCCTGCTCAAGGGCCTTCAGGCCGCGCCATGAGCCCGACCCACACGCGCCGAGGTGGCGGCCGGCTCTACCGCTACTACGTCAGCCAGACGGTGCTGCAGGGCGGTGTCGAAGCCTGCCCGATCCGCCGCGTGTCGGCAGCCGCCATCGAGGCTGCTGTCGTCGACCAGCTGCGGGCGCTGCTGCGCTCACCCGAGGTTGTCGTCGCCACCTGGCGCGCCGCCCGGCCCGAGATCGAGGGATTGTCTGAGGCAACGGTCCGCGAGGCGCTGGAGCGGCTCGATCCCCTCTGGGAAGAGCTGTTTCCTGCCGAGCAGGCCCGGATCGTGCAGTTGCTCGTGGCCCGAGTCGACGTCAGGACCGACGCAGCCTGAACTGAGCCCGCACGCAGGGCCTCGGACGGGTGGTTCACGAGCTGGGCGGCATCGGGCTGCGGAGTGCGGCATGAGCGGCGCACGGCCTCAGCGCGATGCCGTCGTGACCATCAAGGTCCCGTTCGCGATCCGCAAGCGTGGCGGCAAGAAGCTGGTGTTGGCACCCGACGGCGCCCCCATGCCGCCAGTGGCGCACCACGCCGACAGCACGCTGGTCAAGGCGATCGCCCGCGCGTTCCGGTGGCAGAAGATGCTGGAGACCGGCCGGCACGCCACGATCAAGGAGATCGCCAAGGCCGAGAAGATCAATCCCTCCTATGTCAGCCGGGTGCTGAGGCTGACGCTGCTGGCACCGGAACTGGTCGAGACCCTACTGAACGGGCGGGAGCGATCCGCAGTCTCTCTGGACGAGTTGATGAAGCCGTTCCCGGCTGATTGGCGGCAACAAAGGACCACTATTGACCTTGGATAGGCTAGAAACGTCGTCAGGAAGTGACTGCAATCTCGGGAGTCGAGAGGACATGCCGAAATCACACACCGTAGATGTTCACGTCGGCGCTCGCCTGCGCCAACGACGTACTCTTCTTGGCATGAGCCAAACGAAGGTCGCTGAGGCGGTTGGGCTCACGTTTCAGCAAGTCCAGAAGTACGAGCGCGGCTCCAACCGCATCGGCTCGAGCCGGCTGTTCGAATTCGCCAAGGTGCTGGATGTGCCGGTATCGTATTTCTTCGATGAGATGCCGGCGAATGCGCTGGCGGGCCGGCCAATGTCGGGTCGTGGGCGCAAGGTCTTCGGCGAAGCCGCCACTCCGTTTGAGCAGGAGAAGGATCCACTAATCAAGCGCGAGACGCTGGAGCTGGTGCGGGCCTACTACAAGATCCGCGAGGCTCGCGTCCGCAAGCGCATATTCGAGTTGGTCAAGGCCGTAGGGGCGGCCAGCCACGCCGAGGCACTGGGCGACAAGAAGAAGCGCTAATGCCGGCGGGCTTCCAGTCGGTGGCAGTCGTGACAGCCGGCGCCACCCTCAGCGCGACGCCGTCGTGACGATCAAGATCCCGTTCACTGTGCGCAAGTGCGGCGGGCGCAAGCTCGTTCTTGCACCGGACAGGCCCCCATGCCGCCTGCCGTACCCTACGTCGAAAGCACCCTAGCACCCTCGTCAAGGCCATCGCGCGCGCCTTCCGCTGGCAGAAGATGCTGGAGACCGGCCGGTACGCCACGATCAAGGAGATCGCGGAGGCGGAGAAAATCAATCCGTCCTACGTCTCGCGGGTGCTGAGGCTGACGCTCCTGGCACCGGCGACGGTGGAGGCGGTCCTGGATGGGCGGGCGAATGCAGGGCCGACGCTGGCAGGCGATGAAGGTGTTCCCTGTTGAATGGTCGAGGCAAAGCCTCAATGCAGGGCCACCGATTCCACCTTCGCTGACCGAGTGCCGCTGAACAGGGCCTGCAGCACCTCCAGCCGAATCGCGGACATTCCCGCCGACGGCTTCATTCTCGCGTTAATGGCGAGCGACCGCTGGCTCATTGGCAGCAGAGCCACCTCGATGCATCGGACCACATCTCGAAATCTCCGTTGCTCCAGCGCTCGGCAAGCCACAAGTATATGCCAACTTTCCCAGACGTCGGGCTCGCGCCTCGCTCTCACAAGGCATTGGAAAAACGAATCGACGGCCGCTCGCGCCAAGGCGGCAGCACGGCCGTCGGCTTCATCAGCCTCGTCCCGCACCCTATTGCTCCCAAATCCCACACCAATGCGGCCTGAGCTTGCAGCCCAGTTCCCATCCGCAGCGCTGCACACGGTGTCACAGCCGTAACATGCCTGCAATGATTAGAAGATCTGCGCCTTGCACTACCACATCATCGGTGGGACCCACGTGGTCCAGCCGCGGCGCCCCACGTCGACAGCGCGCTGTTCAAGACGACCGCCCGTGCGGGCCTCCCGGTGTCAAACAGTGCGCTGTTCCGGACCAAAGGACGGCCTCTGGACAATGAGGAGACCGCCAATCGCTCGCCGCAGCGCTCAGCCGTAGAAGCGGACCCCGCCCACGGCGAGGTCGGCCGTGAAGGCGCGTCCGATACCCACTATTCCCAGCCGGCGCAGGCGCGACAGATTGAGCGGCGCCTCGGTGCGATGTGGCAAAGACCAGCGGCAGGCTCTGCCAGTCGGGTCGCACCAGAAATTCCAGCCGTTACGACTGCCATGGCCGCTCGAGGTCGGCGGTGCGCACGTGCAGGCTGTAGGAATGCGGCGCGCCGTGAATATCGATCTCGAGTCCCCGCCAGCCCCGAGCATCGAGCGTGCCGCTCCCCGATACCTCCGGGCGGGCGAGATCGAGTGCCATCTGAACGAAGCCGCCGTTGTTCTCCAGCCGCACGTCGCCGCGCATCACCAGCGCCGGACGTCCCACCACCGTCTCTCGGGTTATCGGCGCCGACGCCGGTGATCCAGGTCAACTCGCCGGGATCACCGCTGGTGCCCGGTACCCTCGCACCGAGGTCGCCGTGCGCCATGAAGGTCTCCCACTTTCGGACGCTACGGTCGGGATGATACGCCGGCCGAGCAGTAGAATGAGTGCCCCAGAAGAATGCTCTTGCGACCCCCTAGTACATACATTTGCTGGGGATCACGCCCCGCACGCCGCCCCGAGGATTGTCCAAATCGCCTTACGTGTCGTCATCGACCACCAGGACATGCGGCTTGCGAATCGAGGTCATGCATCTTACACCCATTCTCCTCGCTCGGCGCTCGGGGATGACACACTGATCATGCAGGTTGAGCGGAGTAGGTTCTCGGGGGTTGTTCTGTCCCTGCTCGGGAAGAGGTTACGCGGCCTAAGGCTGGAAAAAGCCGGGGTCATAATTGTCGGTCCCCAACAACGTCATCTCAACTTTGCTGAGATCGCCGCCCCCGCAGAAATCGACAAGAGCTTCCCGTTTTTCTCGATATCGCTGTCCCTCACCGGCGGCTCAACAGTCAGGGTTTCTGGGATCAATCCCGCGAAGGCGCGAGCCTTCGTAGCTGCGCTGAACGCAGAGTGGCGAGACGCGATCAGCGCGCACATCGCCACCCATGCCGTCGAAATCGACGCGCTTCTCCAAGTAGTGGAACGCTTGGATCAGCCCCGCCGATATCCAGCTTCGTGCTTGCTTGAGCCGTTCCGCGCCCGGACCGAGACACTTCTTGCGTCGATCCCTTGGAGGCGCCCCAAGGAGACACTCCCGGTGGACTACGCCCGGGCCCTCGATGCGCTCGCGGAATTCCAACGAAATCCCTCGGCGCTACGTGAGCGGGCGATCGACACCTTCGTCATGGGCGAACTCAAGGAGATGAACGACTTCTTCGATCGGATTGAGTCGAAGCCGCTCACCCTGGAACAACGAATAGCGGTCGTGACCGACGAAGATGCCACTCTTGTACTAGCGGGCGCCGGATCGGGCAAGACCAGCGTGATCACCGCGAAAGCGGCCTATCTCTTTGAACGCGGGCTTCGGAAGCCCGAGGAAATCCTGCTGATGGCCTTCGGCAAGGATGCTGCTACCGAGATGGCCGAACGGATCGAACAGAGATGCGGCGCACCGGTAATAGCCAAGACGTTCCACGCGCTCGCCTACGGGATCATCGGAGAGGTTGAGGGGCAGTCACCAGCGCTTGCAGGCCATGCGGCGGATGACGCGCTGTTCTTTGCGCTGGTACGAGACATCCTCCTCAGCCTTGCGCTACAGCCGGGAAAGGTCGTCGAACTTCTAATCAGATGGTTCGCAGAATTCTTCCGCCCCGAACACAGCGAATGGTCATTTGAAAACCTACATGAATATTACAGCTATGTCGAAGAACAGGAGCTTCGAACCCTACAGGGCGAACGTGTGCGAAGCTTTGAGGAACTGCAGATTGCGAACTGGCTCTATCTCAACGGCGTCGCATACGAATACGAACCGATCTATGAGCATTCGCTTCCTGAGAGCGGCCGCCGCGCCTACACGCCGGATTTCAGGTTGAAGGAGAGCAGCGTTTACATCGAGCACTTCGGCGTTCGGAAGGCGCGTGGGCCTGACGGCACCGAACAGCTCACGACTGCCCCCTACATCGACCGGGATAGGTATCTCAGCGATATGGAATGGAAACGGCAGGTCCACGCCAAGCACGGCACGACGCTGATCGAGACTTACAGCTATGAGCGGGTCGACGGCCGCCTGATCACCGCACTAGCCGAAAAGCTGAAGCCCTACGTGACACTGAAACCCCTGCCACCCGAGCAGGTCTTCGAAAGGCTTGCTGAACTTGGACAGATTGACGCCTTCACCCAACTGCTCGGGACCTTCCTGCGGCATTTCAAGGGATCGGGGCGAACGGTCGAGGACTGCCGCAAGCGTAACAAGGAACAGAAATTAGGGGCGCGTGGCCTCGCGTTCCTAGAAATCTTCGAGCCGGTATTCGTCGAGTATCAAAATCGTCTCGGACCGCGGATCGATTTCGAGGACATGGTCACCCGGGCCACGGCACATGTACGCGCGGGGCGATACAAGAGCCCCTACCGTCACCTTTTGATCGACGAATTTCAGGACATCTCTCAGGGCCGGGCCGCTCTTCTCAAGGCGCTTAAGGCGCAACATGAGGACGCCCGCATCTTCGCGGTCGGCGACGACTGGCAATCGATTTACCGGTTTACTGGCTCCGACATCCGGTTCATGCGGCATTTCGGGAAGGAGTTTGGCGGCAACTTCGCCGGCACCTCCGGCATCCATCGGACCGTCGATCTCGGCCGCACCTTCCGCAGCGTGGACCGGATTGCGCTGCCGGCCCGCAGCTTCGTGTTAAAAAATTCGTCGCAAATCACCAAGACTGTCATTCCCGCGGGCTCGGCAACCGCACCGGCTATCCGTGTTGCATACTCGTCATTCCGGCAGACTGGTTCCGCTTTGCAGCAGGTGCTCGAAGACATTCGAGGCACCATGACCGGAAACCACGGGGGCATCACATCGATCCTTCTGCTGGGGCGCTACCGGCACCTCAGTCCGAAGAATATGTCGACCCTCGAAGATCTGCATCCAAGCTTTGCGATCAGATTCAAGACGATCCACTCCTCGAAGGGCCTCGAAGCCGATCACGTCATTATCCTCGGGGCGCAGACCGGGCGGTTCGGATTTCCCTCGGAGATCGTGGACGACCCAGTCCTCGAACTCGTTCTGCCGGAACCGGAGAAATTCCATCACGCCGAGGAACGGCGGGTATTCTACGTGGCACTGACCCGCGCAAGAAAGACGGTTACGATCCTCGCGCCGCAAGACAAGCGCTCTCCTTTCGTCAGGGAATTGGTCGAAAACGCCGAATATGGAATCGTCGAGCTTGGCAGCCCACCCGCGCAAATCCATCACGTCTGCGCGGCCTGCGGAGGCCGTCTTATCCTGGAGCGGTCAGGCAGCGACCGCTCGCGCTTTGCCTGCGAGCACAAGTTCTACTGCGGCACGGTCAGGTCGGCGTGCCCCGCTTGCGGCAATGATCTACCGGAGCGCTCGGCGGCAGAACCGGACGTCCTTGCTTGCAGTTGCGGTAGCCGCTTCCCAACCTGTCCCAAATGTACGGACGGATGGCTGGTCGAACGGACAGGCCGCTACGGCCCATTCTTTGGCTGTGTGAACTACCCGCGTTGCAAAGGCCGTAAACGCAGAAGCCTCGTGCCCGATCCCAACACCGCTTCGGGCACTTCCCCAAATTAGACGCATTATCGGCACCTCGTGCCAGGCGAGCACCAAGCCATCATCGACCAAGCCCTGTGGGACAAGGTGCACAGCTTCTTGCAGGAAAGCCCGCGTGCCCGCGCTTGCCGCACACGCGCCGAGACGCCGGCACTGCTCAAGGGCCTGCTGTTTGGGCCCACCGGCCGCGCCATGAGCCCGACCCACACGCGCCGAGGTGGCGGCCGGCTCTACCGCTACTACGTCAGCCAGACGGTGCTGCAGGGCGGTGTCGAAGCCTGCCCGATCCGCCGCGTGTCGGCAGCCGCCATCGAGGCTGCTGTCGTCGACCAGCTGCGGGCGCTGCTGCGCTCACCCGAGGTTGTCGTCGCCACCTGGCGCGCCGCCCGGCCCGAGATCGAGGGATTGTCTGAGGCAACGGTCCGCGAGGCGCTGGAGCGGCTCGATCCCCTCTGGGAAGAGCTGTTTCCTGCCGAGCAGGCCCGGATCGTGCAGTTGCTCGTGGCCCGAGTCGACGTCAGGACCGACGGGCTCGAGCTGCACCTCCGCACGCAGGGCCTCGGACGGGTGGTTCACGAGCTTGGCGGCATCGAGCTGCGGAGTGCGGCATGAGCGGCGCACGGCCCCAGCGCGACGCTGTCGTGACGCTCAAGATTCCATTCACGGTACGCAAGCGCGGGGGTCGCAAGCTGGTCCTGGCGCCAGATGGTGCGCCGGTGCCACCGGCCGCGGCGCACGTCGATAGCACGCTGATCAAGGCAATAGCCCGAGCCTTTCGGTGGCAGAGGATGCTGGAGACTGGCCAGTACGCCACGATCAGGGAGATCGCGAGGGCCGAGAAGATCAATCCATCCTACGTCAGCCGCGTGCTCAGGTTAACGCTGTTGGCGCCGGCGACATCGGAGGCGATCCTGGATGGGCGGGCGAATGCGGCGCCGACGCTGGCGGAGGCCATGAAGGTGTTTCCGGTTGAGTGGTCCAAACAAGTTTGAAAAGCCTAGCCTCTCCGCTCATAGTGCAGGAGCGAGACCAGACGGAGACGCATCCATGGAACGAGAGCATTTCCGCCGTCTCTACGATGACGATCAGTGGGTGCGATGCGACCCGGCAACCCGTGGTCGCCCATCCAAGGGCCGCTGCGTTGAAACAGCCTTCGACAGCGCAGGTCCGGACGGGTGCACCATGGCGCTCTTTAGCGGTATCGCTGGTGGTACGCCTCCGCCCCCGACACGCACAAGCAGCCAGGGGGCTTCGAACCTGACGAACTTGCACGGTACCTCGCGAGCGATCAGGACAAGCGCAAAATTCAACTCGGAAGGCGATCTTGAGGCTGCAGGCGGGGTCATGCGCCGGTCGGCGGGCCAACGCCGGTCACATTACCCTATGTGGACAGCACGCTGATCAGGCCATTGCCTGGAATTCCGATGGCAGAGGTGCAATGCCCGCGCGTCCTGTATAGAATTTCAAATGGCTCTGCATCTCCCAAGGCTTTTTGACTGGGAGCTCAGACCAACAGAAGGGACGTCATGGCCACCGCGGATCAAGTCAAAGCGCTCGTCAGAAGCCACGCGGATCGTGACGACGCACGCTTCTACGCAATCGCCATGCAGGTAGCGGCCCAAGCGGCGCGGAGCGGTCACGCCAAGTTCGCTCTGGAGCTGCGTGAACTGGTTGATCAGGTGAAGGCACGCGCGAAAGCCATAGAGCCTGCCCGGGGTCCCAAGCCCGTTCCGCTTGCCCAGCCACGAGGTGAGCTAGCGGGGCTGCTTACGGTGGGCTACCCCAGGACGCGCATAGCCGACATGGCGCTTCCCACGATGTTGGGCGCACGGCTCGAGCGCATACTTGTCGAGCAGCGCGAGCGCGGCCGCCTCCGGGAGCACGGATTCTCTCCGATCCGGAAGCTCCTCCTCGTCGGCCCACCCGGCACAGGTAAGACGATGACCGCAGCAGCGCTCGCGGGAGAGCTGGGCCTGCCGCTCTTCAGTATTCAGCTCGACGGGCTTATCACGAAATACATGGGCGAAACCGCGGCCAAGCTCCGGCTTGTGTTCGACGCGATCCAGTCCACTCGCGGCGTCTACCTCTTCGACGAGTTCGACGCGCTCGGTGGCGAACGCAGCTCAAAGAACGACGTCGGCGAGATCCGCCGCGTGCTCAACTCCTTCCTGCAGTTCCTCGACCAGGACGACTCCGATAGCATCGTACTCGGTGCGACGAATCACGTCGGCCTGCTCGACCGGGCGCTATTCCGGCGCTTCGATTCGGTGCTTGAGTACTCGCTGCCAACGGAGGAGATCGCGACCCGAGTGATGCGCGGGCGCCTGGCGCTCCTCGACCCGAGCAACATCGACTGGCAGGCAGCGGCGAAGGCGGCAGAGGGTCTAAGTCACGCCGAGATCGCGATGGCTTGCGAGCAGGCTGCGAAGAACGCGATCCTCGATCACACTACGGTCGTGCGAAGTGCCGACCTCGTGGCCGCGCTTGTAGAACGACGCAGTTCACAGGCATAGCCGGCCCAAGCGGAAACTGACGCGTGGCCGCTCCTCGCAACCGCAAGCACATCCTCGTCCCTGGACCACCGACAGTCGAGGCTTACAAGCCGCACGGCCGCAGTATCAAGCGCACAAAGCCTGCGCCGCCGTCGAGCCGCGCGACGCACGGCAAGGCCCTTGAAAGCTCGCTTAAGGCTGCTGTCGTTGAGGGCAGTCAGCGCCGCGACCAAGCTGGCATCGAAGTCCATGGTGCAGTCCCAGGACTCTACGTGCAGTTCGAAAGCCAGCCCGGCGCGCCGCTACAGGTGACGTCGCTAGAGGACTTGCGTCAAGGAATTGAGGTCGTCGCTGTAAGCCACTCGAAGACCGAGGAGCCCGAGCCACGCGTCGTCGAACGCGCGACGGTGTTCGTCCCCGACGACAAGGTGAAGCACTTCCTCACGCGCTTCGAGAGCTACTCGAAGACGACGCCGAAGAAGGAACGCGAGCGCCGCTACGAGGACATGATCGATCCGGTCGCGACGCTTCAGCTTGCAACACTGCGCAGTCTGTGGACCGACACCTCCGAGGCCTATCCAAAGGAGGACGAGACCATTTGGTGGGAGGTCTGGCTCCGTCGCCAGAACGGCAGCGAGCTCGAACGCCTGATGGAGTTCGCGACTCTGCAGGAAATGGAAGTCGCGCCTCGGCGCCTCATGTTCGACGATCGAATCGTCACCCTTGTCCGCGGCAAGCCCACGCAGCTCGCCGCCTCGATAGATGTGCTTAGCGATGTGGCCGAGCTCCGAAAGGCCAAGGAGACTGCCACAGGTTTCGTCGAGATGGGTCCCGAGGACCAGGGCGAATGGGCGAAAGAGCTGCGCGACCGCGTTGTGCCACCATCGGCCGACGCGCCAGCGGTTTGCGTGTTTGACACTGGAGTCACGCGGGGACACCCGCTTCTTGAGGCATCCCTCGACGCTGCCGACTGCCACAGCTGCGACCCCGCGTGGGGCACGCATGACCATGATGGACATGGAACCGAGATGGCCGGCCTGGCGCTTTTCGGCGACCTCACCCCTGCTCTCGCCGCTACGCAGAACATCGTGCTCCGGCACCGACTCGAGTCGGTGAAGATATTGCCACCCAACGGGCACCCCGTGAATCCGCCCGACCTCTACGGTGCGGTCACCGCCGAGGCGGCGAGCCGCGCAGAGATCCAAGCCTCGGAGCGCCGTCGCACGTTCTCGATGTCCATCGCTGCGACCGACGAGCGTGACCGGGGGCAACCAACCTCCTGGTCCGCAGCGGTCGACGCGCTCGCCGCCGGGCGCTCGTTCGATCCCAGCACACGGGGGCTCGACTACTTCGACAAGAGCGAAGACATCACACGCCGCCTTTTCGTCCTCTGCGCCGGCAACATCAGCGAGACCGCGGTTTCCGTCGATCACCTCGATCGCAGCGACACCGACCCCATCCACGACCCCGGCCAGGCGTGGAACGCGCTGACGGTCGGGGCCATGACCGAGAAGGCCGTGATCAAGGACTCGGAGTGGGCGAGCTGGAAGCCGGTCGCGCGACCGGGGGAACTGTCGCCATGGAGCACCACTGGCGTAACGTTCGCGGATGCGTGGCCCATCAAGCCCGACGTCGTCTTTGAGGGCGGCAACGTGGCGAAAAACGCTAAGGGCGAGGTCGATTTCCCCTGCCCTGATCTCTCGCTACTCTCAACGTACTTCAAGCCTTCTGACAAGTCCTTCGTGCTGAGTTGGGCGACTAGCGCTGCGACGGCGCAGGCCGCACGTCTGTCTGCCCTCATCTCTGCTGAGTACCCCGCCTATTGGCCCGAGACGTTGCGCGCACTCGTGGTGCATTCGGCTGAATGGTCGGCGCACATGCAGACTCACCTGCATGGCGCGAGCGGCAAGCGCGCACGCGCTAAGCTGGTCCAGCGCTATGGCTTCGGCGTACCCAGCGCGGAGCGTGCCCTGCGGAGCGCCAACGACGCGCTGACCCTTGTTGTGCAAAGCGGAATCCGCCCATTCGCCGAGGGCAAGATGCGGGAGCTGCACTTCTTCAGCCTCCCATGGCCAAACGACGTGCTCGCGGAGCTCGGCGCGACACCGGTGCGCCTGCGCGTCACGCTCTCCTACTTCATCGAGCCTAACCCCGGTCGGCGGGGTTGGAAGAAGCGCCACCGCTACGCCTCCCACGGCCTCCGCTTCGACCTAAAGGGGCCGACGGAGTCGCTCGAGGAGTTCCGCAAGCGCCTCAACAAGAAGGCGCTCGACGAGGACGAGGCCAAGCCCTCCACCGGAGGTGACTCGTCGGAGTGGTACCTCGGCGAGCAGGCCCGTAACCGAGGTTCCATCCATTCGGACATCCTATCCTGCAACGCCGCCGACCTCGCCGAACGCGGGGTCATCGCCGTGTACCCGGTAAGCGGCTGGTGGAAGGATCAGCCGAAGCGTGACCGCAGCGACCTGGGGGCTCGGTACGCCCTCATCGTGTCCATCGAGACGCCAGGCATCGAAACTGACATTTGGACGCCGGTCGCTCAGCAGGTCGGCGTGACCATTTCCATAGAGCCGTAGCGTCGCCCCATTTGCTTGCATTTCGAGCTACCGGCGGCGCGCGGCTTGGGCTTACCCTACCGTCGACGACGCCAGTCTTGCTGAAGTCTTTCGCAGGCTTGCCACGCCTTCCGGCATAGTGCGCGTGCCGGCCTTGACTCGAGGAGGCATGAACACGACCACCAGCATGGGCCGGCTGATGCTGAACGTGCTGTTGTCGTTCGCCCAGTTCGAGCGCGAGGTGATCGGCGAGCGCATCCGCGACAAGATCGCGGCCTCCCGCAAGCGCGGCATGTGGATGGGCGGCTTCGTGCCCCTTGGCTATCGCGTCGTGAATCGCAAGCTGGTGATCGACGAGGCCGAGGCCGCGACTGTGCGCATGATATTCCAGCGATTCGTGAAGCTGGAATCGGCGACAGCGCTGGCGCGCGCTCTCAATGCCGAGGGGATACGTACTCGGCCCGGCAAGCCCATCGACAAGGGCTACATATATAAGGTGCTGAACAATCGAATCTACGCCGGTCTCGCCGTCCACAAGGGCACTGCGTATCCAGGCGAGCACCAAGCCATCATTGACCAGGCCCTGTGGGACAAGGCGCACAGCATCTTGCAGGAAAGCCCGCGCGCCCGCGCTTGCCGCACGCGCGCTGAAACGCCGGCACTGCTCAAGGGCCTACTGTTCGGCCCCACCGGCCGCGCCATGAGCCCAACCCACACGCGCCGCGCTGGAGGCCGGCTCTACCGCTACTACGTCAGCCAGACCGTGCTGCAGGGCGGCATCGAGAACTGCCCGATCCGCCGCGTGTCGGCGGCCCCCATCGAGGCTGCCGTCGTCGACCAGCTGCGGGCGCTGCTGCGCTCGCCCGATGTCGTCGTCGCCACCTGGCGCGCCGCACGGCCCGAGATCGAGGGGCTCTCGGAGAATGCCGTTCGTGAGGCCCTGGAGAGGCTCGATCCTCTCTGGGATGAGCTGTTCCCGGCCGAGCAGGCGCGGATCGTGCAGTTACTCGTGGCCCGCGTCGACGTCAGGACCGACGGGCTCGAACTGCACCTCCGCACGCAGGGGCTCGGTCGAATGGTAAGTGAACTCGGCGGAATCGGCTTGCGGAGCGCGGCATGAGCGGCGCTCGGCCCCAGCGCGACGCCGTCGTAACGGTCAAGATCCCGTTCACGGTGCGCAAGCGTGGCGGGCGCAAGTTGGTCCTGGCTCCCGACGGTGCGCCCATACCGCCCGCAGCGCCCCAGGTCGACCGCACGCTGGTCAAAGCCATCGCCCGCGCGTTCCGCTGGCAGAAGATGCTGGAGACTGGCCAGTACGCGACGATCAAGGAGATTGCGCGGGCCGAGAAGATCAATCCGTCCTATGTCAGCCGCGTGCTCAGGTTGACGCTGTTGGCGCCGGTGACGGTGGAGGCGATCCTGGATGGGCGGGCGAATGCGGCGCCGACGCTCGCGGAGGCGATGAAGGTGTTTCCGGTGGAGTGGCATTGGCAGGTGAAGGCTGAATGAGCTCTGAACTGCCCTTGCAGCGTGCGCGCCGGATTGCGTCCGAGGTGGAAGGCGTGCAGCCCTTCTCAGGAAGCTGCGGCCTTGTCAAACTTCAATGCGTAAGCAGCCAGGCAGGCATCAAGATCCTCGGCCGCCTCATTGCGCACTTCCGCCAACTAGATCTCCTGCAAAGGCGCGTGTGGTCTCAGCTTGCTGACTTTTAGGCAGGCTTGTTCAGCTATTCGCCATGCACTGTGCTAAATACTGATGGTCGAACCACACTGTGGGACGAAACTGCAAGAAATAGGGAGCGCCTATGGTCGGGGTGTGCGCAGATTGCGGCCACGAATTGCAGCCAAGCGCAAAGTTCTGCTCGGAATGCGGACTAGCGGTAGCCAGCAAAGAGACGACCCGGTCTCAGTCCTCCGCGTTCGGATCGCCAGATCGATACACTCCGCAGCATTTGGCAAGACGCATTCTCGAATCCAAGGTGGCGCTGCAAGGAGAACGCAAGCAGGTAACGGTGTTTTTCGCCGACGTCAGAGGCTCAATGGAAATTCTGGCGGATCGCGACCCGGAGGAAGCACGCGCAATTCTCAACCCAGTTGTCCAGCACATGATGGAGGCTGTCCATCACTACGAGGGTACCGTAAATCAAGCGGCGGGGGATGGCATAATGGCCCTGTTCGGCGCCCCTCTGGCTCATGAAGATCATGCGGTACGGGCTTGCCACGCCGCGCTACGGCTCCAGAAACGGATGGAGCGCCATTCAGAGGAGGTTGTCCGGACCTACAACGTGAATCTGCAGATCCGCGTGGGGCTGAACTCCGGTGAGGTGGTTCTCGGTACCGTAGGCAGCGACCTCCGCGTCGACTACACGGCGGTCGGCCGGACCACTCACTTGGCTGCACGCATGGAACAAGTTGCGACGCCTGGTTCCATCCTAATGACATTATCGACGTTCAAGCTTGCACAGGCTTTCGTGACCGTAAAGCCACTCGGCTTGATCCCTGTCAGGGGACTCGCCACGCCGGTAGAGGTCTACGAGCTTCTCGGCACTACAACACCTCGGCACCACTTCGAGATGAGCGCTGGCCGCCGAACGTCGCAATTCGTGGGCAGAAAGCGTGAGCTTGCGCTCCTGCAGCAGTCGCTCGAACGCACCGCAGCTGGTGAAAACCGTCAAGTCGTCGTGATGGCTGAACCGGGGGTTGGCAAAAGTCGTCTTTGCTTCGAATTCATGGCATGGTGCCGTTCTAGGGGAGTCCCTGTGCTCGCAGGCAGGGCCTTCGGGCACAGTCGTGCCACACCCTATGCACCCGCCATTGACGCTCTGAAAGCATATTTAGGGATCGCACAAATTCACTCGCGCAAGCGAGCCCGCGACATGGTCGCCAAGAGGCTGTCCCAAATCGATCGCACTCTTGGAATGTCGACAGCGATTATTGTTGATATCTTGGGCCTCTCCGAGTGCGCAGAACAACCAAAACTCGACCCTGCCTTGCGCCGCGAGCAAATCCGCAGCTTTTTCCAGACACTGATGCGCGCGATAGCCGGCCGACGCCTAGGCCCTGGCGTTATTTTTTTCGAGGACCTGCATTGGCTTGACGAGGGAAGTGAATCTCTATTTGACGTTTTTGTCGCAGCGACACGCGGAACGCGAACGCTTGTGGTCGCTAACTGTCGACCAGGGTACTCGGCGACTTGGATGGACGGCCCGAGCTGCCACGTGATACGGCTCGCTCCGTTGCCATCGGCCGACGCCGACAGTTTGTCCCGGAGCTTGTTGGGAGACGATGCGTCGGTGGCACCACTCTTGTCTTTGATCGCTGATCGAGCGAGGGGAAACCCGCTTTTCATTGAGGAACTTGTCCGGCAATTCGGGGAGAGCGGCCAATTAGCCGGTCAGCGCGGCGCTTATCTCCTCCAGCGCCCCCTAGACATTCACTTGGTGCCGGACACCGTCCAGGCGATCATTGGTACGCGCATCGACAATCGACCAGAGGCGGAGAAGGCCATTCTGCAAGCCGGGGCCGCAATTGGACGGGAGTTTGAACTGCGCATACTCTCACACGTAGCAGAAAAGCCGGAAATCGAGGTGGTGGACATGCTTCGCAACCTCACTGAGGTTGGCTTGATCCATCAGTTAGATAGGGCCGAGCCTACGTTCTCCTTTGCACATCCGATGATGCAGGAAGTCACTTACAATTCTATGCTTTCGCCACATCGCTGCATGCTGCATTGTGCAGTCGCCAGAGAATTCGAAACGGCGTGGCCCGACCTGGATGGCGCGAAGGCGAGCTTGATTGCGTATCATTGGGAGAAGGCAAATAATCCCGCTCGGGCTGCCATCTACTACGCCAAGGCCGCTCACTGGTTCGGAACACGCGAGCTCATGGATACGCGGCAATGGGATCGGGTCCGTGATCCCACCCGGGCCCTGCAGGCTTGGAAACGCACCTATGACTTGATCCGCACTCAGCCACTGGACGACGAGGCCCGAGCCATGCTTCTCGAGGCGGCGGGACACATTGTCATTTTGGGAGAGCGCGAGAAGCTGCCCGTATCCGAGCTGGAGGCATACTATATCGAGTTGACGGCAACGACCCCTCGAACACTACGCGACAAACAGATGATGATGGCGGTGGGTAGCTCATACGGCCGCACACTCCTTAGGAGCAGGTCGGCATGCGATTACGTGGCTCTAGCGACGAAAATACTCTCTTTCTTTAGTTCACGACAGGATTCTGGCTTCGCTATCATTGCGAGCGCGATGCGCTGCCATGGGTATAGGCTTACTGGCGATCTGCAGGCTGCCCTAGCTGATAATGACTATTCAATGGCCAACCTGTCTCGGATTTCAGAACGGGATCAAGGTGTAGACGGCTTGGATAGTGGCAATATGATCAAGGTCATGCGCGGTCAGATATTGATGTTGATGGGTCGATATGCCGAGGCGAGCGCTGTGCTTGCAGAACTGATAGCCGATGATTCGACTTCAGTTAGCATTTCGCGTCGCGCTATAGCGCATGCCACAATGACGGATATTGCCTACGGCCTCAGCGACAAAGCGCTTGCGGCGAAGCACAGCGCTGCCGTATTTCGCCTAACGCAAAGGATGCGAGTACCCTATTTCACCGTGTATAGTAATATCTATGTCGGATTGGAAAGATCCATGCGAGCTGATAGCGCAGGGGCAATTGAAGCCTTCGAATCGGCCGTTAGATTATGCCGTCAGACCGAGGAAGCGCTCGAAGCCGAGGCCCTTTTCCTTGGTCATCTCGCACATGAGCAAATGCGATCCGGTCAGATCGATCTTGCAATGGCTACGGCAAGGGAGGCATCGAATGTGGCCCAACGCCGCGGCAACAAGATTTGGCAGGCCTACGCCGAATGGATTATGGGGGGGCCTGACACGCCGGAATTTGTAAGATTGATCAAGGAGACGAAGGCAAGACATTTTATCCATTTCCGTCATCCACGGGAGCGATAACTTGATTCCGGGGGAAAGCCCGCCGGCGAGTTGCGAGCCGCACACCTGAAGCGGCAGCAAGGCCGCCGGCTTCATCAGCCTCGTCCCGCACCCATTTGCTCCCAAATCCCACACCAATGCGGCCTGAGCTTGCAGCCCAGTTCCCATCCGCAGCGCTGCACACGGTGTCACAGCCGTAACATGCCTGCAATGATTAGAAGATCTGCGCCTTGCACTACCACATCATCGGTGGGACCCACGTGGTCCAGCCGCGGCGCCCCACGTCGACAGCGCGCTGTTCAAGGCGACCGCCCGTGCGGGCCTCCCGGTGTCAAACTGTGCGCTGTTCCGGGCCAAAGGACGGCCTCTGGACACTGAGGAGACCGCCAATCGCTCGCCGCAGCGCTCAGCCGTAGAAGCGGACCCCGCCCACGGCGAGGTCGGCCGTGAAGGCGCGTCCGATAGCCACTATTCCCAGCCGGCGCAGGCGCGACAGATTGAGCGGCGCCTCGGTGCGATGTGGCACGAAATCCGCGAAGGGCAGCGTCGTGCTGCTCTTTTGCTGTGGCGCCGCGCTGCCCCGATTGCCGCCCGGGCTCGGTCCCGCGCATCGAGGCCGTCGAGCAAGATGCCGCGCTGCCGGCTCATGACGAGCTTCCGGCTCGCTTCGGTGCCACTGGCCGGACGCTCATGCCGACACGAGCCCGGCGGGCTGGACCAGCAGAGCATGAACGCCATCCCATGGGCTCAGCTTCTGTCGCTGCATCAGCAATCTCTAAGGCAAACGCATTCCAATGACTGGCTCAACATCGAGATCGTGGATGAAGCCGACGACAGAGCAATTCGCGCGAGCTGTTCTCCCCGCCGACCATCTTGAGGGGGGAAACGCCGGGCGGCCGGGAGAAGCAGGGTCAGAAGGGCGGCGAACAGGCCCGCCTCGGGGGAGCTACATGGGGGTGCGTCCGGGGCGAGCCTGCCGCGATGGAGAGGTTTCCCACACCTCGCAGTCACAAGCGTGCACCAGCAGTGGGGGCAGGCGCAACTGGCGCCGATGCCCAGATCTGCCCGTACAGCACGATTCGGCCTTGGGGGCGACGCTGGAGGGTCGACCGGCGCGGCGCGCGCTGGCGGGCGCATTCTGCCCTTCCCCGCCGGGCGTTCGGCGCAAACTGAGACTCTTCGTTTGACAGAAATGTGGAAGTTGACGAGCGTCGCGTCAGCGCAGGCGCCGTGAGCTTTACGAGACCATAGCCACCACGGGAGCTTAGGCGATAACTCCCACCAGTCGCGCGCCCCCGCCCCCAATGCTAAGGTTCACGCGTCGCCTTGGGGTTCCTCCCGGGTGACACTGGTACCACCTCGGCGCCCGCCAGCCTTCAGACCGGCGGGCGTCATTTTGGAATAGTCCGGTGAGCTATGCCTTGAGATTGACCGCAGACAGCCTCCCGCGCTCCTCCTGCACGTCGTAGGTAATCTTCTGATTTTCGTTGAGGCCGTTCAAGCCCGCGCGCTCTACCGCGCTGATATGGACGAAGACGTCCTTTCCGCCCCCATCGGGCTGAATGAAGCCGTAGCCCTTGGTGCTGTTGAACCACTTCACGGTGCCTGTAGCCATGTTCGTCTTTCCGGGTCGAGCGCGAGAGTGCGCGGCCGCAATGTAGCGGATTGGCCAAGGAAAAGCCCGACCGCTGGCGTTGCCGGCCGGGCTCTTGTTGTCATCCCGAAGTAAGGGCCGAGGACTACGCTTTCTTGGCCGCCGCTTCTTCCCCATACCCTGAGCCGGCGGTTTCTCTGCGGCGGCGCCATGCTCCCTTGGCGGCGCCGCTTTTTCGACGGGGCTGAGCCGTCAGATATGGTCGATGAGCCGATTGCACAGCAGCTCGCCAAGCCAGAACCAGGCAGCCGACGGCGTTGTCCTTTTCGCTCTCGGCGATGCACGAGTCGACCGCATCGACTTCCAACCAACTGAGCGTGGCGAACACGCCCGACAAGGCAATGATCATGCGCCGCAACTCGGCTTCGTCCGACCGGTCGACGGCGACCTTGCTGTTCGTCATGTTGCAACTCCCATCGCTGCCTGCACCTCGGCGGCCCGCTCCGCCCGGCGGTCGAGATCGGCGAGGATGGTGCGCGCGATGCGCTCGGCTTGGTCCGGGCTCAATGTGACTTCGGCCCGGACATTGCACTTCGGATCGCTCGCGAAGATCAACGAGAAGCGTGCGTGCCGACACGTCCCACATTTCGCATATCCAGCGCCGTGCTCAGCAGCATCGGGCCAGCGGCAGGCGTTGGCACACCATGGCGCGGACCTTCTCGAAGGCCGTCAAGCCGGGCTCGACGTTCGTGTCGACTGGGTTCGCAGCGATCTCGCCATCGACGAAGAGCACCACCATTTCCACCATCGTGGCCAGCCGGCGCGCCGTGTCGCGCATATCCAGCGCCGTGTTCAGCAGCATCGGGCCAGCGGTAGGCGTCATGACGTGCGCCGCTCTGTGTGCGGCCGCGCGGCGCGCGGAAGGCGTAAGGAGGGTGTCACCCATGGTGGTGCCCTCCCTTCGTCGTCGTCCAGGCGACCGCGGCTTGATCGTCACGCCACCGGCGAACGGCGCCGAGGATGTCCCCCGCCAGCCGCTCGGCCGCGTCGGGAGCCAGCCACAGGCTAGTCCCGGTGTAGGTCAGCCGGGTCATGTCCGTCGTGATGTGCGCCGATGCGGCTGCGGCGATGGTCTGTCTCGACCAGCGTACGAAGGTCTTCGCTTCGCGCCGAACCGCAGGCAGGACTGCAAACAGCCATGATTCCGGAATCTTATGATTCGGGGATGCGGTCAGAGCCGGGCGAGTAGTGCCAGCTACCGCGCGGCTCGCTTTTCAGATATCCTATATTATGCCCAAGTCAATTAAGGGCCCGTCACGAAACAATCGAATTGAGGCGGGTTGATTAATGCATTAAACGAATCAACCGAGAGATAATAAACCTGCGGATAGTACGATATCTTGGGTGAGTGATCGACGCCGACGCTATCCGTATGCGCTACGAGGCCGTGGCAGGCCATCTCGACGAGCGAGGCCTGCGCCTGTTTGCGGCGAGCGAGGCGCGCGCCGCCGGGCGCGGTGGCATCGCCTTGGTGTCGCACCTTACGGGCATCGCACGCAGCACGATCGGACGAGGCCTGAAGGACCTCGACAGAGAAGCCACGGAATGGCCTCATGGCCTAATCCGTCGTAGTGGCGGCGGCCGCAAGGCGGCAAGCGTGGAGCAACCTGGCTTACGCAGAGCCTTGCTGCACCTGGTGGCGTCGGCCACGCGCGGCGATCCGCAGGCCGACCTGCTGTGGGTCAGCCGCAGCCATCGGCATCTGTCCGCGGCCCTTGCCGAGCAAGGCTTTCGCGCCAGCCGCAGCCTGGTCGGCCGCCTGCTCAAGGACCTCGGCTTCAGCCTGCAAGCCAACGCCAAGATCCGCGAAGGTCGTCAGCATCCCGATCGCGACGAGCAATTCCAGCACATCAATGATGCCATCGAGCGCTTTCGCCGTGGCAGACAACCGGCCATCTCGGTCGACACCAAGAAGAAAGAGCTGGTCGGCGATTTCAAGAACAATGGTCGGGAACTGCGGCGCAAGGGCCGGCCCGAGGCCGTCCGCGTCCACGACTTCGTCATCCCCGGCAAGGGCAGAGCCGTCCCCTATGGGGTCTACGACATCGCCGCCAACGAAGGCTGGGTCAGCGTCGGCATCAATCACGACACCGCTGCCTTCGCCGTCGAGAGCATCCGTCGCTGGTGGCGGCGCATGGGCCGCAAACGATATCCCACCGCCAAGCGCCTGCTCATCACCGCCGATTGCGGCGGCAGCAATGGAGCACGCGTCAGGCTATGGAAGGTCGAATTGCAGAAACTCGCCGATCAGACCCAACTGACCATCACTGTCGCTCATCACCCACCCGGCACCAGCAAGTGGAACCGCATCGAGCACCGCATGTTCGCTTTCATCAGCCAGAACTGGCGCGGCAAGCCCTTGCTCACTCACAAGGTCATCGTCCAGCTGATCGCCGCCACCACGACAAGCTCAGGCCTCAACATCGCCTCCGCCATCGATGCCTCTCAATATCCCAAGGGAAGCAAAGTCTCCGACCTCGAGTTGGCAACGCTCAGGATCAAATACGACGCCTTTCACCCCGACTGGAACTACACCATATCCCCCCAGCGGACACTCGAGGCCTCATCCGAATGACGCACTTATTTCGTGACGAGCCCTAAGGATATGCCTGAAAAGCATGGCCGGCCCGCCACCGGCAAGGACCCGATGGTCGGCGCTCGCTTTCCCCCATCGCTAACAGCATCGGTCGACGCGTGGGCTGCCAAAGCTGATGGCGACATCCAAGGGGCTGAAGCCATCCGCCGCGTCGTCGAGCTGGGCCTGCAGGCGAAGGGCAAGGGGAGAACAGATCGGTAATGACATGGGGAAGGCGACGTGAGCGCAACGATGCCGTGAAAGTCCATCCGGTCACCTTGGGCTTTGCGCTAATCGCCCTTGATCTGACGGCCGTCGCGGCGCTCCTCCTTGCCGGCTACCATCCCGGCGCCCCTGTCTTGGTCCTCAACGTAATCGCGCTGTTCGTGCTGTGCATACTAATGGTCATGGGTCGTATTAGATTCCGCGACTGAGCCGCTGCCCACGCGGGCCGGGCGATAAATCAGGGCAAACCCTACCGCCTTCAGATATGCATAGTTGCAGATTCACTCGCCGAGCAGCTGCGCTTAGACTTCCGATATGCTCGCGGCCAAACTCGTAGCGCGTCCGGAACAAGCGAGCCCGAACCGGGAAGATCTTCGCTTACGCTGGGATTGGCTTCGTCAAACCGATCGCCTTTCGCTAAAAGCACGTCGAGCTTTGTACTTGCTCATCCGCGCTGCTGCTGATCGTGGCAGTGCCCCTATCTCGTTGAGCCTCGGCACGATCACGACATACTTCCGAACCAGTGAAGAACGGAGCAGCTTTGCCGAGTGTTTCGCCGAACTGCGCGACGGTGGCTTCGTGCGGAATGTGCAGCACGGTGTTTATCTGATTGGCGAAGGCCTTTGGCGTGTCGGGCCGGCGGGGGACGACGATCATTTGTTCTTTGCCGCCGTACAGGAATAGGCTGGCGAACGTTCGGCTCGCGTCGCTACGGCGAGCGGGCAAAGGCGGCAGCACAGGGCGTCTTCGGGTGTGAATTTCAGACGCTTGTTGAGGCGCCACGGTCTGTAGGGCCTTTGAAAGTACGCGGCGCCACGTAGATCTGCGCTTCACACACCATCGAGAGGTCGGGGCCCTGCTGGCTGGAGAGGACTGGTCAACACGCGAGGCCCTACGCCAAGCCGTGAATAAGCGTGCGATCGGGTTCACCCTCATTCGACTCAATCAACGCCCGCCGCGCGTGTTATGCTGACGGAACGCGGTATCGTGGCAGCGCGTGGGCGGCCCGATCGTCCATGTACCGTCCGATGAAGCCCGCCCGCTCGGCCAACCCGACGACGCGCTCGACGTCACCCTCGGGAATGTCGGCCCGCCAGGCAACCTCGGCGATCGTGACGAACACGCCCGTCCGGCCGCGCGTCGCGGCATAGAGGGCCGCCACAAAACGCGCGGTCGCCTTAAGTGTGGCATCTGACCAGGGCATCCCGCGAGCGACAGTGTCGCGCTAGGGCGCCATGGGCAAGGCCGCTCAAGGTGGCCCGCATTTGGCCTGGCCGCGAACCTGTCTCGCTGGGCAATTGACGGTCAAAAGGTGTGCCGGCATGCTGCGAATGCCCCTCCCGGCGTGGGAACCGGGGGTGGAAATTGGGAACGGGAAACGAGGTGTGGGCAATGCGATGCCACCTATTGAAGGACGGCCACGTTCATGGCGTACTATTGTTCGATGACAGCCCGCGCGAACAGCTGATCGAGCAAGCAGAAGCAATCCTAAGAGAATGGGCGCCGTGGGTAACCAGCGTCGAGGTTTGGAACGGGGCGAGCGCGATTTACCGTTCGTCGATTCCATCTCTCTCGATATGGCAGCCGACGGCGACCGTCGAGGCTGCCCATAAGCAAGCGGCGTCTCCGCTGAAGCCAAATCGACACCCGTCAGGGTGAGGAAGCTAGCCGTACCCCGCGGTTTGGGGGCCACCGTGAGTGGCGGTTGCCGTGCCGACCGTTGCGCCGATACCCATATCTGCTCGTAGGCGCGCCCTTCGGCCTCGCGATGCTCCGGTGGCAGGGGCGACCGGCGCGACGTGCGCTGGCGGACAGATGCGGGCGCAGTAGGCACTCCCGATCCTCCTCGCGCCGGCTGGGTTATTGAGCCTGTCGGCAGCGCAATGACCGGCTGGGTCCTCGTCCGAGATGGCAAGATCAAAGCCAGCCACCCCAGTGCATTCGTTCTGGGATGGACGCAGACCGCTCCTTCGGGTGACCAAGCCGACCTCGAAGGCCTGGTCCGGAGAATTGTCGGGCGCCTGGATACTGAGCGGGTCGTAGACGTCGATCGCCATTCCGTCGCGTGTCCACGGTTCTGCGGTGCCGCCATAGTCGGCGCGCACCATGAGTACGCGGGCGGAATGTAAGGGGGCGAGGGGCACGCCGCCGGCCGCCTGCGCCCACGGCCGGTAGCCAAAGCGCACGCAGTTTCCAAGAGCGTCCGCCGTACGGGCGATCTCAAGCCCGTCCTGCAGTTGCAGGGGGAGCCCTGGCGGTGTCCGTCGAGCCCGGCATGGCACAGGGTGGCCCAATTGCCGTCGGCCTGCCGGCCTTCGACGGTGTGGAGCCAGACGGTGCCCGAGCGGCTACTGTTCGGCCCCACCGGCCGCGCCATGAGCCCGACGCATATAGGCCGCGCTGGCGGCCGGCTCTACCGCTACTACGTCAGCCAGACCGTACTGAAGGGCGGTGTCGAGGCCTGCCCGATCCGGCGCGTGCCCGCAGCCGCCATCGAGGCTGCCGTCGTCGACCAGCTGCGGATGCTACTGCGCGCGCCCGAGGTCGTCGTCGCGACTTGGCGCGCCGCTCGGCCGGAAATCGAGGGCCTTTCCGAGGCAACGGTCCGCGAGGCGCTGGAGCGGCTCGATCCCCTCTGGGAGGAGCTGTTCCGGGCAGAGCAGGCGCGGATCGTGCAGCTGCTCGTGGCCCGCGTCGATGTCAGGATCGACGGTCTCGAGCTGCACCTCCGCACGCAGGGCCTCGGGCGAATGGTCCACGAGCTTGGCGGCATCGGCATGCAGGGGCGGCATGAGCGGCGCGCGGCCAGTGCGCGACGCAGTCGTGACGATCAAGATTCCGTTCACAGTGCGCAAACGTGGCGGACGCAAGCTGGTACTGGCGCCGGACGGCGCGCCCGTGCCGCCGGCCGCGCCCCATGTCGACAGCACGCTGGTCAAGGCTATCGCCCGCGCATTCCAGTGGGAAAGGATGCTGGAAACCGGCCGGTACGCGACGATCAAGGAGATCGCTAAGGCCGAGAAGATCAATCCGTCCTATGTCAGCCGGGCGCTACGCCTGACGCTGCTGGCGCCGGCGACGGTGGAGGCGATCCTGGATGGGCGCGCCAGCGCGGCGCCGACGTTGGCGGAGGCGATGAAGGCATTCCCGGTTGCCTGGTCGAAGCAAGGGGCATGCTGTCCTGACAGCAGCACCTGCAACTGCGCTGCGCTGATGGGTTAAACCGGACTGGTGTGGCAAGCTCCTTGCGGGGACAGCGCCCTCGAATCTTGGGGAAGAACAATGGCTACCAGCAGTCGCGGCCGCAGCGTTCAATTGACTAAGCAGATCGGGGAACACCTCGTAGCAGCCGAGTTGGGGCGCCGCCAATTCATTGCAGCGCCCTTCGCTGGGAACGTCCCGCTGTTTGACCTTCTGGCCGCGAGCGAACATGGGCACGCGGTCCCTGTGCAGGTCAAAACTAGCAATGGATACTCCTGGCATCTAAACGTCGACCAGCACCTTGAGATAGAAATGGATGGCCAAATGCAGGTTGTGAAGGGCAAGAAGTCGTTGCCGAATCCAAGGTTGATCTGCGTGTATGTGATGCTAAATGCCAATATCAAAGACGACTTCTACATTCTCTTGCTAAGCGACGTGCAACACATCGCATTCCGAGAATACAAGACTCGCATTCGGCCGAAAAACCCGACGTCGAAACACTTCGCAATGTATCCTGAGTGGTTACAAGACTTCAAAGATAACTGGTCGCTGCTCGACAGAGAGCTGGAGGCGCCGCAATCGCCTGTAACCGGGAACCGATGAACGCGGTGGCGCAGCAGGCATGAGCGGCGCACGGCCCCAGCGCGACGCCGTCGTGACCATCAAGATCCCGTTCACCGTTCGCAAGCATGGCGACCGCAAGTTGGTCCTGGCGCCCGACGGCGCGCCGGTGCCGCCGGCCGCGCCGCACGTCGACAGCACCCTAGCACCCTCGTCAAGGCCATCGCGCGCGCCTTCCGCTGGCAGAAGATGCTGGAGACCGGCCGGTACGCCACGATCAAGGAGATCGCGAAGGCGTAGAAAATCAATCCGTCCTACGTCTCGCGGGTGCTGAGGCTGACGCTCCTGGCACCGGCGACGGTGGAGGCGGTCCTGGATGGGCGGGCGAATGCGGCGCCGACGCTGGCAGGCGATGAAGGTGTTTCCGGTCGAGTGGCGGAAGCAAGCTTCTGTAGAGAGCCTGCAGCACGTTCAACCGGATCCCCAACTCGCTCGTTCCAGGCTCGCGGCATCATTGCGCTTCCGTTATCGAGAGGCGGCGTGATGGTCCAGCCGCCGGACCGATATCTTGGCCCTACGGCATTGAGCTACACTATCCAGCCGTGGCCGGAGGCGCTGGTGAAGTCGAGGCCGACGATGACGTCGTTGAAGTCGCGGTCGCCGCCGCCAAATTGATCCTCGAAGCCCCACGTGTTCAGACCATAGTTCCACGCATGGCCGACATGGTTGCCGCTGCCGTCGGTCTCGTTGGCCTGGGCGAAGCTCCAATACTCATGGCCAGTCGTGAGATTCGTGAGCTTGATGGCAATCAGGTCGTTGGCGTCGATGTGCGTCAGCATCGCTTGAGTATAGTTGCCGTAGCCGGTGCCGTAGATGGTGCTGCCGCCCTCGGTTATCTGGTAAGCTCGTATTTGCGCCGCCGTGGCGTAGAGGGCATCGCCGGGCTTTAGCCCGTCGATCGTGCCGTTGAAATCGTCGACGCGAAACAGCGTGACCGACACTTGGTCGATGCCGCTCTGCCGGATCCGTACCACGGCGAGCTGGTCGTCCTGGCCACCCGCCGTCTCGGCGATCGCCACCTCGCGCGCCACATGCACACTGCTCTTGCCGGTCGTTGCCGCGAAGTCGACGAAGCCAAAATCGGTGGTCAAGGTGACTTGCGGCGTCTCGGTCGCCGCACCGTCGATCGTTACGGCGAACGGCGTGCCTTGGGCAGCCTGCACCTGCGTCAACGCGCCCTGTCGATAGCCATCGAACAGGCGCACCAGCGCCGGATCGAAATCGTCCTGCAGGGATTGCTGGGCGAGCCTCGCGGTCCATGCAAACGGCGCAGTGGCCTCACTCGTCACATGCTGGTGGTGACTGCCGTCGACCACGGTTACGGTCGTCCCGACCGCCGAGGTAGTCTGCACCAGCAGGCTCTGGGTCGCGCCCATCGTGTCGTCCCCGTTGAGCACCGGCGGACTGTCGGCGAACGACGTCTGTGCGTGGGCGATCGCCGACAGGGAGCGGGTCAGGATCAGGCCGTTGGGCGAACCCAGGCCGGTTGCCAGGTCGTAGTCGGGCCCGGCATTATAACCGAAACCGGTCAGCGTGATCGCTGTGCCGTCACCGTCGTTGATGGAACCACCGTTAAGATAGGACGAAGTGTTATTGCCGAACACGATGTCGTTGAACGACGCAGGTGCAATGGCTGCTGCTTGATAGAGGAGGTCATTGGCGTACCCAAGATTGGGCAGACCTTGATCGTTGAACACGGCGTCGATCTGCGCCGCTAGCGATGCCCAGAATGGTGACGAGGCGCTGGTTCCCCAATAGTTCGCAATTTCGTCCGGCGCCATGTTAGATGGTGGCCCCAGGAACCACATGTTGCCGCCGGCATTCGCCGAAACGTCTGGCGCTCCGCGTCCGGTGCCACCATCGGGATTGGCGCTCGTCGGGGTCAGGCCAAAGGCGAGCTGGTATCCGGGAACCGGGCGCGTCGTATCGACGCCACCGTCTCCGGCGCCGCCGACGTTGGAGTTCAAACCGGGATTGAGCTCCGTTTCGTTTTCCTTCAGCGCAAAGACGTTCCACACCGCTTCAAGGAAGGTCGTCTCCTCGTCCTGTGACCCGGTCACCTTGGTCGGCATTGTGGCGAGGCCGCCTTCGACCAGCAGCCACAGCGTTCCGGGATCGTGCGCCAATGCCTTGCCCAGCAACGACGTCGAGGGGGCGCTCGGGTCATAGATGGTCGGGTCGCGCGATGCGGCAGCCAAGGTGGTGAGCGATGTGCCGCCCACCAGCACCGCGTAGGGCGAGCTCAGGGTCATGTTCTGATTGGCGAGGCCGTTGGCAAAGCCGTAGCTTGATCCCCAATCATTGTTGGCGACGAATGTCGTGATGTTGTTCAGCGCAGCATCGACGAACAGTTCGTCGACAGCGGTGCGAAAAATGGAGGTCGGATTGGTCTGCTGGAAAATGCCGAACGACGATGAGACGACGGACGGCTTGTGTACGGCGTCATGGAAGGCTGCCTGATAGGCGGTATAGGCATTGCCGGTAGCATTGTTCTGGTCACCAGATCCGGCATAAAGGCCGATCGTGCTCCCTGGGGCCGCCGAGGCGACGACGCCAACGTCGAGCGAGCGCTCGATATGATCGCCGTATTTGTAACTCTGGCCGTTGTACGCGACGTCGTAGTAACTACCCGGGCCGCGGACCCCGGCACTCTGGCGAAAGCTGTCGAGCCCTTGCTGAAACGTATGGCCGGGGTTCTCGCCGAGGGCGTCGCCGATCAACGGCTCGACGAGACCGATGGTCGCCGTCGGCACGTCCTCGCCGGCGAGCGGGAAGTTGTAGAACCATTGGCCGGCGTTGCCGGCGTAGTCGAGGGTCCGGCCTTTCGAGGCAAGGCCGTTGCCAATGCTCAGGTATCCATCCTTGAGATCGGCGATGGCGCCGCCCGACATGTCGCTGGTGGCCGGAAAGGTGCCCCAGATCGGCAGTGCGTCGAACCAGATGCCTGCAACATCAATCGTGTCCGGCAGGGTGAGATCACCATGCCAGTATTGGTACGATTGGTACGACTCAGCACCGTAGAGCGTGCGATCGAACAGCTCGCTGAATTTCCCCGGTGAGAGCTGCACCCAGATCGTCCGGGATTCGGCCGACGTGACGTAGCCGCCAGCACCTGCTGCGTCACCAAGGACGGGGATATGTAGATGATCCAACGCGGCCTTGGCTGCGTCGAAGGTCGCCTGGCTGGCGCCGTAGGTCGTCCACAGCGTGTTGCTTTTGTCGAGTTGCGCCAGGGCGGCCTGACGTGACGCCCAGTTGCCGTTCAGCAGCGCCGTCGGATCGTTGGCGCGCGGCAGAATCAACGCGACGTTGAGCGTGGTCTGGCTCGGCACTGGCGGCCCGAGATCGTAGGCCGCCTCGACCGTGGTCGCGGTCGTCAGCCCGTAGCTGGTTAGGTCGAGGTAGGTAGAATTGGGGATGGTTACGCGGGCCATGGTAAAATTATAGCTTTGGCCAAATCGTGAAGCGCCTCATTTTGAGTGTAAAGTTTAGAAATTGGCGTCCCATCAAAAAAGGCATCCCAGCCGGCATTGTCACGACGATCGGGGCGTAGCGGCCCAGCGGCAGAGTGGGTAGCCACCGGAAGAACAAGACCAGCTACACTGGCTATGAGTACCCGCCTAAGATCATCCATCGGGCGATCTGACTCTACCTCCGGTTCACCCTGAGCGCGTCGTCGAAAAGCGAAGGCGAAGTCCTCAATGTGCTGATCCAAGCCAGGCGAGACAAGCATGCCGCGTTGAAACTCTTGCGCAAGCTGTTCGTTCGTTCGTTCCAGTCCTGATGATCACGGACGATCTGCGGTCGTACGGCGCCACTGCCCGCGACCTCGGCATCGAGAGGCATCATGAGCGTGGCCGATGGCGCAATAACCGGGCTGAGAACCTCGCATTTCGATGGCAGAAGATGCTGGAGACTGGCCGATACGCGACGATCAGGGAGATCGCGAGGGCCGAGAAGATCAATCCCTCCTACGTCAGCCGGGTGCTGCGGCTAACGCTGCTCGCTCCGGCGACGGTGGAGTCGATCCTGTGCTTAGGTTGACACTGTTGGCGCCGGCGACGGTGGAGGCCATCCTCAAAGGGCGCGCGCATGCGGCGCCGACGCTGGCCGAAGCGATGAAGGTGCTTTCAGTGGAGTGGGGAAGACAGAGGACCATTGCAGCGCCATCGGCCCTGCAGTCGCAGTGAAGAAGTCGAATGTGCAGTACCTTCTACCTGGCTTCAGCAGTACGATTTCGGCTTCTCGATAGGAGGTTCACCGTGAAAACGAAGATAGCTTTGCTCGTTGGATTGATGACCGGTGCGGCTCTTGGAGCAACTTCGATTGGGGCCCTCAATGCTCAAAACAAGGGCCCCGGGGCTTATGCGGTCGTCGAGTTCAGTGACTTTGGCGACCCTGCCGCGTTCAAATCCAACGTCGGGGAGCCGTCGCCTGCTGTGGTCAAGAAGCACGGTGGTCGATTTCTGGCGCGAACTGATACCGTTACGACGCTTCGTTCCGCCGACTCGCCCATCACCCGGTATGTCATCATCGCATTCGACGACGTAAAGCAAGCTCAGACTTGGTGGAACTCAGACGATTGGAAGCCGATTCGGACATACCTTGACCAAAAAACGAAGGGACGCTCCTTCGTCGTCGAAGCGCTGCCACAGTAGCGATACAAGATTGGCGCGCTTGGTGTCTGAATGACCGCGAGGCGCTGGAGAGGCTCGATCCCCTCTGGGAAGAGCTTTTCCCGGCCGAGCAGGCGCGTATCGTGCAGCTGCTCGTGGCTCGCGTCGATGTCAGGACCGATGGGCTCGAACTGCACCTCCGCACGCAGGGCCTCGGACGGGTGGTTCACGAGCTTGGCGGTATCGGTGTGCAGAGGGCAGCATGAGCGGCGCACGGCCCCAGCGCGACGCCGTCGTGACCATCAAGGTCCCATTTGCGGTACGCAAGCGTGGCGGACGCAAGCTGGTACTGGCGCCGGACGGTGCGCCCATGCCGCCGGCCGCGCCCGAAGTTGACAGCAGGCTCGTCAAAGCGATCGCCCGAGCCTTACGGTGGCAGAAGAGATTTCCGCACGAGTCCGGCGCTTCTCCTCACAGTCAAAGTGGGCGCCAAGTCTTGAGCTGCGTACCGGGTAGCCAGTGCCTATTGCACCGCGAAGAGATCCCAGTCGCCATCAAGACCTTTGAGAGCACGGGAACCGCGCGAGGTGAACGCGAGCGCCGAGCCAGCGACTAAGTCGGTCAGAACGCGCGAGACGAGGATCTCGCCAGAGCCAGCTTCGGCCATTACCCGGGCAGCGACATGAACGGCCAGTCCGCCGACATCGTCGCCACGCAACTCGATCTCGCCGGTGTGCAGTCCGGCGCGTACGGCAATTCCAAGATGGCGGACGCTATCTGCCAGTGTCCTGGCGCAGCGAACAGCGCGGGCCGGTCCGTCGAACGTCGCCAGTATGCCATCTCCGGTGCCTTTCACGAACCGTCCGCGATTCTGCTCGACTGCCCGGCGCGCTACCCTGTCGTGCTCGTCGAGGGTACGGCGCCAGGCGGCGTCGCCCATCTCGGCGAGCTTGCGGGTCGAGTCGACGATGTCGGTGAACATCACGGTGGCAAGGACGCGCTCTGTCTCTACCGGTGGCAGGTCGCGCTGACCGGTCAGGAATTCCTCGATGTCGCCGCAGATCGGTTCCACGTCCGTTCCGGAGAAGATCGCATGGTCGCCGCTGTCATACTCGACGTAGCGCGCACCGGGGATCTGCTCCGCCAGAAAGCGCCCGTTGGCGGCTGGGATGGCACGATCCGTCTTGCGGTGAAGTACCAGTGTCGGCACGCGGATCTGGGGCAACACAGCCCGGACGTCGATCAGCATATTGGTGTCGATCATCGCCTTGAAGGTGCCGGGACTGGCGATCAGGCGCTCGCCCTTGGCCCACAGCCGTTGCATGTCCGGGTTCTTGTAGTGGCTGTGCCCGAACGACTTTATCGACAGGCCGGTACCCCAGGCCCCCGCCATCTGCGACAGCGCGCCGGCGTCGTACATCAATGTGAAGTCGTCGCAGTTCGCAAATCGGGCAAACCCGCCGTAGAGTACGAGGTGTGAAACCCTCTCTGGCCAGGTCGCTGCGAACAGCGCGCACATCGATGCCCCTTCGGAGCTTCCGAGGAGCGCAGCCTTCGATAAGCCGGTTGCCTGCATGACCGCCCAAAGATCATCCATGCGTTCCTCAAGCGACGGAACGCCGGTGATCCGATCCGACAGGCCCTGACCGCGCTTGTCGAATACGGCGACGCGGGCAAACCTCGCCAGCCGCTGCATGAACCGGGTGTAGCCCGGTAGCTCGTGGAAGAACTCGATGTGCGACACCATTCCAGGCGCAATAACCAGCGCAGGCGGCCCGACGCCCGCCACCTGATAGGCGATGCTGACACTCTCGGCGCGGGCAAACTGCGTTTCGGGAAGCTGGTCATCGGATGGAGACTTCATGTCTATCTCTCGGCCTCGCTGCGCCCCTTGTCGTCGACTTTGGCTCCCGGTCGAGGCCGACCTGTGGTCTTCCGGAGCCGATCGGCGACGTCACAGGCGACCCTATCGCATCTCGTGAGTGTACCGAAAACTAGATTCGACAATACCGATGGTGGAGGCCGCCAAGAAGCGGTCGCGCTGCGATGACGCCGAAATGCTCAATGGCGCGATGGAGCGGGGCGTCCTTGGCCAAGGCTGTCGCCTGACACAAGGCTCGGTAAGTGCGGAAATTGTTGCAGTAGTCGGCACTTGGCGAAGCGCCCTACAAGAGGTGAGGTTCCAGAAACCCTGGGCCCTTCCGGCGCCACAGCCGATCAAAAGGTCCTGCGGGAAATGCCGCCGCTATTGGGCTTTTGAGGGACCCGCCAAGACGGGAGAGACTGTCGGTTGGGGGACCGCCCGTTTCCGCTCTACTTCGACCGCCGAGACGAACTGATCAGGATCTACCGCGCTATGGAGTCGGCCCGTCGGAACGCTTGTCCAACTCCGCCTGAACAAGAAGCATAAGGGAGACAAGGCACCGCTGGTCACGCCAAAAGGAACGTTCAACAAGGCCGAATTGGCCGGCTTTTTCTTGGCACTATCGCAGGAACTGGACTTTGCCCAGTGGGAGAACCGCCAGTGGGTCGCTGATGGCAACACGGTGATCGTGCTCGGGTACTATTCTGGAAAGAACAAGCGCACGGGCAAGCCGCCGTTCGCAAGCGAGTTCTGCCACGTCCGGACGGTAGCCGGCGACAAGATGACGAGCTTCAAGGAGTTCACTGACACCGCCGCCGCCCTCGAAGCCGCGCGGTAATTCAGGCGGACGAGGCTCCGCCCGGTGGGCATTGGGCGATTCTCGATGCTTGTCGACAGCAGGTCAGCCGGTTCGCCGTGCGTGTCGCAGTCCTCATGCATTGGGGCCGGCTTGGCCGCCAAACTGGCAAGCTCCGACAGGTCCCCGGTCCTCTCCTTACCGGCCCACGCTGAGCGTTGAAGCCCTTAAGCGTGGCGGCCGGAGAGCATGAAGAACCGCCCGATCCGCACCGCCCGGTACGCTCGTTAGCCCGCTGCGCTGGGCGGCACGACAACTCGGCATTGGACGGCGCTTACAGCCTCGCCGAGGTCGCAGGCGTAGTGGGTTGGCTAGAAACTTGGCTGGGCGTCTCGCGCGCCCACAGCATCTAAGGCCCCCTGCGGGCGATGGCCGAAAGATGGCCCCGCCGAGCCCCTGTCCTCCGCCGGGCCTGGTCCCTACTCAGCCCACCCATCTGCGCGTTGCCGGAACGACGCGGGCTCCTTACGATCGCCGGCAAGATTTGAGGGAAGTTCCGTTGGAGCGCGAGCAGCGCAGACTGGCAGCGATCGTCGCAGCGGATGTGGTTGGCTATTCGCGGCTGATGGGTCGGGACGAGGCCGGTACGGTCGCACGCTTACGACAGGTACGAACCGAGCGGCTCCAGCCAGTCCTGGCCAGGCGCGGCGGCCGAGTCGTCAAGCTCACGGGGGACGGCGCGCTGATCGAGTTCGCGAGCGCTGTAGAGGCACTCTCCGCTGCGATAGAGTTTCAGCAGTCGATGGCAGAAGGCGAGGCCGACCGGCCTGAAGCAGAGCGCCTGGTCTTCCGAATCGGGGCGCATCTTGGCGATGTGATCGTCGATGGCGGTGACCTCTACGGCGACGGCGTCAACGTCGCAGCGCGGCTCGAAGCCGAAGCCTCGCCAGGAGGCATCGTGGTCTCTGGCGACATGCACAATTTCGTTGCTGGCCGAGTTGCCGTCACCTTCGAAGACCTTGGCCGGCTGGCCCTCAAGAACATCGAGCGGCCAGTGCAAGCCTATTCAGTGCGATGGCAATCGAATGATTGGCCACTCGCGTCAGCAGTCTCTTCTCCATCGGCGGCTGCCGCTCCTGCTCCGCCCATCACTCCGCTGCCGCTGCCCGACAAACCATCCATCGCTGTGTTGCCCTTCCAGAATATGAGCGGTGACCCCGAGCAGGAGTATTTTGTCGACGGGATCGTCGAGGACATCATCACTGAGTTGTCGCGGTTTCGGGAACTGTTCGTGATCGCTCGTAACAGCTCCTTCACCTACAAGAGCAAGTCCGTTGACATCAAGCAGGTGGGCCTCGAACTTGGCGTGCGCTATGTGCTCGAGGGCAGCATCCGCCGCTCGGCCGGCCGCATTCGCGTGACCGCCCAGTTGATCGAAGCGGGAACCGGCGCTCACCTCTGGGCGGAGCGGTACGATCGCGTGTTGGAGGACATTTTTGCCGTACAGGAGGACGTGACACAAGCTATCGTGTCTGCACTCGCACCCGAGATTGCCACGACAGAGATCACGCGCGCCATGCGCCGTAGGCCAGAGGACGTCAGCGCTTACGAAATCGCTCTGCGTGCTTGGTCCGATGTCCTCGATGCACACCAAACCAGCGACCTCGAAGTAATGCAGCGCGCCGTCGAGGGTGCCAAGAAGGCGCTGGCCCACGATCCGAACAGCGTTCTCGCTTGGCAAAGCCTGTGCTTCGCCCGCCAGCTGGAGATTTGGCATCGGTATGGCAACAGTCAAGACGAAGGCTATCGAGAGGCGCAAGAGGCTGCCGACCGCGCCATCGCCCTTGACGGCGCAGATGCCAGAAATCATGCGATAAGAGCGTTCTGCCCGTTTGCTGCAAGGGATTACGGGCGGCAGCACGATGCACTGGCCCAGGCTCGGCGCGCTCAAACCATGAACCCCAATGACACATTCGTGCTTTACCTGCTCGCCAATCTCGAGGCGTCTATTGGAGATGCCGAGCGCGCCATCGCACAATGCCATCAGATTCTTCGGCTCAATCCGCGCGACAACCGAGCCCACATGATTTACACTCTGCTGGCGTTCGCGTGTGTTGCCGCAAAGCGTTGGACTGAAGGCGCCCACTGGGCGGCGCGCACCGTGAACGACGCGCCTCGAAACTGGCCAGGTCATACCAACTTGATCTCCTGCCTTGTGGGAATGGGCGAGATCGAAAAGGCAAAGGCGGCGCTCCAGAAAATACGCGAACTCTTTCCCGAGCGCGCGGAACGCTGGATCGCGGAAGGTAGGGGCAGCCACGGTCGGCCCGAGGTGGAAGCGGCCACCCGGATGTTCAGGCGCATCGCAGCGGCACTCGAGGATCCGAGCGCGGCAGAGGCTTTTCGGTGAGCGAGCAGCGCCGCCTCGCCGCCATTTTGGTGGCCGACGTGGTCGGTTACTCGCGCATGGTCGGCCAGGATGAGGCCGGCACGTTGGCCCGCCTAGCAGCACTGAGAAGCGAGGTCATCGAGCCTGCAATTACCCGATACGGCGGCCGGCTGTTCAAGGCGGTGGGCGACGGCTTCCTGGTCGAATTCGCGAGCGCGGTGCAGGCGGTGGCGTGCGCCAAGGCGATCCAAGACGCTAATTCTGGCGGCGGCCTGCCGCTCCGCATCGGCATCCACGTCGGCGACGTGGTGGTCGAGGGCGACGACCTGCTGGGCGACGGCGTCAACATCGCCGCCCGCATCGAAGGTATTGCCGATGCAGGCGGGATCGCGATCTCGCGGGCGGTTCACGAGCAGGGGCGTGACAAGCTCGACGTCTCGTTCGTGGACAAGGGAGAGGTCTCGCTGAAGAACCTGGCGCGGCCGGTGCAGGTGTTCGCTCTGAGCGGCGCCGATCCGTCGTCCGCCGTCGAAGCAGCGCCCGCTCTGGCACTGCCCGACAAGCCTTCGATCGCGGTGCTGCCGTTTCAGAACATGAGCGGCGACCCCGAGCAGGAGTATTTCGTCGACGGGCTGGTCGAGGACATCATCACCGCCTTGTCGCGCTTCAAGTCCTTGTTCGTGATCGCTCGCAACAGCTCCTTCACCTACAAAGGCAAGGCGGTCGACATCAAGCAAGTCGGACGCGAGCTGGGTGTCCGCTATGTACTGGAAGGCAGCGTCCGCAAGGCTGGCGGAAGAGTGCGCATCACCGGACAGCTCATCGATGCGGCCAGCGGCGCCCACATCTGGGCCAACCGCTTTGACCGCAATATGACAGACATTTTTGCACTTCAGGACGAAGCGACGCAAAGCGTCGTCTCAGCTGTTGAGCCGAATCTGCGCTTCGCTGAGGTTGCCCGAAAGGCGCACGTTCCGACGCAGCACTTGAACGCCTACGATTGCTATCTGCGAGCGCTTGCCGAATTTGATGCCTTCACCGAGCGGAGCCTGATAGCCGCTGAGGGCTTGTTGCGTCGAGCCGTCAAAATTGATCCGAACTACTCGGATGCGTGGACGCTGCTGGCCCAGACACTTTTCCATCTCCTCATTGGCGGATGGCACTCGGGAGCAGATGCGATTCAAGAAGCGAAGCAGGCGGCTGTTACCGCTACAAGAGTTGGTCCCGAGAACGGACTCGCTTATGCAGTTGCAGGTGCGTATCCGATGCTCTTCGGAGAATCAATCGACCATGCTGTGGAATTGGTTAGCCTCGCGATTGCGCTCCATCCGAACTCGGAGGTCGTGCGACAGTGTGCGGGGTGGGCCTTTCTCTATAGTGGCGATTTTAGCACGGCGCTTGAGCACCTGGAGGCGGGAATGCGCATCTCCCCCCTTGGGCGCGGTTTGGGCGCGGTACAGCATGGGATTGCTCTGGTGCACTTTTTTCAACGCGACTTCCATAGCGCGATCGAGCAGGCGAATCGGGCACTGGCAAAAATGCCCGAAAACCCCAACGTATGGCGGGTCAAGGCCGCCGCGCTCGCACATACAGAACAGCACGCTGAAGTACGTGACGCCCTTCGGCAACTATTGATGTTGGCCCCCAGTTCCTCGCTATCGGCGATTCGGACGTATTTCCGGCACCAGTGGATGCGTGACTTGTATCTTGGCGGGCTGCGCTTGGCAGGCCTACCCGAATGAGCGAACAGCGCCGCCTCGCCGCGATCCTGGTTGCCGACGTGGTCGGCTACTCGCGCCTAATCGGCCAGGACGAGGCCGCCACGTTGGCACGCCTGGCGGCGCTCAGACACGACGTCATCGAGCCGTTGATCGCCCGCCACACCGGCCGGCTGTTCAAGGCCGTCGGCGACGGCTTCCTGGTCGAGTTCGCGAGCGCGGTGCAGGCGGTGACGGCAGCTCAAGCCATCCAAGAGGCCAATGCCGGCGGCGGTCTGCCGCTGCGCATCGGCATCCATGTCGGTGACGCGGTGGTCGAAGGCGACGACCTAATGGGCGACGGTGTCAACATCGCCGCCCGCATCGAGAGTGTGGCCAACGCCGGCGGCATTGCGATCTCGCGGGCAGTCCACGGCAGCTTGATGTTGACTGCTCCTTGGATCACTAGGCTATCGGAAGTTGGACATGCAGATTGACGGACTGACGACGGTGAAGAGCCCCCACGGACCGAAGAAGACGATGGACCGGTTAGAAGCGGCCGTCCGATCGAAGGGCATGACAATATTCGCTCGCGTCGACCACGCCGCGGGCGCCGCCGAAGCAGGCTTGACGTTGCTGCCGACCGAGCTCTTGGTCTTCGGCAATGCTCGCGGTGGCACGCCCCTAATGCAGCAGATGCAGACGCTTGGCATTGACCTGCCGCTCAAGGCGCTGGTCTGGCAGGACGCTGCGGGCGATACTTGGTTGTCGTGGAATGACCCTCACTGGACTGCGCAACGACATGGGCCAGATTCAACGGCTGATGGTCCGCTCCGCGCCATGAGCGAAGCTCTGGCGGCACTGGCAAACGCGGCGATGTCCTGAAGAAGAGGAAACCAATGGAGCCTTGGAACGTGGCGAAGCCATTGTCGGGCCCGGTCTTCGCGCTGAATGAGAAACCGGTCTTCAAGCCGGGCGACCGCGTCCGTGTCGGGACCCGCAAGCCGATAGGACACTACCGCGTGCCAGCGTATCTCCGCGGCAAGACTGGCCGGGTCGAGAAGGTCATCGAGCCGATCGCCATTGACAACGAAGAAGAGGGCTACGGCCGCAACGCTGGGCGTCGCCGCCATTACTACCGAGTAGCCTTCCCAATGACGGAGATCTGGCCGGACTATGGTGGGTTAGCACATGATGGGCTTTATATCGAAATCTTCGAAAGCTGGCTCGAGAGGATCAACCAATGACCCCGTCGCATGGTGATCACGATCATCCCCATCCGCACACCGAAATCAGCGACGGCAAGCCCGGTTACTACGACATCATGGAAGCCGCGGTCCGGGAGCTGCTTGTAGAAAAGAAGTTGATCGGCGCTGACGAAATCCGCCGCCAGATCGAGGTGCTCGATTCGCGCACTCCGGCGCTCGGCGCCAAAGTGGTGGCGCGGGCCTGGGTCGATCCGGCGTTCCGCGAGCGGCTTCTGGCCAATGGCCGCTCTGCCTGCGAAGAACTCGGCATCAGCTTCTACGACGATACTCAGCTAATCGTGGTCGAGAATACCGATAAAGTGCATAATCTCATCGTCTGCACGCTGTGTTCCTGTTACCCACGACCGGTGCTGGGTCTGCCGCCTGACTGGTACAAAGCCAAGCCTTACCGAGCGCGCGCGGTTGTCGAGCCGCGCAGGGTCTTGTCGGAGTTTGGGACGAACATCCCCGACAATGTCGAGGTGCGTGTCCACGATTCGACGGCAATGGTGCGTTATCTCGTGTTGCCGCGGCGGCCCGTCGGGACGGAGTGCTACAGTGAGGAAGAACTCGCGGCGCTGGTGACACGTGACACCATGATCGGCGTTGTTCCCGCCCTGATCGGCAACACGAGGGGTACGTAATGACCGACACCGAAAAGCTCGTGAACCGCCTGCCCAACGATATCGGCGGGCTGCCGGCGGAGCCAATCCAACAGGTCGACCATGAGCTCGAGCCCTGGGAAAAGCGCTGCCACGCCCTCGCCGACGTGCTCGACTTCCACAAGATCATCAACACCGAAGAGAAGCGCTGCGGAATCGAGGCGCTGGGCGCGGAGTTGGTCGGCAAGCTCACCTATTACGAACGCTGGATCGTGGCCTTCGCCAACATCCTGTTCCGCAAGGGCATCTTGTCACCGACCGAGCTAGCGGCAAAGATGAAAGAGGTCGAGGCGCGGTGGCGCTAGCAACGCCCCACCAGATTAGAATCCTGAAGATACTACTTCGGGCCTTTACGCAGGATTACGCGCCCTCTTGCTTCCACAGCGCGATCGAAAGATAAGCATAGAAAGCCAAAAGCCCTCTAACCTTTTGAGTTAGCCGGCTAATTTGGTTGCGGGGGCAGGATTTGGACCTACGATTTTCAGATTATGAGCCCTCGCGTGGAAATGGCGGGGCGCACTGGAAGACCATGCCCCGGACATCAGCATGGCGGTTTGAAATCCCGACCGCTCGGCCACCTGCGCATTCGAAATGCGCAGAACTACGCTCCCGATTCGCGCGTGATTTCAAGGGCTTGCAAGAAGCGTACTAAAATCGGGAGTCACCAGCTTTGGAGAGAAAGGACCTGAGAGAGAGCCTTTGGGCCCTTCCGGTGCCTGATCCGGTCAACAGGTCCGACACGAAATGCCCACCGTTATTGGGCTTTTGAGGGGTCCGAAGAGGCCGGAGAGACTGTCGGCTCGGGGATCACTGGCGGAGAGGGTGGGATTCGAACCCACGGTACGCTTGCACGCACAACGGTTTTCGAGACCGTCCCGATCGACCACTCTGGCACCTCTCCGGGGCCCGCCTTATAGGGGCGTGCTCTTGTGAGAGCAACCCGGCACGAGCCTCGGGGGTGCACTTGTTGGATCGTTCGCAGGGCACCTCGTCCCGGCGGCTGTCCTGCTTCCCGATCTCGTCAATTGCACCGGGCAGTGAGACAGTCGCCCGACCCAGCAAAGCTGGTCTGGATCGGGGCTGGAGGGGGTCGACAACGGGCCGGGCTCGGCTAGCGTGCTTGCATGCAGTGCAACGACTCCTCGCGCGCATGGACGACGACCTCTGCTGCAGAGTCTGCCTTGTGCGTCGCCTTCGCCGCGTATCGAGTCGTTCCGAATCGGGCTGCCGCTTCGTTCGACGTCAAACTGGCTGCGCAGGCACAAATCCGGGCCGCCGACGCAAAGGCCGTGCGCCTCGTCCCTTGCGTCACTGCCATGGCCTTGAAAGCAAAGGCAAATGACGCTGTGACGCAAAATGGCGCAAGTTTTCACGGTCGATCTTCGCGTCGGGTGCGAGCCCGGCGGTCGGCGCCCGACGCGGCGACGGTCGCCGATCCGTGTTCAAGCTTCCCTGTTCCGCGCAAAGCCCTCCCTGCTCCGTGCAGCGCGTTCCCTGATCGGTGCCAAGAATTCCCTGTTACTTTTCCCTGTTCTGCAGGCCAGGCGCGGGCGAGCCGCGCCTTCCTCGGCGCGTTTCATTACGTCGAATCAAGGCCTTGCTCTCCATGCCCGGTCTCGTCCCGGCATCGGCGGCCGGCTTTTGCGGGCACCGGCGCACAGGGCCTCACCCACCGTCCCCTCGATCGCCCGAAACCACCGCGCCGCCGCGCCGGCATCGTTGACTCCGCCCGCTTCCTGCGTATATTCCGCGCTCTTCCGGCGGGTCGATGTGGCCCGCCGCGTCCTTTCGCGTCTTCCGGCAATTAGGGTCAGGACAGCGCCGATCCCGCAAGGGATGGTGGTCCGCTCGAAGCCGGGGGGCCTCAATCGGGTGTCCTCATGATCGCCGTAATCCGCACGGGTGGAAAGCAATACACGGTCGCCGCCAACGACACGCTCACGGTCGAGCGGATCGCGGGCGAGGCCGGCGCCTCGGTCGAGTTCACCGACGTGCTGATGGTCGGCGACAAGGTCGGCGCGCCGACGGTCGCCGGGGCCAAGGTCGTGGGCTCGATCGTCAAGCAGGCGCGCGGGCCGCACCTGATCGTCTTCAAGAAGCGCCGCCGGCAGAACTCGCGGCGCAAGAACGGCCATCGCCAGGATCTGACGGTGGTCAAGATCGAACAGATCGTCGCCTGACCGCAGCGCGACCGGAGTAGAGACAATGGCACACAAGAAAGCAGGCGGCTCCTCGCGCAACGGCCGCGACTCGGACGGCAAGCGTCTGGGCGTCAAGCGCTTCGGCGGGCAGAAGGTCCTGGCCGGCAACATCCTGGTCCGCCAGCGCGGCACCAAGATGGATGCGGGCGAGAATGTCGGGATCGGCCGCGACCACACCCTGTTCGCGACCGCCGACGGCGTGGTGTCGTTCCGCACCCGCTCGAAGGGCAAGGTCGAGGTGAACGTGGTGCCGGCGCCGGCGGCGATAGCCGCCGAATAGCCGTTCCCGCACATCAGGAGTTTCAGGGGGGACGGCTCGGCCGTTCCCCCTTTTCATTTTGCGTAAGACTCCCTCGCTTTCAGGTTCCTCTCCCCCCGCTCGGGGGAGAGGTCGGATGAGGGGGAAATGACGGATGTAAGCCCCCTCACCCAGCCTCTCCCCCGAGCGGGGGAGAGGGGCATGAAGGAGAAGCGGGGGATGGAGACAGACAGGATCGTCCGATGAAGTTCCTCGACCAGGCCAAGATCTTCGTCCGTTCCGGCAACGGCGGGGCGGGGTGCGTCGGGTTCCGGCGCGAGAAGTTCATCGAGTTCGGCGGGCCGGATGGCGGCGACGGCGGGCGCGGCGGCGACGTCGTGCTGGAATGCGTCGACGGGCTCAACACGCTGATCGATTACCGCTACGCCCAGCACTTCAAGGCCGAGACCGGCCATCACGGCATGGGCAGCCAGCGCACCGGCGGCCGCGGCCAGGACGTCGTGCTGCGCCTGCCGCGCGGCACCCAGGTGTTCGCCGAGGACAACGAGACCCTGCTGGTCGACCTCACGGAGATCGGCCAGCGCGTCGTGCTGTGCAAGGGCGGCGACGGCGGCTACGGCAACCTGCACTACAAGAGCTCGACCAACCGCGCGCCGCGCCGCGCCGACAAGGGGTGGCCCGGCGAGGAGCGCTGGATCTGGCTGCGGCTGAAGCTGATCGCCGATGTCGGTCTGGTCGGCCTGCCCAACGCCGGCAAGTCGACCTTCCTCGCCGCCGTCTCCAACGCACGGCCCAAGATCGCCGACTACCCCTTCACCACCCTGCATCCCGGGCTGGGGGTGGTGAAGGCGGGCGACCGCGAGTTCGTGATGGCCGACATCCCCGGCCTGATCGAGGGCGCGTCGGAGGGCGCCGGGCTGGGCACGCGCTTCCTGGGCCATGTCGAGCGCTGCCGCGCGCTCCTGCACCTGGTCGACGGCACCGAGGACGACGTGGTCGGCGCCTGGCGCACGGTGCGGGCCGAGCTCAAGGCCTATGGCGGCACGCTCGCGCGCAAGAAGGAGATCCTGGCGCTCAACAAGACCGACGCGATGACCGACGAGGACATCGAGGCCAAGCGCGCCCTGCTCGCCAAGGCGAGCCGGCGCACGGTGCGGGTGATCTCGGGCGTGTCCGGCCGCGGGGTCCCCGAGCTGCTGCACGAGCTCGGCCGCCTGGTCGACCGCCAGCGCGAGCAGCTCGAGGATGCGGCGTGACCGACCGCGCTCTCTTCGTTGGCCGGCCCCAAAGGAACCTCACCCCGAGGAGCGGCCCGGAGGGCCGCGTCTCGAAGGGTCGGCGACAGATCAGGTGCTGCGACACGGCTTTTCCGGCGATTGCCTTTGAGGCCCCTCCTTCGAGACGGCCGCTGCGCGGCCTCCTCTGGACGAGGATCTCGTTGAGCTTCGACCGGACATGACGCCGATGGCCCCCGCTTCTCCCCTCGCCCAGGCCCGCCGGCTGGTGATCAAGGTCGGCTCGTCGATCCTGGTCGACGAGACGAAGGGCGAGGTGCGGCACGACTGGCTGGCCGCGCTGGCCGAGGACGTGGCCGGGCTGCATCGCGGCGGCTGCGAGGTCGTGCTGGTGTCGTCGGGCGCGATCCGGCTGGGGCGTGCGAGCCTCGGCCTGACCAACGGCGCGCTGCGGCTCGAGGAGAGCCAGGCGGCGGCGGCGACGGGCCAGATCCGGCTCGCCCATGCCTACCAGGCGGCGCTGGCGGCGCACGGCATCACGGTCGCCCAGGTGCTGCTGACCTTGGACGATTCGGAGGCGCGGCGGCGCTACCTCAACGCGCGCCAGACCATGGCGACCCTGCTCGGGCTCAAGGCCGTGCCGGTGATCAACGAGAACGACACGGTGGCGACCGACGAGATCCGCTTCGGCGACAACGACCGGCTGGGCGCCCGGGTCGCCGAGATGATCTCGGCCGACACGCTGGTGCTGCTGAGCGACATCGACGGCTTGTACAGCGCCGATCCGCGCAACGATCCCGACGCGGTGCTGATCCCCGAGATCCGCGAGATCACGCCCGAGATCGAGGCGATGGCGGGCGGCGCGGCGTCGGTGCTGTCGAACGGCGGCATGACCACCAAGCTGATCGCCGGCCGCATCGCCCTGGCGGCGGGCTGCCGGATGGCGATCGCCGACGGACGGCCGGTCGGCGCGCTCGGCCGGCTGATGCTGCCGGGCGCGCGCTGCACCTGGTTCGTGCCGGATTACGCCAATGGGGCCTCGCCCCTGTCGGCGCGCAAGAAGTGGATCAAGGGCTCGCTCAAGACGGCGGGCACGCTCACGGTCGACGACGGCGCGGTGCGCGCTCTGTCGTCGGGCAAGAGCCTGCTGCCGGCCGGCGTCACCTCGATCGAGGGCGACTTCCGCCGCGGCGACGTGGTCGACGTCAAGGACCGCGCCGGCCGCATGCTGGCCCGCGGCCTGGTCGCCTACGCCGCCGACGACGCCCGCCGCATCGCCGGTCGAAAGAGCGCCGAGATCGAGCGCCTCCTGGGCTTCCGCGGCCGCGACGAGATGGTCCATCGTGACGACATGGTGGTGGAATGACGAGCTCTTCGCTGGGACCGCGCCACTGCAGCGGAGTAATCTCCGCTCACAGTGGCGCTCATCAACCGGAGCGCGCCGCACACTCGCCTCATCCTGAGGAGGCCGCGCAGCGGCCGTCTCGAAGGATGGGCAGCACACGTGATCGCGGAACCGGCTCCGTCGCGGCATCTGCTCTGTTGCCCAGCCTTCGAGACGCGGCCCTGCGGGCCGCTCCTCAGGGTGAGGCTGGGGTGAATCTTGTGCCTGTTTTCGAGGCCAACAATGAACGCTGAAACCCTGCCCGCCGAGGACACTGCCGCCCTCGTCACCGCGATGGGCGCGCGCGCCCGCGCCGCGGCGGCCGGCCTGCGCACCGCTTCGACGGAGGCGAAGAACCGCGCGCTGGCCGAGGCCGCGCGCCTGATCCGCGCCGACGCCGCGGCGATCCTCGCCGCCAACGCCAAGGATATCGCCGCGGCGCAGGCCGCCGGCATGACGGCGGCGCTGCAGGACCGCCTGCTGCTCAATCCCGCCCGGGTCGAGGCGATGGCACGCGGGCTCGACGACATCGTGGCCCTGCCCGATCCGGTGGGCGCCGAGATCGAGCGCTGGACGCGGCCCAACGGCCTGGTCATCAGCCGCGTGCGCGTCCCGATCGGCATCATCGGCGTGATCTACGAGGCGCGGCCCAACGTCACCGCCGATGCCGGCGCGCTCTGCATCAAGTCGGGCAACGTCGTGGTGCTGCGCGGCGGCTCGGACAGCTTCCATTCCTCGCGCGCCATCGTGGAGCTTTTGCGCGCCGCGCTGGCCGCCGCCGGCCTGCCGGCAGATTGCGTGCAGCTCGTGCCGACCACCGATCGCGCGGCCGTCGGCGAGATGCTGAGGGCCGTCGACTGGCTCGACCTGATCGTGCCGCGCGGCGGGCGCTCGCTGATCGACCGCGTCACCGCCGAGAGCCGCGTGCCGGTGCTGCGCCACTACGACGGCATCTGCCACGTCTATGTCGATCGCGACGCCGAGGTGGCGATGGCCGAGGAGGTGGTGGCCAACGCCAAGATGCGCCGCGTCAGCGTGTGCGGCGCCGCCGAGACCCTGCTGGTCGACCGCGCCGCCCTCGACACCCACCTGATGCCGGTGCTGGCGCGCCTGCACGCGCTCGGCTGCGAGGTGCGCGGCGATGCGGACGTGCTGAAGCGCGATCCCAAGGCGGTGGCGGCGACCGAGAAGGACTGGCGCACCGAGTACCTGGCGCCGGTGATCGCCGTCGCCACCGTCGACGGCGTCGACGGCGCGATCGAGCATATCGCCCGCTTCGGCAGCCAGCACACCGACTCGATCGTGACGGCCAACGCGGCGACCGCGCAGCGCTTCCTCGACCAGGTCGACAGCGCCATCGTCATGCACAACGCCAGCACCCAGTTCGCCGACGGCGGCGAGTTCGGCCTCGGCGCCGAGATCGGCATATCGACCAACCGCATGCACGCCCGCGGCCCGGTCGGCCTGGTCGAGCTCACGACCTACAAGAACATCGTGCGCGGCAACGGCACGATAAGGCCATGAGCACGCTTGAGGCGTCCCTCCCCCGTAATCGGGGGAGGTGGCCCGCAGGGCCGGAGGGGGAGAGCCGCAGTCACGCCGCTTCCCATCCCGACGTCGGAATTCATCAAGCCCGACTGGGGCTCTCCCCCTCCGCCCCCTGGCGGGGACACCTCCGCCGATTACGGAGGAGGAAAATCGAGCAATGACCTCCCCCTCCCTCCCCATGCCCGGCGTGCCGCGCGATACGGCGCGGCGAATCGGGCTGCTCGGTGGCTCCTTCAATCCCGCGCATCAGGGCCATCGCCACATCAGCCTCGAGGCGCTGAAGCGGCTCGGGCTCGACGAGGTGTGGTGGCTGGTCTCGCCCCAGAACCCGCTCAAGACCGGCGACGGCATGGAGCCGCTCGCCTCGCGCGTCGCGCGCGCCCGCCAGCTCGCGCGCCATCCCAGGATCCGCGTCGACGCGCCCGAGCTGCTGCTCGGCACGCGCTACACGCTCGACACGGTGCGGGCGCTCGGCCGGGTCTATCCGAAGGCGAAGTTCGTCTGGCTGATGGGAGCCGACATCCTGCCCCAGCTGGTCGACTGGCGCGGCTGGCGCGAGCTGTTCGAGGCCATCCCGATCGCCGCCTTCGCGCGGCCGGGCTGGGGTTATCCCGCGCTCGCCTCGCCGGCGCCGCGCACGTTCGCGCGATACCGGATGGACGCCGGCCACGCGCGCATGCTTGCATCGGCACAACCGCCGGCCTGGGTGTTCATCCCGAGCCGGCTCGACGACCATTCGGCCACCGCCATCCGCGCCGTCCGGCCGCGGCGCGCCAAAGCGAAAGGAAAGCCCATCTCCGCCACGACCCGCCAGCTTCCCGACCGGAGCAAGGACACGTCAGCGCTGCTCGCGCTGGTGCGCCATTCCCTCGACGAGGACAAGGCCGAGGACGTCGTCGTCATCGACCTCGCCGGCAAGTCGGCCTTCGCCGACTACATGGTGATCGCCTCGGGCCGCTCGAACCGCCAGGTCGTGGCGATCGCCGAGCACCTGGCCGACCGGCTGAAGCAGGCCGGCCACGGCTACACGCCGGTCGAGGGCAAGCAGGGCGGCGACTGGGTGCTGGTCGATGCCGGCGACGTGGTGGTGCACATCTTCCGCCCCGAGCCGCGCGCCTTCTATGCTCTGGAGAAGATGTGGGCGCTCGAGGCCGAAGCCGCGGCCGCCAAGCCCAAGGCCGCCGCGCGCCCGCGCCGGCCCCGGGTCAAGAAGCCGGCGTGAGGCCGCCGCCCGCGTGAGGCTCCCGCCGCCGTGAGACTCCTGCCCCGATGAAGCTCATGATCGCCGCCATCGGCCGCGCCGGCCGCGGCCCCGAACGCGATCTCTACGAGCACTACGCCGGCCGCATCCGCTGGCCCTTGGGCCTGCGCGAGCTCGAGGACAAGCGCAAGCTGCCACCGGCACAGATGATCGCCCGCGAAGGCGAGCTCCTGCTGCGCGCCGTGCCGGCCGGCGCCGTGACGGTGGCCCTCGACCGCCGCGGCACCGTGCTCGACAGCGAAGCGTTCGCGACCCGCCTCGCCCGCTGGCGCGACGACGCGGTCGCCGATATCGCCTTCCTGATCGGCGGCGCCGACGGCCACGCCGAGCCACTGCTCAAGCAGTCCTCCCTCGTCCTCTCCTTCGGCGCCATGACCTGGCCCCACCTGCTGGCGCGCGCGATGCTCGCCGAACAGATCTACCGGGCGCAGCAACTGCTGGCCGGGCATCCGTATCACCGGGCGTAGATGGTCCCTGGTCGGCACAAGATGGTCCTCACCCTGTGGAGCCGCGCAGCGCGCGGCGTCTCGAAGGGTGGGCCTCACCGAAAGCGTCAGCCGCTTCTCTTCGCGAGCGCGCGAATCTGCTCGTAGTCGCCGCGGATCAGCGCTTCCTTCTTCGCTCGCGACCAGCCCTTGATCCGGCGCTCGGCGGCAATGGCATCGGGGATGTCCAGGGGCTCTTCGATGGACACGATCGATGGGACAGTGGCTTCCCTGTTCGCCAGGTTGCAAGCACCGAGCATGTCGCCCATGCTTCGCGACGCGGCAAGGCGCAGGGAATACCCGCGCGATCGGGCGCTCCTCGGCATGAGGTGGGAGGGTTGCCTCACGTGGCAGACCCACGCCCTGCTCGCTCAAGCCTTCTCCGCCATCCGATAGACCAGTGCCGCGGCGGCGAGGTCCTCGGCGGCGATGCCGACGGACTTGAAGACGATCGTGGTGCCGGCGGCAGGCTTGGCGATCTTGCCGGCGAAAAAGTCGCCGGCCTCGCCCAGGATGGTCGCGCCGGACAGGATCACGTCGCCCGCCTCCTTCAGGACGGCCTCGCGCGAATCGACGACCAGGGCCGCGCCCCGCATCAGCGCGTCGTCGAGCTCGCGCCAGGTCGGGCGGGGCGAGCCGACGGCGTTGATCAGCGCGCCGGGCTTGACCCAGGCGCCGCGCAGGAACGGCTCGAGCGCGTTGGTCGCCGTCACGATCACGTCGGCGTCGCGGACGGCGGCCTCGACGGTCGGGGCGGCGGCGATCTTGTGCTCGTCGGCGAATTTCTTCGCGTTGGCGGCGGTGCGGCTCCACACCCGCACCTCGCGGAAGGTGCGCACGCAAGCCAGCGCCTCGAGGTGGGCGGCGGCCTGCACGCCGCTGCCCAGCAGGGCGAGCACCGGCGTCGCGGCCGCCGCGAGGTGGCGCGTGACGGCGGCCGAGACCGCCGCCGTCCGCATCTCGGTGATCAGGCGGCCGTCGAGGACGGCGAGCGGCTCGCCGGTGTCGGGACGCGACAGGATGATGAGGCCGAGATGGGTCGGGACGGCGGTCCCGGCATTGCCGGGATAGAAGCTCACCAGCTTCAGGCCCATCGCCCGCTCGGCCACCGCCGGCATGATGCCGAGATAGCGCCTGCCTTCCTCGATGGTGATCATGTTGCGCACCGGCTGGATCACCTTGCCGGCCGAGAACTCGGCGAGGGCCGCCGCCATGGCATCGATCAGCGGCCGCCATTCGAGCAGCCGCCGCACCTCGGACTCGTCGATGAATCTCACCGCATTCTCCCCAACGACGTCGTGCAATGCCTAGCATGGCCCGGACCGGATCCACCGGACCGGATTGGGAAAAATCAGTGAGATTGCCCCTGTTCTGACGAAAATCCGAGGCTACATTGCCCCGCATGAACGCCCCTCTCCGGCGGCTGTTGGCCGCCTGCTCGCTTCTTGCCCTGACGGCCGTGTCGGCGGCGGTTCTCGCTCCGTCCGCATGGGCCCAGTCCACGCCGGTGCAGAAGCCGGCGGACAAGCCGCCGGTCAAGTCGGTGCGCAGCATCCCGTACGTCTCGATCACCGGCGAGGATGGCAAGCAGCGGCACTACGAGACCAACGCCATCCCGCTCTTGTTCAACCGCGCCTGCTTCGGCTGGCGGATGTATCTCGGCGGGCCCAACCGCGTGGTCTCGCTCAAGGAGGTGCTGACGACGTCGTCGCCGGCCGAGCAGGTGATCGCCGGGCCCGAGACCGAGGTCAGCGCCGACAAGACGAAGGCGACGACGCGCATGCTCGAGACGGTGCAGGACGGCGTGCTGCAGCGCTCGTGGTGCATCATCCCGGGCGACCCGCCGGGCACCTACACCTACGACATCTCGATCGACGGCGAGCCGCGCGGCGAGTTCGTGTTCTGCGCCATCGAGGTGCCGAACCAGGATCCCAACACCGATCCGCGCGAGCTCAACTGCCCCAACAAGTTCAACTCGGTCGAGCGTACCCGCCCGCCGCGTCTGCGCGCGCCGTCCTGAGGTATTCATGGCCCGTCGGCGTCCCGCAGTCCTGTGCATTCTCGACGGCTGGGGACACCGGCCGGATCTTCCCTACAACGCCATCCTGAACGCGCGTAAGCCCAACTACGACCGGCTGGTCGCGACCTGCCCGCAGGGCCTGATCGACGCTTCCGAGACCTTCGTCGGCCTGCCCAAGGGCCAGATGGGCAATTCCGAGGTCGGCCACATGAATCTCGGCGCGGGCCGCGTCGCCGTGCCCGACCTGCCGCGCATCGACAACGCCATCGCCGACGGTTCGCTGGCCAGGAGCCCGATCCTGGCCGAGCTGGTCGCCGCGCTGAAGCAGAGCGGCGGCGCCCTCCACCTGATGGGCCTCGCCTCGCCGGGCGGCGTGCATGCGCACCAGGATCACCTGGTGGCGCTGGCCAACATGCTGGCCGGCGCCGGCGTGCCGGTGTGGATCCACGCCTTCCTCGACGGCCGCGACATGCCGCCGCGCAGCGCGCAGGAGTGCCTGAAGGAGATCGAGGCCGGGCTGAAGGCAGGACTGCCGATCCATTTCGCCACGGTGGCCGGCCGCTTCTACCCGATGGATCGCGACAAGCGCTGGGAGCGCGTGACCCTGGGCTACGACGCCATCGTCGACGCCAAGGGCGAGCACGCCGCGACGCCGGAGGCGGCGGTGGACCAGGGCTATGCCGCGGGCCAGGACGACGAGTTCGTCGTGCCGACCGTGATCGACGGTTACGAGGGCATGAGGGACGGCGACGGCGTGCTGATGTTCAACTACCGCTCCGACCGGGCGCGCGAGATCCTGACGGCGCTGCTCGATCCGCGCTTCGACGGCTTCAACCGCGGGAGGCTCGTCAAGATCGCGATGGCGGTCGGCATGGCCGAGTACTCCGCCGCGCTCAATCCCTTCCTGAAGACGCTGTTCCCGCCCGCGGTCATCAAGATGGGCCTGGGCGAGACCGTGGCACAGGCCGGCCTCAGGCAGCTGCGCATCGCCGAGACCGAGAAGTACGCCCACGTCACCTTCTTCTTCAACGGCGGCGAGGAGCGGCAGTTCGAGGGCGAGGACCGCATTCTGGTGCCCTCGCCCAAGGTCAAGACCTACGACCTGAAGCCCGAGATGAGCGCCGTCGAGGTGACCGACAGACTGGTCGAGGCGATCGGCTCGGGGCGCTACGATCTTATCGTCGTCAACTACGCCAACACCGACCAGGTCGGCCATTCCGGCGACTATGCCGCCGCGGTCAAGGCGGTCGAGGCGGTCGACCAGTGCCTGGGCCGGCTCATGGCGGCGGTCGAGCAGGCCGGCGGCGTCATGCTGGTCACCGCCGACCACGGCAACGCCGAGCTGATGTTCGACGAGACGACCCATCAGAAGCACACTCAGCACACGCTGAACCGCGTGCCGGCGCTGCTGTTCGGCGCCCCGGCCAACATCCGCTCCCTGTCGGACGGCAAGCTGGCTGACGTGGCGCCGACGATGTTGGCGCTGATGGCGGTCGAGCAGCCGGCCGAGATGACCGGTCATTCACTGCTCTCGGAGCAGGCCCGCGGCCACATCCTCGCGGTGCCCCCAAGGGCCGATGGCGCGGGTCAAGTCGCCGCGGCCTCGGCATGATGTACCGCGCCGGCGCCTTGATACTGCCAAAGACCCCCCTGTATCTTGGGGCAACGTACCGGAACCCCTGATCGCCCGGCCCACTGGCCCGGCGACCTCACCTCGAAGGCCCTTCCTCGAAGGAACGACAATGAACCGTATGCGTATTGCTTCCGTCGCCGCGATCATGGCGTTCCTCGCCGTCCCGGTCGGCATCACCGCCTGGTCGCAGGACAAGGCCGATCCCAAGGCGGGCGGCGGCGACAAGAGCGAGCTCTACCAGCAGCTCAACCTGTTCGGCGACGTGCTCGAGCGGGTGCGCCGCGACTATGTCGAGCCGGTCGACGAGAAGCTGCTGATCGAGAACGCCATCAACGGCATGCTGACCTCGCTCGATCCCCATTCGAGCTACATGAATCCCAAGACCTACAAGGACATGCAGGTCCAGACCAAGGGCGAGTTCGGCGGGCTCGGCATCGAGGTCACGATGGAGAACGGGGTCATCAAGGTGGTATCGCCGATCGACGACACGCCGGCGGCCAAGGCCGGCCTGCAGTCGGGCGACCTGATCTTCGCGCTCGACGGCGAGCCGGTGCAGGGCCTCACCCTGCAGGAGGCGGTCGAGAAGATGCGCGGCAAGGTCGGCACGCCGATCAAGATCTCGATCCGCCGCGGCACCAAGGATCCGTTCGACGTCTCGCTGACCCGCGAGACCATCAAGGTCAAGGCGGTGCGCTATCGCCTCGAGGGCGGCGACATCGGCTACATCCGCGTCACCTCGTTCACCGAGCAGACCACGCCCGGCGTGCTCGACGCCGTCGAGAAGCTGAAGAAAGAGGCGGGCAACAAGCTCAAGGGCTACATCATCGATCTGCGCAACAATCCGGGCGGCCTGCTCGACCAGGCGATCGCGATGTCGGACGCCTTCCTCGACAAGGGCGAGATCGTCTCGGTCAAGGCGCGCAAGAGCGAGGACGTGCAGCGCTGGAACGCCAAGCCGGGCGACGTGGCCAACGGCCTGCCGATCGTGGTGCTGATGAACGGCGGCTCGGCCTCGGCGTCGGAGATCGTCGCCGGCGCCCTGCAGGACCATCGCCGCGCCATCATCCTGGGCACGCGCTCGTTCGGCAAAGGCTCGGTGCAGACCATCATGCAGGTGACCGGGGGCGGCGCCATCCGGCTCACCACGGCGCTCTACTTCACGCCGTCGGGCCGCTCGATCCAGAAGGAAGGCATCAAGCCCGACATCGAGGTCGAGCCCGCCAAGATCGAGAGCATCCAGGGCCGCACCGGCTTCCGCGAGGAGAACCTGCGCCGCTCGATCACCAACCCGAACGACAAGCCGGCCGACAAGAAGGACGAGCCCAAGCCCGAGGCCAACAAGGCCGATCCGGCCAAGCCTGCGGACAAGCCGGCCGACAAGACCGAGGCCAACAAGCCGGCCCAGCCGGGTGATCCGGACGAGCCGCCGAAGGAGGCCGTGTCCGACTACCAGCTGCTGCGCGCGGCCGACCTGATCCGCGGCATCTCGCTCTACAGCAACCGCGCGAACTGACGGCTGACGTGCCGTCCGCGCCGGGGCTCTATCGGCCCAATGTCGGTCTGATGCTGATCGCGTCAGACCGGCGGGTCTTCGTCGGTCATCGGCCGGGTGCCGCGGCCGAGCTCGCCTGGCAGATGCCGCAAGGCGGCATCGACAAGGGCGAGACGCCCATCGAGGCGGCCTGTCGCGAGCTCGGCGAGGAGGTCGGCACGACCAAGGCGCTGTTCCTGCGCGAGAGCCGCGACTGGATCCGATACGACGTGCCCTCCAGGGTCGCGCCGGGCAATTGGAAGGGCAAATGGCGCGGCCAGACCCAGAAATGGTTCGCCTTGGCCTTCACCGGTCGTGATTCCGACATCGACATCGCCGCCCACGGCCACGAGTTCGACGACTGGAGATGGGTCCCGGCGCACGAGCTGCCGGGATTGATCGTGCCGTTCAAGCGCGCCGTCTACGAGGCCGTGCTGACCGAGTTCGCCGATCTGGTCGCGTAACGCGTCACGCCCCCAGGGCGGCGTACTTGCTGGCGTTGCGGCGCAGGAACCACAGGCCGGCGCGGGTCAGCCAGCCGTTGAGGCGGCCCTGCGGCTGCAGGCCGACCGCCTTCAGCATCATCGCCATCGCGCGCTGGACGTGGCTCTCGCGGTAGAGCGGATAGGCGCGCCGGGCATAGGCCTGCATGCTGCGCATGCGGTCGTAGACCGCGTCGGCGGGCTCGTTGGCGGCGAAGTAGGCGTAGGCCAGCTCGTCGTCCTCGCTCTCGGCGAGACGGCCCCAGCCGATGCGCAAGCGCGCCAGGCGGCTCAGCCGGTCGCGCGCGAGGCAGCGCCGCATCTGCTCGTAGAACAGCTTGTAGTGACGGAACTCGTCGGCTGCGATCTTGGTGCAGATCTGCTTGAGGACCGGCTCGGCGGTCGCGTCCTTCAGCGCGCTGTAATAGGAGCTGGTGCCGGTCTCGACGATGCAGCGCGCCATCATCTCGCCGGCCTGGCTGCCGCGCACCGAAGCGCTGGCGTCGAGCGGCAGCTTGTAGCCGGCGCGGAAACGCTCGAACGCCCTGTCGAAGCTCCAGCCCGGGTCGGCCAGCTCGGCCCAGCGGCCGAGCGCCATGCCGTGCTGCACTTCCTCGACGGCCCAGGTGTCGACCGCGACCATGAACGACGCATCGTCCGCAAAGACGCGGCCGAGATAGATACCGTAGTCTCCCCCGTTCCGCTCCACCAAGGCGGCAGCCTTGATGTTGCGCAGGATCTCCGGGTCGACTTTCGACGCGTCGAACCGATCCCATGAGATCGTTTCGAGTGTCCAGTTGCCCATGCTCGAGAACCCCTGGCGACTTGTCGCTTTTGCGTAATAAAGCTGGCTCCGGGCCGGGATTCAATGCCCGGTCCGTGCACATCTCAAAATTTTACGCTGCTGACGCTGTGAAAATCAGCGGCTGGCCCACGTCATCGCGTCGCGTAGTAGGCCTGCGCCCGCCGCAAGTCCTTGGCGACCGCGACGGCCTTCTGGGCGGCCGCCCTCTCCTGGTCACCCTGCGCATCGACCAGCTCGCGCTCGGCCTCCCGCTCGCGCTCGGCGAGTTGCTCGGGCGTGACCTCCTCGAACGGCGTCGCCTCGTCGGCCAGCACGGTGCAGCGCTCCGGCGTCACCTCGGCGAAGCCGCCGACCACCAGGTAGCGCTTGTCGACCTTGTTGTCCTGCAGCACCTCGAGCACGCCGGGCCGGACGGTCGAGATCAGCGGCGCATGGCCGTGCAGGACGCCGAAGTCGCCTTCGCTGCCCGGCACCACCACCATGTCGGCCTCGGTCGCGAGCACCTCGCGCTCGGGCATGACCAGCCGGAACGAGATCTTGGCCATCGGCTCAGGCCGCCTCGGCCGCGAGCTTCTTGGCCTTGGCGACCGCCTCGTCGATCGTGCCGACCATGTAGAAGGCGGCCTCCGGAAGATCGTCGTACTCGCCCGCGACGATGCCCTTGAACGCCTTGATCGTGTCCTCGAGCTTCACGAACACGCCCGGCGTGCCGGTGAAGACCTCGGCGACATGGAACGGCTGGCTGAGGAACTTCTGGATCTTGCGCGCGCGCGCCACGACCAGCTTGTCCTCTTCCGAGAGCTCGTCCATGCCCAGGATGGCGATGATGTCCTGCAGCGACTTGTACTGCTGCAGCACGCGCTGGACGGACAGCGCCACCTGGTAGTGCTCCTCGCCGACGACGCGCGGATCGAGCATGCGCGAGGTCGAGTCGAGCGGATCGACGGCCGGGAAGATCGCCATCTCGGCGATCGACCGGCTCAGCACGGTGGTGGCATCCAAGTGGGCGAACGAGGTGGCGGGCGCCGGGTCGGTCAAGTCGTCGGCCGGCACGTAGATCGCCTGCACCGACGTGATCGAGCCCTTCTTGGTCGAGGTGATGCGCTCCTGCAGCGCGCCCATGTCGGTCGACAGGGTCGGCTGATAGCCCACCGCCGACGGAATGCGGCCGAGCAGCGCCGACACTTCCGAGCCGGCCTGGGTGAAGCGGAAGATGTTGTCGACGAAGAACAGCACGTCCTGGCCTTCGGCGTCGCGGAAGTACTCGGCGACGGTGAGGCCCGACAGGCCGACGCGCGCGCGCGCGCCCGGCGGCTCGTTCATCTGTCCGTACACCAGAGCCACCTTCGAGCCCGGGCCGTCGAGCTTGATGACGCCCGACTCGATCATCTCGTGATAGAGGTCGTTGCCCTCGCGGGTGCGCTCGCCGACGCCGGCGAACACCGACACGCCGCCGTGCGCCTTGGCGACGTTGTTGATCAGCTCCATGATCGTCACGGTCTTGCCGACGCCGGCGCCGCCGAACAGGCCGATCTTGCCGCCCTTGGCGTAGGGCGCCAGCAGGTCGATGACCTTGATGCCGGTGATCAGGATCTGCGCTTCCGTCGACTGCTCGACGAACTCGGGCGCGGTGCGATGGATCGGCAGGGTCTGCTTGTTGTTGACCGCGCCGCGCTCGTCGACCGGCTCGCCGATCACGTTGAGGATGCGGCCGAGCGTCTCGGGGCCGACCGGCATGGCGATCGGGCCGCCGGTATCGACCGCCTTCTCGCCGCGCACCAGGCCGTCGGTGGTGTCCATGGCGATCGTGCGAACCTCGGACTCGCCGAGATGCTGAGCGACCTCGAGCACCAGCTTGCGGCCGTCGGCATTGACGTGAAGCGCGTTCAGGATGTTCGGCAGATCGGCATCGAAGCGCACGTCGACGACCGCGCCCGTGATCTGGGTGATCGTGCCGATGTTGTTGGTGGCCATGACGAGTCCCTTTCCTTCGATTGCGGGGCGGCCGGCCTAGATGGCCTCGGCGCCCGAGATGATCTCGATGAGTTCCTTGGTGATCGAAGCCTGACGCGAGCGGTTCATCTGCAAGGTCAGCTTCTTGATCACCTCGCCCGCGTTGCGCGAGGCGCTGTCCATTGCCGTCATCTGCGAGCCGTAGAAGCTCGCGGCGTTCTCCAGGAGAGCGCGGAAGATCTGGACGGTGAGGTTGCGCGGCAGCAGGTCGGTCAGGATCTCGGCCTCGTCGGGCTCGAATTCGTAGACCGCACCGCCCGCCGGCGTCGCCGCCGTCGCTCCGCCTTCCGGAGCCGGCGGCGGAATGAGCTGCTGACGGGTGACGATCTGGGTCATTGCCGACTTGAAGCGATTGAAGATCACCGTTGCAACGTCGAACTCGCCCGCCTCGAACATCTCCATGACGCGCTTGGCGACCTTCTGGGCATCACCGTAGCCGAGCCGCGGCCGGCCGAGATCGGTGATGCTCTCGACGATGTTGCCGGCGAAGTCGCGACGCAGCTGGTCACGGCCCTTGCGGCCGACCGTCATCACCTTGACCGTCTTGCCCTCGGCCGTCAGCGCCCGGATGGCGCGGCGCGCCTCGCGCACGATCGAGCTGTTGAAGGCGCCGCACAGTCCGCGGTCGGAGGTCGCGACGATCACCAGATGGACCTTGTCCGAGCCGGTGCCGGCCAGCAGGCGCGGGCCGGTGCCGCCCTTGAAGGAGGCACCCAGCGAGGCCATCAGATTGTCCATCGCCTCGGCATAGGGGCGGGCCGCCATGGCCTGCTCCTGGGCGCGCCGCAGCTTGGCCGCGGCCACCATCTTCATGGCCTTGGTGATCTTCTGCGTCGACTGGACGCTTCGGATCCTGAGCCGGTAGCTCTTGAGACTGGGCATGGGAAGCTAGGAGCCCTTAGGCGAACTTCTTGGTGAAGTCGGTCAGGAAGCCCTTCAGCTTGTCGTCCGTCTCCTTGACGATCTCGCGCTTGTCGCGGATCGAGGCCAGGATCGAGCCCTCGGCGCGCAGCGCGTCGAGCATCTGGCGTTCGTAGTCGCCGATGCGGCCGACCGGCAGGTTGTCGAGGAAGCCGCGGGTGCCCGAGTAGATCGAGGCGACCTGCTCCTCGACCGGCATGGGCTGGTACTGGCCCTGCTTCAGGAGCTCGGTCAGACGCTGCCCGCGGGCCAGCAGGCGCTGGGTGGTGGCGTCGAGGTCCGACGCGAACTGCGCGAAGGCCGCCATCTCGCGATACTGCGCCAGCTCCAGCTTCATGGTGCCGGCGACCTGCTTCATCGCCTTGATCTGCGCCGCCGAGCCGACGCGGCTGACCGACAGGCCGACGTTGATGGCCGGCTTGATGCCGGCGTAGAACAACTCGGCCTCGAGGAAGATCTGGCCGTCGGTGATCGAGATCACGTTGGTCGGGATGTAGGCCGACACGTCACCGGCCTGCGTCTCGATGACCGGCAGCGCCGTCAGCGAGCCCGAGCCGTTCTTCTCGTTCAGCTTGGCGGCGCGCTCGAGCAGGCGCGAATGGAGATAGAACACGTCGCCGGGATACGCCTCGCGGCCCGGCGGGCGGCGCAGCAGCAGCGACATCTGGCGGTAGGCGACGGCCTGCTTGGAAAGGTCGTCGTACACGATCACGGCGTGCATGCCGTTGTCGCGGAAGAACTCGCCCATGGCGCAGCCGGTGTAGGGCGCCAGGAACTGCATCGGCGCCGGGTCTGACGCGGTGGCGGCGACGACGATGGAGTACTCCATCGCGCCGTTGTCCTCGAGAGTCTTGACGATCTGGGCGACGGTCGAGCGCTTCTGGCCGACGGCGACGTAGACGCAGTAGAGCTTGCGGCTCTCGTCGGTGCCCTTGTTGATCGACCTCTGGTTCAGGAAGGTGTCGATCGCGACGGCGGTCTTGCCGGTCTGGCGATCGCCGATGATCAGCTCGCGCTGGCCGCGGCCGACCGGGACCAGCGAATCGAGGGCCTTCAGGCCGGTCTGCATCGGCTCGTTCACCGACTTGCGCGGAATGATGCCCGGCGCCTTCACCTCGACCAGGCGGCGCTGGGTCGAGGCGATCGGCCCCTTGCCGTCGATCGGATTGCCGAGACCGTCGACCACGCGGCCGAGCAGGCCCTTGCCGACCGGCACGTCGACGATGGCGCCGGTGCGCTTGACCGTGTCGCCTTCGCGGATCGTGCGATCCTCGCCGAAGATCACGACGCCGACATTGTCGCTCTCGAGATTGAGCGCCATGCCCTTGATGCCGCCGGGGAACTCGACCATCTCGCCGGCCTTGACGCTGTCGAGACCATAGACACGGGCGATGCCGTCACCGACGGACAGCACCTGGCCGACTTCGGCGACTTCGGCCTCGGTGCCGAAATTGGCGATCTGCTGCTTGAGAATGGCCGAGATTTCGGCGGCACGGATATCCATTTAGGCAACCCCCTTCATGGCAAGCTGCAAGCGCTGCAGCTTGCTGCGGATGGATGAATCGAAAAGACGCGAGCCGACCTTGACGACCAGCCCGCCGAGAATGTCGGGATCGACGCGCGCGTCGACGGAAACGCGGCCACCACCCAGCACGCCGCGCAGCGCATCGTTCAGCTGCTGCATCTGCTCCGGCGTGAGCGGCACAGCCGAGGTCACGGTGGCGGTGGTCTCGCCGCGGCGGCTCGCCAGCTCGGCCAGGAAAGCCGACGCCATGGCGACGAGGTCGCGGGCACGGCCATTGGCGGCGACAGTGCCGATGAAATTGCGCGTGAGGCCCTTGATGCCGGCGGCGTCGAGCACGGCGAGCAACGCCTTGCCCTGGGCCTCGCGGCCGATCACCGGGCTCGCCATCAGGCGGGCGAGCTCGTGGCTCTCACCGGCCAGGCTGCGGAAAGTGGTGAGGTCCTGGGCGACCTGATCGAGTGACCTGGCATTGTCTGCCAGCTCGAACAGCGCACTGGCGTAGCGACCGGCCACGACGGACGTGGCGGAGGTGGCGGAAGTCACTTTCAAGCCTCTCCATTGCCGTTTGGTCCAGCCGGACAACATGCTGATCCGGCAGGACTTTTCCAGGAGAACAGGCCCGGCGGCCCGTCGCCCCACCCCGGAAAAGCGCGCGTTGCTACCATGCGGTCCTGCCCTGCGCAAGATTGTGAAAGCGCGATATTACCGCGGTTTTTCAGCGCGTTATGTCACAGGAAGGAATAGGGATCGACGTCGATCTGCAGGCGGACTGAACCGGGCAGGCCGATCCGCTGCAGCCAACCGTGAAGCAAAGGTTGCAGTGCGATATCCCGGCGCGTCTTGAGCAGGAAACGACGGCGATGGCGGCCTCGCAGCAAAGCGAGCGGCGCCGTCGCGGGGCCCAGGGTCGTGATGCCCTCGCCCTGCGGCGCCCGTCGCGCCAGCGCGGCGCAAACATTATCCACAGCGGCCGGATCGGGCCCGGAGATGATCAGCGCGGCCAGCCGGCCGAACGGCGGCATGCCGACGGCGCGCCGGTCGTTCAGCTCGGCGGCAATGAAGCGCTGGCGGTCGCCCGACACCAGGGCCTGCATCACCGGGTGCTCGGGCATGTGGGTCTGGACCAGCGCCCGGCCGGGCCGGTCCTCGCGGCCGGCTCGCCCGGCCACCTGGTACAGCAGCTGGAAGCTGCGCTCGGCAGCGCGCAGGTCGCCGCCGTTCAGGCCGAGGTCGGCATCGACCACGGCGACCAGGGTGAGGTTGGGGAAGTGATGCCCCTTGGCCGCCATCTGGGTGCCGATCAGGATGTCGATCTCGCCCGCGATCATGCGTTCGATGGCGGCCGTCGCCTCGTCGCGGTTCATCAGGCTGTCAGAGGTGAACAGCTCGAGCCGCGCCTCGGGGAACAGCGCCAGCGCCTCCTCGGCGAGGCGCTCGACGCCGGGACCGCAGGCGACGAACTGGTCGTGCGTGCCGCAATACTTGCAGGCCTGCTCCGGCGGCTCGGCGTGGCCGCAATGATGGCAGACCAGCGCGCGGCGGAAGCGATGTTCCACCAGCCAGGCCGAGCATTGCGGGCACTCGATGCCATGGCCGCAGGCACGGCACAGCGTCAGGGGCGCATAGCCACGCCTGTTGAGGAACAGCAGCGTCTGCTCCTTGGCCGCCAGGGTCTGCTTCATCGCCTCGACGACGGGCGGGGAGAGCCAGCGGCCGCGCGCCGGCTGCTCGCGCCGCAGATCGACCGCCTGCATCGTCGCCAGGTCGCGGCCGCCGTGCCGCGCCGGCAGATGGACGGCGCCGTAGCGGCCGGACGAGACATTGACGACGCTCTCGAGCGAAGGCGTCGCCGAGGCAAGCACGACAGGCGCGGAAACCAGGCGGGCGCGCACCACCGCCATGTCGCGGGCGTTATAGGTGACGCCGTCCTCCTGCTTGAACGAGCTGTCATGCTCCTCGTCGACCACGATCAACCCGAGAGTGGCGAAGGGAAGGAACAGCGCCGAGCGGGCGCCCACGACCACGCCCACCCTGCCCTCGGCGATGGCGCGCCAGGTCTCGCGGCGCTCGAGCGACGTCAGCCCCGAATGCCACGCCGCGGGCGGCGCGCCGAAGCGATCCTCGAAACGCTTCAGCCACTGCGCGGTGAGCGCGATCTCGGGCAACAGCACCAGCACCTGCCGGCCGGACGCAAGTGCTGCGGCGATCGCCTCGAAATAGACCTCGGTCTTGCCGGCGCCTGGCACGCCATCGAGCAGGGTCGCCGAGAAGCCGTGCGCCAGCACCTTGTCGACGAGCCCTTGCGCGGCGACGGACTGCTCGGCCGATAGCGCCGGCCCCTCGCGCCGCCCATCGGGCTGCGGGAAGCTCCTGCGCATGACGCGCTCGACGCCTTCGATCAGGCCGATCGCCGCCATGGTCTTCACCACGGACGCGCCGACACCGGCGATATGCGCCAGCTCGGCGAGAGGCAGCGCGGGCCCGTCCTTCAGCTGCTCGAGCACGCGGCGGCGCGCGCTGGTGATCTTGAGCGCCGTGTCGTCGCCGGAAGCCGCCGGGCGATAGACGATCTCGGTGCGCGGCGCGAGCAGCGCCGAGGGCACGCTCATTGCCATGCGCAGCACGGCACCCGGCGGCGCCAGCGTGTAGGCGGCGACCCAGTCGACGAAGCGTCGCATGGCGTCGGCCATCGGCAGCGCCGGCAGGCGCGCGGCGATGTCTCGCAGCTTCGCTGCCGGCACCTCGCCTGTGCCCTCGCCCCACACCACGCCGACGATTTCGCGCTTGCCCAGCGGCACGACGACGAAGGCGCCCGGCTCGAATGCCTGATCCTCGGGCACGCTGTAATCGTAGGCGTCGGCCAGCGGCAACGGCAACAGCACGCGCAGCGTCCTGCGCCGCGTGTTTTCCACCGGGTCACGATCCGCCGACGCGGCCGCCTCGGCTTGTGGCTCCGAGTCAGAATCGCTAGAAATTGTGGCAGACGCCGAGCCCGAACCACTGGCCATTGGAACAGTTTATATGAAGTTCTTCGTCGATACCGCCGATGTCGGGGAGATCAAGGACCTCGCCGCGTCCGGCCTGCTCGACGGTGTGACCACCAATCCGTCGCTGATCATGAAGGCGGGACGGCCGATGCTCGACGTCATTGCCGAGATCTGCGCCATCGTGCCGGGCCCGGTCAGCGCCGAGACCGTCGCGACCGAGCACGAGAAGATGCTCGAGGAGGGTCGCAAGCTCGCCAAGATCGCCAAGAACGTCGCCGTGAAGGTGCCGCTGACGCCGGACGGGCTGAAGACCTGCAAGGCGCTGGCCTCGGAAGGCACGATGGTGAACGTCACGCTGTGCTTCTCGGCGGCGCAGGCGCTGCTCGCCGCCAAGGCCGGTGCCACCTTCGTCTCGCCCTTTGTCGGCCGGCTCGACGATATCGGCCAGGACGGCATGCATCTCATCGGCGAGATCATGACGATCTATCGCCAGTATCCCCATTTCAAGACCGAGGTGCTGGTGGCCTCGGTACGCCATTCCCAGCATGTCATCCAGGCGGCCAAGCTCGGCGCCCATGTCGCCACCCTGCCGCCCAACGTGCTCCGCCAGCTTTTCAAGCATGCCCTTACGGACAACGGCCTGAAGGCCTTTCTCGACGACTGGGCCAAGACCGGCCAGTCGATCCTTTGACAGGAGAGCGCCGATGGACAGCCAACCGGACGGTGGCGGCATGGTCACGGCGCCTGACGGATCGGGCCGGCAGGTCAAGGTGATCACGGCCGACGACGTCGTCGCCTACCTGAAGGCGCATCCGACCTTCTTCGAGGGCCATCCCGAGCTGGTCGAGATGATGAGCATGGTGCCGCGCGTGCAGGGGCCAGGCGTCATCGACATGCAGCAGGTGATCCTGAAGCGCCTGCGCGGCGAGATCGATCGCCTGAAGAGCGAGCGCACCGAGATCATCGCCAACTCCCAGCAGAACCAGATCGTGCAGAGCCGCATTCAGGCGGCGGTGATCAGCATCATCCAGGCGACGACCTTCGAGAAGATGATCCACGTCGTCACCCACGAGCTGCCCGAGCTGCTCGACGTCGATTTCATCACCCTGGCCATCGAGGCCAACGCCGATGCGCCCAAGCGCGTGCCGGTGCGCGGCGTCTACGTCCTGGCGCCTGGCGCCATCGACGCCGCCATCGGTCCCGACAAGCAGGCCCGGCTGCGCTCCGAGATCGTCGGCGAGGAGGCCTTCTTCGGCGACATCTCCCGCTTCGTGAAGTCCGACGTGCTGATGCGGCTGCGCGTGTCGAGCGGCTCGCCCGACGGCGTGATGTGCTTCGGCTCGCGCGATCCCATGGCCTTCGGGCCGGAGCAGGCCACCGAGCTGCTGTTCTTCCTGGCCAAGGTGCTGGAGAACACGATCCGCGCCTGGCTGGACTTGCCGGAGTAACGCGGAGCCTGTGACTCCAATTGATGTTCGCTCACGCTCCTTCTTGCCCGCCCTGCGCGAAGCGCGGGGAGGTGCCCCCGCAGGGGGCGGAGGGGTCATGAGCCCCAGTCGAAGCCTCCGGTCATTTCTTTCCGAGGCCATCTTTCGGCTGGCGGTATGATGCCTGTTCAACAGCACGTGGGTCGCTCATGCCCCCTCCGCCCCTTGCGGGGCACCTCCCCAACGCAAGCGTTGGGGAGGAGAATGAGGGCATGCTGGTGGGAGTGAACCCAACGTGACCGTCGCCGCCGCGCTCGACGCCTGGCGCGACTGGCTCAAGAGTGAACGCCGGCTGGCGGGCCACACGCTGGTCGCCTACGAGCACGACGTGGCGGCGTTCCTGGGATTCATGACGACCTATCTCGGCGCGCCGCCGACCCTGGACGCGCTCTCCCGGCTGAAGCCCGCCGAGTTCCGCGCCTGGCTGGCCGAGCGCGCGCGCGAAGGCATGGCGCGTACCTCGACCGCGCGCGCCTTCTCCTCGGTGCGCTCCTTCTTCCGCTTCCTCGACAAGCGCGGGCTCGCTTCCAACGCCAGCATCGCCACGCTCCAGACCCCCAAGCTGCCGCGCTCGGTGCCCAAGGCGCTCTCCGAGCGCGACATGGAGGATTTGCTCGACTCGGCGCCCGAGCAGGAGCGCGCCGCCTGGATCGACCTGCGCGACAACGCCGTCCTGCTGCTGCTCTACGGTGCGGGCCTGCGCATCGGCGAGGCGCTCGGCCTCACCAAGGCCACGGTCGAGGATCTGCTGCGCGCCGGCCGCGATACGCTCAGCGTCACCGGCAAGGGCAACAAGACGCGCTTGGTGCCGCTGCTGCCGCAGGCGCTCGACGCGCTGCGCGCCTATCGCGACGCCTGCCCGTTCATGGCCGCGCTCGGTCCGCGCGACGCCTTCTTCCTCGGCGCGCGCGGCGGCCCGCTCGATCCGGCCATCGTGCAGAAGCGCGTGCGCGACATCCGCCACAGCCTCGGCCTCGCCGACAGCGTGACGCCGCATGCGCTGCGCCACTCCTTCGCGACCCATCTGCTCGGCGCGGGCGGCGACCTGCGCACCATCCAGGAACTCCTGGGCCACGCCTCGCTGTCGACGACACAGCGCTACACCGACGTCGATTCCGCTCGCCTCGCCGCCGTCTACCGCGCCGCCCATCCGCGCGCCAAGGGCTGAGAGCTCATCGCTGGGACCGCGCCACTCCAGTGGCGCTCATGCTCTTCGTTGCAGGCTCCCATGAGGCGCCACTGGAGTGGCGCGGTCCCAGCGGATGATCGCCACCGCTTCCCATAGACCAGGTGTAGCGCGCTGCCGGATTTCGGCTGGCATGACCCGAGCCTCAGCGACAGCTCGGGCGTGCCGGGAGGAAAGAGCAGGATGCCGCCGCCCAGCACCAGCGGGACCAGGCCATCTCCGGCACGTCGAGCTTGCCGATCTCGACGAGGCCGCGAATGAGCTGGCCGCGGCCTTCGATGGCGCCGGTCGGCAGCCGCCTCGTTCGATCAACCAGTCGAACGAGCCGTCGGCCCGCGCGATCATTCCGTCGAGCGACATCGCGACGTGGCGATGCCCGATCGCCTTGCTCATGACCCGGCGAACACCTTGGAGAGAAACGCCTTCACGTCGCCCACGAAGGCCTTCCAGGCCGTTTCATTGGCGCCGTAATGCGCGCCGCAGCAGCCGCCGGGCTTGCTGCGATTGCCGACGCCGTCGAGGTAGCGCACCGGCAGGCCGAGCGCGTCGAAGCTGTGATGCGCGCCTTCATAGATGCGCGTCTCGACCAGGGCGCGGCCCTGCGTGATGCGCTCGGCCAGCGCCTTGCATTGCGAGATCGGCGTCCAGTCGTCGAGGGCGGCGAGCGCGAACAGGGTCGGCTGGCGCACGGTGAGCTTCGGTCCCAGCGCATCGGCCAGCGCGCAATCGGGATAGACCAGAATGGCGGCGCGCGCCGGCGGGGGCGTCGCCTCGTTGGCCGACAAGGCGCGCAGCAAGGCGACGCCGCCGCCATAGGAATAGCCCATGAAGGCGAGCCGCTTCGCATCGATGAAACTCTGCTTTCCGAGCCAGGCCAATGCCGCGTCGATGTCGTGCGCGCGCGCCTCGGCGTCGGCCTGTGTCGGCCAGTTGCGGCCGCACACGTCCTTGAGCCCGCGCGCCGAAAAACTGTCGACGACCAGGGCGGCGTAGCCCCACGAGGTCAGGAGTCCGGCCATGCGCGCGGTGTTCTGGCCCGGCCCGCCGCAACCATGGAAGATCGCGACGGCGGGCACGGCACCGGCCGCATTGGCCGGACGGAAGAGCTGGGCAGCGAGCTGCAAGGTGCGGCCGTTCTGGCTCATCGGCACGCGCACGCTTTGTTGCGCCCACGCCGGCACGGCCGTGAGCACCAGAAGCAGACAGAGTAAGCGCCTCAGCATGCCGTCATGCCAACACACCAGCCTCGCCTATTGCAACACCAGAAGCAGGATCACGCCGCCGACGCTGATCAGCACGCCGAGCAGGCCCATGACATGCAGCCGCTCCTCGCGCAGCAGCAGATAGCTGAGCGCCACGGCGATCAGCGGGAACACGGCGACCAGCGGCGCCACCAGGGTGATCGAGCCGAGGCCGAGCGCGGCATAGAGCAGGAAGGTCGCGGTGCCGTTGCTCGCGCCGACCGCCAGGAACCACCACAGCCCGCGCCGGTCGGGCGGGCCGGCGCGCAGCGAGCGCCGGCCGACCAGGGAGACGATCACCAGGGTGGAGAAGGAATAGCCGATCGCCGCGGCGGCGAGTGGCTCGGGCCACAAAGCCAGCCCCGTCTTGATCATCGGCTGAATCGCACCGCGTATCAGGGCGGCGGCGAGCGGCAGGCCGAGCACCCAGACCGACCATTGCCGCTTCCCGGTACCGCCGCGCAGCGCCATCAGCGCCACGCCGCCGACCACCAGGACCAGGGCGGCGGCCTGTCCTGCCCCGATCCGTTCGCCCAGGAACAGCACCGCGCCCAGCACGGCAAACAACGGCGCGATGTTGCCGGCGGCGCCGGTGATCGCCGGCCCCAGTCGCTCATTCGAGCGCACCGAGAGGATCGACACGGCGACCGGGAAGACACAGCCGACACCGGCAAAGATCGCCGCCGCCCGCCAGTCGAAGCCGCGCCAGTCGACGAAAGCCAGGGCTAGCGGCCAAGCCATCACCACCGAGCCGCCAATAGTATAGAGCGGCGAGCGCCAGGACGGCACGGTGCGCAGGCCGTACTGCACCAGGATCAGCGCCAGGGCAAAGCAGAATGCCGCACCCAGCGCCAGCAAGGGCGCCATGCTGGACGCAAGGATGGCCGCGCCGCTCACCGTCTGCTATGTCCGCCGGCTTTCGCGGTAGAGGGGAACTATGGACACGCTCACCTACTGGAACGGCACGTGGCACGAGGGCAACCCGGCGATCCTGGGCCCGCGCGATCACGCCTTCTGGCTGGGCTCGATCGTATTCGATGGCGGCCGTGCCTTCGAGGGCTGTGGCCCCGATCTCGACCTCCACGCGGAACGCGTCGTCCGCTCGGCGCGCGCGCTCGGTCTCGAGCCGAGCAAGACCGCGCAGGAGATCCTCGAGCTCAGCCACGAAGCGATCCGCCGCTTCGGGCCAAAGGCCGAGCTCTATGTCCGGCCGATGTTCTGGGCTGGCAAGGGTGGCGCCGGCCCGATCTCGGTCGATCCCAACTCGACCCAGTTCCTGCTCTGCGTCTACCACTCGCCGATGCGCGCCGGCACGCCGCTCACCCTGGGTCTCTGCCGCACCATCCGTCGTCCGACGCCCGAGAGCGCACCGACCGCAGCCAAGGCGAGCTGCCTCTACCCCAACTCCTCGCGCGGCGTCGCCGAGATGCAGAAACGCGGCTTCGACAACGGCATCGTGCTCGATGCCGCGGGCAACGTCGCCGAGACGTGCAGCTCCAACATCTTCGTCGCCCGTGGCGGCGTCGTAGCGACGCCGGTGCCCAACGGCACCTTCCTGGCCGGCATCACGCGCTATCGCACGGTCAAGCTGCTGCGCAATGCCGGCATCACCGTCGAGGAGCGCACCGTGACCACGAACGACCTCGACGATGCCGACGAGATCTTCACCACCGGCAATGCAGGCAAGGTCCAGCCGGTCAGCCGCTACGAGAGCCGCGACCTGCAGCCCGGCCCGATCGCCCGCCAGGCGCACGACCTCTACATGGCCTACTCGCGCACCCAGCGGGTGATTTGATCTGTCGACCCGCTCCTCGAGCGCCGACGCTACCGGTGCAGTGATTTCAACGCGACCTCGGGCGCCGTCGCCACGATCTTGAGCAGCGCTACGGCCGGTCCGGTCGGGCTACAGCGGTTCTGCTCCCAGTTCTGCAAGGTACGAACGCCGACGTGGATCAATCGGGCAAACTCGCTTTGACTGAGCCCGACCCGTTTGCGCACGTCCTTCGTCGACGGCCTCGACCTTGAATTGCCTCGATGGACGAGCTTTTCCCCTTGAGATGGCAGCAGCTTCCTCGAGGCTCGTGACCAAGTCGGCGAAGAGCTTCTTTTCCATCTCACAATTCCTTCACCAGGCGCCGCAACGTGGCCGTTTCAGCGGAAGTCAATGTATCCTTCCGCGACTTCGGATAGGCGAGCAGCATCAGAATTCGGCCATCTTGCCTGGCCCAATAGTAGATGACCCGTATGCCGCCGTTCTTTCCGCGCGCCTGCACGGCCCAACGAGACTTGCGAATTCTGACGAACGCGGTCGCCGCGGCGAAGATGCCCCAGGTGATCGTGATGCGCGCGCCGACCTTCTCCATGATGACGTTGCTCGCCACTTCGAACAGGAAGTAGGCCCAGTAAAACGTGCCGACGGCGAAGCCGAATTAGCTCGCCGACATCTTGAGATCGCCGCGCGCGGTGAGGGCGGCAAAGCTGACATTGATGCGATCGAGATAGGCAAGGATGTACGACAGCACTGCGATTGGCAGCAGCCGCAGATACAGCTTGCGCATGGTGGATGCTTCGAGAGCCACGTCCATGGTCGCGTTCCTCCGGGATAATTGTTCGGTGTCGGCTTTCTGCCGATCGGAGAATGCCTAGTCCGAGGATTCCCGGCGGTCACGCTGCGTAGGATTCAGTCCTTGTGCTGTCGCATGCCGTACAAATTCGCAAGGCGAGCGATGAGAAAGACGACATACATGACGCCCAGCACCTGCTCGATGACGATCAGGCTGCGCGTGAAACCGCTGGCTGGCGTGTGGCAGCCAGCGGGCTGCTTCCACCCGGCGCTCCTCAGCGACCGAACAGGACGCCGAGTGCCGCAGCGACGCCCAAGCCGATGAGGACCAGGACGACGAACGCGCCGACGGCGATCAGGCCGCGCCTCAGGTGATGGCGGCTGGTGTCGACCAGGTGCGCATGCCCGGCCGCCTGGGCGCGACCATGGAAGATCTTGAAGTGAACGAGATGCCAGGCCGCGCCGATCAGGGCGCCGAGGCCGAGGATCCAGAACGGGGCGAACAGCAGCCAGATTTCGATGTCATTGCTCATGCCGGCCGGAGTGTCCCGCTCCCTCGCCGGATACGCAACCCTAGGGTCACACTTTGGTCACGACGCCACGCCGGCGCGCCTGCGTATCTTGACGATCAAGCAACACGTCCGGGACCCCTCGCCATGACCAAGTACCTCACCCTCGCCCTGATCCTGCTCGGCACCGCCGCCTGCGGCGATACCTGGGGCCAGCGCGCCGTTACCGGTGGCGGGATCGGAGCGGGTTCGGGCGCCCTGCTCGGCGCCCTGACGCCGATCGGCTTGCTGCCCGGCGCCCTGATCGGTGGTGCCGTCGGCGCCGGTGTCGGCGCCGCGACGGCACCTCGCTACTAAATTCGGACGAGATCGCCCGTAGCCGGCTGCGCAGGGGCAAGGGCCCGGCGGCGGATTTCGGCGCTGGTCAGGCCCTCGCCATCGGGCCTCCAGCCCGGCGGTCCGAACAGGTACATCCACGCTTCGATGGGTGAGCGCGCGGAACGCAGGTCCTTGAACAGGCCGATCCACGGCGAGACGTTGAGCACGAACGGGTTGCGCGAGGAGATCTCGGGCGAGACCAGGCCGAACGCGCACGGCACATCCTCGCGCTCCTCGACATAGCTGCCGAACAGGCGATCGAACACGATCAGCACGCCGCCGAAATTGGCGTCGAGGTACTCCGGATTGCGCGCGTGATGGACGCGATGGCTCGACGGCGTGTTGAGCACATGCTCGAGCCAGCCGAGCTTCGGGATCCAGTCGGCATGCAGCCAGAACTGGTAGAGCAGGTTCAGGAACAAAGCGGTCAGCACGACCGTCGGCGTGAAACCCACCAGGACCAGCGGCGTGAAGAAGAGCGACGTCCCGGTGAAGCGGCCGAACCAGCCCAGGCGATAGGCGGCCGAGAGGTTCAGCTGGTTGGGTGAATGGTGCACCGAGTGCGCCGCCCAGAACCAGCGCACCGTATGGCCGGCCCGGTGGTACCAGTAGTAGCAGAACTCAAGACCGACGAAGAGCAGCAGGACCGACCAGACGCTGTCGAGCGACTGGGTGAACAGGCGATGTTCCCACATCCAGTCGAGCCACGGTGCGGCGAGCGCGTAGGGGATGAAGCCCAGCACGCGCCGGCCGGCCAGGTCGGCCAGCGAGCAGGCCGAGGATTTCCAATCGTAACTTTCCACGCGCTTGCGCGCGAGCCAGATGCCCTCGGCGACCGCGGCCGCCAGGACCAGGGGAAGAAGGGTCATGTAGAGAAGGGCGAGGTCGGCCACGGCGCGCTCCCTGGTGGTTGGCTCCGGCCAATATATGAGCGATGCTCATATTCCCGTACTCGCCTTCCGGAGACCCAGGCCGCCATGGCTCGCAATCGCCAAGCCCTTGAAATCAAACGGCGAATTCCACGCCAGGAGCGCGCGGCCGAGACCGTGGCGGCAATCCTCGAGGCGGCGGCTCAGATTCTGGAGGCCGGCGGCCTCGGCGCTTTCACCACCAACCGGGTGGCCGAGCGGGCGGGCGTCAGCATCGGAACGCTGTATCAGTATTTCAACGACAAGAACGCGCTGCTGCTGGCGCTCGCCCGCCAGGAACTCGGTGCGGCGCTGACCGATATCGGGCGCGCGCTGACGGCGGACGATCCTTCGGTCGAGGGACGCGTGCGGGCGATGGTACGCACCATGGTGCATGCCTTCCGTGGTCGCTCGCGTGCCCGCAAGGCAGTGATGCAGGCGATCCTGGCACAGGGTCTTGCCATCGAGATCGTGGCGCCGATCAACGCTTTCATCGCCAACATCCGCGCGACGATCGGGCAGGATGCAGAGGCCAAGCTGCCGGCCTTGCAGCAGGAGCAGGTGTTCGTGCTTTCGCGCGCCCTGTTGGGCGCCATTCGCGCCGCGGTGATGGAGGAGCAGCCGTTCCTGCGCAGCCGCACCTTCGAGGACGAGCTGGTGCGGCTGGTAATGGCCTATCTCGACTCGATCGCGCGCGGCGCCGGACGATCGCTGTGAGCGATGTCGAGGGCGAAGTCGGCGACCTGGTCCTGCCAGTCGAGGCGATGCGAGTCGGCCGAGCTCGGCGTCTCGGCGAGGGTGAAATCGAGATGCCGGCCTGAGACGCCGGACATGGCGCGCCCGGTGAGCAGCAGGGCGAGAGCCGACGCCGAACGCAACGGCGTGCTGGCACCCGGCATGACCGACGCGAGCAGCGGCAGCACGGTCGACCAGCCGAAGCGTTCGAGCGCCGAACGGTCGCGCGCCAGGCCGGTGCCTGCCATCAGGCCGGGATCGAAGGCAAAGGGGCGCGGGCCCTCGGCCGCGGCGCGCCGCGCCAGGGCATAGACGTGCAGGATGGCCACCAGCTTGGAGGTGGCATAGCGGTCCATGCCCTGCTGCTTGACCGACGCCGCCTCGTCGAGCCGGCCCTCGGCGACCCGCGCGATGCCGGGGAAGAGTCCGCCGCGGAATCCGAAGCGCCGTGCGGCGGGATGGGCGGGATCGTGCGTGCCGCTCGCAGTGAAGACTACCGGCGCCGCCGGTGCCAAGGCAGGCCGCAGCTGTTCGATCAGCACGGCATGGGACAGCCAGTTGGCCTGGAACGTCTCCTCGTAGCCGTCGCCGGTCATCCGCCGCGGCCCCGTGATCTGCACGCCGGCGTTGGCGGCGAGCGAGGCGAGCGTGCGGCCCTGCAGATGGTTGACGACAGTGTCGGCAAAAGCGGCGGTCGAGGCGAGCGAGCAAAGGTCGAGCGGCAGGATGGTGAGCCGGTCTTCGCCCGCCAGGGCGCGCAAAGCCTGGGCGCCGGCGGGCCGGCGCGCCCCGACGATCAACGCGGTGGCCGGTTGGGCCAGCAACTGGCGCGCGAGCTGCAATCCGATTCCAGAGGTGGCGCCCGTGAGAAGATGGATCGAGAAGGACATGACTTTGACTCCGGCGGCGACCTGTCGAAGATGGGAGCGCCCTCCCCCCGCCGTCCATTCGCATCGGAGGTTCGGCCGTGCCGACCGGACTGAAACCGCGCAAGAAGCCCACGCAGGAACGCTCCGCCGTCACGGTCGACGCGATCGTCGAGGCGGCGATTCGCATTTTGCGGCGCGACGGCTGGGCCGGACTCACCACGACGCGCGTCGCCGAGCGGGCCGGCGTGTCGGTCGGCTCGCTCTACCAGTACTTCCCCAACCGGGCGGCGATCGCCGTCGAGATCGTGCGCCGGCGCACGCGCCAATTCCTGACGGCGGTGCTGGCCGCGGATCTCGGCGGCGCCGCCGACTTCGAGGCGGTGGCGCGACGCGCCATGGCGGCATTCATCGAGCAGAAGCGGGCCGAGCTCGCGGTCAGCTTGGCGCTGCGCGACAATCTCGCGGCGCTGCAGGGCCGACAGGCCATCATCGAGGAAGCACGCGCCTTCGTCCCCGCCTTGCAGGCCAAGCTTGCTGCCGCCGTCGGCGTCGCGCCGGAGCCGGCCCGGCTCGCGGTGGCGCTCGCCGCCGTCGAAGGCGCGGTGTGGGAGATCCTGACCCAGGACGACGCAGCGCTGGACCGCCCCGAGACGGAGGCGGCGCTGGCGCGGCTATTCACGTCGCTGGCAAAGCCCGCCGGTACGTGAACCTCGCCGCTGAATGCCCGGCACGCCCGACTTGGATTGCGTTCCGAGGTCTGGTCACGACTCGGCTTGGAGCGCATCTTTCGCTGGCAGCCGAAGCAGACCAAGGAGACGGCCGTGGTGTTTCAAAGGATTCTCATCGCCGTCGACGACGAACCGATCGCCGCACATGCGGCTGATGTCGGTGCAGAACTTGCGCGGCGCGTAGGGGCCGAGATGGCATTCGTGCATGTCATCGACGCCGCGCTCGTAAACCCCGCGGACACCGGCGTTCAACCCGGTGTATTGGTCGCTTCCGCCAAGGAAGGTGCGCGGAAGCTGATCGACGACTTTCGTGAACATCTCCAGCAACCGTCGTCTGGCCTGCAGTTCATTCAGATCGGTTCCCCGCATGTCGAGATCGTCAATGCTGCCAAGGAGTGGCCGGCCGACCTGATCGTGATCGGCAGCCATGGCCGGGGCGGCGTAAAGCGTGCTCTGCTGGGGAGCGTCGCCGATGGCGTCATGCGCCACGCGCCCTGTCCGGTTCTGGTTGTGCGAGCGAAGGGCTAGCGCTGGTCGCGATCACGGTCGAACCAGACCTTCAGGCGATCGAGCAGCGCGAACAAGGTCTGCTGGTCGCGCGGCGACCAGTCGGCGAAGGCGCGCGACAGGTTGGGCATCACGGCGGCGACGGCGGCTCGATGCTTGGCCCTGCCCGATTGCGTCAGCACCAGGAGCTTCGAACGGCCATCGCGACCGTTGGCCTGCTCGCGCAGCCAGCCCTTGTCGACCAGCTTCTGCACCGTCTTGGTGATGCCGGGCTGCGGCTGCTGGAGCGCGCGGGCCATCTCGCCCACCGTGCGCGCCTCGTCGGGCCGATGGCTGAAATGATTGAGCATCACGAACTGCGGCAGGCCGAGGCCGAGCGGCTTCAGCAGGCGGTTGGCCTCGGTCGAGGTCAACTGGTCGATGATGCCGATCCAGTTGACGATGCGGAAGGCAAGCGGTGGGGTTGGTTCGGTCACGCGCGCACGAAGCTTTCGATCGGCCGTCGCGGCGACGGGCCGGGATCGGCAGCATAACCCAGGCGGAAGAACATCTGCAGCGTGTCGCCCGGGGCGACGCCCGTCTCACGTTTCATTGCGCCCTGCAGCTCGCCCATCTCGGGATACTCCTGCAGCGTCTGGCTGTGCGGCTGCAGGGCGACCCCGAGCCTTGTCGCCGCGAGCTGCAGGCGGACGAAGGCGCGGCCGGCGGCGATCTGGGTCGAACGCGTATTGTCGGTCGTGGCGAGCCAGCCGAAGGCCTGCGCGCTGGCATACCCGGCGAGGACGTAGTCGCGGCCGCCGTTCCAGGCGACGGTGCCGGGCGTCAGGGCGTTCTCCGCCGTCATCAGGCCCGCCTGCCGCAGCGTCCACACCATCGGCCCGGTCAGCGAAATGCCATCGCGATGGGCGGCGATCGCGCCGGCGCCGATCCGGACAACGTCGATGCTCTCCTTGTGGGTGCGCGGCAGGTTCATCTCGAGCTCGCTGCCGGCCACGGCCAGGGCACGCAGGCGCGCGACGCGCGCGGGCTCGTCGACGATCGAGAGCCGGGCCACGCTCGGCTCGAAGCCCGACCGCAAGGCCTCCTCGTGCGCCGGCTCGAGCGGCCGATCGGCAAAGGCCCGCTTCACGGTGCGGCGGCGCGGCACCTGGTCGAACAGCGGCTCGGGCGTGATCCCGATCGACCGCACGAAGCGGATCAGCGCGACCGGCCGATCGAGGCGCCACTCGCCCATCGGGAACAGGGTCGTCTCGGTGCGCCAGCCGTCGGCGGCGGCCGCCATCGAGAGGATCTCGAGGAAGCAGCCATGGCCAATCAGGATCTGCCGCGACATCGGGTCGGTCTCGGGCAGCAGCCGCCTCTCGTCGACGAACAGCCGGATCATGTCGGGCTGCGCGAGATCGACCGACCAGGACTGGAGATTGTGCGGGTTGGGCGCCAGCAGCGCCCAGGCAAGCGCGCGGCGGCGCGGGTCGGTCTCTCGCGCGGGTGGCCCCCGCCAACCTTCGATTGCCTCCGCCGGCATGGCATCGAGCCGCGGCGCCGCTATCGCCGCCCCGGCCGCCAACACGACCCCACCGCCCAGCACCCGCAGGAACGTCTTGCGCGACATTGGCACGGCCATGGCTGTCTCCATATTATTCCTGGGAATGCATATATATTCCGAAGAATGTTTTTGCGCAAATGTATTCCCATGACGCTTTCCTGTCGATCAAACGGGCGATGCGCCACGCCCGCGTATGCTTTGTCGCATTCACACATTGTGTTGCCCTCCCTGCGCGAAGCGCGGGGAGGTGCCCCCGCTAGGGGGCGGAGGGGTCAAGAGCCGCAGTCGAAGCCGACTAAAGAAATCAGGCTGGATTGTGATCGCGGAATGCCAGCGTGATCATGACGTACATTCAAACAGTGCGCGTGTCGCTCATGACCCCTCCGCCCCCTGCGGGGGCACCTCCCCAACGCAAGCGTTGGGGAGGACAGCTCACCATGTGGCGGGCAGAGAGGAAGATGAGGTGTGCAGCTTCACTCGCACGAGACCCTACCGCCGTCCGGCCGCCTGGATCGCCTGCCAGACGCGTTCGGGCGTGGCGGGCATGTCGATGTGGGTGACGCCGAGATCGGCCAGGGCGTCGACCACGGCGTTCATGATGACGCCCAGCGCCGGGGTGATACCGCCCTCGCCGCCGCCGCGGAAGCCGAGCGGATGGTTGGTCGAGGGCACCTCGCTGATCACGGTCTTGAACATCGGGAAATCGTCGGCGCGCGGCATGGCGTAGTCCATGAAGGTCGCCGACAGGAGCTGGCCCTGCGGATCGTAGAAGCAGCGCTCCATCAGGGCCTGGCCGGCGCCCTGCACGATGCCGCCATGAGTCTGGCCGTGCAGGATCAGCGGGTTCACCGCGCGACCGACATCGTCGATCGCGGTGTAGCGCACGATCTGCACGCCGCCCGTCTCGTCGTCGACCTCGACCTCGCAGACATGCCAGCCATAGGGATAGGAGCCGACGCGGCTGTCGACCTCGGCCTGGTCGGCGATCGGCCCGCGCTCGGCGGCCAGCTCGAACAGGCCGATGCCGCGATCGGTGCCCTTGATCGCGAAGCGTCCGGCCTCGAACACGATGTCGGCCTCGGCCGCCTCGAGCGCCTCGGCGGCGAGCACGCGGCCCTTGGCGATGATGCCGAGCGAAGCCTGGCGGATGGTGGTCGCGGCAAGCCGGAGCGAGCGGCCGGAATGCGAGCCGCTGCCGACGCTCACGCGATCGCTGTCGTCGGTCACCAGGCGGACGCTCTCGGGCGGCACGCCGAGCCATTCGCTGGCGAGCTGGGCGAAGCTGGTGGCATGGCCCTGCCCGGTCGACAGCGTGCCGATCACGATCTCGACCGTGCCATTGCCTTCACCGAGGACGGTGACCTCGGCCCGCTCGATCGGCGCGCCACTCTGCGATTCGACATAGCCGCCGAGGCCGATGCCGCGCTGCAGGCCGCGCGCGGCGCTCTGGGCCTTGCGCGCCGCGAAACCCTGCCAGTCGGCGAGCTCGAGCACGGCCTCGAAGGTGCCGAGATAGTCGCCGGTGTCGTAGGTCACGCCGAACGGGTTGGTGTAGGGCGTCGACCTCACCAGGTTGCGCCGGCGCAGCGCGATGCGGTCGAAGCCATGCGTGCGCGCCGCGAGATCGATCAGCCGCTCGATCACGAACATGACCTCGGGGCGGCCGGCGCTGCGGTAGGGCGCGGTCGACTGGGTGTTGCTGAGCACGCCGCGCGCCCGCGCCATCGCCGGCATGCAGTAGAGGCTGGTCATCAGCTGGGTGCCCTTGGTCAAGGGCACGAACGAAGCGGTGTAGGCGCCGAGATTGCTGACGGTGGTCGCGCGCAGGCCGACGAAGCCGCCCTCGTCGTCGAGCGCGAGCTCCGAGTCGATATGGAAGTCGCGCGCGGCATAGTCGCTGAGGAAGGCCTCGCGTCGATCGCCGCTCCACTTCACCGGCCGGCCGACGCGGCGCGCCGCCCAGCACACCAGGGCGAACTCGGGAAAGAAGTAGTTGCGCGTCCCGAAGTTGCCGCCGATCTCGCGCGCGATGACCCGCACCTTCTCCGGGTCGATGCCGAAGACGATGGCGAGCTCGCGCTTGGGCCGCACGATCGCGCCGACGCCGGCATGGAGCGTGTAGCGGCCGGACTGCGGATCGAACAGGCCCAGCGCGGCGCGCGGCTCCATCGGCACACCGGTGACGCGCACGATGTCGGTTCTGAGCCGCACCACGTGACGGGCCCGCGCGAAGCCCGCTTCGGTCGACGCGTGGTCGCCGGCCAGGGCGTCGACCGCCGTCTCGGAGAGCGGCGGCATCTCCTCGTAGGTGACCTGCACCGCCTCGGCGGCGTCGCGGGCGATCGCGGCCGTCTCCGCGACCACGAACGCGACCGGCTCGCCGACGAAGCGCACGGTGTCGACGGCGAGGACATGCGGCCGCACGATCCTGAGCGGCGTGCCATCGCTGTTCACCAGCTTGATGTCGGGTGGGCTAGACGCCAACGGCGCATGCGGGATCGGCTGCAGCCCGTCGGCCGCCAGGTCGGCGCCCGTCAGGACGGCGAGCACACCGGGCATGGCGCGGGCCGCCGCGGCATCGATGGCGGCGATGTGCGCATGGGCGAGCGGCGCGCGCACGACACTGCCATGGGCCTGGCCCGGCATCGCATAGTCGTCGCTGTAGCGGCCCTGTCCGGTCAGCAGGCGCGCGTCCTCGAGCCGTGGCAGAGGCGTTCCAATCGCGCCCATCGGCGAGCCTACAGCGCGTGCGGCAGCGGAACCGCCAGCAGCACGCCGTGCTCCTGCGCGAGATCGCAGCTCACCCGCGCATGGACCTTGCCCTGCTTGTCGAAGAAGCGCCCGGTCGGGTTCACCGGGAACACGCCCTCGTGCCAGATGCCGGGATGGATGTAGATGCCGAAGCTGCCGTCGGACCAGAAGCCGACGAAGGACTCCGGCTTCAGATCGTCGCCCGGCAGCGCCGCCGGCACGACGAACGGCTTGCCGTCGGTCGGCCAGAAGAACTGGCCGCCGTCGGGGTGATAGTTGCAATGCCAGAGCAGCACGCGGCCGTCGCTCAACGCCACGCCGGGCCGTCGCGCCAGATCGGGCGGTTCGCGGAAGCCGATGACGTAGTGGCCCCCGACGGCATCGTTGCGGCCGAGCAACTCGTTTCCGCGCCATTCGCAGGCGAAAATGCCCTCGGTCGTGCCGCCCTCGACCCCGGTGCCGGCATCGAGCCGGCGCCAGCCGCCGAGCGGCCACGGCACGATCTCGACGCGGTGCGTCTTGGGATCACGCACGATCTCTCCGTAGCCCGCGAGAGACTCGGTCGTTGCTCGCACGAGCGGCACGTCGACCAGCCGTACGTTCGCAGGGATCGACGGGTTGAGGTAGTCGATGACGACTTGGTCCATCGCCGAACCTTGCAGCAGCCACCCGAAGCATTCAATCCTGATCCCTCCCCCGTGATCGGGAGAGGAAGTGGAGCGCCCTAAGCCGCCTTGCCGAGATCCTCGCCGGCGAGGGCACGTTCGATCAGACGGACGACGTTGTCGCGGCCGTAAAGCTTGATGAAGGCGCCCATGCGCGGGCCCTGCTCGCTGCCCAAGAGCACCTCGTAGAGCGTCTTGAACCATTGGCGCAGCTCTTCGCGCGAAAAGTGGCGCTTGCCCGCCTCGTAGACCTCGTTCTGGATGAACTCGGCGCTCTCGTCGTCGGGAATCTTGCGCAGCGTGTCGGCGAGGTCCTGCAGCGCGGCGCGCTCCTGCGCCGCGGGCAAGCGGAACTTCTTCGAGGACTTCACGAAATCCTCGTAGTAGGCGACCGCGCCAGACAGCAGTCGGTCGAGATACGGCGCGTTTTCCGGCGTGGCCCCCGGCGCGTAGCGGCGCAGGTACTGCCACAGCACGTTCTTGTCCTCGGTATGGGCCACGCCCGCGAGGTTCAGCAGCATGCCGAAGCTGACGCCGCCCGAATGGTAGTCGACCGGCTTGCCGTCATGGATGTGCCACGCGGGATTGTCGGCCGCCTTGGCCGGCTCCTCGCCCGGCATCTTCTCGACGCTCGCCAGATAGTCGTCGATGGCGCGCGGGATCACGTCGAAATAGAGCCGGCGGGCGCGGCGCGGCGCCTGGTACATGTAGTAGGCGAGCGATTCGGGCGTGCCGTAACGCAGCCACTCCTCGACCGAGAGGCCGTTGCCCTTCGACTTGGAGATCTTCTTGCCCGCCTCGTCGAGGAACAGCTCGTAGTTGAAGCCGTCCGGCGGACGCTGGCCCAGGATTCGCACGATCCTGGCGCTGAGCTCGGCCGACGGGATCAGATCCTTGCCGTACATCTCGTAGTCGACGTCGAGCGCGAACCAGCGGCCCGCCCAGTCGGCCTTCCATTGCAGCTTGACGTTGCCGCCGGTCACCGGCGTCTCGACCAGGCTGCCGTCTTCGTCGCGATAGGCGATGGTGCCGGCGTCCGCATCGGTCTTGATCACCGGCACCTGCAGCACACGCCCGCTCTTGGGCGAGATCGGCAGGAAGATCGAATAGGTCGCGCGTCGCTCCTCGCCGAGCGTCGGCAGCATGACCGCCTGCACCTCGTCGTAGTGCCGCAGCATGGCGAGCAGCATCGAGTCGAAGCGGCCCGACTTGTACCACTCGGTCGCCGACTGGAACTCGTATTCGAAGCCGAACGAATCGAGGAAGGCGCGCAGGCGCGCGTTGTTGGCCGCGCCGAAGCTCGGATGCTCGTTGCTGAACGGCCCCTTATGGAAAGGGTCCGGCACCGACGTCAGCGGCTTGCCGAGATGCGACGCCAGCATCTCCTTGTTCGGCACGTTGTCGGGTACCTTGCGCAGCCCGTCCATGTCGTCGGAGAAGCAGAACAGGCGCGTCGGCACGTCGGACAGCCGGCGGAAGGCCTGGCGCACCATGGTCGTGCGCACGACCTCGGCGAAGGTGCCGATGTGCGGCAGCCCCGACGGTCCGTAGCCGGTCTCGAACAGCACGTAGCCTTTCGCCGGCACCTTGCCTCCGGTGCGGGTGATCAGCTTGCGGGCTTCTTCGAACGGCCACGCGCGCGCGGCCTCGGCGAGGGAACGATCAATCTGGGACATGGATTGCGCAAATTATGAGGCGAGCCGCACGGCGTCAATGCGACGGGTCGCGCAGCACTGCCCCGCCTCACCTCGGCCCTGCCCGCAACGCCCCTCTTGCACGCCGCCTGCCCGATCCGCGATTGCCGCCGATTGCCTGTCGTTGCCGACGCGTGGATTGACAACCCTGTATGAATGATCGGGAACTTCACGCCGGCAGACATGATCACCGTACCATCCGACAACCGCATCCTGTACTTCGCCCGCGACCGCGCGCAGTTCGGTTTCCTGTCGCATTTCCATCCCAGCCCGATCCTGCTCGACGGCGAAGCGTGGCCCACCGTCGAGCATTTCTATCAGGCGCAGAAATCGTCCGATCCGGCCTACCGCGCGGCGATTCGCGAGGCGATTCATCCCGGGCGGGCCAAGAGCCTGGCGGCCCAGCCCACGGCGCCGCGGCGCATCTCGCGCCATTCCTGGTTCAAGGCACACGATCGGCTGCCACGTCAGGACTGGCACGACGTCAAGCTCGACATCATGCGGCGCGCCGACCACGCCAAGTTCGAGCAGAACGCCGACCTGCGCGCGCTGCTTCTCGCCACCGGAGACGCCGAGTTGGTCGAGGATTCGCCGACCGAGCCGTTCTGGGGCATCGGTCCCGACGGCAATGGCCCGAACTGGGCTGGGCGTGTGATCATGGAGGTGAGGGAGAGGCTGCGTGCCTAGAACTCATTGCCGAGAGCGCGCCACACCGTGGCGCGCTTCCTGTTGATCACACGGAAGAGCGCCACGGAGTGGCGCGCTCCCGGCAATGATCGGTATTACGCCTCGTACAACGTCACCGGTGCGTCGAAGCCCTTGAGCGCGTACTCGGCGGCCTTGCTGACATCGAGCTCCGTCCCGGCGGCGTCGTAGACGGCGCGCGTGACGAGGATCTGCCCAGGCTTCGCCGCGCCCTGCGAGCGGGCCGCGGTGTTCACCACCGGACCGATCGCGGTGAGATCGCGATGCGAGCGGCCGTACTCGCCGAAGCTCAACTTGCCGGTGTCGATGCCGATGCCGACGCCGAACGCGCTGCCGACGGCCGCGAACTCGGCCTGCTTGGCGGCGAATCCCTCCTGCATCTCGCGCGCAGCGAGGATCGCCTGGCGCGGATGATCAGCCTGCCGGATCGGGAAGTTGAACACCGCCATCACGGCATCGCCGATGGTCTTGTTGAGCAGGCCGTCATGGCGCCAGATGGCGGCGGCGCAAGTGTCGTAGAAGGAGTCGAGCACGTCGACCATGGCCTCCGACGACATCGACTGGGAGAGTTTCGTGTACGACCGCAGGTCGGCGAACAGGATGGTCGCATCGAGCTTGACCGAGCGCGCCTTCATCATGCGCTCGAACATCGTCTCGCAGATGGTGCAGAGATTGGGGTTCATCTTGCTGCGGCGGATGCCGAAGGCGCGCAGCGGCGCCGACAGCACGCCGCTCAGAGGCACCGGCATGTGCATCTGCTGCCAGCATCCCTTGCACAAGGTGGCGTAGCGGACCGTCATCTGGCTCATCATAGCGCGACCCGTCGCATGAGGCGATTGCCGTGCGCCGTGAGCAATCGCCGATTGACAAGTTCTAAAACAACACTGACTATCGCCCGAGGTCCGCACTGGGAGGGCAGCGTGACTGCAACGAACGGGACACCACCAAAGATCGCCCGCGCCGCCGAGGAAATCCTGGCCGGCCTGCCGCAGCGGCTCGATCACGTGTTGCGGCCGTGGGCGGAAGCAGCGCCCGACCAGCCGGCCCTGATCGGCGACGGCAAGATCTGGACCTACGGCGTCCTCGCCGGCATCGTCGACGAGACGGCGGCGACGCTCACCGATCACGGCGTGCGCGGCGGCGATCGCGTCATGATCGTGAGCGAGAACAGCCTCGCGCTCGCGGCACTCGTGCTGGCGAGCTCGGCGATCGATGCGTGGTCGGTCGTGGTCAATCCGCGCCTGTCGGAGCGCGAGATCGACCAGATCCGCGACCATTGCGGCGCCCGCCGGCTCTACTACACGGTCGGGGTCTCCGACATGGCGCGCGCGCACGCGACCCGCCATGCGGCGCGCGACGTCGACATGGGCGCCCTCGGCACGCTGGCGGTGAGTCCCATCAACGATTCCGCCATCGCCGAGCCGGTCGAGGCGGACGGCGCCCGCCAGGTGGCGGCGCTGCTCTATACCTCGGGCACCACCGGCAATCCCAAGGGCGTGATGCTCACGCACCGCAACATCCTGTTCAACGCCGGCATGTCTCGGGTGCTGCGCAAGCCCACACCGCAGGACGTGATCTACGGCGTGCTGCCGATGTCCCACATCGTCGGCTTCTCGGTCATCCTGGCCGGCACCCTGATCGGCGGCAGCGCCGTGCATATCGTGCCCAAGTACGACCCCGCCGCCTTCGTCGAGGCGGTGCGTCACGGCGGCGTCTCGTTGATGTTCGGCGTACCCGCGATCTACCAGCGCCTCCTCGAGTACAAGTCGGTGGCCGGGCTCAAACAGCTCCCGCGCGGTCGCCTGCGCGGGCTCTATGTCGCCGGCGCGCCGCTCGATCCGACGCTCAAGGGCACGATCGAGCGCGAATTCGGCCAGCCGCTGCTCAACGCCTACGGCATCACCGAATGTGCGCCCGGCATCTCGGGCGTGCGCGCCGAGCAATCGCGCGACGACACCTCGGTCGGCACGATCCTGCCCGGCATCGAGGTGCGGCTGATGGATCCCGCCGGCAAGTCGGTCGCCTCGGGCGAGGTCGGCGAGCTGCACGTGCGCGGTCCCAACGTGATGCGCGGCTACTATCGCGCGCCGGAGGCGACGGCGGCGGCGATCGATAGCGACGGCTGGTTCAACACCGGCGACCTGGCGCGCTTCGAGGGCGACGCGCTGTTCATCGCCGGCCGCACCAAGGAGCTGATCATCCGCTCCGGGTTCAACGTCTATCCGGCCGAGGTCGAGGCCGTGCTCAACGCCCATCCCGCCGTCGTCCAATCGGCCGTGGTCGGCCGTGCCGTCGCGGGCAACGAGGAGGTCGTGGCCTACGTGCAGTTGCTGCCGGGTGCCACGACTGGAGTCGACGATTTGACGGCACATGCCGGGCGGCAGCTCACCGCCTACAAGCGGCCGGCCGAGATCATCGTGCTCGAGGCGCTGCCGGCTTCGTCGACCGGCAAGATCCTGAAACACCGGCTGGCCGCCGCGGCCAGCCAGACGCTTCCTGGAGGGACCCCATGACTGAACGACACGCGACGGCGGCCGTGATCGGCGCCGGCGATTTCATCGGCGCGGCGATCGCGCGCAAGTTCGCCGCCGAGGGCTTCACCGTGTTCGCCGGCCGGCGCAACGGCGACAAGCTCGCCCCATTGGTGAGCGACATCGAGAAGGCCGGCGGCAAAGTGTCGGCGCGCTCGCTCGACGCGCGCAAGGAGGAGGACATCACCGCCTTCCTGCAGGAGGCCGACCGCCACGCGCCGCTCGAGGTCTGCATCTTCAATGTCGGCGCCAACGTCAATTTCCCAATTCTCGACACGACCGAGCGGGTGTTCCGCAAGGTCTGGGAGATGGCCTGCTACTCGGGCTTCCTGGCCGGTCGCGAGGCCGCGCGCCTGATGCTGCCGCGCGGCCAGGGCAACATCTTCTTCACCGGCGCCACCGCGAGCCTGCGCGGCGGGGTGGGCTACGCCGCCTTCGCCGCCGCCAAGGCGGGCCTCCGTGCCGTCGCCCAGGCGGCTGCACGCGAGCTGGGACCAAGGAACATCCATGTCGCCCATCTCGTGATCGATTCCGGCGTCGACACGGCGTGGGTGCGCGAACGCATCAAGGCGCGCGAAGGCGAAGAAGCACTCGCGAGCCTGCCGCCCGACCGACTGATGCGGCCGGAAGCGGTCGCCGAGTCCTACTGGTCGCTCTACAACCAGCCGCGCGATGCGTGGACCTTCGAGCTCGAAATCCGCCCCTTCGGCGAGAAATGGTGATCCCGTGCCCAAAGTAGACTTCCTGTTCGATTTCGGCAGCCCCAACGCCTATCTCAGCCATCTCGTGATCCCGGAGATCGAGAAGCGCCAAGGCGTAAAGTTCGACTACGTGCCGATCCTGCTGGGCGGCGTGTTCAAGCTGACCAACAACCGCTCGCCGGCCGAGAGCAATGCCGGCATCAAGAACAAGCCGGAATATCAGCGGCTCGAGACGCAGCGCTTCATCCGACAGCACGGCATCACGCGCTTCAAGCCCAATCCGCACTTTCCGGTCAACACGCTCGCGATCATGCGCGGCGCCGTCGCGGCGAGGAAGCTCGGCATCTTCGAGAGCTATGTCGACGAGGTCTACAAGCACATGTGGGCCGAGCCCAAGAAGCTCGACGACCCGGCCGTGCTGAAGGCCGCGCTGCTCGCGTCCGCCCTGCCGGCCGACCGCCTGTTCGAGCTGGCGCAGACCCAGGAGGTCAAGGACGCGCTGCTGGCCGAGACCGGGCGCGCCGTCGACCGCGGCACCTTCGGCTCGCCGACCTTCTTCGTCGGCGACGACATCTATTTCGGCAAGGACCGCCTGCGCGACGTCGAGGAGGCGATCGCGGCGGCGAAGTAACGGCGATCGATCACCTCGGCGAACCAAAGGGGTGGAAGGTCGGGACTCCGAGCGCCTGAAAATCTCGGGCGTTGCGGGTCACGACGGTCAGGTTGTGCACGTACGCCGTCGCCGCGATCATTGCGTCTTCGATAAGATCGTCCGCACGACGGTGCATCATGCGAGCCCAGCGCCGGAACGCCCTGCCATCCATATCGATCACGTTGAAAGTTGCCGACAGGTCGTCGAGCCAAGCCTCGATCTCGGCGGCCTTCGATTCATCCTGTTCCCGGGTGAGCTCGATCCCTGCCTGGATTTCGCCAACCGTGACCGTCGAGATGTGCAGCGCAGCATCATCGGCATCCCGAAGCCAGGCGAGCACGGCGCCATGAGGGCGAACGCGCCGCAGCTCCGATATGACGTTGGTGTCGAGCAGGAACACGCGGCTCAGCCGAACTGGACCGGCGGGCGACGGCCCCGCTGACCACGAGCCGGCAATACAAGATCTCCACGAGCCCGGTCCTGCATCAAGAGCGCCTTCAACGTCGGGCGGGCGGACCGCTGCAGCCGCCGCCAATCTTCGACCGGAATCAATACGGCCGCGTCTGCACCCCGCTTGGTCACCAGCTGAGGCCCTTCGCGAAGGCAGGTCTCCAGCAGTTCGCTGAAACGCGCCTTCGCATCCTGTACCGCCCAGCTTCTCACCTGCGTCTCCGGCATCCTCGATTCAGACTAGTCAGATAACCAGTCTGAAAGGCAGCACAAAGCAACGCCTCCTTCTGGGCCCGGAAGGTACGACGCTCCACTTGGCACTGCGCCGGCCTATCTCTTGGCTTCCTTGATGACCTTCGTCGCCGCCAGTGCATCGATCTCATCGGCCCCATAGCCCAGCTCGCGCAGGATCTCGCGGCTGTGCTGGCCGATCATCGGCGCGGCTGACGGGGCGCGCGCTGGCGTGCCGCTGAACTGGGCGGCGGGCTTGGCCTGGCGGACCGGGCCGACGCCGGGGTGGTCGTACTCGGCGATCAGCCCGCGCGCCACGACCTGCTCGTTGGTCAGCACCTCGGCGCGCCGCAGCACCGGCGCGCAGGGCACATCACAGTCATCGAGGCGCTTCAACCAATCCGCCGTCGTCCGCTTCGCCAGAACCTCCGCCATCAGCGTGATGCGTTGTGTGGCGTTGGCCGCGCGCTTGCCCTGCGAGTTGAAGCGCTCGTCGTTCACCAGCTCCGGCCTGTCGGCGGCCCTGCAGAAGCCCGCCCATTCGGAGTCGGAGATCGTGCCGGCAGTGATGTAACCGTCGATCGTCGGGAAGATCAGGTCGGGCCGCGCATTGGCGTCGCCCGTCGGCGCCTCGCGCCCCACGACCACGTGGTTCGTCATCGCCTCCGGCCACAGGAAGGCCAACATGGTGTCGAGCATGGCCACCTTGACGTGCTGGCCGACGCCGGTCTTTTCCCGAGCGTAGAGCGCCGACGTGATGGCCTGGGCGGTCATGACCGACGTCGTCTTGTCGGCGACGATGGTGCGGATCATCTGCGGCCGGCGCGTGCCGGCCTGGGCCTGGACGTCCGCGAAGCCCGACAGTCCCTGGATGATGGGATCGTAGACCCGCTTCTCGGCATAGGGTCCGCTGTCGCCGACGCCGCTGATCGACACGTAGATCAGCCGCGGGTTCAACGCACGCATCGCTGGCTCGCCAAGGCCGAGCCGCTCCATCACCTGCGGGCGAAAGTTCTGCACCAGCACGTCGGAGCGGACGATCAGCTTGCGCAGCGCCGCGATGCCTTCGGGTCGCTTGAGGTCGAGCGAGATCGAGCGCTTGCCGCGGTTGGTCGAGATGAACATCGGCGAGAACTGGCCATCCTCGTCGATCGGCGGGCGGGTGCGGCGGGTCATGTCGCCGTTGGGCGGCTCGACCTTGATCACGTCGGCGCCCTGGTCGGCGAGGAACATGGTGGCGAACGGACCCGACACCACGCTGGTCAGATCGATCACCCGCACGCCCGACAACGGTCCCGCCATCTCGATCCTCCAGTGTCGTTTCAAAACGTATATCCAGGCGCTGGCGAGGCGACAATCGCCGATGCCGCGGTTCGCCGTCGGAGAAATCATGGGCCCGCGACCAAAGCTAATCGCGTCCGGGTCCAATTGGTGTTCTTTTTGAACCTGAGGTAGATTGGCTCTCGACGGGCTGGAGAAGGGACCGATGCGCTGGAACAATCTCGAGGACGAGGCGTGCTCGCTCGCCCGCACGGTCTCGGTGATCGGCGACCGCTGGACCTTGCTGATCCTGCGCGACTGCTTCCTGCGCGTCCGCCGGTTCGAGGATTTCCAGGCCCGCCTCGGCATCACCCGCCCGATCCTGGCGAGCCGCCTGCGCAAGCTCGTGAAGGAGTTCGTGCTGACCAAGGTGCCATACCAGGAGCGCCCGCTGCGTCATGAATATCGCCTGACCCAGAAGGGCCTCGACCTCTACCCGATCGTCATGTCGATCGTGCACTGGGGCGACGTGCACATGGCGGGCAAGAAGGGTCGACCGCTGCTGCACCAGCACATGAGCTGCGGCAAGGCCTTCGACCCCGTGATGACCTGCTCCGCGTGCGGCGAGCCGCTGAGCCCGCGCCAGGTCCACGTCCACCGCGGGCCCGGTGCCGCCAGCCCGCGTCATCTGCCGGCCGACACGGCCGAGGCGGAGACGAAGCGGCGAAGAGCCTGATTTTCCTCCCTCGTCATCGGGGGAGGTGCCCCCGCAAGGGGGCGGAGGAGGAAGGCCTCAAACGAGATCCGTGAGAGTCCGACGTCGGAACTTCATGAATCTCGACTGAGGCCCTCCCCCTCCGGCCCTTCGGGCCACCTCCCCCGAGTACGGTCGAGTACGGGGGAGGAGAAATTGGCTTGCGCCTTCCGCCGATTGGCGCAACACTCGTCGGTGTTGAATTAGAACGTACTGGGGGAAACGCCACATGCCAGCCAGCGGATCGGTCGCGCTGTTGGTCGGGGCCGGCGATGCCATCGGAGCGGCGGTGGCGCGGCGGTGTGCGGCGGGAGGCCTGCAGGTCTGCATCGCGCGGCGCGACGCGGCAAAGTCACAGGCCGTGGTTCACGAGATCGCGACCAAGGGTGGCGCGGCGCGCGCCTTCAGTGTCGATGCGCGCCAGGAACAGGCGGTGCAGGACCTCTTCGCCACCGTCGAGCGCGAGGTCGGACCGATCGAGCTCTGCCTCTTCAACGCCGGCTCCAACGTCAACACGCCCCTCACCGACACCTCGTCGACGCTGTTCCGCAAGGCCTGGGAGCTCGCCTGCTACGGCGGCTTCCTGACGGGCCGCGAGGCGGCGCGCTGCATGGTGCCGCGCGGGAAAGGCACCATCCTGTTCACCGGCGCCACTGCGAGCCTGCGCGGCGGACCCGGCTTCGCCGCGTTCGCCTCTGCCAAGTTCGGCCTGCGCGCCGTTGCCCAGTCGATGGCGCGCGAGCTCGGCCCGAAGAACATCCACGTCGCCCACCTCGTGATCGATGGCGGCGTCGACAGCGAAGCGATCCGCAAACGCATGCGGGCACGGATCGGCGATGGCGTCGACGCGCTGCCGGCCGACACGTTGATCAAGACATCGTCGATCGCCGAGGCCTACTGGAACCTGCATCTTCAGCCGCGCGACGCCTGGACGCACGAGCTCGACCTGCGGCCCGCCATCGAGAAATGGTGACATGACCGACACCCCTTCCCGCCTCGTCCTGTGGGGCGTCAGCACCAGCCGCACCTTGCGCGCCGCGTGGGCGCTGCACGAGCTGTCGCTCGACTACGACCTGCGGCCGATCCTGCCGCGCAGCGGCGAAACCAAGACGCCGGAATACACGCGGCTCAACCCGCGGCAGAAGATCCCGCTGCTGCAGGACGGGGATTTCACCATCGGCGAGAGCGCCGCCATCATCGCCTACCTGTCCGACACATACGGCACCGACGCCAATCGCCTTGTTCCACTCGAAGCGAAGGCGCGGGCACGCTGGCGGGAATGGTGCTTCTTCATCGCCATGGAGCTCGACGCCACGAGCCTCTACGTCATGCGCCGCCACGGCGCACTGAAGCGCATCTACGGCGAGGCGCCTGCCGCGATGGACGCGGCGAGCGCCTACTTCCAGGGCCAGATGCGCCATGTCGAGGCGGCGCTCGCCGACGGGCGGCCTTATCTGCTGGGCAACCGCTTCACCAGCGCCGACATGCTGCTCACCACCTGCCTGGTCTGGGCGATCGACTACAAGGTGCCGGTACCAGCCTGCTGCCCCGACTACCTGGCCGGGATCGTCGCCCGCCCGGCCTACCAGGCGGCGCTGCGCGCCAACCTCCCTCGCGAATCCGAACAGGAGACCACCCGTGGCTGAACCGGCGAAGAGCGGCCTCGTGCGGACCGAGATCCAGGGCCGGATCTGCAAGATCATCGTCGACAACGTCGCCAAGAAGAATTCCTTCACGCCCACGATGATGGCCGAGCTGTCGGATGCCTTCACCCAGTTCGACCGCGACGAGGCGTGCTGGGTCGCCGTGCTCTGCTTCGCCGGCAACGACACGACGGCCGGCCTCGACATGCCCAAGTTCTTCGGCCCGAACCGCGAGTCGCGCGACAGCCCGGCCGGCAACATCGACCCGTTCGCGCTGAAGCGGCGCACGATGAAGCCCGTGGTCGCCGCCGTGCAGGGCCTTTGCCTGACGATCGGCATCGAGATGATGCTGGCCGCCGACATCGTGATCGCCGCCGACACCGCCCGCTTCTGCCAGATGGAGTCCAAGCGCGGCATCGCGCCGTTGGGCGGCGCACATTTCCGCTTCCTGACACGCACCGGCTGGGGCAACGCCATGTACCATCTCATGCTGTGCGACGAGTTCAGCGCCGCACGCGCGCTGGAGATCGGCCTGGTGCAGGAGGTCGTCCCGGCCGGCCAGCAGGTCGAGCGCGCCCTCGCGATCGCCGAGCAGATCGCCCGTAACGCGCCGATCGGCCTGCGCGCCATGAAGGAGGCGGCGTTACGCTACATCGGGGCCGGCGAGGCGATGGCGATCGCCGCCATCCCGACCATCCACGAGCGCGTGATGGGAACCGAGGATGCCAAGGAAGGCATTCGCTCGTTCGTCGAACGGCGTGCGGCGCAGTTTCAGGGACGGTGATCCGCCACGACTCAATCGCAAACTCCTCTCCCCCGCCTCATGAGCGCGTTCGGCTTCGCCCAGCCGCACATCAGGGGGAGAGGAACATGAAGAGCGAACACTCGGAGTCCGCCATGTCGTCAGCCCAATGGCACAAGACCGCCTGCAATCTCTGCTACGTCAATTGCGGCATAGAGGTCGCGGTCGAGGACGAGCGCATCGTCAAGGTGCGCGGCGACAAGGCGAACCCCAAGTCGCAAGGCTATCTCTGCAACAAGGCGGCGCGTATCCCCTTCTATGCCCATCACGCCGATCGCTTGACGACGCCGTTGCGCCGGCGCGCCGACGGCGGGTTCGAGCCGATCGATTGGGACACTGCGATCGCCGAGATCGCCGAGCGGGCGCGCGCGATCCAGGCCGTGCACGGCGGCCGGAGCTTCGCGCTCTATGGCGGCGGCGGCCAGGGCAACCATGCGGGCGGCGCCTATGCCACGGCGCTGCTGCGCGCGCTGGGCTCGCGCAACACCTTCAACGCGCTCGCCCAGGAGAAGACCGGGGACTTCTGGGTCAACGGCCGGATGTTCGGCAGCCAGAACTGCCACACCGCCGAGGATGTGCATCATTGCGACCTGCTGCTCGCCATCGGCTGCAATCCGTGGGTCGCGCACGGCTTCCCCAATGCGCGCGACCATCTCAACCAGATCCGCAAGGACCCGGCGCGCAAGCTGATCGTGGTCGATCCGCGGCGCACCGAGACGGCCGAGCTCGCCGACCTGCACCTCGCGGTGCGGCCGGGCGCCGACGCCTTCCTGCTGGGCGCCCTGCTCGCCGTTCTCGCGCGACGCGATGCTGTCGATCATGCCTTCCTTGCCGCGCACACCGAAGGCTACGACGAGGTGCGCGCCGCGCTGCTCGCCGTACCGGTCGACGACTGGCTGGCGGCCGCCGACATCTCGCGCGCCGACATCGAGCGCACAGCCGACATGATCGCATCGGCCAAGGCCATGGTCGTGCGGGTCGAGCTCGGCATCCAGCAGGGCGTCAACTCGACCCTGAACTCGTGGCTGGAGAAGCTCCTGATCCTGCTGACCGGCAGCCTGGGCCGGCCCGGCACCAACCAGATCCACAGCTGGCTGGCGCCGCTGTGGGGCAACAGCCAGGGCAAGGTCTATGCCCCGACCGGCGACCAGGTGATCGGCGGCCTGCTGCCGCCCAACAGCTTTCCGCGCGCCGTGTTGTCGGACCATCCCGAGCGACTGCGCGCGGTTTTCGTCGACAGCAGCAATCCCGCCAACACCGCGTCGGACACACAGGAGATCGAGCGGGCGTTGCGCGCGCTCGACCTGCTGGTCGTGGTCGACGTGGCGATGACAGAGACGGCGCGGCTCGCGCATTACGTGCTGCCCGCCTCCTCGCAATACGAGAAGACCGAGTACACGCTGTTCAACTTCGAGTTCCCGACCAACTTCTTCCACGTCCGGCCGGCCGTTGTGCCGCGCCTGCCCGGCACACTGCCCGAACCGGACATCTATGCGCGGCTTGCCCGCGCCATGGGCCTGCTGCCGGGCGACAATCTGCTCGCCCCGCTGCGCGACGCGGCCGGCCGCTCGCTCGCCGAGTTCGATCGCGCCTTCGGCGGCTTCATGCGCGAGAACCCGTCTGTCGGACCGACCGCCGCGCTGGTGCTCTACGAAACGCTGGGGCCAAGCCTGGCCGACGGGACGGCCTCGGCCGCCGTGCTGTGGCCGGCGGCACAAGTCTGTGCCCGGCGCTCGTCTGATGCGGTGCGGCATGCCTTGGACGTGCCGGCCGAGGTTCCCGACGCGGAGCTACCACAGAAGCTGTTCGAGGCGCTGATCGGCTCGCGCCACGGCACCGCCTTCACCCGCCATTCCTACGACGATGTGTGGTCGCTGATCGACACGCCGGATCACAAGGTGCGGCTCGCCATCCCCGAGATGCTCGACTGGCTGGCCCGGCTGGACGCGGCGCAGATCGCAGCCAACCCGGAGTACCCCTTCGTCCTGGCCGCCGGGCAGCGGCGGATGTTCAACGCCAACCAGATCTTCCGCAACCCGGCGTGGCGGCGCAGCGATCCCGATGGCGCGCTGTCGGTCAATCCGCAGGACCTCGCGGCGATCGAGGCTGCCGACGGGACGTGGCTGGCGGTGCAGTCGCCGCGCGGCCGCCTGGTCGTGCGCGCCGACGCCGATCCGTCGATGCGGCGAGGCCAGCTCGCCCTGCCGCACGGCTATGGCCAGGCCTACCCGGCCGCCGACGGCACGCGGCTCACCAGCGGGCCGCGCGTCAATCTGCTGACCGCGCCGGACAATTGCGACCCGATCGCCGGCACGCCCTATCACAAGAACGTCCGCGTCCGCCTGGAGAAAGCCACCGCGGAGGAGGCCGCTCTCGCCGAGCAGACGTCGCGGCGGATTCATGGGATGGCAGCGGCCTGACGACCTGATAAGGGTCTGTGTCTTGTCACAGACCCAACGAGACCAGCACACCCGAGCGAGCGAGCGGCCATGAAGACCAAGATCACCGAAATGTTCGGCATCGAGCATCCCATCATCCAGGGCGGCATGCATTTCGTCGGCTTCGCCGAGATGGCCGCAGCCGTGTCGAACGCCGGTGGGCTCGGCATCATCACCGGCCTGACACAGCGTACGCCCGAGGCGCTGGCCAACGAGATAAAGCGCTGCCGCGAGATGACCGACAAGCCATTCGGCGTCAACCTCACCTTCCTGCCCGCGGTCACGCCGCCCGACTACCCGGGCTACATCGACGCCATCGTCAAGGGCGGCATCAAGGTGGTCGAGACGGCTGGCAACAACCCGCAGAAATGGCTGCCCGCGCTCAAGGATGCCGGCATCAAGGTCATCCACAAATGCACCTCGGTGCGCCATTCGCTGAAGGCCGAGTCGATCGGCTGCGATGCGGTGAGCGTCGACGGCTTCGAATGCGGCGGCCATCCCGGCGAGGACGACGTGCCCAACTTCATCCTGCTGCCGCGCGCCGCCGAGGAGCTCAAGATCCCCTTCGTCGCCTCCGGCGGCATGGCCGACGGCCGCTCGCTGGTGGCCGCTCTCTCGCTTGGCGCCGACGGCATGAACATGGGCACCCGCTTCATGGCGACCAAGGAAGCGCCGATCCACGACAACGTGAAGCAGGCCCTGGTCGCCGCCAGCGAGCTCGACACCCGCCTGGTCATGCGGCCGCTGCGCAACACCGAACGCGTGCTGAAGAACGCCGCCGTCGACCGCCTGCTGCAGAAGGAAAAGGAGCTTGGCCCCAAGCTCGAGTTCAAGGACATCATCGCCGAGGTGGGCGGCGTCTATCCGCGCATCATGAAGGAAGGCGACATGGACGCCGGCGCCTGGTCGTGCGGCATGGTCGCCGGCCTGATCCACGACGTGCCGACCGTCCAGGAACTGATCGAGCGCATCATGCGCGAGGCCGAAGCGATCATCGAGCAGCGCCTCGGCAGTTTCATGAAGCACTGACGTCGCCGACTTTCTCCTTCTCGTGCACGACGACGCCGTCGTCGATGAGATGGCGTGGGGTCCTACCCGCGCGGCCTCGAGCAACGCGGCGTGCTGCAGGGTGGCAGTGCCATCGGCGGCGGAGGAGTCATGAGCGACGCACGTGGTCTCGAAGAGGCGCCACACTCTTTTCGGCTCACACGGAAGCCGGACCCTTTCGTGCGGTGAGGGCCATCGCGACCTATGCCCAGCCCGCAAGCACGAGTGAAGTTCCCGGCAACCAGTTCTCGCGGAAGACCAGCGCGGCGTGCTGCTCTGCGCCGGTCTGGTGCTTCATGGTCATTTGCGATCCTCGGGCGATGCTCATTCATTCTAGCCAGCACCGGCAGGGGCGCATGAACGTGAAGTCCCGTGGCTATCCCGTGCGTCCCGGTCTCGGCATGGAATGGGGAGCCGGGTGTTCACCTGGGGCGTGCTGGAAGAACCTCTCGGAAGCGGCCGCCCTGAGCCCGCTGCAGCGCGCCGCGGCTGTTCTCGCCCTACGATCTCCCCTTCGGCGCGATCAATCCGCCGGAAGCGGTGCTGACCGAGGCGATCGACTTCGCCCGCGTGGCAACCGCCCCCCTCAAGAATGGCGAGCGTGCAATGGACGCGAGGTCGCGCCCCCGGCCAGCCTACGAACCAGGCTGCAGGACGCCGCCTCCCCCTGCGAAGCTCCAGCAAGACTTCGCAGGGACGATCTTGGCGCAGCTCGACGTCGGGGCGTCGGTGCCTCCGCGGCCCGCCTCCGATCTAGTGGTTCGCGCCGCCGCCGGCCTCCTCCAGCGTCCGCAGCACGGCATCGAGATTGAACGAGGCCGGTTTCTGCCGGGGCGGGAACTTGATGAAGTTCGCGATCTGCTCGCTCACCACCGCCTGCATCATGTAGACGATGTAGATGTGGGAGATGATCCAATCCCAATAGGTGTTGGAGCTCTCGTCTGCCCGTTCGAACGGATCGCGACGCAGGTGGAATATCTTGGGCGCTCGCAGGCGAACGAACGGCTCCATCCAGCACTGCAGTGCCTTGGCCCGCTGTTCCATCAGCACGACCTTCCAATCGCCCATCCTGATGGCCAGGATGTCGCCGTCGTCGCTGAAGTAGAAGAACGACTCCCTGGGGCTTTCGCTCACCTTCCCGCTCAGGTAGGGCAGCATGTCGTAGCCGTCGAGATGGACCTTGTATGTCCTGTCGCCGACCGTGTGACCGTTGAGGAGCTTCTCCTTGATGTCCGGCTCGCCAGCGGCCGCCAGGAAGGTCACCAGCCAATCCTGGTGACTGACGATGCCGTTCACGACCGAGCCCGCCTTGAACTTGCCCGGCCAGCGGACGAAGGCCGGCACGCGCCAGCCGCCTTCCCAGTTGGTGTTCTTCTCGGAACGGAAGGGCGTGATGCCGGCATCCGGCCAGCTGTTGAAGTGCACGCCGTTGTCGGTCGAGTAGAGCACGATCGTGTCCTCGCCGATGCCGAGCGCGTCGAGCTTGTCGAGCATCTTCCCGATGTTCTCGTCGTGGGCGACCATCGCATCGTTGTAGTCACCTTGGCCGCTCTTGCCCCTGTGCTTGTCGGCCAGGTGGGTCCGGAAGTGCATCGCCGTCGTGTTGTACCAAAGGAAGAACGGCTTGCTTGCCTTGTGCGATTCGTCGATGAAGCGCAGCGCACGCTCCGTCACCTCGTCGTCGATCGTCTCCATGCGCTTCCGCGTCAGCGGGCCGGTATCCACGACCGTCTGGCCGCCCTTGCCGTCGGCCAGGCAGTGCAGCACGCCCCTGGGCCCGAACCGCTTCTTGAACGCGGGATCCTTCGGATAATCGGGATCCTCCGGCTCCTCCTCGGCATTGAGGTGGTAGAGGTTGCCGAAGAATTCATCGAAGCCGTGCAGCGTCGGCAGGAACTCGTCCTTGTCGCCCAGGTGGTTCTTGCCGAACTGGCCGGTCGCATAGCCGTGCGGCTTGAGCAGGTTTGCGATGGTGGGGTCGTCGGCCCGCAGGCCGGTGTCGGCACCCGGCATTCCCACCTTGGTCAGGCCCGTCCGGATCGGGCTCTGGCCGGTGATGAAGGCGGCGCGGCCGGCCGTGCAGCTCTGCTGGCCGTAGTAGTCGGTGAAGGCCACCCCTTCGTTGGCCACCCGGTCGATGTTGGGGGTGCGGTAACCCATCTGGCCACGGTTGTTGTAGCTGATGTTCCACCAGCCGATGTCGTCCCCCCAGAGCACGAGGATATTCGGTTTCTTGATCTTTGCCATGTCGGTCTCCTTTGTTGGCAGTGTCAGGATGATTCGTCTGCGACAATGCTCCCGGCCGGCGGACGGGCCAACCAAGCGGTGGCGGCGGCGACGGCGCGATTCATTGCCTCGCCGATCTGCGGCGTCGCCAGGAAGACGTTTTCCTTGCCGATCAGTCCCAGGACCCCGGTGTTCGTGAGCTGCGCGAGAACGGCCCGGTCGACGCCGATCAGCATCAGCTTGCTGTCGCGGGCGTGGAGGGCAGCGGCGTAGCGCTCCAGCACGGTCACGAACGTGCTGCCGATCTCGCTCTTGCCGCGCAGGGTGATGGCCACCACGGAACGCCGGGCATCGCCGACCGCCGGCAGCATCTCCTCCACGTTCTTCGCCGCGGCGAAGAACAGGCTGCCGTAGACATGCAGCAGCGTGAGCCGGTGGCTGGCGAGACGCGGCGGCGCCGCCTGCTCGAGCGGGAAGCCCCCCGGCTGGAGAATCCATTCCGTCACCACCACCTTGTTGGCCTGACGGAAGACGTGAAGGATGACGCTCAGGGCCACGCCGAACAGGACGGCGAAGTGGAGAGGAAGGAGCAGCGTGGCGCAGAACGTCACGGCCATCACCACCGTTGGTATCCGACCGGTGTTCCAGGCCATGACCGCCTGCTGGAGACGCAGCCCCTGGAAGCCCGCGACGATCAGCAGTGCCGCAAGAGCTGGCATCGGCACCCGCTCGACCAACGGTGCGGCCAGCAGCACGATCGCGGAGACGAAGACTCCGACGGAGATGTTGGTCCAGCGCGACCGGGCACCGGCGCCCATGATCAGCACGGTTCCGGAGATCGAGCCGCCGGCAGGGATTCCGCCCACGAGGCTGGTGGCGACGTTGGCGGCGCCCTGGCCCAGGAAGTCGCGCGAGACGTCGGCGTAGCGGCCATCCGGATTCGGCGTGCCCTCGCTGACGCCGGCGCCCTGGATCAGTCCGATGATCGCCACGGATAGGGCCGGCAAGATCATCGCCGGCACGAGAGACAGCTTCGGCAGCGAGAGCTCGGGCAGGGACTTGTCGATCGCGGTGATGTCGCCCACGGTCGGCACCGCGGCGAAAGAAAGGGCCGTGGTCAGGCCAGGGACCGTCAGCAGCGCCAGCAGGGCGGTCGCTCCGGCGATTGCCCCGATGAAGGCGTATCGGCGCCATGGCGAAATGAGGAGCAGGATGATCAGCGCCAGCGTCGCAGCGCCCAGCACCGTCGTCTGCACGTCGATCTGATCGATCCGCAGCAGAAGCTCGAGCGCCTGGGCCGGCCTGGAGGAGAGCGAGCTCTGGTAGCCGGTCAGGTGGCCCAGCTGGCCCAGGATGATCAGCACGGCCACGCCGTTGAGGAAGCCGACCATCACGGCGTTGGACACGAAACGAAGCAGGGACCCCAGCCGTAGCACGCCTGCGAGCAGCTGAATTGCCCCGACCAGCACCACCAGCACTGCCAGGGCCTCGCTCCGCTGCTCCGCCGGGATGTCAACCAGCGCGGCCCCCGCAGCCACCGCCAGTGCGGCGGTGGTGGATACGTTCATGAAGACCGAGCCCGTGACCATGGCGCCGACCGGCACGGCCACCATCAGGGTGTAGATGCCGAGCACCGGATTTACTGTGGCCAGGAGGGCATGCGCCATCGCCTGAGGTACGTTGACGACGGCGAACGTCAGGCCGGCGACGAGATCCGACACGAGGTCGCGGCGGTCGGGCGCCGCGCGGCGGGCCAGGCTGGCGAGCCGCTTCATTGCCCGCCTCTTCGTCCCGGGACCGAGGACAACCACCAGCCGGCAAGATGGGCGAAGGGGCCGCGCAGCAGGACGTAGGGAACGAAGGCGAGCAGCAGCGCGACAATGGCCGCCTCGCCGGGATGGAATGTCTCGAACACGAGGGCTTGGTAGATCGTGTCCATGAGCAGACCGAGCAGGATGATGCGCGCGGTCGAGACGAGCGCCTCGTGCATCCGGCCGGCGCGCTTGTCCCGACTTGTCAGGATTGCCCAGAGAAAGCTCGTGCGCCCGGTCCGCGCGTCCTTGACGCCGTCGACCAGCGCTGCCGCGGCGGCCATGGCGGGCTGGAGGACGAAGCGGAAGGTCATCGGCCCCCCTGGACGATCGAGGATGTTCTGCCAGATCCGGCCGACAACCTCACCGGAGAAGCCGTGCCAAGCGGCGCCCGTCAAGGCAAAGGCGATCGTCAGCCCGATGGCCAGCCGCGCCAGCAGGAGCTGGGCTCTCGAGGGTGGGCGCATCACGAGCTCCGGCGCCTTCTCGCCCCACCCTCGGCACCCAGCCTGCCGCAAAGCGCAACGGGCACGGCGACGGGAGAGCAGCGCATCGCCGCGAACGCGGCAAGCGCAACCTGTCCCGACAACCCGACACTGCTCATGACTGACCTTGGCCACGAAGAGGATCCGCCACTGCGCGGAAGGGCGACACTTAGCCGACTGCGGTCAGGGTCACATCGGCGCGGCATCCCCTGACTATGCCCGGTGTCCCAATTCGCGACGCACGAGCCCGTGGTCATCGTCCGCTTCGAACCGTCGGGCGTGCTTCCAATGTCGGATACAACGTGGTAATTCGCCTGCGACGTCACCCATTCGGACAACCTCCACGCTGCGGCGACTGCCAAATAGGGACACCGGGACCAGCTCTGGGACGGCACGCCGATGTGTCCCGAGATGCCGCCACTAGAATCGAGGCGAGCAGCGAAAATCTTCGGCCGGCGGATGGAGCGACGGATGAGCAGCCTTGTCAGACCAGGTCGGCAGCGGAGCATGCTGCGCTCTACCGCGACAGCGCTTGCGGTGCTGACGGCGACCACCCTAGCTCCAGCGGCAGCCAGCGCGTCCGGCGGCGACGATGCGGAAGCAGCTGGTGTGGCAAGTGACGACAATCCCGATGCATGGCGCTTCCGCGCCGCCGCCTATGGCTGGCTCATGAGCGTCAGCGGCAACGTCAAGACGCGCGGTCAGTCGGTCGATCTCGATGCGGGTTTCTTCCAGCTCTTCCAGAAGAGTGACACGCTTGGCGCATTGATGGGGTATTTCGAGGCCGACAAAGGGAAGGTCGGCGTCTATGCCGACGTGGTCTGGACCAAGCTCAACTTCAGCAGGTCCGCAGCGACGTACCGCAATCCGCTTCCGGGCCTGACGTTGAGTGCCGCGGCAAATGCCGCGCTGACCTATTCCATGACCATCGTCGAGATGGGAGGCGTCTACGAGTTCGCCAAGTGGAGTCACGGGTCCGCTTCGTTCACGGCGTTGGATGGACTGCTCGGCTTTCGCTACTGGAACAACTCGGTCGATCTGACCCTCGATGCGATCGCGTCGGTCAACTTCGCGCCCCTCGGCTTCGAGCGCAGCCGTGACTTCGCCATCGCGCGTTCCGGCACCCTGCAATGGGTCGACCCGCTGATTGGCCTGCGCCTGCGTCACCAGTTCACGCCCCAGCAGGAGGTGTTCGTGCGCGGCGATATCGGAGGCTTCGGGTTGCAGAGCCGGTTCGCGTGGCAGGGCGTTGCAGCCTACAGCTACGCTTGGCCGCTCGGCGGCTACCAGCTGGCGGGTGTCATTGGCTATCGCGCGCTCGGCATGAATGCCGTCAACGGCTCCGGGCTGAACGACAACAGCGTCGACCTCGTGTTGCATGGACCGATTGTCGGCCTGAGCGTGCGATTCTGAGCGCAATCCTCCGCGCCGCTGGGGGCGTGGGGGGCTTACCCGCACCGCGCGCTTCTAGCGGCGCTGCCCCAGGAACATCATCAGGAACTGGAACAGGTTCACGAAGTCGAGGTACAGGCTGAGGGCACCGAAGATCGCCACCTTCTCGGCCATGTCGGAGCCCCAGGCACCCGCATACTGCACCTTGATCTTCTGGGTATCGTAGGCGATCAGGCCCGCGAAGACGAGCACGCCGGCAACGGAGATGACGAAGCTCATCGCGCCGGAGGGCCAGAACATGTTGACGAGCCCCGCCAGGATGATGCCGATCAGGCCCATGAACAGGAACTTGCCGACGGCCGTCAAGTCGCGCTTCGTCGTGTAGCCGTACAGGCTCAGGGCGCCGAATGCGGCCGCCGTCACGAAGAACGTGCGGGCGACGGAGGCACCGGTGTAGCGGAACAGCAGCAACGACAGGCTTATGCCCATCAGACCCGTGACGGCCCAATAGACCGCCTGGACGGCGCCGACGCTCATCTGGCCGGCTCGGACCGAGGTCATCATCAAAAGTCCGAGCGGCGCGAAGATCGCAATCCAGCCCAGCACGTTGAGGCCGACGACATTGCCCCCCTGGATCTCGAAGAACAGGCTGGCGATCTCGACCGAGCTGAAGACACCGACGGCGACGATGCCTGACAGCGCGAGACCCGACGCCATGTAGTTGTAGACGCGCACCATGTGGGCGCGCAGGCCGGCGTCGAATGCCGCCTGGTCGGCCACGCCAGCAGCACGGTTGACCGCACCGAAATTGAAGTTCGCCATAGCCCACCTCGTCCTGCGCAATAAGCCGACGGTGCATCAGCCACCGCAACTTGCTAGAAATCACCAATCCGGTCCGGCGTCCAGGGACAACGGCGTTGCAGCCGCGTCCAGGCCAGATTGGAACTCGGGGAACAGGAATGGGACGTCATGCCGATGCGCGTTGGGCGGCCGTGGCTACATCTCGAGATCGAACTGGCGTGCTCCTGTCGCCCGCCGCGAGGGGTGCTGCCGTGATCTCCACCAACCGTCCGGACGAGGCCACGCGGTTTGCGCTCGAGAGCTTCCGGTCTCATTGGCTGCTGTTCGGCCTGGTCGGCGGATTGTTCATGCTTGGCGGCGCCGTGGCCATCTGCCTGCCCGCGCTATCGTCGATCCCGCCCAACGAAATACTAGGCTTGGTGCTGCTGCTCGTTGGGCTCGCGCAAGTCGTGCAATCGGGGAAGATGCAGCGGACCGCCTTGTTCGGCTGGTGCCTGGCCCTCGGCGGCGTGGCAGCGGTCGGTGGCGTCCTGGTCTACATCGAGCCGTTCCCGGGCATCGTCACCAAGATGCTGGTGATGGCGCTCGTCTTCGCGCTGCATGGACTCACCCAGGTCGCTTTCGCGATGAAGGTACGGCGCTTGAAGGGATGGCACTGGTTCGCCGCGGCCGGCTTCTGCGCCCTGGTCGCCGCCGCGTTGCTGGCGATGAAGCTGCCCTACACTCACTCCTTTACGCCAGCCACGGTCGGCGGCATGGCGCTCGCCATTACCGGCTGGGCCTTTTTCAGGGTATCCCTGGCGGCTCGCCAGACGTAGCGCCTGGGCAGGCGATCACTGCATACCGACGTCTCGCGTCGGCGCGTCGTGGCGCGCCGCGCAGGCCATCGCCCGCGAATTGGGACACAGCGCACAAACGGGGGACGCCTCGCCGATGTGCCGCCGGCATGGACCGATAGAATGCCGGCCATGCTGTGATCGACAGGAGCGGACATGCGCATTGTACGTAAAGGCCGACGTCGGTCGGTGAAGGGAGCGAGGTCCATGTCCGGCACAACCGCCTTCCGCGTCGTGCCCAACGAGCGCAATCCCGACTCGTGCCAGAGATCGGATGCCGGGCTGCCAGGGAGAGCCTAGGAGGATCGCCATGCTGCTCTCCGCCGAATCGACGTTCGTCACCTTCCTGGCCGACGCCTTCGCGGTGTTCGTCTTCATCCTATGGTTCTGGCTGTTCATCACCACCGCCAGCGACCTCTTCCGGCGCAGCGATGTCTCGGGCCTCGGCAAGGTCCTGTGGGTGATCCTGCTCATCGTGCTGCCCTACATCGGCATCTTCGCCTACATCCTCACCCAGGGCGGTGGCATGGCGGAACGCAACCGCATGCAGGCCAGGCAGGCGCGAGACGAGCTGCGGCAGATCGTCGGCTTCAGCGCCGCCGACGAACTGGCGAAGCTCGAACGTCTGAAGGCCGAGAACGCGATCTCCGATCCGGAATATGCGCGGCTGCGGGCGCGCGTCGTTCAATAACGAGCGGCCGGTGCCGAGCGGGCAAGAGCGCAATGCCCGGCATCCCAATCCCATACCTCGCGTCTCAATATGGCCGCCGGCAGGCAGCCGTGCTTTTCCGGACCTGTGCCGCGGACTAAGAGTGCGTCCTGTCATCCTCGCCAGGCACCAATGATCGAAGCGCCCCATGCTGACCACGAGATTCGCGACGCGTGACCTGCCCAGCTGCGACCAGTTCGGCTCCTGGCGCGACTGGTACAGCGCGGTCTTCGAGACCACGACGGATGGTCCGACATCGGCCGGGTTCGAGGCCACCAATTCCAACTGGACCGTCGGCGGCCTGACAATCAGCGAGGTGACCTCGCCGCCGGTTGCAGTCGCCCGCAGCCGGTCCTTCGTGCGCCGCAACCCGGTCGATCATTGGGTGATGACGCTGAGCGACCACAGCACGAGCGAGGTCACGACCCGCAGTCGCCGGTTCTGCGTCCCGCCCGGCGTGCCGTTTCTCCTGTCGCTGGGCGAGGAGATGTCCATTCGGCGAGAGGCCGGCGACTCGCGCATGCAGCTCCTGCTGTCGCGCGACACCTTTGCCAGCTCGAAGCCGCTTCTCGATGCCGCCGTCGGCATCCCGCTGCATGGGCCGCGTGGCAAGCTGCTCGCCGACTTCCTGCGCATGGTGAAGGCCAGAGCCCCGACCCTGTCCACTGAGGAAGCATCGCGGCTGAAAGGCGCGGTCCAGGCCATGTTCGAGGCCTGCCTGGCGCCTTCGGGCGGTCGCCTGGAAACGGCGGAGAAGCCGACGACTGCCGCCCTGATGGAGCGGGTGCGCAAGGCCGTGGCTCGCCATCTCTACTCGCCGTCGCTCGGTACCGCGAAGCTGTGTCGAGAGGCTGCCACCTCGCGCTCGCAGCTCTACCGGCTGTTCGAGGCCCAGGGCGGGGTCGCCCGTTACATCCAGCGCCGCCGCCTGAGCGAGAGTTTCGCCGTTCTTTGCGACACCTCGCACGATTTCTCCATGGCGCGCGTTGCCGAGATGCTGTGCTTCGCCGACGCGTCGGGCTTCAGCCGGGCTTTCCGTCGTGAGTTCGGCATCACGCCCAAGGAGGTGCGTCTGGCCGCCTTGAGCGGGCTGCCGCCGTCCCCACCGGGCCGGGATGACGTCGCAGCCAGTCGGTTTCGCGACTGCCTGCAATGCCTTTAGGCAAGGCCCTGCGGCGCGACACGCGATTGGCAGATCTTCAGGCGCGCAGGTCGAGGGCGGCACTCACCGGAGGCGGCGCCCCGCGCAAGCATGCGGCGAAACTGCCTATCCCCGCCTCGTTCACGCCGGCGCCGGCCGGCATGCGCGGCAAGCCGTTGCGCGCCGCGTCGCGCACCTCGCTCGGGCTGAGCCCGAACTCGCGGCGGAAGGCGCGCGCGAAGCTCGATGAATCGGCAAAGCACAGCAGCTCGGCGATCGACGCGATGGTCTTGGTGGCCGGCACATCGCAGAGCATCGCGAACGCTTCCGACAGTCGCTGCTTCTGAATGTAGTGGCCGACGCCGCCTTCGCTCTCGAGAAGACGATAGAGTTGCGAGCGCGACGTCGCAGCTTCCCGGCAGATCAGCTCCGACCCGAGCGCGGAAGAGTGCAGATGCCGGCGGATCGCCCGACGGACCCTTTCCATCAGGGTGACGTTGATGAGCGGCTGGACCTCGCCGACCCGATGAGCCGAAGGCGCGAGGCAGGCCGCGATCATGGCGCGTGTCGCATCGGTCAGGCGCAGGGCATCCTCCTCGTCCAACCCCGGCAGGTTGCGCAGCAGCAAGCGCATATAGTCGGCCAGGAGGGCGGCGCCGGCCGGCTGCAACGGCACCAGGCAACAGGCGTCGAGCAGGGTGCCGATGGCGTGAAAGGAATCGCGCGACAGGTAGAGTTGGATTCGGTCGTCGGCCTCACGCTCGGTCTTCATGGGCTGGCCCAGCGAGACGACAAAGGGCAGGCCTGCCGGCACCGCCAGCGTTCCGGTGCCGGAGTCGAGCCACGTGACGCTGCGATTGCTGAGCGTGATCGCCCAATGATCGACCGGTTCACGGCGGATGAGCGTGTTCGTACGGACGACCGACAGGCCCGGCGCGGTGACACGATTGATAGTGAATCCGCTCAGGGTCCAAGCTTGAGCACGCGCCGAGAACGCTTCGTCGCCGGCACGTAGCGGCGACGTGTCGAAGACGCGACCATACCATGCCTTCCAGGCCTGGAGTTGGTCCCGCCCGGGCAGATCGCTGGTGCCGAATTCACTGCACTGCATGACGCACCCTATCTCCCGAGCCTCCCGAACGATATTCCCGAGGATATGTCGCTAAATTCGATTTCGAGGGACGCTCTTGTCAAGGGTGCTTGCACGAACCGCCAAGCATGGGGCAGCCGGCTCTAGCGCCGCTGAAGGGCGAATTGGGGCGTGGGCGGCATGTCCGGAGCGGGCGGGATCGCCACCATGTTGTGCTCGAGGACGACATCCAGCACATCGATGCTCGGTTGGTAGTCGCCATTCTGGCACCGGTAGAGCGCAAGTTCGGCGCGCGCCCGCTGCCCGGTGTGATGGTATGTCGGATGATGGCCGTATCGATTCCACAGGCCGTAGAGCTTCGTACAGTAGGCCACGCGCTCGGACGAAGACGGCGACGCCGCTTGTCCGGCTGACGCAGCGCAGATCAAAGCCACCAAAAGGAAACCTACCCTGATGCTGAAGCAGGCAGACATCTCACTCTCCGGTCAACCGAGCACACCGTGGGCGCCGAGCACTCCAGCGGTGGCGACCGCCGCACCGGCGGACAGCAAGATCCCGTGAAGGCGCCGCACGAGGCGAAACGCGCTGTCGGGATCTACAAGCGCGCGGTGGTGGAACCAGTCGCGCGCGACGAACGGCTCGACGACGAACAGGATCGCCATGAAGACGAGCCACAGCGCCGCCATTGCTGCGAGCCACCAGCCCTGCGGCTCGAGGAACCGCTCCCAGGCGCCCAGCCGCTCGGCCATGTAGAGGCCGCTCAACCCCGCCAGCGGAACCGACACCCTGACCTGCTGCGCGAAGCGTCCCTCGATCGCCTCGAAGAGAGCGAACCGCTGCCCTGCCGGCGCCGCGGCGATCGCCGGCAGAACGATCGCGGTCACGAAGGCGACGCCACCCATCCAATGGATGACCGCCAGCACGTGGATCGCGCGTGCCACCGTGACGTCGTCCATGGCATGCCGCCGGCCTAGTTAGTGCCGGACTGGCGCGGGCTCGGCCTCCGCGACGGCGCGCCCGTCGGCGGCGACCGTCAGACCCTGCGCCTGCAGCCAACCTCTGATCGCCTCTGCGCGTGGCGCGAGCTCGATCGCGAACGGGCCGGCGAAAGCGCGCCAGCGATCCAGATTGCGTGCCGGCACGCCGACCAGAACCGGAATGCCGAGTTCCAGCGCCTCGGCAATGGCGTCGCGCAGGCCGCCACCGTCGGCTTCGATCTTGCCGAACTTGTTGACGACCAGCAGCCGTGGCGACTCGCTGTGCAGGCTGTTCAGAACGGCCTCGGCCACCTCGGTCAGCAGGCTGACGTCGAGGCGGCAGCCACGCGCTTCCTTGCCGCGGTGCTCGGCCAACGCGACGACCTCGCCCGTCGCCAGGTCCTCGATCAGGAGATCGCAGGGATGGCGGCCCGGAAACCCGTCGACGGCGCGCTGGAGCACACCGGCGATCGACATGCCGGCCTCGCGCATCGGCGCGACCGCGCGCGCGATGGCCTCGTCCGGGTACACGCCGTCGGCATAAGCCACGGCTGCAATCGGTCGCTTCAACATGATCACTCTCCTCCTGAAACAGCAGCGTGGTCGCAGCGTGTTGCCGAGCCTCCGCCGTCGCAGTGCAGCGACCAGGCGAGCATCCGGCCGAGGCACGTGGCCGCCGGATCGTCGGCCCGCCCCAGCGCGCCCATGAGGTCGAGCCAGGCGCCTTCGTCGGCGTGATCGGCGAAGTGGCGCACGGCACGGACGGCATACGACGCGGTCGACTCGCCCGCGCGATGCGCGGCGGCATCGAGACCGACCATCAGGGTCAGGTCGCCCAGCGCCAGCAGCGTCTCGGCGACCGTGGTCTCATCGCCGAGCCCGGCCAGCATGTCGCCCATCAGCATCGCCGCCTCCTACTGGACCAGCGGGCCGCGCGCGGCCGCGAGATCGACGCCGGTCACGGCGGCGCGGCCGGCCAGGATGGCGACGTATTGCTGCAGGGCGCGCCGCTCGACGGCCTCGTCGAGGTAACCGGCGATGCGCTGGTGCATCAGCTCGAACGGCAGTTGCCCCCCGTCGATGCGACGATCGAGGCGCACGACGTGGAAGCCGTAGCGTGTTTCCACCGGTTCGCCGTGCACTGCGCCCGGAGTCATGCGCTGCAGCGCCTGCTCGAACTCGGCAACCGTCTGGCCCGGACCGATCTGGCCGAGATTGCCGCCGTGCTCGCGCGACGGGCAGGCCGAATGGCCCGCGCACAGGTCGGCGAACGCCTGCGGCTCGCGATCGAGCTCGGCGATCAGAGCCCGCGCGGTGCCTCGGGCCGCGTCGCGCGCCGCCGCGTCGCCGGGGCTGGCGGGCAGCAGGATGTGCGCTACCTCGAACAGGTCAGGCGAGCGAAAGCGCCGGCGGTTGGACTCGTAGTAGCGCCGGCACGCGGCTTCGTCGGCGCGTGGCACGACGACTTCACGCTCGACCAGGGCGCGCAAGCGCGCTTCGTCGGGCGTTTCGCGCCGGCCCTCTTCGTCCTCGATCGGCTCGGCCTCGATGGCGAGGCGCTCGGCCTCCTGGCGCAGCAGTTCGCGAATGGCGAGCGCGCGCGCCGCGAGCGTCCAGGTCTGGTCGGGATCGGCCGAGGCGTGATGCTGTGTCTCGCGCGCGATCTCGGCACTGGGGATGACCCGGCCATTGATGCTGACCGGTACCGGGCGGCCGAGAGGACGGCGCGCCGGACGGGTGGCGGCGGTTGCGCTCATGGGGTCACTCCGCAGGTTGACGGGCCGCAGGTTGACGGGCCGCCGGCAGCGGCCGGCGTGTGCGCACGACCTGGTAACCGCGGCGACCGAGGTACCAGACCGGCGCCGACCAGATGTGCACCAGCCGGCTGAACGGGAAGACCAGGAACAGGGTCATGCCCAGCACCAGGTGGGTGAGGTAGGGCCAGGCGAGTCCTTGCAGGGTCGCCGCGTCGACGGGATGCAGGGTGACGATGCCCTGTGCCCAGTGCGACAGCACCAGCATCACCGAGCCGTCGGAATGGGCGAGCGAGGAGGGCAACGTGGCGAGCCCGAGGCAAAGCTGCAGCCACAGCAACGCCAGGAGGGCGATGTCCATGACGCTGCTCGTGCTCCTGATGCGCACGTCGAACAGGCGTCGATGCAGCAGCAGGGTGAGGCCGGCGAAGCAGATGACGCCGGCGATGCCGCCGGCGGTCACCGCGATCAACTGCTTCTGCTCGACCGTGATCAGCAGCGTGTAGATCGCGGTCGGCGTCAGCAGGCCGACGGCGTGGCCGAACAGCAGGAACAGGATGCCGACGTGGAACAGGTTCGAGCCCCAGCGCAGCTGTCGCTTGCGCAGGAGCTGGCTCGAGCTTGCCCGCCACGTGTACTGCTCGCGGTCGAACCTGATCAGGCTGCCGAGCAGGAACACCGTCAGGCAGATATAGGGATACCAGACGAACCACAGGTGGAAGACGTAGGTCTTCATGGTGCGACTCCCGCACGTTGACGGCGTGGATTGAGGGGCGGCGCGACCCCATCGGCGGCGCGCTGGGCGGCGCGCAGGCGGTCGGCAAGGCCGTCGATCGCGCAGCCGTCGTTCGCACTGGTGCCGGGACCGAACCGCACTTCCTGCTCGGTCCACGCCGCATCGAGCGCCTCGAGATCGTCCGGCTCGGGATCGGGCTCGGCGCGCAGCAGCGCGAGCGTGGCCTGATCGAGCCGGGCACGCGACAGGGCGAGCAAGGCCGACATGACCGCTTCGTAGGACGACCCGCGCTTGGCGAGGCGCTCGCGCAGCGCCGCGATCACGTTGGCCGGCTGGCCGATCAGCTCGATCGCGGCGCGCGGCTCGAGGATCGAGGCGTATTCCAGGAACAGCGGCAGGAAATCCGGCAGCTCGCTCGCCGTCGGCGTATACCCGCCTTCCTCGTAGAGCTTCAGCAGGTCGACCATCGCCTGCCCGCGGTCGCGGCTCTCGCCATGCACGTGCTCGAACAGATGCAGCGACAGCGACCGGGTACGGTCGAACAGCAGGCCGTAGCGTTCCTGCAGGTCGAAGAGATCGCCAGCCGCCAGCTCGCCGATCAGGCGGCCGAGTGCCGCGCTTTCGGCAGCCGGCAGCACGGCTTCTCGATCGATCACCTCGCGGATCTCATGGGCCGCTTCGACCAGCTCGGGCGTCGGGTAGGAGAGCAGCGCCGCCAGGGCACGCAACGTTTTCATCACGCCACCTCCATCGGATTGCGGCCCTTGAGCTTGCCGCCCGAGAACAGGTTGCCGCCGTCGTCCGGCGAGCAGCCGTTGCCGAAGCTGAAGCCGCAGGCACCGCGCAGCTGGTAGGCGTCCTCCGAGGTCTCGCGATGGGCGGTCGGGATGACGAAGCGATCCTCGTAATTGGCGATCGCCATCACGTGGTACATGTCCTCGATCGCTTCAGGCGTGAGACCGACCCTGTTGGCCACGACCGTGTCGATGACACCGTCGACGGTCTTGGCGCGCATATAGGCGCGCATGGCGAGCATGCGCTCGAGCCCCCTCGCCACCGGCTCCTCGTCGCCGGCCGTGAGCATGTTGGCCAGGTAGCGCAGCGGAATGCGCAGCGAGCGCACGTCGGGCATGGCCCCGTCTACGCCCATCTTGCCCGCCTCGGCGGCCGACTGGATCGGCGACAGCGGCGGCACGTACCAGACCATGGGCAAGGTGCGGTATTCGGGATGCAGCGGGAAGGCCACCTTCCATTCCATCGCCATCTTCCATATCGGCGAGCGGCGGGCGGCCTCGAGCCAGGAGTCCGGCACCCCGTCGGCACGGGCCTGCGCGATGACTCGCTCGTCCCGGGGATCGAGGAACAGGCCGAGCTGGGCTTCGTAAAGCTTCTTCTCGTCGGCGACGCTCGCCGCCTGCTCGATCTTGTCAGCGTCGTAGAGCACCACGCCCAGGTAGCGGATGCGGCCGACGCAGGTCTCCGAGCACACGGTCGGCTGGCCCGCCTCGATGCGCGGGTAGCAGAAGATGCACTTCTCGGATTTGCCCGACGACCAGTTGAAGTAGATCTTCTTGTAAGGGCAGCCCGAGACGCACATGCGCCAGCCGCGGCACTTGTCCTGGTCGATCAGGACGATGCCGTCCTCCTCGCGCTTGTAGATGGCGCCCGACGGGCAGGCCGCGACACAGGCCGGGTTGAGGCAGTGCTCGCAGAGCCGCGGCAGGTACATCATGAAGGTATTCTCGAACTGGCCGTAGATCTCCTTCTGCACGCCCTCGAAATTGACGTCGGCCGAGCGCTTGGCGAACTCGCCGCCCAGGATCTCCTCCCAGTTGGGGCCCCATTCGATCTTCTCCAGCCGCTGGCCGGTGATCAGCGAGCGCGGCCTGGCCGTGGGGAAGGCTTCGAGCTCGGGCGCCTTCTGCAGGTGCTCGTAATCGAAGGTGAAGGGCTCGTAGTAGTCGTCGATCTCCGGCAGGTCGGGGTTGGCGAAGATGTTGGCGAGGATGCGCCATTTCGAGCCGATGCGCGGCTGGATGCGGCCGTTCCTCTTGCGCACCCAGCCGCCGTTCCAGCGCTTCTGGTTCTCCCACTCCTTGGGATAGCCGATGCCGGGCTTGGTCTCGACGTTGTTGAACCAGGCGTATTCCATGCCTTCGCGATTGGTCCACACGTTCTTGCAGGTCACCGAGCAGGTGTGGCAGCCGATGCACTTGTCGAGGTTGAGGACCATCGCGATCTGGGCGCGGATCTTCATGATGTAACTCCTGTTCAGTCGGCGGCGCGCAGGGCGGAAGCGGGAGCGGCGTCGCGATAGGGACGCTCGAGCCAGTCGACCTTGCCGAGCTTGCGTACCACCACGAACTCGTCGCGGTTGGTGCCGATCGTGCCGTAGTAGTTGAAGCCGTAGGCCTGCTGGGCGTAGCCGCCGATCATGTGCGTCGGCTTCAGCACCGCGCGCGTCACCGAATTGTGGATGCCGCCGCGATTGCCGGTCATCTCCGAGCCCGGCACGTTCACGATCTTCTCCTGGGCGTGATACATGAAGAGAGTTCCCTCCTTCATGCGCTGCGAGACGACGGCGCGCGCGACCAGGGCGCCGTTGCTGTTGTAGGCCTCGACCCAGTCGTTATCGACGATGCCCGCGCGGTTGGCGTCGGTCTCGCTCAGCCACACGATCGGCCCGCCGCGCGACAGCGTGAGCATCATCAGATTGTCGGTGTAGGTGGAATGGATGCCCCACTTCTGATGCGGCGTGATGAAATTCAGCACGATCTGCTTCTCGCCGTTGGGCCGCGAGTCGATGACCGATTTCGTCGTACGCAGATCGATGGGCGGGCGGTAGACGCACAGTCCCTCGCCGAACGCAAGCATCCAGCGGTGATCCTGGTAGAGCTGCTGGCGTCCCGTGAGGGTGCGCCACGGAATCAGCTCGTGGACGTTGGTGTAGCCCGCGTTGTAGCAGACCTTCTCGCTCTCCAGTCCCGACCAGGTCGGCGCCGAGATGATCTTGCGCGGCTGGGCGACGACATCGCGGAAGCGGATCTTCTCGTCCTCCTTGGGCAGCGCGAGATGGGCATGGTCGCGGCCGGTGGTCTTGCTCAGCGCCTCCCACGAGCGCACCGCGACCTCGCCGTTGGTCTCCGGCGCCAGCATGAGCAGGACCTCGGCGGCATCGATGTCGCTTTCGATGCGCACCAGGCCCTTGGTCGGCCCGTCGGCGACGACGCCGTTCAGATGCTCGAGATGCTCGACCTCGCGCTTGGTCGGCCAGGCGATGCCCTTGGTGCCGTTGCCCAGCTTGGTCATCAGCGGCCCGAGCGAGGTGAAGCGCTGGTAGGTGCTGGGATAATCGCGCTCGACCACGGTGACCGATGGCATGGTCCTGCCCGGGATCGGCTCGACCTCGCCCCGCTTCCAGTCCTCGACGTCGATTGGCTGGGCGATCTCGGCGGGACTGTCGTGCATGATCGGGGTCAGCACGGTGTCCTTTTCAATACCGAGCACTTCCGGCGCGACGCGCGAGAAGGCCTTGGCGATCGCCTTGTAGATCTCCCAGTCGCTCTTCGCCCCCCAGACCGGGTCCACCGCTGCGGTCAGCGGATGGATGAAGGGATGCATGTCGGAAGTGTTGAGGTCGTTCTTCTCGTACCAGGTCGCCGTCGGCAGGACGATGTCGGAGTAGACGCAGGTGGTCGACATACGGAAGTCGAGCGTGACCAGCAGGTCGAGCTTGCCCTGCGGTCCCTCGTCCCGCCACACGACCTCCTGGGGCTTGGCCTTGCCTTCCTCGCCCAGGTCCTTGCCCATGACGCCGTGCGTCGTGCCGAGCAGATGCTTGAGGAAGTATTCGTGTCCCTTGCCCGAGGAGCCCAGCAGGTTGGAGCGCCAGACGAACATGTTGCGCGGCCAGTTGCGCGGATTGTCAGGATCCTCGCAGGACAGGCGCAGCTCGCCGCTCTTGAGCTTCTGCGCCACGTAGTCCTTGACCTCGAGACCGGCGGCCGCGGCAGCGCGGGCGATGGTGAGCGGGTTCTGCTCGAGCTGCGGCGCCGACGGCAGCCAGCCCATGCGTTCGGCGCGAACGTTGTAGTCGATGATCGAGCCGTCCCAGTTTCCCGGCGGCGCAGTCGGCGAGACGATGTCGCCGACATTGATGGTCTCGTAACGCCACTGATCGGTATGGGCGTAGAACGCCGAGGTCGAATTCTGCTGGCGCGGCGGACGCCCCCAGTCGAGACCGAAGGCGAGCGGCGCCCAGCCGGCCTGCGGCCTGAGCTTCTCCTGGCCGACATAATGCGCCCAGCCGCCACCCGACTGGCCGACGCAGCCGCACATCGCCAGCATGTTGATCACGCCGCGATAGTTCATGTCGGCGTGGTACCAGTGGTTCATCGCCGCGCCGATGATCACCATCGACCGGCCGTTGGTCTTCTCGGCGTTGGTCGCGAACTCGCGCGCGACCTGGATGATCTTGTCGCGCGACACGCCGGTGATCCTCTCGGCCCAGGCCGGCGTGTACGGCGTCTCGTCGTCGAACGACTTGGCGACGTTCGGGCCGCCAAGGCCGGCATCGACACCGTAGTTGGCGACGAACAGATCGTGCACCGACGCCACCAGGGTCTCGCCGTCGGCGAGCGCGAGGCGGCGCACCGGAACATGACGCTTCAGCACCGAGTCGTGCGCGGTCGAGACGAAATGCTCATGGGTGATATTGCCGAAATAGGGAAAGCCCACCTCGACGACGTCGTCGCGCGTCTCCTTCAGCGACAGCAGCAAGGTGACATCCTTGCCGAGAGCGTCCTTCTCCTCGAGGTTCCATTTGCCGCTCTCGCCCCAGCGGAAGCCGACCGAGCCGAGCGGCGTCACGATGGCACCGGTCGCGGCATCGATCGCGACGGTCTTCCATTCCGGATTGTTCTGCTCGCCCAGCCTGGTGTCGAAGTCGGAGGCGCGCACGAAGCGATCCGGGACGTACATGCCGTCTCGCTTGGCCAGGCGCACCAGCATCGGCATGTCGGTGTAGCGCCTGACATAGTCGCGGAAGTACGCGACCTGGCGGTCGACGTGGTACTCCTTCAGGATCACGTGGCCCATCGCCATGGCGAGCGCCGAATCGGTGCCCTGCTTCACCGACAGCCAGATGTCGCCGAACTTCGACGCCTCCGAGTAGTCGGGGCAGATCACCGCGCTCTTCAGCCCGCGATAGCGCGCCTCGGTGTAGAAGTGGGCGTCCGGCGTGCGCGTCTGCGGCACGTTGGAGCCCCACAGGATGACGAAGCCGGCGTTGTACCAGTCGGCCGACTCGGGCACGTCGGTCTGCTCGCCCCAGGTCTGCGGCGAGGCCGGCGGCAGGTCGCAGTACCAGTCGTAGAACGACATGCAGACGCCGCCGATCAGCGACAGGTAACGCGATCCCGCGGCGTACGACACCATCGACATGGCCGGGATCGGCGAGAAGCCGAGGATACGGTCGGGTCCGTAGGTCTTCGCCGTGTAGGCGTTGGCGGCAGCGACGATCTCGGTCGCCTCGTCCCAGCCGACTCGCACGAAGCCGCCATGGCCGCGCTTCTTGGTATAGGCGGCGCGCTTCTCGGGATCCTCGACGATCGAGGCCCACGCGGCGACCGGGGTCATCGTGGCGCGCGCCTCGCGCCACAGGCGCAGCAGGCGCGAGCGCGCCAGCGGATACTTCACGCGATTGCCGGAATAGAGGTACCAGCTGTAGCTGGCGCCGCGCGAGCAGCCGCGCGGCTCGTGGTTGGGCAGGTCGGGCCGCGTGCGCGGATAGTCGGTCTGCTGGGTCTCCCAGGTGACGATGCCGCCCTTGACGTAGATCTTCCACGAGCACGAGCCGGTGCAATTGGCGCCATGAGTGGAACGCACGATCTTGTCGTGCTGCCAGCGCTTGCGATAGGCGTCCTCCCAGCCGCGGTCCTCCGACGTGGTGATGCCGTGACCGTCGGCGAAGGGTTCCTTGACCTTCTTGAAGAAGCTCAGGCGATCGAGAAAGTGCGACACGGGGAATTCTCCTCGGGCGATGACGGGATGACGGTCAGGGCGTGGCGGAGGCCGGCGCGACACGTCCGGCGGACCGGCCACGCTCGATGTCGAACAGCAGACCGCCGCGCCGCGTGTAGACGAACCAGGTGAGCGCGATGCAGCTCAGGTAGAAGGCGAGGAAGCCGTAGAGTGCCAGGGCGGCGCTGCCCGTGAGGGCGATCGACGATCCGAAGCTCTTGGGGATGAAGAATGCCCCGTAGGCGGCGATCGCCGAGGTGAAGCCGATGATGGCGGCCGATTCCTTCTCGGCCTGAAGGCGACGCGCCTCGCCGGTCGCGCCGGGCATCAGGCGGTCCATGTCCTTGCGCATGATCGCGGGGATCATCTGGAAGGTCGACGCGTTGCCAACGCCGCTGGCCAGGAACAGCAGCAGGAACATGGCGAAGAAGCCGATGAAGTTGCGCTCGCCGAGGAAGTAGACGACTCCCAGCGCGCCCAGCGCCATCGCGACGAACACCCAGAAGGTGACGCGACCGCCGCCCCACCGATCGGCGACCCAGCCGGTGAGCGAGCGCGCCAGCGCGCCGACCAGCGGGCCGAGGAAGGCGTACTTGAGCGCGTTGACCTCGGGGAACTGGATCTTGGCGAGCAGCGGAAAGCCCGCCGAGTAGCCGATGAATGAGCCGAAGGTGCCGGTGTAGAGCCAGCACATGTACCAGTTGTGGCGACGCTGGAAGATCACCGACTGCTCGGCGAACGAGGCACGCGCCGAGGCGATGTCGTTCATGCCGAACCACGCGGCAAAGGCCGAGGCGACGATGAACGGCACCCAGATGAAGCCGGCATTCTGCAACCACAGGCTCGAAGGCCCGGCGGCTTCCTTGGCGACCTGGGGCGCACCGCCCAGCCAGCCGAACACGCCGGCGGTGATCACCATGGGCACGACGAACTGCACGACGCTGACCCCGAGATTGCCCAGCCCGGCATTGAGCGCCAGCGCGTTGCCCTTCTCCGCCTTGGGGAAGAAGAACGAGATGTTGGCCATCGACGAGGCGAAGTTGCCGCCGCCGAAACCACAGAGCAGCGCCAGGACCAGGAACAGCCAGTAGGGCGTCGCCGGATTCTGCACGGCATAGCCGATGCCTGCCGCCGGAAGGATCAGCGACCACGTCGCCAGCGTCGTCCACAGCCGGCCACCGAAGATCGGCACCGTGAACGAATAGAAGATGCGCAGGGTGGCGCCCGACACGCCGGGCAACGCTGCCAGCCAGAACAGCTGGTCGGTGGTGTAGGTGAAGCCGATCGACGGCAGCTTGGCGACGACGACCGACCACACCATCCACACCGCGAAGGACAGCAGCAGCGCCGGGATCGAGATCGCGAGGTTGCGCTGGGCGATGCGCCGGCCGGTCTTCTCCCAGAAGTCGCGATCCTCGGGATGCCACTCCTCCAGGGTCTTGCCCGAGAGCTTGCCGACATGCTGGGGGCCGTGGATCTCCTGCATTTCCGGCAGCTCGGGCAGCCGGGCCAGCGCCTCGCCCGCCTTCTCGCGCTCCATGGTGCGGATCGAGACGTGCATCCAGACCAGTGACACCGCGACCACGAGGAACAGCAGCATGAAGCAGCTCGTCCATACACCGGTCAGGTCGTTGAGCAGGCCGAAGGCGATCGGCAGCACGAACCCGCCGAGTCCGCCCACCAGGCCGACGACACCGCCGACCGCTCCCACCCGGCCCGGGTAGTAGACCGGGATGTGCTTGTAGACCGCGGCCTTGCCCAGGCTCATGAAGAAGCCCAGCACGAAGGCGACGACGGTGAACGGCACCAGCCCCATCTCGAGCGTGAAGGCGATCGGGCCGGTGATGCCCTTCACGATGTACTGGGTCGGCGGATAGGACAGCACGAAGCAGGCCAGCACCGAGACGCCGAAGGTCCAGTACATCACGCGACGAGCACCGAACTTGTCGGACAGCACGCCGCCATAGATGCGGAACAGGCTGGCCGGCACCGAATAGGCCGCGCCGATCATGCCGGCCGTGATGATGTCGAGCCCGTAGACGCCGATCAGGTAGCGCGGCAGCCACAGCGCCAGGGCGACGAAGCCGCCGAACACGAAGAAGTAGTAGAGTGCGAAGCGCCAGACCTGGATGTTGCGCAGCGGCTCGAGCATCGCCGACATCGGCTCGGGCCTGGCGCCGGAGCGGCGACGGTTGGCAAGCTCGGGATCGTCCTTGGTGGTGAACCAGAACAGCACGGCCATGACCAGCAGCGCACCGGCCCAGATCTCGGCGACGCTCTTCCAGCCCCACGCCACCATCACGAAAGGGGCGACGAACTTGGTGACCGCGGCGCCGACGTTACCGGCGCCGAAGATGCCCAGCGCCGTGCCCTGCCGGCCGCTCTCGTACCAGCGCGAGACGTAGGCGATGCCGACCGAGAACGAGCCCCCGGCGATGCCGACGCCGAGCGCGGCCAGCAGGAAGGTCTGGTAGTCGTAGGCAAAGGTGAGCAGCCAGGTCGCCACGGCGGCGGCGACCATGACCAGGGCGTAGACGATGCGCCCGCCATACTGGTCGGCCCAGATGCCCAGCACGAGGCGGATCAGCGAACCGGTCAGGATCGGCGTGCCAACCAGCAGGCCGAACTGGGTGTCGGTGAGGCCGAGGTCCTTCTTGATCTGCACGCCGATGATCGAAAAGATCGTCCAGACGGCGAAGCAGACCGTGAAGGCCAGCGTGCTCATGCCAAGCGCTACCGTGCGGTCCCGCCCGTTCGTTCCGACACTAAGTGGCATCGCCATCGCTCGTCTCCTTGGATGGCGCCACAGTCGAGGACACGAGTCGGCGTACGGTTGATGTGAATCAAGCCAAGCGGGTCACGGGGGGTGTGTTGTCGATTCGATTAACCTAAGTGAACGGCAACCGTTCACATTTGATAACGTTCGTCGACTTCGCTTAGCCGAGTGGAGGCAACTCATGTTCCTCTCCGCCCGCGAAATGGGGGGAGAGGCTAGGAGAGGTGGGTCATGGAATCGCCGCCCGCGAGAAAAGCTATCTTCACTCAATCGTCTTACACCGATGGTGAGGCAACGACCCACCTCTCCTCGCCCACCCTTCGCGCAGCGGCCCCTTCCTCTGCTCCCGCTCGCGCGGGCGGAGAGGACGCAATGAAAAGAGTCTCGAAATGCGCCCCTCCGACATCCCGCTGATCCGCCGCGCCCGGCTGTGCTCTCACCTTTCCGAGCCGGATCTCGGCGCCCTGCTGGCGACCTGCTTCGTGCAGACCCTGCCGAGCGGCGCCACGCCTTGCCACCAGGGCGAGAAGCCGGAGTTCCTGCACATCGTCCTGTCGGGCAAGGTCGGCCTGTTCGCCGAGGGGCCGCGCGAGGAGACGCTGATCGAGTTCTTCGGGCCAGGTGACGGCTTCGTCCTGCCGGCGGTCATGCTCGACATGCCGTACCTGGTGACCGCGCGCCTGATCGAGGAAGGCCGCATCCTGATGTGGCCCGCCGCCGCCTTCCGGGCCCAGGTGCGGGCCAACGGCGCCCTCGCCTACGGCGCGACGCTGCAACTGTCGAGCTACTGGCGCCTCCTGGTCAGCCAGATCAAGGACCTGAAGCTCCTGTCGGCGACCGAGCGGTTGTCGGCCATGCTGCTCGCCCTGGCGCCGCGCCAGTCGGGCAGCGCGACGGTGACCCTTCCGGGTGGCCGGCGATTGATCGCAGGCCGCCTCGGAGTCACGCCCCAGAGCCTGTCGCGCGCATTCGCCACGCTGCGGCCGCTGGGCGTCAGCGGCCAGGGGCGCCAGATCGCGATTGCCGACCTCGATCGCTTGCGTGACCTGTCCGCCGCCAAGGCCCCGTGACAGCGCCAGCATCCACCCCTTCTATCCGGCAATTCATGCTATCCAACGCGCCATGGCATCGTTCCCGGAGAACGGACCGGCGCTGGTGGCGACGGCGCGCGGGGCGCTGTGGCGGACCGGCGATGGCCGGATCGAGCGGCTCGCGGCAGCCGATGTCGCGCTGCGCGCCTCGGCGACGCCGCCGCTGGTTTGCCATGCGCCGGCGGTAGCGGCACGGCTCGGGATCGACCGGCTGCTCGCGCGTGACCTGCTGGAACTGTTCGCCTTCGTTCGGCCCGCCCGCTTCTGCCTGCCGACGCCGCGCGGCCTGTGCGAGGTGCTCGACCTTCCCCTGCCGGTGACGCCGGAGGAAGAGGCCGAAGCGCTACCCGACATCGCGCACCGCCTGATCGACGAGCTGGACGACATGGCGGCGCTGGCCTCGCCCGAGATGAAGGCGACGGCGCTCGCCATGGCGCGCGGCAACTGGCCGTGGGCCGACGATGTGCTGGCGGCGCTCGGTCTCGACCGGTCCGCGCAGAAGCTGCGGGCGCTCGCCGGGCTCGACATCTGGAAGAGCCTGCCGCAGTGGGAGGAGCCGCCGCCCCCGCCGCCGCCCAGGAGCCTGCCGGTCGAGCCGCGAGAGGCCCGCCTGCGCCTGGGGCAGCTCATCGCCGCCGGCCCCCACATGGCCGAGGCGCGGCCGACCCAGAGCGACTACGCCTCGGCGGCGAGCCAGGCCTTCGCGCCGCGCGAGCAGGAGGATCGGCCCAACGTCGTGCTGGTCGAGGCCGGCACCGGCGTCGGCAAGACGCTGGGCTACGTCGCGCCTGCCTCGCTGTGGGCGGAGAAGAACGGCGCGCCGGTGTGGATCGCCACCTACACCCGCAACCTGCAGCGCCAGATCGACAACGAGCTCGACCGCCTGCATCGCGACAGCGCCGAGAAGCGCCGCCGCGTGGTGATCCGCAAAGGCCGGGAAAATTATCTCTGCCTGCTGAACTACCAGGAAGCCGCAATGCGCACCGGCCTGGTGCCGGAGAATGCCGTCGGCCTCGGGCTGCTGGCGCGCTGGGCACTGGCCAGCCGCGACGGCGACCTGGTGGGCGGCGACCTGCCGGCCTGGCTGCTCGATCTCATGGGACGCGGCCGCATCAATCGCCTGGCCGACCGACGCGGCGAATGCATCTATTCGGCCTGCGAGCATTACCGCAAATGCTTCGTCGAACGCACCATCCGGCGCGCCCGCCAGGCCGACATCGTCATCGCCAACCACGCTCTGGTGATGATCCAGGCGGCGATGGGCGGCCTCGACGATTCGACCCGCCCGCTGCGCTATGTGTTCGACGAGGGCCATCACCTGTTCGACGCTGCGGATTCGGCGTTCGGCGCTCACCTGAGCGGCGTCGAGGCGTCCGACCTGCGGCGCTGGCTGATGGGCGCCGAGGGCCGGCGCGGCAGCCGGGCGCGCGGCCTGGAGCGACGCATCGCCGACCTGCTGGGCGACGATCAGGAGGCCCATCGCACCTTGCGCCAGCTGCTCGAGGCGGCACAGCTGCTGCCGGCCACCAACTGGCAGACGCGTCTCGCCGACGGAACCGTGCTGGGTCCGGCCGAGGAGTTCCTCGCGCTGGTGCGCCAGCAGGTGAGGGCGCGCTCGACGGCTGAGGATCAGGGCTTCGGCCAGGAATGCGACGTCCATCCCCTGACGCCCGGCCTGCTCGACGCCGCCGACCGGCTGGCCGAGGCGCTGCAGCAGATGCTGGTTCCGGTGCGCCGGCTGCGCGAGGCGCTGCACGCCAAGCTGCAAACCGAGGCCGACCGCCTCGACCCGGCGCAGCGTGCCCGCATCGAGGGGGTCGTGCGCTCCCTCACCAATCGTTGCGAACGCACCCTCGAAGCCTGGCGGGCGATGCTGCGCGGCCTGCACAGCGAGCCCGATCCGGCCTTCGTCGACTGGCTGGCGATCGAGAAGATCCAGAACCGCGAAGCCGACGTCGGCATGTTCCGCCACTATCTCGATCCGACCGAGCCATTCGTGAACTCGGTGGTCCGGCCCGCGCACGGCGCCGTCATCACCTCGGCGACGCTGCGCGATGCCCTCGACGTTCCGGCCGCCGCCAACGACGAGAAGCCCGAGGCCCTGGCCGACTGGGACGTCGCCGAGGCGCGCACCGGCACGCGCCATCTGCTGGCGCCGGCGCTGCGCGCGGCGATGGCCTCGCCGTTCGACTATCCCGACGCCACCCGCGTGCTGATCGTGCGCGACGTCCGGCGCGACGACGCCGAGCAGATCGCCGCCGCCTATCGCGAGCTGTTCGTGGCGGCGGGCGGCGGCGCGCTCGGCCTGTTCACCGCCATCGGCCGGCTGCGCGCCGTGCACCAGCGCATCGCGCCGGCGATCGAGGCGGCCGGCATGCCGCTCTATGCCCAGCACGTTGCCGGCATGGACGCGGCGACCCTGGTCGACATCTTCCGCGCCGAGGAGCATTCCTGCCTGCTCGGCACCGACGCGGTGCGCGACGGCGTCGACGTGCCCGGCCGCTCGCTGCGCCTGATCGTGTTCGACCGCGTGCCGTGGCCGCGCCCCGATATCCTCCATCGCGCCCGCAAGGAGGCGTGGAAGAAGGCCGGCGCCGGCAACAACGCCTACGACGACATGCTGGCGCGCTTGCGGCTGAAACAGGCCTACGGGCGGCTGATCCGCCGCGCCGCCGACCGCGGCGTCTTCGTCATGCTCGACTCCCGCCTGCCCAGCCGCCTGCTCGGCGCGTTCCCCCCCGGCGTGCCGGTCGAGCGGATCGGCCTCGCCGACGCAGTCGAACGGGTGCGAGCGTTCGTCGGGCCCGATGCTGCGTAGTTCATGCCCTCATTCTCCTCCCCGGCTTCGCTTCGGCTTCGCTGGGGAGGTGTCCGCGTAGTCGCGGAAGGAGGGGTCATGAGCAACAGTGATGAGGCCTACGACTCCTCCGTCGCCAGTGCGACTTTCGAGCTTCGCTCGAAAGCGCATGGACGGCGACACCTCTCCAACAAGGTTGGGGGGAGAATGATTGTCGCCGCAATGTAAGAGTATCGTCGCGGCAACAACCATGGAGGACGAACCCTGGTGGCTGACCTGTCGCGACGCGGGTTGCTCGAGGCTTTGGGCGGCGTTGGCGCGGCGACGCTGACGCTGAATGCGCTGGGGCTGTTGCCAGTGCCGACGGCGCTCGCCGCCGCGCCGGTCCTGCCGGCCGGCTCGGGTAGCGGCAAGACCGTGGCGGTGCTGGGCGCCGGCATCGCCGGCCTGGTCACAACCCTGCTGCTGCGACGCGCCGGCTATCGTTGCATCGTGCTGGAGGCGCGCCTGCGTCCGGGCGGGCGCGTGTGGACCTTGCGCGGCGGCGATACGATCGAGGAGATCGATTCGCGGCAGACCGTGGCGTGGGAGTCCGACCCCGACCTCTATTTCAACGCCGGCGCGGCCCGCCTCTCGCATCGCCATGTCGGCATTCTGGGCTACTGCCGCGAGCTCGGCGTGGCGCTCGAGCCGTTCATCAACGACAACCGCTCCGGCCTGGTGCAGATCGACAGCGAGTTCGGCGGCCAGCCGCAGACCATGGCCCATCTGCAGGCCGACCTGCGTGGCGCGATCGCCGAGCTCGCCGCCCGCTCGGCGCCGCTCGACGGCAGCCTGAACGCGCTCCTGCGCAACTTCGGCGCGCTCACCGAAGACATGAGCTACGCCGGCACGGCGCGCGCGGGCTTCGCCTCGCCCGAGACATCGCCCGCCGCCGGCAACCAGCGGGGCCTCAGGCTGAAGCCGATCCCGATCGGCGACATCGCGCGCGTGCACGAGGCGCGCATCCTCGCCACCGCCCTCACCTTCGCCGAATCGTGGAGCCAGTCACCGACCATGCTGCAGCCCGTGGGCGGCATGGACCGTATCGTGCAGTCGCTGGTACGAGCGATCGGCGGCGACATCGTCTACGGCCAGGTGGTCGAACAGATCCTGCGCTCGGGCGATCGCGCGCAGATCGTGTCGCGCGACCGGCGCTCGGGCCAAACGGTGACGACCGGCGCCGACTATGTCGTCTGCACCATCCCCTTGCCGGTGTTGAAATCGATCGCGGCCGACTTCTCGCCACCGGTCAAGCGCGCGATCGAGGAAGGCGCCGGACTCTACGCGCCTGCCGCGAAGGTCGCGTTCGCCAGCCCTACGCGCTGGTGGGAATTGGACCACGGCCTCTATGGCGGGATCAGCTGGACCAGCCGCGACATCAATCAGCTCTGGTATCCCTCGCACGGCATCAACGGCAAGAAAGGGGTCCTGATCGGCGCCTACATCTGGGACGAAGCCGCAGCCCGGCGCTATGCCAACATGATCCCGGCCGAGCGGCACAAGGCCGCCATCGCCGACGGCGAGCGGATCCACCCTGGCTACAGCGAGCGGGTCGGCGCGGCGGCGTCAGTGGTGTGGAGCAAGGTGCCCTACTCCCTCGGCGGCTGGGCTGAATGGGATTTCACACCGGGCGCCCGCCAGACCATCTACTCGGTCCTGCTGCCACCCGACGGGCCTTTCCATTTCGCCGGCGAGCACATGAGCTACGTCACGGGCTGGCAGGAAGGCGCGGTCCAGTCGGCCCATTACACGGTCGGCCAGATTGCGGAACGGGTGAAGGCCGGCCGGTAGCGCATCGAGCGGAAAATGGGCATCGTTCCGCCATGACCGCACGCAAACTCGATATCGCCATCATCGGCGCCGGCATGGGCGGATTGGCAGCCGCGGCAGCGCTGCGCCGCGTCGGCCACGACGTCACAGTCCACGAGCAGGCCCGCCAGTTCACCCGGCTGGGCGCCGGCATCCAGATCGGCTGCAATGCCATGCACGTGCTGCGCGGCCTGGGCCTCGAGCAGCGGCTGCGCGCCGACACCTTCTATCCGCGGTCGTGGAACAATCGCGACTGGCAGACCGGCGAGGTGCTGTTCGACATGATCTTCGGCGAGCCTGCCGAAGAGAAATACGGCGCGCCCTACCTGCTGGCCCATCGCGGCGACCTGCATGCGGCATTGGCGAGCCTGGTGCCGACGAGCTGCCTGCGGCTGGACCACCGGCTGACCGGCCTGGATACGACCGCAAGCGGTGCCGTCCGGCTCTCGTTCGAGAATGGCGCGACGGCCCAGGCCGACGCCGTGATCGGCGCCGACGGCGTCAATTCGATCGTGCGCCGGATCCTGTTCGGCGATGTCGAGCCGCGCTTCGCCGGCCGCATCGCCTACCGCACGACCTTTCCGGCGAAGCTGCTCGAGGAGCGGGGCGTCGTCATCGACGACTGCGTGAAATGGTGGGGCGAGGACCGCCACATCGTGATGTATCCGGTGAAGCCCGACCGCAGCGAGGTCTACTTCGTGACCAGCCAGCCCGAGCCGCAATTCACCGCCGAATCGTGGTCGATGGAGGGCGACGTCGAGGTGCTGCGCGCCGCCTTCGAGGGTTTCCACGCGTCCGTGCGCGGCGTGCTGGCGGCCTGCCCGTCGGTGCACAAGCGGGTCCTGCTCGACCGCGATCCGCTCGACCAGTGGGGCGACGGCACGGTGACCCTGCTGGGCGATTCCTGCCATCCCATGACGCCGTACATGGCACAGGGGGCGGCGATGGCAATCGAGGACGCCGCCATCCTGTCGCGCTGCCTCGACGGCGTCGACCGCGACGGCATCGCCGCCGCGCTGCGACGTTACGAGGCCACCCGCGTCGAGCGGACGTCGCGCATTCAGCTCACCTCCCGCCAGAACAAATGGGGCAAGGGCGCCACCGACCCCGACTGGGTCTACGGCTACAACGCCTGGACCGCGCCGCTGGCCAGCGAAGACGAAAGATCCCTCGCGACGATCGGGATGACATCTCCTTTGTCATCCCGAGCCTAGCGAAGGATCTTTGCTCATCCGCATCGAAGGATCATCGCCATGAACACCGACTACCGCTCGATGGTCGACGCCGGCGCCGGGACTGTCGACCGGCGCATCTTCTCCGATGCCGAGATCTACCGCGTCGAGATGGAGCGCATCTTCGCGCGCTGCTGGAACTTCATGTGCCACGAGTCGCAGATCCCCGAGGCCGGCGACTTCTTCCTGAGTTTCATCGGCGAGGACAGCGTCATCGCCGTGCGCAATCGCCAGGGCAAGGTCGGTGTGTTCCTGAATTCGTGCCGCCATCGCGGCAACGCGGTGTGCCGCGCCGAGTCGGGACGGGTGAAGTCCTTCCTCTGCACCTATCACGGCTGGACCTACGACCTCGAAGGCAAGCTGGCCGGCGTGCCGGGCTACAAGAGCTTCTATCACGAGGCGCTGGAGCGCGATAAATGGGGCCTGATCCCGGCCGCCAAGGTCGAGAGCTACAAGGGCTTCGTCTTCGCCACCATGGATCCCGAGGCGCCGGCTCTCGAGGAGTATCTCGGCGAGGTCGGCCGCGTCGGCCTGTCGATGGCAGCGGCCCACGGCGACGTCGCCGTCGTCGACGGCGTGCAGAAGAACGTGCTGGCCTGCAACTGGAAGCTCGCGGTCGACAATCTGTTCGACTGGTACCACGTGCAGACCTCGCACGCCTCGTCGTCGTTGTCGGGTTACCTGCCCAAGCTGCCGTACAGTGACGACGACCAGATCGTGTCCTTGGGCGAATATGGCCATGCGATCAGCGGACCGCGCACCACGCCGGAGATCCGCGCCAAGCTCGCCGCGGCCACGACCAAGATCCCGCTGTTCGACGAGCGCTGGCGCGACACGCCCGAGGCCGCCGCGGCGCTCGGCCCGGTCGGCGTCGCCTCGCGCGGCCATCCCAACATCTTTCCCAATCTGTGGATCGCCTCGAGCGGCGTGCAGCTCTGCCTGCGCCTGCCGCGCGGACCGTTCGCCACCGAGATCTGGTGGTTCACCCTGATCGACCGCAACATGCCGGCCGAGGCCCGCCGCGCCTCGGTGCAGCGCATGAACCACACCTTCGGGCCGGCTGGCATGCTCGAGCAGGACGACGGCGAGAACTGGGCGCAGAGCACGCTCGCCACCCGCAGCGCCTTCTCGCGCCGCCATCCCCTCAACTACGCGATGAATCTCGGGCGCGGCCAGATCAGCGACGCCCAGCAGCCCGGCCTGCCCAGCATCGAGACCAACATCAACGAGCACGCCCAGCTCTGGACCTACCGGGCATGGGCCGACTGGATGACGGCGGCCGACTGGCCGGCGCTCAAGCGCGATCACGCCATGCCGAGCGGGGTCGTGTGATGCCCGATGCCGCGACTCCTGCCACCTCCTCGACCCTGGCGCTGCGGCTCGAGGTCGAGACCTTCTACTACGACGAGGCGGACCTGCTCGACTCCAGGCGCTTCCGCGACTGGCTCGACCTGTTCACCGACGACATCCATTACTGGATGCCAGTGCGTCGCACCAAGATCTCGGCCCAGCTCGACAGCGAGTTCTCGAAGATCGGCGACATGGCGTTCTTCGACGACGACAAGGCGATGCTGACCATGCGCGTCCATCGCCTGGAGACCGGCTACGCCTGGGCCGAGGAGCCGCCCTCGCGCACCCGCCATCTCATCACCAACGTCCGCATCGTCGACGTCACGGCCGAGCGTATCACCGCCGAGTCGAATTTTCATCTTCATCGCACGCGGCTCAATTCGGACGAGAGCAACTGGCTCGGCCTGCGGCGCGACGTGCTGCGCCGCGAGAGCGGCACGCTGCGCATCGCCCGGCGCCATATCTTCCTCGAGCAGACGGTCCTGCTGTCGGCCAATCTCAGCAACTTCTTCTGAGGCATGCGCGCCTTCGATCCGGAAGCGGCAACGCTCGATCGCCGGGCATTCAGCGATCCCGCGATCCACGCGCAGGAGATCGATCGCATCTTCGCGACGGCGTGGCTGTTCGTCGGTCCGGCCAACTGGCTCGCCCATCCCGGGGACTGGATCTCGGCGCGGCTCGGCAGCGAGCCCGTGCTCATCTGGCGCGACGGCGCGGGCAGCCTGCAGGGCTTTCGCGATGTCTGCCCCCGCTGCGACAGCCCGCTCAGCACCGGTGAGCGCGGATCGGCGACGACGATCGTCTGCCGCCGCCATCCGCATCAGACCGACCTCGCTCCGGTGCCGCATCTCGCCCAGCACCACGGCCTGATCTTCGCCACTCTCGATCCCGATGCGCTGCCGTTCCAGCCGAGTCCGATCGCCACCGCGCCGCTGACCGCCGTCGGCGAGCATCGCCTGCGCTGGGCCTTCGCCGGCAACTGGAAGCTCGCCATGGAGCATTTCTGCGGCTCGATCGACGGCGGCGATTGGATCCATGCCGCGACGCGATTGCCGCGCGGCGCGCCCCTGGCCCAGTTCCCCAACCTCTCGTTCCACCGCGAGACGTCGACGCTGCAGGTGTGGCATCCGACGGCGCCGAACCGCACCGAGGTCGATACCTGGTGCATGGTCGCGGCCGACGCGACAGCCCGGCAGCGCGATGCCGCTCGTCGCGCCACACAGCGCGCCTGGGGACCCGCCGGCTTGCTGGCCCAGGACCTCGCACTGCATTGGCAGTCGGTCACCGACGGGTCGCAAGGCCTCCTGGCGCGCCGCCATCCCTTGCCCCTGCATCAGGAGGCCGGGCAACGCGCCTTCTATGCGTGGTGGCAGCATCACCTGACCGCTCTCAATGCACGACCGCGACGCGCCATGCCGCTCATCCTGAGGACAAGCTGATGCGCTACCACGCCCTCGGTTCGACCGGCGTCGAGGTCTCCTGCATCGGCGTGGGAACGGCGACCTTCGGTGTGGCACCGCTTGCCGCCGATTGCGATGGGCTGATCGGCCGTGCGCTCGATCTCGGCATCAACCTGATCGACACGGCGAACAGCTACGGCAACCAGGCGCGCTTCGATCGTGCCGGCGCGCCGCCGGCGTCGGCTCGCGCGTCGGCGGAGGAGATCGTGGGACGCGCGCTCGGGAGCCGACGCCGCGATGTCGTGCTGTGCACCAAGGTGATGGAGCCGGTCGGCGACGGGCCGAACATGCGCGGCCTGTCGCGCCGCCACATCGTCGAGCAGGTCGAGATCAGCCTGCGCCGGCTCGGCACCGACCATATCGATGTCTACTACGCCCATCATCCCGACCCGACGACGCCGATCGAGCAGACGCTGCGCGCCTTCGACGACCTGGTGCGTCAGGGCAAGATCCTCTACGGCGCGCTCTCGACCTTCCCCGCCTGGCAGGTGACCGAGGCCCTGTGGCAGGCCGACCGGCTCGGCACGGCAGCGCCGGTCTGCAACCAGATCGCCTACAGCCTCGCCAACCGCGCCGCCGAGCAGGAGATGCTGCCGGCCTGCCGCCGCTTCGGCATGGGCGTCACGGTGTTCAGCCCGCTTGCCGGTGGATTGCTGGCCGGCCCGGCAGTTCGCCAGCGCGCCGCTGCCGGCAGCCGGCGCTGGGGCGGGCCCGGCTTCACCGCTGGACAGATCGCCCTCGCCGAGCGGCTGGAGGCCTTGTCAGCCGAGAGCGGCCATCCGCCGGCCGTCCTGGCGCTGGGCTGGCTGGTGGCGCGGCCCGGCATCAGCGCCGCGCTGGTCGGCCCGGAAACGATCGCCGAGCTGGAGGCCAATGCGTCGGCTGGCGCGATCGACCTGCCGGCGGAGTTGGTCGAGCGTGTTGGGGCGATCAACCCGTTCCCTCCCCCATGATCGCCCGTGATCGGGGGAGGTGGCCCACAGGGCCGGGAGAAGGCCGCAGTCGACATCCCCCCGATTCCGACGTCGGAATCTCATGGACCTCGACTGGGGCCTTCCCCTCCGCCCCGCATGACGGGGCACCTCCCCCGATGACGGTCCGATGACGAGGGAGCGACAGGGGTGTTGGAACCCTTAATTTCTGCAATGTTCACTCCACGTCGATGCCACCTGGACGCTCGTACACTGGCCCTCCCTCGGCTCGTTGCGTATAGAGTGCACCCAACAAGCAAGTGGTGTGTGGAGGCCGCGAAATATGACCAAGTTCATTCTGCCCCGCCGGCGCGCATTGATCCTATCCGGCGGCGCGCTGGCTGCGCCGATGCTGGCTGCGGGCGTCGCCCGGGCCGTCGACGACTGGCCGAACAAGCCGGTGCGCTACATCAACATCTTTCCCGCCGGCGGGCCGACCGACACGCTGTCGCGCATCGTCTGTCACGAGCTGTCGCAGCTCACCGGCCAGCAATTCATCGTCGAGAACAAGGCCGGCGCGGGCGGCAATGTGGGCGCCGATGCGATCGCCAAGTCGACGCCCGACGGCTACACCATCGGGCTCTACAGCATCGCCAGCCACGCCATCGCACCGACGCTCTACACCAAGCTGCCGTTCGACGCGGAGAAGGACTTCACCGGGATCGCCATGCTGTGGTCGGTGCCCAACATGTTGATGACCCGGCTGGACTTGCCGGCCAAGACGGTGCCCGAGCTGATCGCGCTGGCACGCGAAAATCCCGGCAAGTACTCGTTCGCCTCGTCGGGTGCCGGCACCTCGCCGCAGATCTCAGGCGAACTGTTCAAGCAGCTCGCCAAGGTCAACCTGCTGCACGTGCCTTATCGCGGCAGTGCGCCGGCGCACCAGGACCTGCTGGCCGGCCAGGTCGACATGATGTTCGACAACATTCCCGGGCCGCTCGGCCTGATGCGCTCGGGCAAGGTGCGCGGCCTCGCCGTGACCTCTCTCCAGCGCCATCCGTCGGTACCCGAGATTCCGGCCATGGCGGAATACCTACCCGGCTTCGAGATCACCTCGTGGGGCGGAGTCTGCGGGCCGGCCGGCCTGCCGGCGCCGATGGTCGAGAAGCTGTCCGCCCTCACCAGGCAGGCGCTCGATGGCGACGCGGTCAAGAAAGCCTTCGACCAGCAGGGCGCGACTCGCATCTGGATGAGCCCGGCCGACACCGCGGCCTACCGCGCCGCCGACGAGAAGCGGCTGGCGCCGGTGATCAGGCAGTCCGGGGCGAAGGTGGATTGATCCGGCTTTCCTCCCCGAAGTCGGGGGAGGAAAGAGCTATTTGAATTTCGGCATGACCTCCTGGCAGAGCAGGCGAAGTGCGGTCATGACGCGGTCGTGCGGGATCAGGCTGCCGGGATTGAGCTCGGCCAGGATGCCGTCGAGGCCCAGGACCTCGCGCAGCTCGGTGAGGCGGTCGACGACGCGGGCCGGCGTGCCGACGATCATGCGCTCGCGCAGCACCTCCTCGTAGTCGATCGACAGCATCTTCTGGCCGCGCTCGGCGCGGTTCTCGATCGCCCGCGCGCCGCCCGCCGTGGCCGAGGAGGCCAGGCGATCGCCGATGTAGCGCAGCAGATGCATGATGCTCTCGCGCGGTTCCTCACGCGCCTTCTCCTCGGTGTCGGCGACGTAGACCGGCACGCGCAGGAAGACCTCGCCCTTGCCCGGATGACCCGCCGCCTTCCAGGCGTCGCGATAGGTCTTCACCAGCGGCGCCAGCTCGGAGAGGTTGCCGGTGCGCGCGGCGATGAAGATCGGATGGCCGAGCGCCGCGACCTCGGTGTAGGTGTCGGGGCTGGCCGCGGCGATGCGGATCTCCGGCCACGGCGCGCGCCACGGCTTGGGCGACAGCCGCACGTTCTCGTAGGTGAAGTGCTTGCCGCTCCATGAGAAGCGTTCCTCGGTGAAGGCGAGCTTGACGATCTGCAGGGTCTCGGCGAAGCGCTCGCGGCTTTCGCCGTAGTCAACGCCGTAGGTCCTGTAGGTATGGGCGAAGCCGCTGCGCCCGACGCCGAAGATCAGCCGGCCTTCGCTCAGCTGATCGACGGTGGCGACCTCCTCGGCGAGACGCAGCGGATGGCAGAGCGGCAAGACCTGCACGGCGGTGCCGATCTTCATGCGCTTGGTGCGCATGGCGATGGCCGACGCCAGGATCATGGGCGAAGAGAGCACCGAGCGCTCGGGGGCGAAATGCAGCTCGGCGAGCCACATCGCGTCGAGGCCCCAGCCCTCCGCCGCATCGACCTGAGCGAACGAGTTCGCGAAAGATTGCGCTGCACTTTCGCCAGGCAGCGCCTGAAACTCGTGGAACATTCCGAATTCCATCGGTCCTCCTCGGGCAACGCGATCCGCGACTGCTAAGCTTACATTGCTCCGCCCCGATAGGCAGAGGGAAGGTAAAGATTAGCATGGCCAAGAAGGTTTTGGTCGCCGGCGCCACGGGTCTGGTCGGCTATGCAGCAATGAAGCACTTCGGCTCGCAGCCCGACTGCGAGGTGGTGGCCCTGTCGCGGCGCCGGCCCGACGAGACCTTTGGCGCGCGCTGGCTGCCGATCGACCTCGCCGACCCGGCGGCCACGACGTCGCTCGCTCCGGCCCTGGCTGGGGTCACTCACCTGGTCTACGCCGCGCTCTACGAGCGGCCGGGCCTGGTCGCAGGCTGGCAGGAAGCGGAGCAGATCGAGACCAACGAGCGCATGCTGCGAAGTCTGCTGGGGCCGTTGGAGCAGGCCTCGCCCCAGCTCCGGCACGTGGCCCTGCTGCAGGGCACAAAGGCCTACGGCGTGCATGTGAGGCCGATGAAGGTGCCGGCGCGCGAGAACCGCTCGGAGATGCACGAGCAGCCCAATTTCTACTGGAACCAGGAGCGCTACGTGCGCGAGCTGCAGCGCGGCAAGGGCTGGAGCTGGTCGATCCTGCGGCCAGTGCTGATCGTGGGCGATTCGGTCGGCAGCGCCATGAACGTGATTCCCGCGCTCGGCGTCTACGCCGCCCTGATGCGCCGCGCCGGCAAGACTCGGCTCGACTATCCCGGTGGCATCGGGCGAGTGGCGCAGGCGGTCGACGCCGACCTGCTGGCGCGCGCCATCGCCTGGTCGGGCGAGGCGGCGAGCGCGCGCAACGAGATCTTCAACGTGACCAACGGCGACGCCTTCGTCTGGCCCAACGTCTGGCCGGCCATCGCCGCCGCCCTGGGCTTCGACGCGGGCGACGCCGTGCCATTGTCGCTCGACCGCGAGATCCGTCCGCGCGAGGCCGAATGGGCGGAGATCCGCGCGCAACACGGCCTCAGGAGCGGCAGCCTCAAGGACTTCGTCGGCCTCTCCTTCGAATATGCCGACTACACGATGGGCTACGGCCGCACCGCGCCCGGGCCGCCGGCGCTGGTCTCGACCATCAAGCTCATGCAGGCCGGCTTCCACGAGGTCATGGACACCGAGGCGATGTTCGCCAAGGCGTTCGCCGAGATGCAGGCGAAGAAGCTGCTGCCGCCGAGATGACAGATCGCAATTCCTCCCCCGTAATCGGGGGAGGTGCCCCGCCATGCGGGGCGGAGGGGGAAGGCCTCAGGCGAGATCCATGAGAGTCCGACGTCGGAATCAGCGATATCTCGACTTGGGCCTGCCCCCTCCGGCCCGGCGGGCCACCTCCTCCGATGACGGGGGAGCAAAATGAAGACGGGAGAAGAATCACGATGAACGACAAGGTCGACGTGCTGATCATCGGCTCGGGTGCATCCGGCGCCGCCGTTGCGTGGAGTCTCGCCGAGACCAAGATGCGCATCCTCTGTCTCGAGCAGGGCGACTGGGTGAAGCCGACCGACTATCCGAGCAACGGCCGCGACTGGGAGGCGCGCCTGTTCAGCGATTTCGCCGTCAATCCCAACCGCCGCGCGCGGCCGACCGACTATCCGATCAACGACGCCAACTCGCCGATCAAGGTGGTGAACTTCAACGGCGTCGGCGGCAGCACCATCATGTACACGGCGCATTATCCGCGCCTCCATCCGTCCGACTTCAAGGTGCGCACCCTGGACGGCGTGGCCGACGACTGGCCGGTCGACTACGCCACCCTCGAGCCGTTCTTCGCCGAGAACGATCGCATGATGGGCGTCTCCGGGCTGGCCGGCGACCCGGCCTATCCGCCCAAGCAGCCGCCGATGCCGCCGCTGCCGCTCGGCAAGTCGGGCGCGCACTTCGGCCGGGCGATGAACAAGCTCGGCTGGCACTGGTGGCCGTCCGACAGCACCATCGCCACGGTCGACTACGAGGGCCGCGCGCGCTGCATCAATCTCGGCCATTGCACGCCGGGCTGCGCCCAGGGCGCCAAGGCGAGCACCGACATCACCTACTGGCCGCTGGCGCTCCGCGCCGGCGTCGAGCTGCGCACGCGCTGCCGCGTTCGCGAGATCACCGTCGGCCCGGACGGCATGGCGTCGGGCGTCGTCTACTACGACGCCGAGGGCAAGGAGCAGGTCCAGCCGGCCGAAGTGGTGATCGTGGCCTGCAACGGCGTCGGCACGCCGCGCCTTCTGTTGAACTCGATGTCTGGAAAGTTTCCCAAAGGCCTCGCCAATTCGAGCGGGCTGGTGGGCAAGAACCTGATGTTCCATCCCTATGCCTACAGCTTCGGCTATGTCGACGAGCCGCTCGACGGCAACCACGGCCCGCCGCTCTGCCTGTGGAGCAAGCAGTTCTACGAGACCGATCCGGCGCGCGACTTCGTGCGCGGCTATTCCTTCCAGTTCAGCCGCGGCTATGGCGCGATCCTGGAGGCAATCACCAGCACTGCCGCCGGCCGCCTGCCATGGGGCGACGACCATCACCGCGTCTATCGGCGGCTGCTCAACCACCGCATCGGCCTGTCGGCGATCTGCGAGGACCTGCCCGAGGAGCACAACCGGGTCACCCTCGATCCGGTGCTGAAGGACAGCAGCGGCATTCCGGCACCGCGCATCGACTACACGATCGGCGAGAACAGCCGGCGCATGATGACACACGGCCTCGCGCGGGCGCGCGAGATCCTGGAAGCCGCCGGCGCCCGCGACATCGCCGTCGAGAGCCCGATCCTGAACGGCGGCTGGCACCTGCTGGGCACCGCCCGCATGGGCCTCGATCCCGAACGCTCGGTGGTCAACGAATGGGGCCGCTGCCACGACGTCAAGAACCTGTTCATCGTCGACGGCAGCATTTGGGTCACCTCGGGCGGCGTGAATCCGACTTCCACCATCCAGGCGCTGGCGCTCTATATTGCCGACAGAATCAAGCAACGCCTCGCCACCCTTTTCGACTGAGGCCGACATGACCGACAACGCTCTCACCTCCGGGCAGGCCCTCGATCTACGAAGCCTCGCCGCGGCGATCATTCCGGCCAGTGCCGAGTACGGCGTCCCGGGGGCCGACGACGGCACGATCTTCGCCGACATCCTGGCGAGCCTCGGCCGCGATCTGGCCGACGTGCGCGCCGCCCTCGATCGCCTGGCGGCTCTGTCGGGCGGCAGCTTTGCGGACCTGGACGCGGCACGCCGGGCCGAGGTGGCCGCGGCGTTTCGCGCCGAGGGCGGCGGCGCGCTCGGCGCCCTCGTGCGCGTCGTCCTGCTCTGCTATTACCGGGACGATCGGGTGATGCGATCGCTCGGCCAGGAACCGCGTCCGCCCTTCCCCGAAGGGCATGTCGTCGAACAGGGCGACTGGTCCCTGCTCGACCCGGTGCGCGCCCGCCCGCCGATCTATCGCCGGGTCAATTGAGTGCGACGTGATCATTGGAGGCAGAGATGGCCTATACGCTGGAGCAACTGAGCAGCGACATCCGCGCGGCGCTGAAAGCCGATGGCGGCCTCGCCGGCAAGCAGGCGGTGTGCGGATTGGTGTCGAAGGCGCTGCGTGACGAGGAATTCATCGCCAAGCACCTCAACGCCGACCAGTGCAAGCCGCGCAAGGTGCTGTACGAGGATCCCGAGCTGGGCTTCTGCGTCTGCGGCCATGTCTACGAGAAGCCGGCGCACGGCTCGCCGCACGATCACGGCTCGAGCTGGGCGATCTACGGCGTGGCGGTCGGCGACACCGAGATGACCGACTGGCGCATCGTGCAGCCGGGGTCGGGCGAGGCCCCCTCGCTGGTCGTGCCGGAAAAGACCTACGTGATGAAGCCGGGCGATTCGCACTTCTACGACGTCGGCGTCGTGCACTCTCCCAAGCGCGACACGCTCACCAAGCTGATCCGCATCGAGGGCGCCAACCTCGACCGCGTCAAGCGCTCCAACATCAAGGCGAAGTAGCGCTCATTCCCCCTCCCCAGCTCCGCTGGGGAGGTGTCCCGCGTCATCGCGGGACGGAAGGGTCATGGGCGACACGGGTTTCGCTTGAACATGCGTCATCCTGAAAGACGCTTCGACCGAGGCTCTTGACCCTTCCGCCCCCTGCGGGGGCACCTCCCCGCGCTTCGCGCAGGGAGGACAACAAGATCAAAACGCAATCACATTCCTTGCGATCGCGCCGGTCTTGAGCTCGGCGTAGGCGTCGTTGATCTGGTCGAGGCGGACGCGGCCCGAGATCATCAGGTCGAGCTTGAGCAGGCCGCGCATGTAGAAGTCGACGAAGCGCGGCATGTCGGTGCGGAAGCGATTCGAGCCCATGGCGCAGCCCTGGATGCGCTTCTCGCCCAGGATCTCCGCACCCGACAGCTCGAAGCGCATGCCGACGGGCATCATGCCGATGACGGTCGCCGTGCCGCCGCGCTTGACGATGCGGAACGACTGCTCGACCGTCTGCTTCAGACCGACGCATTCGAACGCGTAGTCGACGCCGCCGCCGGTCATCTCGCGCAGCGCCTTCACCAAGTCGACCGACGAGGCATCGACGAAGTCGGTGGCGCCGAACTCCCGCGCGAGGTTGGCCTTCGAGGCCACGCGGTCGATGGCAATGATGCGCCCGGCGCCGGCGATGGCCGCACCATTGACCGCCGACAGGCCGATGCCGCCGAGGCCGATCACCGCCACCGTCGAGCCCGGCTCGATCCGGGCGGTGCGGAACACCGCGCCGACGCCGGTCGTGACAGCGCAGCCGATCAGCGCGGCGCGATCGAGCGGCATGTCCTCGCGGATCTTCACCACGGCGTGCTCGTGCACGAGCATGTGGTCGGCGAACGACGACAGCGGGCTCTGGCTTCCCATCGGCGCGCCGTTCAGGCTCATGCGCTGCGGGCCCTTGGCCGGCCGCTGCGTCGTCGGGCTGACGCAGAGCGACATGCGGCCGCTCAGGCAGTGCTCGCATTCGCCGCAGAACACCGAGACACAGGTGATCACGTGATCCCCCGGCTTCACGTAGGTGACGTCCGATCCGACCGCCAGCACCACCCCAGACGATTCGTGACCCAGCACGCAGGGACAGGCGCGCGGATAGAGGCCTTCCATGTAATGCAGGTCGCTGTGGCAGACGCCGGCGAACGCGGTGCGGATCAGCACCTCGTTGCGCGCCGGCGCGTCGAGATCGATCTGCTCGATCGACAACGGTTCGTGGGGCCGGTGCATGACGGCCGCGGTGGCTTTCATCGGGTGCTTCCCCTCGCTTTCCCTGGTTGCCCGGGAGAATAGGGGCCGGCCCGGGCCGCGACAATGCACGTGGCAGGGCGTGGCCGGCTGCCGCAGGAACCTTCCGTAGCCTAAGTTCCTTGACGAGAGACTGCACCACGGGCGGGCGCGTCGACTTGCACGGTGAACGACGCAGTGGGATCCGCGCCTTCGAGTGGCGGATTCTCCTTTCCTTCTTCCCGGCGAGCCTCGTCCACCGCACGGGCCAGCTGGCACATGTTCAAGGCAAAGACGCACAGTGCATCGATCGCGCTGCCATCTCGACCGAGAGCATTGCAAATGCGGTCGAAGCCGCTCATCGGCCGAGGGTCGAGTCGGGGTTGGTGCAGGGCCCCGAGAAGCCCGACCATCAGGCCGGTAATGGGAACGGGCTGCCCACCGGCGCACGGGACGTTGTGCTGCAGCCAAACGTCCAGATCCACGCACAACGGATGCCGGTCATCGCGGCCGGCCGTCACGTCGAAGGTCGATTTCAACAAGGTCGCGGGATCGCTGTCGCGGGCTGGCGGCGCCATCGGAGCATAAATGGGCAGGGGCGCATCGACCAGACCCGCACACCGCTGGAGCAGTGGCTCGTCACGTTGGCCGCCGACAATCAGCCGCACAAGCTCGGCGGTCAGGCCGGCCAAGTGGTGGTGGCGGCCTTCGCGCACCATCTCGGCGAGATCGCGAACTACACGACTTGTCATCGCGAGCGCGGCAAACGATGCTTCGATCTGCATCTCCTCGCCCGGTCGCGCGCGCAACAGCTCGGCCCGCTGGAGCCGGGACGCCCGCGCTCGCTGGTTGTCGACATGGTCCGTCAGTGCTGCCGTCTGTTGGATCTCGGCCGGCGTCACGAAGCCTTCGGGAAAGACGTCGCCGCTCGTTCCGATGGTCTGGCCGTTGGCGACAATAGCCGCTTCCATTCCGCGCCACACGACGTTCAGGCGCAGCAATGCCGGTGTACGAATGTCGAGATGCTTCGATCGAACGACCACCGGCTGGTAGCCTTGGCGGACCAGCTCGACGCGCAATCGCCCCGACGGCTTGGCGCGGATCGTGAGACCTTGCCGCCCGTCGCGCTTCCGCAGAAGCGTCTGAGTGACGGGCGGAGGCCAGGACGACACTTGAAATTCAGTGAAGACGCTGCCTTCGTCCAAATCGTTCGCCATTGGAAGGGGCCCCCTGCTGCGGAAAATCAACCCGCATATAGTCTTGGGAATGCTCGCCCGTCGGGCCTTGATCTGGCGCAACCCGAGACCCGCCTGGGCGCGGATGATGCCAACGCGACGCTTCGTGCCGAGCCTCTCGTCGCCGGTGGAACTATCGGTGCTCCGACCTCAGCTCTCGCGAGGAGGACTCAAAAGCTGGCGAATACGATCTGTCAAATCCGCCCCCAAGAATGGCTTGACGACGACCGAGACGCCAACGTCCGAAGCACGCTTGCGGATCGCTCCACTGATTCTTCCGGTTACCAGAAGCGCGGGAATCGAAGTCCGCCGACGCATCTCGAGGATGAGATCGAGACCATTCATGGACGACAGGTGATAGTGGACGATCAGCACCCCCGCCTCCGGCAGGTGACCCTCCCTCAAGAGCTGCTCCGGGGTCTCGTAAACGCGGACTTTGAAACCCTCGGCCTCAAGCGAAAACTTGAGGGATTCCCGAACCGCGAGATCTGCTTCGACCACCATGATCAAGGGGTCCGCGTTCTCGGTAGTCTGACACATGCTGCGATCAAAGCACGGGTCAGCCGCCTGGCTTTGATCTAGCTCAATGAGCCACCGCCGATCCACCGTCGCGGTGTTACTCGGGCACCGCTCGGGGGAGCGTAAATCGGAAGACTGTCCCGCCGGCCGGATTGGGATCAACCGTGATATGGCCGCCGTGCGACTCGACTATGGTCCGCGAGAGTGACAGGCCGACCCCCATTCCTTTTGACTTCGTGGTGACGAACGGCTGAAACAGCCTCTCCGCGATGGCGGGCGCAATCCCGCTTCCCGTGTCTTCCACGGCGATCGCCACCATGCCGTCGCCTGACGGGGCAACCGTCACGACGATCTCGCGCTTCTCGCAGGATTGCATCGCCTCGATCGCATTGCGCATCAAGTTGAGCAGGACTTGCTGAATCTGAACCTTGTCGACGACCGCAAGGTCGGCCGATGGGTCGAACTGCAAATCGAGACGAATCGACTGTTCACTCGACGCGACAAGGGCCAGAGCACTGGTTTCCTCCACCAGGTTCTTCAGGCTTTCGATCCTCTTCTCGGTCTCGCCACGCGCAACGAAGTCGCGCAATCTCTGAATCACCTTGCCCGCGCGCAACGACTGTTCGGCGGCCTTGTCGAGGCCACTCTTGGCTATCGCGGCGCGGTCGTCGCGCAATTCCTCGAGCAGCCGCCGTGCTCCTCTGAGATAGTTGGTCATCGCCGTCAGAGGCTGATTGAGCTCGTGCGCCAGGGCAGACGCCATTTCTCCCATGACGCTGAGCCGGGAAACATGCAGCAATTCCGATTGCATTTCGTGAAACAGACGCTCTCGCTCCTGCCGTTGGGTCAAGTCCCTGATAAAGCCAACGAATTGGCGTTCGCCCCTGAGCCGGATTTCGCCGACCGACAACTCCATTGGAAATGTCGTCCCATCGCTTCGCTGACCGACCACGACACGACCGACACCAATAATTCGCCGTTCGCCGGTAGCGAGATAGCGCGATAGGTATCCATCATGCTCCTCCCGATAGGGTGAGGGCATCAATACCGATACGTTCTGCCCCCGAAGATGCTGTGCCGCGAAGCCGAATTGCTTTTCGGCGGTGGAACTGACGGACTGAATGATGCCGGTCTCGTCGATGATCACCATCGCATCGGGAACAGTCTCCACAATTGCTTCCAGATACGCTTTCTGCAGGGATAGCTCGTCGTTCGCGGCGCCGAGAAGATCAGCATCTCGATGACTCTTGAGAAGATAAGCGCCGATTGCCGCGCTCAGCATCGCCAGGATGGCCATAGCCGCGGCGATCGACGCCGTCATGAAAGTGTCGCGACTGGCGGCGTGCTGGCGGTCCAGCAGGAGCGCTGCCTCGGCACGTCTGAAATGCCCGAGCCTTGTTTCGATCAGGTTTGTCAGTTGCTGCGAACGCGCCGTTCGCAAAATATCGAGAGCCTCGGTCAGGTGTGCCGGCCCAAGCTCAACCGCCCGTTTGAATTGAGCCAACCTTTCGAGGATTACCGGTCGCAATTCCTCCAGCTGAGCGGTCTGGCTCGGATTATCGACAATCGTCTCTCGCAACTGATCGAGCAAGTCCGAGACTTCCGATTGCGCCCGATTGTGAGCGGCGAGGTAGCTGGCGTCCCCTGTCAAGAGATAGCCGCGCTCTCCCGATTCCGCTTCGAGGACGCGTCGTTCGACCGCCGCGACCGTCCGCAGGACGTCATTCGTGTGCTGAATCCAACCATAGGCACCGCCCTGCCGGCTCATATTGACGATCAGTGCGATCGCCCCGGCCGTCAACAAGGCAACGGCTATGAAGAGCGCAGACGCTGCCCTTGCGGACGAACGTCCTGGCTTCGATCCCGGTCCATCTTTCCTGGGTCCGCTTTCAGGACGCAGCGACATCCCCGGCTCCCAGCGCTCACTTTGACTTGAAGGAACTCACCATGCTTTGCGGGAGGCGGCCTCTTGCCACGTCAATCGCTTGTCCGAAAGTTGCCTCTTCGAAGGTTCCCTTCCTCGGCGCGGTTGCGCATCGAGGTTGCCTGCCTTTCGCCGCAACCCTGGGCAAGTGTGAGGATCATCTCACCCCCCAAGTACCAAGCCGTCATTCTATCACTTCTTGCGAAGCGAGCGGAAGGTACCCAGAGGCCATGAAATCTGCGGCGGACCGCCCGCGCGGGCGGGTTTACCCGACGAGAATCGAGTCTCTACCGAAGGCCTGTCGGCGGTCTGCACGCCAAAGCAGTCACCCTTCTGAAAGAGGGCTGAACGAGCCGCAGCGCTTCCACGGTGCCACCTGTGGACATCGTCGGCGGCCCGCTCGAGCCAGGCGGCGCAATGCCGTTGAAACCGCTGCAAACATCGAGTTGCGCCACCGTCAGGGCAGGTCGGCGACCACGAGGTCGTGCGCGTGGGCGATGCCGACCAGCACGGTGTGAGGGTCGGACGTCACCGCCTGTATCAACGCCCTTGCCTCCGCGCCGTCGTCCGCCGCCGTCCAGGTCGAACCCAGCCGCTGCTGCTCCTGCACGTACTCCATGTTCACGGCCACCTTGCCCATCAAGGTGGTGATGTCCTTCCCGACCGCGGTATCCTGGGCGCCGCTCATGATGTTGATCAGCACGGAACCGACGAACTGGCCGGCCGCCAGCGTCTGATGGACCTGGCCGGTCCAGTAGTTCAAGCCGGCGGCATCCGACGAGCGGTTGAACAGGTTGTTGTAGACGCTGTCGATGAAGGCGCTGATCTGGGCGTCGCTCGCCCCGACGGGATTGACCAGGAAGGGATAGAGTCCCTTCGCCTCGCTGCTGACACCGAACGAGCTGGCAATATTGGCGAACAGCGCGGCCGGGCCCTGGGTCGGCAGGTTGACGTGGAACTCGTTGACCCAGAACTGGAAGCCTGGAGCGTCGGCACCCCGGCCGAAGAAGGCCGTATAGGTTGCCGCGATCTGTTGCTCGGCGGTCAGTGCGACCAGGGCGAGCGTCGTCGTGCTGCCGACGTTGACCGGCGTGACGAAGACCACCGCCTCCCCGTCGTCGGTCCCGTTCGCCCCCGTGGTGCGATAGGTGAAGCTATCGATGCCGGTACGGTCCTGGGCCGGCGTGTAATCGAAACCGCCGTCGGCCGCCAGGACGACGGTGCCGCGCGTTGGATTTGTAAGCAGGGTCGCGGTCACCGGCGCCCCGCCAATGTCATTGTAAAGCACGCCGCTCGAGGCCGCGACATGCAGCACCGTATCCTTGGCAGCGACGTAGGCGTCGTCGTAGGCGACCGTCGGGATCGCCGTATCGTCGTTGACGATCGTGCCGACCGCCGTCGGATGGTCGGCGCAGATCTGGACACTCGATCCGGACTGCGTCTCCAGCGTCTGCGTCGTGGCGATCGTCGTCGCCGACGCATCCGTCGCCACCACCCGCGCCGTGATCTGCTCCGCCGCCGTCGTCGACAGCCCGGTCAAGGTGCCGGTGTACTGCAGCCCCAGCGGCGTCTGCACCAGCTGGTTCGGCTGGATCGTCTGCACCACCACGCCGCCGACCAGCAGCTCGACCCGCGCGATCTCCGCAAGCTTCACCCCGCCGCCCCCCCCCCCCCCCCCCCCCCGCCGCCCAGCAAGCCCGCCGACAGCTGGCTCGGATCCAGCACGATCGTCGCCGTGTTGTTCGCCACCCCGTCGTCCACCAGGTCGAGGCGGTCCCGCCGTCGCCCCCGACCCGACACCGAACGCCCGGATGTCGACCTTCGCCGCCAGCAGACGGCTCACCTCGTCCGGATAGGTCGTCGTCGAGATCCGGCTGCCGCGTCCGACAGGAAGAACAGCACGTTCTGGCCCGACGGCGCGCCCTTGTAGAACGTCTCCGCCTGCTGCAGGGCCGCCTCGTAGTTCGTCCCGCCGCCCGACCGCAGGCCGCGCAGCGCCTCGACCACGTCCAGAACGCCGTTCTTGTCGGCGTCCGCCCCCGCCGTCGCTCGACGTTCGTCGTTCCGGCATCGGAGAACGAGATCACCGAGATCGTCGCGCTGTAGCCCCAGGCTGTTGATCGACGACAGCACCGACTCGAACCCGGCAATCCGCATCCAGCACCGTGTTCGCCGTGCCGTCGCCGTTCAGGTCGGCGATCTTCTGCGCCCCCCGAGAACACGCTCGATGTGCTGCCCGACCGGTCGACCACGAAGGCGATGTTGTACTGACCCGTCCGCTGCCGCCGGCAGCTCACCAGCCTGCACCGCCTCGCTCGTGCCCGACGACGCGTCCGGCGCCGTCAGGCTGATCCCCAGCGTCTGGCCGGTCGAGGCGATCGTCCCGCTGTTCGACGTCGTCTGCGTGCCCGACACAACCACCGTCGCCGGCGACGACAGCGACACCAGGAACGTCTCGTCGAGCTCCACGCCCGTGTCGCCCTGAACGTTCACCGTCACCGTCTTCGAGCTCTCGCCCGGCGCGAACGTCACCGTCCCCGCCGGCAGCGCCGCTCCGGCGAAGTCCGTCGCGTTCGCCGCCGCGCTGCCGGTCCCCGTCACCGCCCACTTGACCGTGTTCGTCCCCGACAGGTCGCCCTCGCGCGTCACCGTGAAGGTGAACGGCGTCGAACCGCTGTTGCCTTCCTTCAGCGTCGCATTCGCCGCCGTGATGCAGATCTCGGTATCGTCGTTGACGATCGTGCCGACCGCCGTCGGATGGTCGGCGCAGATCTGGACACTCGATCCGGACTGCGTCTCCAGCGTCTGCGTCGTGGCGATCGTCGTCGCCGACGCATCCGTCGCCACCACCCGCGCCGTGATCTGCTCCGCCGCCGTCGTCGACAGCCCGGTCAAGGTGCCGGTGTATTGCAGCCCCAGCGGCGTCTGTACCAGCTGGTTCGGCTGGATCGTCTGCACCACCACGCCGCCGACCAGCAGCTCGACCCGCGCGATCTCCGCAAGCTTCACCCCGCCGCCCAGCAAGCCCGCCGACAGCTGGCTCGGATCCAGCACGATCGTCGCCGTGTTGTTCGCCACCCCGTCGTCCACCAGGTCGAGCGGTCCCGCCGTCGCTCCCGACCCGACACCGAACGCCCGGATGTCGACCTTCGCCGCCAGCAGACGGCTCACCTCGTCCGGATAGGTCGTCGTCGAATCCGGCTGCCCGTCCGACAGGAAGAACAGCACGTTCTGGCCCGACGGTGCCCCCTTGTAGAACGTCTCCGCCTGCTGCAGGGCCGCCTCGTAGTTCGTCCCGCCGCCCGACCGCAGGCCGCGCAGCGCCTCGACCACGTCCAGAACGCCGTTCTTGTCGGCGTCCGCCCCCGCCGTCGTCACGACGTTCGTCGTTCCGGCATCGGAGAACGAGATCACCGAGATCGTCGCGCTGCCCAGCCCCAGGCTGTTGATCGACGACAGCACCGACTCGAATCCGGCAATCTCCGCATCCAGCACCGTGTTCGCCGTGCCGTCGCCGTTCAGGTCGGCGATCTTCTGCGCCCCCGAGAACACGCTCGATGTGCTGCCCGACCGGTCGACCACGAAGGCGATGTTGTACTGGCCCGTCCCGCTGCCGCCCGACCGGCTCACCAGCCCCTGCACCGCCTCGCTCGTGCCCGACGACGCGTCCGGCGCCGTCAGGCTGATCCCCAGCGTCTGCCCTGTCGAGGCGATCGTCCCGCTGTTCGACGTCGTCTGCGTGCCCGACACAACCACCGTCGCCGGCGACGACAGCGACACCAGGAACGTCTCGTCGAGCTCCACCCCGTGTCGCCCTGAACGTTCACCGTCACCGTCTTCGAGCTCTCGCCCGGCGCGAACGTCACCGTCCCCGCCGGCAGCGCCGCTCCGACGAAGTCCGTCGCGTTCGCCGCCGCGCTGCCGGTCCCCGTCACCGCCCACTTGACCGTGTTCGTCCCCGACAGGTCGCCCTCGCGCGTCACCGTGAAGGTGAACGGCGTCGAACCGCTGTTGCCTTCCTTCAGCGTCGCATTCGCCGCCGTGATCTCGGTATCGTCGTTGACGATCGTGCCGACCGCCGTCCGGATGGTCGGCGCAGATCTGGACACTCGATCCGGACTGCGTCTCCAGCGTCTGCGTCGTGGCGATCGTCGTCGCCGACGCATCCGTCGCCACCACCCGCGCCGTGATCTGCTCCGCCGCCGTCGTCGACAGCCCGGTCAAGGTGCCGGTGTAGTACGGCCCCAGCGGCGTCTGTACCAGCTGGTTCGGCTGGATCGTCTGCACCACCACGCCGCCGACCAGCAGCTCGACCCGCGCGATCTCCGCAAGCTTCACCCCGCCGCCCAGCAAGCCCGCCGACGGCTGGCTCCGGATCCAGCACGATCGTCGCCGTGTTGTTCGCCACCCCGTCGTCCACCAGGTCGAGCGGTCCCGCCGTCGCTCCCGACCCGACACCGAACGCCCGGATGTCGACCTTCGCCGCCAGCAGACGGCTCACCTCGTCCGGATAGGTCGTCGTCAGATCCGGCTGCCCGTCCGACAGGAAGAACAGCACGTTCTGGCCCGACGGTGCCCCCTTGTGGTTATCTCCGCCTGCTGCAGGGCCGCCTCGTAGTTCGTCCCGCCGCCCGACCGCAGGCCGCGCAGCGCCTCGACCACGTCCAGAACGCCGTTCTTGTCGGCGTCCGCCCCGCCGTCGTCACGACGTTCGTCGTTCCGGCATCGGAGAACGAGATCACCGAGATCGTCATGCCCAACCCCAGGCTGTTGATCGACGACGGCGCAAACTCCAGATCCGGCAATCTCCGCATCCAGCACCGTGTTCGCCGTGCCGTCGCCGTTCAGGTCGGCGATCTTCTGCGCCCCCGAACACGCTCGATGTGCTGCCCGACCGGTCGACCACGAAGGCGATGTTGTACTGGCCCGTCCCGCTGCCACCCGACCGGCTCACCAGCCCCTGCACCGCCTCGCTCGTGCCCGACGACGCGTCGGCGCCGTCCGGGCTGATCCCAACGTCTGACCCGTCGAGGCGATCGTCCCGCTGTTCGACGTCGTCTGCGTGCCCGACACAACCACCGTCGCCGGCGACGACAGCGACCAGGAACGTCTCGTCGAGCTCCACGCCCGTGTCGCCCTGAACGTTCACCCGTCACCGTCTTCGAGCTCTCGCCCGGCGCGAACGTCACCGTCCCCGCCGGCAGCGCCGCTCCCGGCGAAGTCCGTCGCGTTCGCCGCCGCGCTGCCGGTCCCCGTCACCGCCCACTTGACCGTGTTCGTCCCCGACAGGTCACCCTCGCGCGTCACCGTGAAGGTGAACGGCGTCGAACCGCTGTTGCCTTCCTTCAGCGTCGCATTCGCCGCCGTGATGCAGATCTCGGTATCGTCGTTGACGATCGTGCCGACCGCCGTCGGATGGTCGGCGCAGATCTGGACACTCGATCCGGACTGCGTCTCCAGCGTCTGCGTCGTGGCGATCGTCGTCGCCGACGCATCCGTCGCCACCACCCGCGCCGTGATCTGCTCCGCCGCCGTCGTCGACAGCCCGGTCAAGGTGCCGGTGTACTGCAGCCCCAGCGGCGTCTGCACCAGCTGGTTCGGCTGGATCGTCTGCACCACCACGCCGCCGACCAGCAGCTCGACCCGCGCGATCTCCGCAAGCTTCACCCCGCCGCCCAGCAAGCCCGCCGACAGCTGGCTCGGATCCAGCACGATCGTCGCCGTGTTGTTCGCCACCCCGTCGTCCACCAGGTCGAGCGGTCCCGCCGTCGCTCCCGACCCGACACCGAACGCCCGGATGTCGACCTTCGCCGCCAGCAGACGGCTCACCTCGTCCGGATAGGTCGTCGTCGAATCCGGCTGCCCGTCCGACAGGAAGAACAGCACGTTCTGGCCCGACGGCGCGCCCTTGTAGAACGTCTCCGCCTGCTGCAGGGCCGCCTCGTAGTTCGTCCCGCCGCCCGACCGCAGGCCGCGCAGCGCCTCGACCACGTCCAGAACGCCGTTCTTGTCGGCGTCCGCCCCCGCCGTCGTCACGACGTTCGTCGTTCCGGCATCGGAGAACGAGATCACCGAGATCGTCGCGCTGCCCAGCCCCAGGCTGTTGATCGACGACAGCACCGACTCGAACCCGGCAATCTCCGCATCCAGCACCGTGTTCGCCGTGCCGTCGCCGTTCAGGTCGGCGATCTTCTGCGCCCCCGAGAACACGCTCGATGTGCTGCCCGACCGGTCGACCACGAAGGCGATGTTGTACTGACCCGTCCCGCTGCCGCCCGACCGGCTCACCAGCCCCTGCACCGCCTCGCTCGTGCCCGACGACGCGTCCGGCGCCGTCAGGCTGATCCCCAGCGTCTGCCCTGTCGAGGCGATCGTCCCGCTGTTCGACGTCGTCTGCGTGCCCGACACCACCACCGTCGCCGGCGACGACAGCGACACCAGGAACGTCTCGTCGAGCTCCACCCCCGTGTCGCCCTGTACGTTCACCGTCACCGTCTTCGAGCTCTCGCCCGGCGCGAACGTCACCGTCCCCGCCGGCAGCGCCGCTCCGGCGAAGTCCGTCGCGTTCGCCGCCGCGCTGCCGGTCCCCGTCACCGCCCACTTGACCGTGTTCGTCCCCGACAGGTCGCCCTCGCGCGTCACCGTGAAGGTGAACGGCGTCGAACCGCTGTTGCCTTCCTTCAGCGTCGCATTCGCCGCCGTGATGCAGATCTCGACCGTGCCATCGTCGTTGCGCACGACGCCGGTCGCGGTCGCAGTGCCGATACCGACCGTTCCGGTGAGAACTTCGAGCGTCTGCGTGGTGGCGACCGTCGTCGGGGCAGCGTCGCTTGCCACCACCCGGGCCGTGATCTGCTCCGCCGCCGTCGTCGACAGCCCGGTCAAGGTGCCGCTGTACTGCAGCCCCAGCGGCGTCTGCACCAGCTGGTTCGGCTGGATCGTCTGCACCACCACGCCGCCGACCAGCAGCTCGACCCGCGCGATCTCCGCAAGCTTCACCCCGCCGCCCAGCAGCCCCGCCGACAGCTGGCTCGGATCCAGCACGATCGTCGCCGTGTTGTTCGCCAGGCCATCGTCCACCAGGTCGAGCGCCGTCGCCGATGCCGCCGCTCCGACACCGAACGCCCTTATGTCTGCCTTCGTTGCCAGCAGCCGGCTCACCTCGTCCGTGTAGTTCTGCGAGGAGGGAAACCCATCGGACAGGAAGAACACGACGTTCTGACCCGACGGCGCACCGGCAAAGAACGTCTCGACCTGCTGGAGGCCGGCCTCGTAGTTCGTGCCGCCGCCCGTCTTCAGGCCGCGCAACGCTTCGACCACATCGAGCACGCCGTTCTTGTTGGCGTCCGCCCCCGCCGTCGTGACGGCGTTGGTCACCGCGGCACTCTCGAACGAAATCACCGCGATGCTGGAGCCGCCCAGCCCCAGGGTGTTGATCGACGACAGCACCGATTCGAACCCGGCGATCTCCGCGTCGAGGATCGTGTTCGCCACGCCGTCGCCGTTCAGGTCCGGGATCGTCTGCGCCCCGGTGAAGGTATCCGCCGTGCTGCCCGAGCGGTCGATCACGAAGGCGATGTTGTACTGCCCCGTCCCGCTGCCGCCCGACCGGCTGACCAAGCCGTGTACCGCCTCGCTGGTGCCGGCCGAAGCGTCCGGCGCCGTCAGGCTGATGCCCAGCGTCTGGCCGGTCGACGGGATCGTGCCGGTGCTCGAAGTCGTCTGGTCACCGCCGAGCTGCGGCGGCGAGGAGATGGTCACCGTGAAGGTCTCGTCGGGCTCGACGACGACGTCGCCCTGCACGTTGACCGTCAGGGTCTTAGACGTCTCGCCGGGCGCGAAGGTGACGCTGCCGGAAGGCAAGGTCCCGCCGACGAAGTCGGTGCCGTTGGTCGGCGCTGCGCCGCTGCCCGTCACCGTCCAGTTCACCACCTGCGTCGCGGAGGTGTCGCCGGTGCGCGTCAGGGTGAAGGTGAACGGCGTCGCGCCGGCATTGCCTTCGGCAAGATCCGCGCTCGCGGCCACGATGCTGACCTGCGAGTCGTCGTTGTGAATCGTTCCCGACGCCGTGCCGGTGCCGATCGTCGCGCCCGTGGTCGGTGCGGACAGCGTGACCACGAACCCCTCGTTCTGCTCCACCACGGCGTCGCCCTGGACGTTGACGGTGACCGTCTTGGACGTCTCGCCTGCAGCAAAGCTCACGCTGCCGGTCGGCAGGACGCCGCCGGAGAAATCCGCCGCGTTGGCCGGGTTGGCCCCAGCGCCCGTCACGGCGTAGCTGACGCTGTGCGACACCGAGGTGTCGCCCGACCGGGTCACCGTGAAGGTGAAGGCTGTGCTGCCGCTGTTACCTTCCGCCTTGTCGGCGCTCGCCGCGGCGATGGCGATCAGTGCATCGTCGTTGCGGATGGTGCCGCTCGCGGTGTCGATGCCCAGCGTCGCGCCGCCGGTCGGTGCCGACAAGGACACGGCGAAGGACTCGTTCACTTCCACCGCCGTGTCGCCCTGCACGTTAACCGTGAGGGTCTTGGTCGTTTCGCCGACCGCGAACGAGACGGTTCCGGCGGGCAGCGCGCCGCCGCTGAAATCGGCGGCGTCGGCCGCGTTGACACCCGTGCCGGCGACGACATAGGCGACGGTGCGCGCCGTCGAGCTGTCGCCCGTGAGCGCCACCGTGAAGGTGAAGGCCGTGATGCCGCTGTTGCCTTCCGCCTTGTCGGCGCTCGCCGCGGCGATCGAGAACTGGGCCACGACAGGCACGCCGTTGCGGATGCTGAAGGTGAACAACCCCGGCGTGGCGACGTTGCTGGCGGTCGGCAATGCCAGCATGGCGGCCTCGTTGCCGCTTTGCGGAAGCTGGAAGAAGTTCTGTCCGTCGCCGGCGGAATACCCGGCGACGGCGACCTGGCCACCCAGACCGCCGGAGCCGCCCGAGGCATCTCCGGTCGTCCAGTTGATCGCCTCGTAGCGGAACTGGATATCGAAGTCGCCACTGGTACCCACCGCCTGGATGCGGATCTGGAAGGCATTCAGCTTGTCGGCATGCTGGCTGTAGTAGGCGACGTCGTCCCAGGTCGCGGTGAAGGCGTGGTTCACCGTGTCGAGGTCGTACCAGACGAGATTGGAGCCGGTCGACGTGCCGCCCGGCGTCACCGTGCTCGGCCCGCCGCGCGTGTCGACGTCACCCCAATAGGGCGCGATGATCGGGATGCTGGTCGCCGCGGTGATCGCCGTCGGGCTGAACGCCGTCAGCGCGTTCCCGAATGTCACGCTGCCATTGTAGTTGAGGAAAAGACTCGTATAGGTTTGGCCGAAGAGATTGATGCCCCCGGCCACGATCGAGGTGAAGTCAATCTCGAGCGACGGTGAATCGTCGGCGCGCGGCAGCGAGTTCTCGCCGAATCCCGAACTTCCACCCAGACCATTGATGAGCGACGTAGCCATCCCACACTCCCTGTAGCGAGTTCCAAATTGGGGAGCCGGCGATGGCCATTGCATGATCTAGATCAATCCGACGCAAATTCCTCCTCACTTTGATAATCAGGCGCAAAAACGATTCACATTTTCCCGGTGCATGAAGAAAACAATTTCTCCAGCGTCCGCGAAGGGCGCAGCCCAGCCTCATCGCAGTCCCGCCGGCTTCAGGGGCTGTAGACGTCGAGCACTCCGCCGATCACGGCCTCGAGCGCGCGCTCCATCGCTTGGGGCGTCGCCTTGTCCTGGACGGCATACGACTCGGCAAGCCGGTCGAGCGATGGGTAGCTGGCCCACACGCGGCCGCGCTCGTCTTCCCACACCGACACGCGCAGCGGCAGGTCGAGCGCGATCGCTTGGCGGTCCTGCATCAGCTTGGTGCCGACCTTGGGATTGCCGAACACCAGGACCCTGGTCGGCCGCAACTGCATGCCGGCCTGGCGCGCGTTCTCGGCGTGATCGAACTGGGCGAACACGGGTACGCCGAGCACCTTGAGCCGTGCTTCGAGCCGCGCCACGGTCTCGTCGACCGTGAACTTGCTTTCCCGCGTGACGACGTCGTCTGACGCAACGCCCGCACCGAGGCCCATCTTGTAGGAATCGGCGATGTCGCGGGCGAGGTTGGTGAAGTCCAGGCCTTCCCGATTGGCGAGCAAGGTGACGCAGACCAGGTCGTCGGGCGCGGTGAAACGGCTGAGATAGGCGCTGAAGCCCGCCGCCGATCCCTTGATCTCCATGAAGCCGGGATGGCGCGTGAACTCCCAGCCCGCCATCGCCGGTACCACGATGCCGTTGGCGAGCTTCGTCGGCTGATAGATCAGCGCCCGGTTCTCGGCCTTCTTGACAAGGATTCCACCTGCCAGGGCGATGTCCCAGACGCTGATGTCCTCGGCCGACGACCACAGGCTGCCGAAGGCGAAGAGGTTCGTCGACAGCTTGGCGTCCACCGCGCTGAGCGTGCCGCCTGCCAGCCTGTAGCCGGTCGCGGGCTCGATCGGATTGACGAAGGGGACTTCCGACTTGAAGCGCGAATGCTGCTTGCCGGCGCTGCCGGCCTGCGGCCGATCGAGGAAGGATTTCTCCGGGAAGTCCTCGGCGAACATGGTGCTGCGCAGGCCGAGCGGCTCGATCTGATGGCGCGTGACGAAGTCTCGATAGGGCATGCCGCTGGCACGCTCGACGATCAGCCCGAGCAGGACGAAGTTGGTGGCGCTGAGCCGAACCTGGGTGCCCGGCTTGAACAGGAGCGGCGCCGACGCCACCGTCCCCACCACCTCGGCCGCGCGGCGGTAGGTCCTGTCGGCCTCGTAGATCTTGCTGGTCCGGAAGTCCGGGATGCCGGAGGCATGCTGCAACAGCTCGAGGATCGTCGTCTTGGCCCAAGTCTCCGGAACGGCCGTCAGGTACTTGTCGATCGGGTCGTTGATGTCGAGCTTCTGCGCTTCGCTGAGCTGGAAGATGGCGACGGCGGTGAAGCCCTGCGTGATCGGCCCGATGTTCCACATCGTCCGCGTCGAGGCGAGCTCGTCGTGCGCGAGGCTGGCGCGGCCATAGCCGGCCGACCGCGGGATGTACGGCGCCTGCACGATCGCCATGGCGAGGCCGGGCACGTCGTTGCGTTCCATGAACTCGGCGATGCGCTGGTCGATGAACTTGCCGCGGATCGAGAGCGCGGGCTTGCCGCGACCGAAGTCGGTCACCTGAGCGATGGCAGGTCCGGCCACCAGCAACAGCGTCGCGATGAGGGCACCGAAGAGGCGGAGGCGCGCCAAGGCCATGAACAAGACTCCGTTGATCGAATGACGAGAGGAAAGGTCCCTCGCGATGCTTGGAATGACAACACCTACTGTCATCCCGAGCGCAGCGAGGAATCCTTCTTAGCCGGCCGCGCCACGCCGTGGCGCCATTCTTTTCCTCCCCAAGCGAAGCTTCGGGAGGTGCCCCGTCATAGGGGCGGAGGGGCCATGAGCCATTGGCTCGGACCTCTCCGTGACTCATGACCCCTCGGTCCGCGATTACGCGGACACCTCCCCAACTTCGTTGGGGAGGAGAATTTACTCCAGCCGCGCGCCGGTACGTTTGACGATGGGCTCGAGCCGCTCGAGGTCGTTGGCCAAGGTTTGCGCGAGCTGCTCCGGGGTGCTGGCGGCGGGCTCCGCGCCGAGCTGGATGATTCGGTCCTGCAGGGTCTTCGAGGCGAGGATGGGCTGCAGCGCCACGTTCAGCTTGGCGATCACCTCGGCCGGCGTGCCGGCCGGCGCGAACAGGCCGTGCCAGCCCGAGGCCACCTCGACGCCTTTGATGCCGTAGGCGGCGAGCGGCTTCAGCTGCGGCAGCGCCGGCAGCGGATTGGGTCCGACGACGGCCAGCGCCTTCAGCCGGCCCGACTGGATATGCGCCATGGTGGTGGCCGAATCGAACATGAAGTCGATCTGCCCGGCCAGGAGATCGTTCACCGCCGGCGCCAGGCCCTTGTAGGGCACGTGGTTGGTCTCGATCCCGGCAGTCGCATTGAACAGCTCGGTGGCGATCTGGATCAGGCTACCGCTGCCGGCCGAGCCGTAGTTGAGGGTCCTGGGCTTGGCCTTGGCGAGCGCCACAAAAGCCTCGAGCGTATCGACCCCGAGCTTGGGATGGACGACCAGGATGAAATTGGTGCGCGCCGTCAGCGTCACCGGCGTGAAGCTCTTCTGCGGATCGAACGGCAGCTCGCGATAGAGGAACGGATTGAGGTTCAGCGTGCTGCCGCCGGTCGCCAGCAGCGTGTACCCGTCGGGCGCCGCGCGCGCCACCGCGGCGGCCGCGATGTTACCGTTGGCGCCTGGTCGATTCTCGATCACCACGGGCTGCCCGACGCTCTGCGATAGCGCTTCGCCATAGGAACGCGCGATCATGTCGATCGAGCCGCCCGCCGAGACCGAGACCACGATGTGGATCGGCTTCGACGGATAGGCGGCCTGGGCGCCGGCGCGACCGGCAGCGAACAGGACAGGCAGCGCGATTAGGGAACGGCGTTTCATCGGGGTTCCGTGGTACGGCCGAGAAATTCGGCGAGGATCGACGTGAAGGCCTCAGGCTGCTCGAGATAGAGCGCGTGACCCGCGCCCGGGATGACGTGCACGGCCGCCGACGGCCAAAGGGCTGCGATCTCCTGGTTGCGGGCCGGCGGCGTGATCACGTCGGCATCGCCATAGATGATCTGGCCCGGCAGGCCGGCCGGGAAGCCGCGCACGTCCGCCTTGATGTCGCCCGTCGACAGCATGCGTGCCGCCTGGCCATAGCCGTCGGGCCGGACCGACGACAGCGTGTCGATCAGCCCCGCCAGCGCCTGCGGTGGCGCAGCGGGTCCGAGCAGTCGTGGTGCGCGGGCCTCGGCCATGCCGCGCGGCCCGAGCTTGGCCAGGTCGCCCACCCGCTGGTCGAGCAGCTTCTGCCGCTCTTCTGCCGGCAAGCCGGCATGACCCGATGCGATGCTGCACAAGGTCAGCGACAGGACGCGCCGCGGATGAAGCGCCGTGAAGCGCGCCGCCATCAGGCAGCCCAGCGAATGGCCGAGCAGATGGCACGTCGGTATCTCGAGTGCGTCGAGCAGGCCTGCCAAGGCCGTCGCGTAGTCGGCCGCCGACGGCTCGGCCGGCGCAAGGACAGAAGAACCGCCATAGCCTGGCGCATCCCACGCCACCACGCGATAGTGCGGGGAGAAGGCTTCGATCTGCCGCTCGAAGGAACGCCCGGCCGAGCCGATGCCGTGCAGCAGCACCAGGGCTGGCCCGCGACCCTGGTCGAGATAGCTGAACGTCGCGCCGCCGACGGTGAGAATCTTCATGCCGCGACGAACGCCACTGTTTCCGGCTTGGGCGAGCCGACCACCATGGTGAATTGCGCATCGCCCACGCCGTCGTTGCGGAAGTAGTGCGCGCGGCGGGCCGGATTGAAGATCAGGTCGCGCGCACCGAGGCGCCGCTCGACGATCTCGCCGTCCTGCTCCCAGCCGACCGTGACCATGCCGTCGAGCACGAAGAACACATCCTCGACGTCGCGCGCGTAGGGACGCACGGCGACGCCGCGCGGCAGATGGATCATGTCCATGCGATAGCCGTGCGCCGGCGCGCCGCCCTCGCCGATGTAAGGAAGCCGGGCGAAGCCCGCCGTCTCCCACACCGGCGTGCGATCGCGATAGCGCACGACATGCTTGCCGAGCTGCTGATGGCGCCAGTCGCTGCTCTCGGGCGAGAAGAGCTGGATCTTCTCAGGGCCCGGTGCGCCGAAGCGGCGCGACAGCTCGAGCTCCTTGTCCTTGGGATGGCAGACATGGACCGGCATCTCCGGCGTGCCGCTGCCGACGGTGATCTGCATCAGCACCGGCTCGACGCCGTCGTTGCGGAAGCCGTGCGGGCGCCCGCTCATGTTGAGCAGCATGTCCTTGGGCCCGAGCTTCACCTCGACGACCTCGTCACCCCACACCGTGCCGATCGTCAGCACGCCCTGCAGGACCAGGAAATGCTCGACCACCTCGTGGGCGTGCGAAGCGGCGAACCTGCCGACCGGCTGGTTGACCAGGCTGAAGGTGAAGTGCTCGGCCTTCAGCGTGTTGGGATCGCCGACCTTGGGCGAGCCGCCGGCGCCGACATAGCGCAACTGGGCGCGCGACAGGTCTGGGAAGCCGCGGCTGGCGGGAAAGGCGTCCCAGTCGAACGCCTTCTCGGTGAACAGCCCGGTGTAGGCGCGCATCTCGCGCTCCAGCGCGCTCGACTGCGGCATCACGTTGGTATCCGGCATGTCATGGCCCTCCGTTGCTCGATCAACTTCCGTTCACTTCCCTCGCGCGGCAGAGCCAGCGCGAGATCTCCGTTGCCGCCGACAGCACGGCCTCCTTGAGCGCGCCATGCATGGCCTGCTCCTCGATATGGGCATTCACCGCCGTGACGTTGATGGCGGCCACGATGCGGCCGGCGCCGTCACGGACGGGCGCCGCGATCGCGCTGACGCCGCTCTCGAAGAAGGCCTGGCTGACGGCATAGCCGCGCTCGCGATCCTCGGCCAGCAGCGTCTTCAAGGCCTTGAGACTCATCGGCGTCTGCGCGGTGAAGCGCTGGAAGGGCTGGTCGCCGAACAGCTCGGCCAGCTCCTTGTCGGTCATGTCCAGGATCGTCATGCGCCCCATGATGGTGGCATGGACCGGAAAGCGCGTGCCGATCGTCACGCTGCTGGCGATCGTGCTGCGGGCAGGGAAGCGCGCGACATAGATCACCTCGCGGCCCTCGCGGATCGCCATGTGCGAGGACAGGCCGGTGCTGTCGCGCAAGCCCTGCAGGATGGGCTGCGCCACTTCGACCATGTCGAGCGAGGCGAGATACTCGAAGCCGCGATTGAGCAGCGCCGGCCCCAGGCTGAAATGCCTCTTGTCCTGCTCGCAGCGCACATAGTCGAGCGACTGCAGGGTCTGCAGCAGGCGGAACACCGTGGTGCGCGGCAGCGACAGGCGCTTGGCAATCTCGGGCGCGGTGAAGCTGCGGTCATTGCCGCCGAACAGCGACAGGATGCCGAGCCCCTGGGCCAGCGCCGGCACGATGTATTTGTTGTCCATGTCCGGCCTCAATTGAACACGAAGCCGCCGTTGACCGGCACGAGCTGGCCGGTGACGAAGCCCGCGCCGTCGCCCAGCAGGTAGACCACGAGCCCAGTCACGTCCTCGGGATGCTGGGCGCGCGGCATGGCGCGGCCCGAGACGTAGAGCTGATGGCGCTCGGCCGGCACGTATTCGGTCGCCTCGACCAGGACCAGGCCGGGTGCGATGGCGTTGACGGCGATGCGGTCGGGGCCGAGCTCGCGCGCCAGCGAGCGGGTCATGGCGATCACCGCGCCCTTGCTGCCGACGTAATGCAGCAGCCGCGGCGCGCCCCACAGGGCGGTATCGGACGCGAGGTTGACGATGCGGCCGCCGAGCTGCGAGCGGCGCAGCAGCGGCGCCATCGCCTTGGTCATCAGCCAGGTGCCGCGGACATTGACCGCCATCACCTTGTCCCAGGTCTCGATGTCGATCTCCTCGAAGGTCTTGCCGCCGATGCCGGTGGCGATCGCGCCGTTGTTCACCAGCCCGTCGACATGGCCGTAGCGCGCCGTGACCGCCGCGCCGAAGGCTTCGACCGAACGCGGATCGCCGAGATCGACGGGCAGGAAGGCTGCTTCGGCGCCCGCCTCCTGCAGCGCCTTGGCCGTCGCCTCGCCCCAGTCGGCGCGGATGTCGGCAACGACGATCCGCTCCGCACCCGCGCTCGCGCAGGCCTGCGCGAAGGCGCGGCCGAGGCCGCGGCCGGCGCCGGTGATCAGGATGGTGCGGCCGGCGAGGTTCATGTCGCCATCCGGGCGCGCGCCGGCAGATAGTGCAGAACGCGCCCCTCGGCCAGGACGACGATTCCGTACAGCACGATGCCGATCAGGGTCAGCAGGATGATGACGACGAACACCATGGCGGTGTTGCCGGCGCCCTCGCCGAAGGTCAGCAGGTAGCCCAGCCCGATATTGCCGCCGACCAGTTCGCCCACCAGCACGCCGATCACGGCCAGCGTCGAGGCGATGCGCAGGCCGGCGAACAAGGGCGGCATGGCAGCCGGGAACTCGATCTTCCAGAAGATCTGCAGGCGGTTGGCGGTGAACGACTTGGCGAGCCGCACGATGTCGGGATCGAGCGCGCGCACCGCGCCCAGGACGTTGATCATCACCGGGAAGAACACGATCAGCACGCAGACCAGGATCTTCGGATAGACCGTGTAGCCGAACCAGATGATGAACAGCGGCGCAAAGGCGACCTTGGGCGCGATCTGCAGCGCCAGAATGTAGGGCGAGAGCACGAACTCCGCCGTCGGCGACATGCCCAAGGCGAAGCCGCAGACGATGCCCAGCAGCACGCCGAGCACGAAGCCGATCCCGACCTGCATCGCCGTGATCGCCGTGTGGTAGAAGAGCTTGTCGCGCGCCACCATGCGCAGGAATTCGTCCCACACCCGGCTGGCCGGCGGGATGATGAAAGGCGGAATGCCGAACAGGTCGGGCGCCCACTGCCACGCCGCCAGGAAGACGACGAACAGCAGGGCGCTGGCCGCCATCATCCGGCTGATGCCGGGCTGCGGGAGGGCGGCCCTCATACAAGCCTCACCCTGACGGGCCGCGCACACCCAATGACCTCATCCTGAGGAGCGCCCGGAGGGCGCGTCTCGAAGGATGGGCTGCAGAAGCGGTGCCCATTGCCCACGCTTCGAGACGCTCGCTGCACTCGCTCCTCAGCATGAGGTTGTTTGGTTGACCCGCTCATTTGACGAACTGATTGGTGTAGAGGTCCTTCACCGGCGTCTTGGTCCGAATCAGCCCTTCCTTGGCGTAGAAATCCTGCAGGTCGCCGAGGCGAGCCTCGTCCATCTCGCCCAGCACCTTCTGGCCGGGATAGACATACTGATTGTAGAGCTTGAAGGAGAGCGTGACGTAGTCCTCCTTGCCGGCGAGCTCGGGCGTGGCCTTGATGAAGTCGGCCGCCGCGGCTGCCGGGTCGGTCATGATGTCCTTCATTCCCTTGAGCGTGGCGCGCACCACCCTCTCGATGAGCTGCGGATTTTTCTGGATAGTCTCGTCGGAGGCCAGGATGGCCTGGGCCATGCTCTTGAACAGCTTGTCCGACGGGATCATGTCGAACTCCTTCTTCGCCAGCATGATCTGCGCGGTCCAGTCCGGTACCGAGGCAAGCGCGTTGGACTGGCCGGCGAGGAACAGCTTCCACACATTGACCGGTCCGACCGCTTGGGCATTGACGTCGTCCTTGGTCATGCCCTGGCTCGCCAGCATGCCGAGCAGCGCGAAGTAGGTCGTGTCCTGGTAGGCCAGCACGGTGATGGTCTTGCCCTTGAGGTCCTTGACCGAGGTCAGGCCCTTGTCCATCACGAGCTGCATCAGCGCGCCGCCGCCCAGCAGCGCCACCGATCTCACCGGCACGCCGTTGGGCCGCACGATGATCGACGTGTCGCCGATGCCGCCGCCGATCACCGCATTGCCGGCGCCGACCTGCTTGGCGACGTCGACGCCGCCCTTGCCGACCTGGAAGGTGACGTTGAGACCCTCGGCCTTGAAGTACCCGCGCTGCTGGGCGATCACGAACGGCCCGAACGCCGGCAGCGACAAGGGCGCGGGCAGAAGATAGGTGACGTCCTGGGTCTGCGCCTGGAGCTGGCTGGTGCCGGCCATCAGACCGATGGCGAGGCAGAGTCCCGCCAGTGCACGACGCGGAAATGCTTTCAGCGACATCGTTGGTCTCCCTTTGTCACTCTCCTCCCCAGCTTCGCTGGGGAGGTGTCGCCGTCTTACGGCGACGGAGGGGTCATGAGTCATCAGTCGTGATCTTGAACGCATGAGCCATGTCTTGTCGTGACTCTTGACCCCTCCGTCCGCGAAGACGCGGACACCTCCCCAGCGAAGCTGGGGAGGAGAAAAGTTTCATCCTCACGCCGCCGCCTGATCGATCTGCAGCAGGTTCATGAGCTGCACGACGTAGCTCGCGACCTTGGGATGCTGGCGGCGCTTCATCGGATTGTCGCGATCCTCGATATCGACCGTGATCTCCTCGATGATGCGGCCGGGTCGCTGGCTCATCACCAGGATGCGATCCGAGAGCGCCACCGCCTCGACGAGATCGTGGGTGATGAACAGCGCCGTCTTGGCCGTATCGGCGAGGGTGCGGCCGAGATCCTGCTGCAGCACCATCTTGGTCTGGGCATCGAGCGCGGAGAACGGCTCGTCCATCAGCAGCACGCTTGGATCGACCGCCAGAGTGCGGGCCAGAGCCGCGCGCTGGCGCATGCCGCCCGAAAGCTGGTGCGGGTAGTGATCGACGAAGTCGCTCAGCCGGCACTTCGCCAGAAGATCGAGCGCCCGTTGCCGGCGCTCAACCCCGGTCACGCCCTGGATCTCCTGCCCCAGCTCGACATTCTCGACGATGGTCCGCCACGGCAGCAGCAGGTCCTTCTGCAGCATGAAGGCGACATGGCGGTTGGGCCGCGTCACCAGCTCCCCGTCGACGAACACCGCCCCCGAAGACACCGGATCGAGGCCGGCGCCCATGTTCAGGAGCGTGCTCTTGCCGCAGCCCGACGGCCCGATCAGCGACACGACCTCGCCGTCATCGACCGTCAGGCTGACGCCCTCGACGGCGACGACGAAGCCGCCTTGCCGGGGATTGGCAAAGCGCTTGGTGACGTCGCGGAACTCAAGTCGAGGCGCGGCAAACATCAGCCACTCCCCTTCTGCCGCCGCGTATTGCCGTCGAGGCCGCCGGCGACAGCCCATTCGGCGAACATGGTCGGGCTCGGCGTGAAGTCGCGCGGCGTCCAGTTCTCGGTCAGCACGTCCTCGTCGGCGAAATACTCGACCAAGCCACCGGCCGGGCTCTTGAAGTACCAGAACAGCGCCGACGAGATCGGATGCCGGCCCGGCCCGAGCTGGGTCTCCCAGCCACAGCGCGCCACATGCATGCCGCCGCCGATCACCTCGTGGATGTCGCGCACCGTGAAGGCGACATGGTTGAGGCCGCGTTTCGCCTCCGGCGTCTGCAGCAGGAACAGGTCGTGATGGCCGCCGCGCGCCGAGCAGCGCAGGAAATGGCCGCGGCCGGGATAACGGTCGGAGAGATGGAAGCCGAGCGCTTCGTAGAAGCGCGTGGTCTCTGCCAGCGCATCGGTGAAGAACACGACGTGGCCGACCTCGACCGGCTCGGCGCGTTCGTAGATCGCCGCCGGCCGGTCGACCCGCGCGGCATGGCCCCAGGCATTGGTCGGCGTGCCGACGACATCGACGGCACGCTTGCGCGTGACGCGAAAGGCGATGCCGATGCCGTTCGGATCGGTGCAACGGAGCATGCCGTCGGCTTCACGGAAGCCGGCGCGCCGGGCCTCGAGGTCTCCGAGATCGTCTTCGCCCAGCACGCCCCACACGACCTCGCGCAACGTCGAGCCCGGCTCCACCGCGGCCGGCAGCGCTGGATCATCGAACCTGCGGACCCGGACCTCGCAGCCGTTGAGGCTTTCGAAATCGAACCCCCTGTCGTCGCCACGAACCTGGCGCAGACCCCAATCGGCGAAGAAGCGCCGGCAGGCGTCGAGATCCTCGACGCCGTAGGTCACGCGGTCGATGCCCTCGATGCGCGGCCCCTCAGTGCGGGACATGGCCGGCAGCCTCGAGCGCCTTGAGCTGTGCCTCGGCCTTGACCCGGAAGACGCGGCGCAACCGCGCCAGCCCCATGTCATGCTGGTAGAGGTTCTCGCGCAAGAAGGCGTCGGGCTCGAATTCCTCGAGCAACACCCGGTCCTGCTCCAGCACCTGCCAGTGCCGCGCCTCCAGCCGGTTCTTGTAGAGGAACCGCCAGGTGTCGCGCTGCCAGCCCTCGATCTTGCGGCAGCGCCAGTGGAAGACGGCGGCGCGCTTCTCGTCGATCGGCGTGTAGACGCCGATGATGTGGAAATTACCGCCCGGCCCGCCGGTCGGCGGATAGGGAATCTCCAGGCGCATCCAGTGCGCGCCGGTGTCGAGAAACTCGGTCCAGTCGAAATTGACGTTGCGCTGGCCCTGCTTCTCGAACACGAAGCCGGTCGGCGTGTCGCGCACCTGGAAGGTGGCGGTCGTGTCGCCGAACGACATGGAATGCGACTGCTTGTGCAGGAACGTCCCGTGCATCGGGTCCATGACGTTGTCGTAGACGTAGCGGTAATCGCCGCGCCATTCGCAGTAGCAGAGGAACGAGCTGTACTCGGGCGAAGTGAGCTGCTCGGGCAGGCCGAGCTCGACCGGATCAGGATGCAGCGCATCGCCGACATAGGCGAAGATGACGCCACTGTGCTCCCGCGTCGGAAACGCGCGCACACACTTCTTGCCCTCGAGCCGGCTGCCCGGGCTGCCAGGCACCGAGAGGACGGTGCCGTCACGGCCCACCTGCAAGCCGTGATAGCCGCAGGCAATGCGATCGCCCATCGCGATGCCTTTGGAAAGCGGCGCCCCGCGATGCGGGCAGTGATCCTCGAGCATGACGGCGACACCCGACGTGTCGCGCCACAGCACGACCTTGTAGCCGAGCCGGCGCAGCGAGATTGGCTTTTCGCCGAGGAAGTGCGACGGGCAGATCGGATACCAGACGTTGCGCACGCCGCGGGCGAGCAGCTTGTCGACAGCCTGATTGTTGACTGCGCTCATGGTCAGGCCCCCAACCGCCTCATCTCACTGCAGAACAACTCGGCGGTCCAGGCCTGGCCGTTTGGCGTCGGCACGCAGGCCTCGTTCAGCCGCCCGACAAGGCCCGGGAGGTCGTGGACACCGGCCGCATAGGCTCGCTCGATCGCATCGCCCAGCAGGTTCTGATAGTCGTCCGGCTCGCGATCCCGCGCCTGATGCGGATCGAGATAGCAGGGTCCGTCATCTCGTGTGTGCGCCATCATCGTCACCATGTTCCATTAGAGAAATGATGGTTCTTACGTGAACGAAGTTAGGCGCGTGGCCCGTGCTTGTAAAGAGACGAGCTTCGCCGGGGGCCTCATGAAGGCGCCACGGACTGGTTGAGAAACGAAAGATCCCTCGCCAAGGCTCGCGATGACAGGGATCTTGTCATCCCGAGCCTTGGCGAGGGATCCTTCCATTCAAAAGTGCGCCACTGGTGGGTGGAAACTACTCTGCAGCAGTGGCGTGCCCCGGCGAGGAGTTACCGCCGCTTGACGGTGATGCCGGCTTTTTCGCGGTCCCAGGTCGCTGGCGTGATGCCGCGGTCGCGCAGCTTGTACTTCTGGATCTTGCCGTTCTCGGTGGCGGGCAGGCTGTCGACGAACTCGACGAAGCGTGGCACCGCGAAGTAAGGCATGCGGGTCTCGCAGAAGCGAACGACGGCGACACCGTCGAGCGTGCTGCCTTGCGTCGGCACGATCGCGACCATGACCTCGTCCTCTGCGAGCTCGGAGCGCACCGGATAGGCGGCGGCGGTGGCAACCTCGGGGTGGGAGAGCAGCACCTGCTCGACCTCGAAGGAAGAGATGTTCTCGCCGCGGCGGCGGATCGCGTCCTTCAGGCGATCGACGAACCTGAAGTAGCCGTCAGGCTCGCGGATGACGCGATCGCCGCTGTGGAACCACAGATTGCGCCACGCCTCGACCGTCTTGTCCGGCGTGCCGAAGTAGCCGGTGCAGAAGGCGAACGGCGCCTCGGCGCGCAGCATCAGCTCGCCCGGCGTGCCGTCGGGCACCTCGTTGTCGTCGGCATCGACCACGCGCACATCGAAGCCTTCGAACAGGCGGCCCATCGTGCCGGGCTTCTGCTCGGCGAGCCGCGAGCCGATCACGAAGTTGGTCTCGGTCGAGCCGTAGCCGTCGATCACGCCGATGCCCGTGCGCTCCGCGAACTCGGCGTGGAAGTGACCGGGTGTGCCCGGCGCGAGCGCAATGCGCGTCTTGTGCCGGCGCTCGTCGGGATGAGGCTCACGGGAGAGCAGCATCGGCACCATGGCGCCCAGCAGATAGGTCACCGTGGCGCCGCGCTCCACCAAGGTCGTCCAGAAGCCGGAGGCCGAGAAGCGCCGCTCGAAGATCGCGGTCGAGCCGGTGATCAGTGCCTGGAACAGCGTGTTGAGCGCATTGGTGTGGAACAGCGGGAGCGTCGAGCACAGCACATCGTCGCTGCCCACCTCGAGCAGATGGGCCGTGTTCACGCCCCACCAGAAGAACTGCGCATGCGGACAGCACACGCCCTTCGACGGTCCGGTGGTGCCCGAGGTGTAGAGGATCGCCAGCGTATCGCTCGGCCGCACGGCGGCGGCGGGAGCCGGTGCAGCGAGCGGCGGCAGCGGGCGCGCGAGCACGGGCGTGTGCACGCCTTCGCCGGGTGAGTCGATCAGCCAGATCGCTTCCACCGGCAGGGTCGGCAGGTCGACATGGTCGAGCGCCGACAGCAGGCTCGCCTCGATCACGAGCAGGCGGGCACCTGAATTCTCGAGGATGTGGCGAAGCTGCAAGCCGCGCGACGCGGTGTTGATCGGCACCAGGGTCGCGCCCGCCCAGGCGCAGCCCAGGAAGATTTCTACGAACTCCGGCCGGTTCTCGCAGATCAGCGCGACGCGATCGCCCATGCGAATGCCGGCCTCTGCCAGCCGGCCGGCGGCACGGGCGGCCAGATCGAGCGCCTCGGCAAAGCTCCAGCGCCGCTCGCCCGCCTGCACCAGCGTCTTGGCGCCATGCTTGCGCGCTTGCGCTTCGAGCATGATCGCGAGCGTGCGCTGGTCGGGCGCAAAGATCCGGCCGGCGTCGAGAGGTTCACGGCGCATCAGACCAGATCCTTCTCTTCTTCTCCTCCCCAGCGAAGCTGGGGAGGTGTCGCCGTCTATGCGCTTTCGAGCGAAGCTCGAAAGTCGCACTGGCGACGGAGGGGTCATGAGTCATGGGAGACGGTTGAGCCTGGGGCTCATGACCCCTCCGTCCGCGAAGACGCGGACACCTCCCCAACTTCGTTGGGGAGGAGAATGAATCAGATAACCAGCGTGCCAACGCTTGCTCCGCCGCAGACATAGAGGACCTGGCCGGTGACGAACTCGGCTTCACGACCGGCGAAGAACAGCACGGCGTTGGCGACGTCCTCGGGCCGGCCAAGTCGGCGCATCGGAATGGCGGCGGCAAGCGCGGCCTCGCGGTCGCTACCCGGCGGGATGATCTCGTGGAACATGTGCGTGCCCTGGATCGGGCCGGGCGCCACCATGTTGACCGTGATGCCATGGGGCGCCAGCTCGAGCGCCCAGGTGCGGCCCATGCCGATGATGCCGGCCTTGGTCGCCGAATAGGCGGTGCGGCCGGTGGCGCCCAGCGCCGCGCGCGAGGAGATCAGCACGATCCGGCCGAAGCGCTGCTCCTTCATGGCCGGCAACACGGCGCTCACCAGGCCAAGCGCGGCGCCGAGATGAAGCTGCGCCAGGGCGGCGATGTCGGCGGCCGTCGTCGCCTCGATGGCGTTGGGCCGGATCACGCCGGCGTTGTGCACGACATGGGTGACGCGGTGGGCGCGGGCGATCTCGGCCGCCGCCGCTTCAGTCGCCTTGGCGTCCAGGAGATCGACCGCGCGCGCCTCGAGCCGCGGATGCGACCACGCCGGCTTGTCGAGGGCGAGCGAGATCACGCGGTAGCCGCGCTCCAGCATCGCGTGTGCCACGGCGGCACCGATGCCGCCGCTGGCGCCCGTCACGATCGCGGTCGGCTGGTCGCTCATGCGCGCGGCACCAGGGCCAGCACGCGCAAGGGGCTGCCCGAGCCGCGGCGGATCTTGAGCGGTGCGGCCAGGATCACCGAGCCGGTCGGCGGCAGCAGGTCGAGATTGGTCAGGCACTGCAGCCCGTAGCGGCCGTGACCGTGCATATAATAGTGCGCGGGATAGGGCGGATTGAAATGGAAGGCCTGGCCGGCGTCGGTGCCGATGGTCTCGGTGCCGAGGCCGTGCAGGTCGCGCTGCTCGACCAGGAAGCGCACCGCCTCGGGACAGGGCCCCGGCGTGTGCTGGCCATCCTCGCGCATGTTCACGTACTCGCGGCCGCCGCGCTTGGACCAGTCGGTGCGCAGCAGCACCCAGCTGCGCGGCGGGATGCGGCCGTGCCGCGCTTCCCACGCCTCGACATCGGCCACCGTCAGCTCGTAGTCGGGATTGGCGGCCGACTGCGCCGAGATATCGATCACCGCGGCCGGCGCGATGAAGTTCGTCGGCGGGATCGTGTCGACCGAGTTGTTGGGCAGGTCCTTGCCGGAGATCCAGTGCACCGGCGCATCGAAATGCGTGCCGGTATGCTCGCCCATCGAGATGTTGTTCCAGTACCAGGCCGAGCCGCGCTCGTCGTAGCGCGACACCTCCTCCATGCGGAACGGCGCGCACTGGCCAAGCTCGGGCGGCATGACGATGGTCGGGAACTCCGGCGTCAGCGTATGGGTGAGATCGACGACCTCGATGGCGCCGGCGGCGATGGCGCCGGCAAAGGCGATCAGATCGGGTGTGCTCATGTGGCCCCTCACATCCCCAGTTCGCGCTCGACGGCCTTGGGATTGACGGCAAGGCGCGCGCGGACGTCCTCGGCGACGTCGCCCACGAAGACGTCCTCGAGGCCCGCCTGCAGCGCGCGCACGACCTCGCGCGCGAGCGCGGCGGGCGCCACCTTGGGCGGCTGCACCGACTGGTACCATTCGGTCTCGAGCGGGCCGAAGAAGACGTTGAGGACCTTCACCCCGCCCGGGCGGAGCTCGGCGCGCAGCGATTGCGCCGCCGACAGGCAGGCCGCCTCGGTGGCCGAGAAGGCGCCGTAGGCCGGCCAGTTGGCAAGCGCATAGACCGACAGGAGGTTGACGAAGGCGGCAGCCGAGTTCACTCCATCGGCGCCGCGCGCGCGCAGCACCGGGCCGAAGGCCTGGGCGAGGCGTGTGAGGCCGAAGTAGCGGACCTCGAGCTCCTCGCGGGCGACGGTCAGGCCCTTGCGCTCCATGATGCCGCCGGTACGGACATGCTCGGCGGTGTTGATCAGGATGTCGACGCGGGGGGCGAACTCGCCGGCGCATTCATTGACCGAGATCGTATCGGTGAGGTCGAGCGCCACGATCTCGACCCGCTCGATGCGGCGCAGCCGCTCCTCGCCGGGGAACGGCTTCCAGGGATCGGCGACGCCCACGAAGACCACGCTCGCGCCGGCCGCCGACAAGGCTTCGGCCAGCGCCTGTCCGACCGCGGTGCGCCCGTCGGTGATCAGCACGCGACGATACTTGGGATCGCAGGTGAGCTCGCGCCATTGCGGATCGTCGGCCATGTTCGGCGTGTCCTTGGCCGGCAGCGCCATGACGATGGCCTGGCCGGACTTGTCGAGCTTCAGCGCGAGCCGCGTTCGTTCGCCTTCGCGCAGATCGCCGTGCAGGTGGGCGACGACCGAGGGGCCGCAATCGAGCACCACCGTGCCGATGCGCCACGGCATACGCTCGCGGAAATAGACATCAGTCGAGGTGCGGATGGTGGTCTCGGCAAGCAGGGTGCCGGTGTTGTCGACGTCCTGGAACGGCAGATGCGACGACAGGCAGCGCGGGCAGGCATCGCGCGGCGGATAGACAACGGCAGCGCACTCGCCGCAGACCTGCAGCTGGAAGCGGCCCTCGGCCGCCGCCTTGGTGAGGCCCTGCGCCGTGCGGCTGCGCACGCCTGCCGGCAGCAGCGGAACCTGCGTCTTCTTGAGCGGGTTCTTGCGCTTGGGTCGGACCAGCGGCTCGGTCATGCGTTGCCCTTCGAGAACAGGGCAGCGCCACTGGCGAGCCCACGGTCATAGGTGATCATCCCGAAGCCGGAGACCAGGCCGATCTGTGCGCCGGGGACCTGCGTGCCCCCTGCCCCGTCGGTGAGCTGGCGCACGGCCTCCACCATGCCGAGGAAGCCGCCCGCCGCCCCTGCTTGGCCGACCGAGAGCTGGCCGCCCGACGTGTTGTGCGGAAAGCTGCCGTCGACTGTCAGCGTATGGGAGCGGATGAAGTCGGCACTTTCGCCTTTGGCGCAGAAGCCGAGATCCTCGATCTGCATCATGCAGATCACCGGATAGTCGTCGTAGGTCTGCACGAAATCGACATCGGCCGCGCCGACACCGGCCATGGCATAGAGCTCGCCGATGTCCATCGCCCAGCCGCCGCGATACTGGATCGGATCGTCGGGGAAGGCGTTGTGCCGCTCGACGGTCGAGAGCAGGCGGGCGGTCGCAATGCCGAGCGAGCGCGCGACATCGGCCTTGCAGATCAGGAACGCCTCCGCGCCCGCACACGGCATCACGCAGTCGAAGAGATGAATCGGATCGGAGATCGCGCGCGCCGAGAGGTAGTCGTCCAGGGTCAGTGGCTTCTTCATCAGCGCGTGTGGGAATTTCAGCGCATTGCTGCGCTGGGCGACGCAGATCTTGCCGAAATCTTCCCGGGTCGCGCCGTACTTGCGCATGTAGTTGCGAGTGATCAGGGCGAAGCTCGCATTGGGGCCGCCCGAGCCGTAGGGATAGACGGCGTCCTGGGCGAAACGCGAGAAGGTCGACAGCATGCGGCGGAACGAATCGACCTGGTTGGTGTCGCCGGCGACGCAGATCACCAGCTCGGCATCACCGCACTGCACGGCCCGCGCCGCCCGCCGCAGGCAGACGACGCCGCTCGCCCCACCCAAAGGCACATGGTCGAGCCAGCGCGGGCTCAAGCCCAGATGCTGCGTCAGGCCGACCGCGGTGTCGGGCCCCACGGTGAAGCTGGCCAAGGACAGGCCGTCGATGTCGCTGGTGCGCAGCCCGGCGCGCTGGATCACCTCGCGCACGGCGCGGCCGACCCACCAATGCGCCGTGTTCGTCGAATAGCGCCGATAGGGGATCGTGACCGGCACGCCGACCACGACATCGTCATAGGGCTGCCGCGCGACGCGGGGACGAGTTGTCACCGTCATATGAAGAGCTGGATGCTGCCCAGCGCGGCGTCGCAATTGACCAGGTCGACCCGCTTCAGGCGGATCCTGATCTGGTCATCGACGACGGCGAGGTGATGCGTCGTCCAGGCGGCGTACAGCGCCTGCGCATCGCCGCGGCTTTCGACATAGTGCAGCGGCGTCCACGTCACGTAGGCCCGTTCGGCATCGTCGCGCGAGTCGACCTGCGGCACCTGCAGCACATGATGGCAGCGGCTCTTCGGGCTCTGGCTGAAGGTGCGGCTGTTCTTCAGCCGGTCGATCCTGAGCTTCAGCAGGAACTTGTCCTCGTACATCAGCGACGTGGTGAGCCGCGGGTCGGTCTGGCCCCATTCGACCGGCATCCAGTAGTGGCCGTCCTCGGTGAACAGGTCGAGCCAGGCGTCGAGCTGCTGCTGGTCGAGCAGGCGCGACTCGCGGACCACGAAATCGATCAGCTGCTGATCGCTGGGCGTAGCACTCGACACGATCACAGGCTCATGGTCATGAACTTGGTCCAGGCGCGGAACTGGTTGCGCATCTGCGACTCCGAGGTGCCGCCGGTCACCCTCGTATGCCCGTCCACTTCGTTCGATTCATAAAGACGCTCCAGGTTGACCCATTCGTTGCCGTCGGCCAGCAGGCCGTCCTGGGCGCGCTCATAGATCTCGAGGTCGTCATGACCCACGACCGAAGTGGGCGCATTGACCAGCCGGTTGTACATCACCGTGCGCTCGAGCAGCAGGTCGGGCGCGCCGACCAGGCGGAACGTCCAGGATTCGACCAGCGTGCGGCCGGCGGAGATCGGCTTGAACACACGCAGGAGCTGGATCGGCCCCTTGAGCATCAGGTTGGGGAAGTAGATCGTGTTGTGACGGTTCTCGCCCAGGATCGCCTTGGCGCGTTCCTCGCCATAGGCCGCCTTCATCTGGTCGAAGTAGCCAGGCACCGCCGAGTAATCAGAATGGATCGAATGCGACACGCCGGTATGACCGTGGCCGTTGTCCCATACCCGGATGCCCATGCCCTGAAAGAACTCGTAGGCGCTGGCGAACGGGGCATAGATCTCCACCGCCATCGGCTTCTTCGCGCCGGCGGGCGCCGCCTTCCAGGCGTCGGCGGCCAGGCCGGCCGACGATTGATGCACGATCATGGGATGGCAGGCGTCGGTCTGGTTCTCGACCAGGATCTTCCAGTTGCAATCGTGCATGTAGCGCAGCACGCCGCCGGCCACCTCGAGCCTGCCCTCGGGCGAACGGTCGACCATGTTGTCGATGCTGGTGAGGGAGTCGCCGAAGAACTCCTCGAAGCCCAGGCCGGCATTGCTCATCTTGGCGAAGACGAAGCCGCGATAGTCATGGACGTGGGCGACGGGCGTCAGACCGCGCGCCGCCAAGCCGTCGGCGAAGCCTGCGCCGTATTCCGACTTGAGCGGAACGCCGGCCAGGCTGCCGTCGAGGCGGAAGGTCCAGGCGTGATAGGGGCAACGGAAGAACTGCCCGGTGTTGCCGCAGCTCTCGCCCGTGAGTCGCGTGCCCTTGTGCGGGCAGCGGTTATAGAACAACCGCACCTGGCCCTTGCCGTCGCGCACCAGGATCACCGGCTGCAGGCCGAGCGTCGTGGCGTAGTAGTCGCCGGCCTTCGGCACCTGGCTGTCGTGCCCGACATAGACCCAGGTGTTGGCGAACAGATGCTCCATCTCGAGCGCGAACAGCTCCTGGTCGACATAGAGGTCGCGATGGACCTCGGTCTCGCGCACCAGCGCGGAGATGGCCTGGCGGTTGCCGCGATAGCGCCCGATCATGGGGTGCCTCGCATTTCAATCTCCTCCCCAGCTTCGCTGGGGAGGTGTCGCCGTCTTACGGCGACGGAGGGGTCATGAGTCATGGCACCGCTGTCTTTGTGACTCATGACCCCTCCGCCCCGTATGACGGGGCACCTCCCCAGCAAGGCTGGGGAGGAGAAGATGAGCGTGCTCACAAAAAACTCTCCACCGTCTTGATCGTGTCGGCCAGCGCGCGGCCTTCGGCGTCGGCGAGGGCGGCCTGGCGCAGGCGGCGCATCCAGTCGGCGGCGTCGGGACGACCGTCGAGCCGGCGCGCCATGGTCATCAGCCTGGTGAACTTGCCCTCGCCGGCATCGTGCGTATCGGAATAGCCTTTGACCAGGCGGCGCGCCTCGAGGATCTCGATGGCCAGCGCCCGGTCACGCCGCGCCACGTCGCGCGCCCGGTCGAGCCAGGCCGTCATGTGCGCCAGCTCGCGGCGATGGCGCAGCGTGCCGCGCCTGTACTTGCGCAGGCCGGCGACGCCGTAGAGCAGCACGAACCAGCCGATGTTGCCGGTCTGCACCCGCCTGCCGCGATCGACCCAGCGGCGCAGGCCTGCCACCAGCCGCGGCCGCGCCTCGATCCACAATCCGAGCCCCGCGGGCAAGGTGCCGCAGACCTCCTCGACGCGCGGATGCATGAACTCGGTCGCGTAGACGATCTGATCGTCGGCCGCCACGACCTCGTCGCGCACCCGCGCGAAGCGGCTGCCGCGCGTCTTCAGGTCGGCGACGCGGATCACGTCGTCATAGGCCATGGCACGGGCGATCTGCTTGGCCGCGGCGCTGGTCAGCGGACGCGTCGGATGGGCACCCGGCGCCTCGATCTCGGCGAACGCCTCGACCCGCTCGAGATACTCCCGGCCGTAGTCGGCATCCTGGAAATCGATGACGCGGCCCAGTCCCGACGCGACCATGCCGTGCACCGCGGCGGGCAGCTTCCGGGCACGGGCGACCAGCGCATCGACATCGGGCCTGCCGACCGGGCGCAGCTCGGGGAAGCGCTTGAGCGCACGGTCGGGGCGCGGCGGCGGGGCCGGCGTGCCGACCTTCAGCGCCGCGACGGCCGCATCGCAGGCGCGCGCGAAGGCGCGCAGGCTCGGCTCGACGCCGAGACCGGCGGCGCGGATCGTGTCTTCGTAGGCGGCGCGCGGGAACGGCAGGGCGCCGGACCCGGCCAGCGCGCCGAACAGCGCCGCCGAGATCACGCTGCCGGTCTGCTCGGCGATCGCCGCCATGTCGAAGGCCAGGAACTGCTTGGCGGTCGCGCGCGCGGCCTCGTAGACCTTGGCCGGATCGCCGGCACCGTCACCCGGCGCCACCTTCTCGACCACGGCATAGGCGCGGTGCGCCGAGGCGATCAGGGTCGTGCGGTCGGGCGAGACCAGGCCACGCTGCATGGCGCGGCCGGCTTCCATCAGCTCGGCGCCGATCACGATGTCGACCTCGCCGGGCACCGGCATGAGCGACAGGACGGGGCGCCGCCCCGAGCCGTCGCCCTGCATGACCTCGACGTAATAGATGGTGGCGCCGGTGCGCTGGGCGACGCCCGGCACCGAGGTCGATTGCGCGAGATAGCCCTGGCCTTCCGTGAGCGCGACGATCCAGTCGACCAGCACACCACCGCCCTGCCCGCCCATCGCCAGCACGGCGATGGCAATCGGCCGGCGCGTGTCGAGGCGCTTCCCCGAAGCCGCCTGCGGGCTGAGCGTATCCATGACGCGATCAGGCAAAGAACGGCTGACGCGCCGCGCGGCGGCGCTGCAGGAAGCCGATGACCGCGCCGCGCCACCACGCCAGCAGGCGATCCCAGCGCCCGGGATTGATCACGATGTCGGCACGATAGAAGGACGGGCAGAGCACGGCCGCCTCCGCCACCTCGCCGCAATTGCCGCAACCCACGCAGGAATTGTCGATCGCCGCGACGGGATCGTCCTTCAGCGGATCCGCTGTGTGCTTGACCGACAGCGACGGGCAGCCCGACAGGCGGATGCAGGCGTGATCCCCTGTGCACACATCCTCGTCGACGCCGAAGCGCTGGCGCACCACGCGCTTGCCTTCCTTCGCCGCCTTGGCGAACAGCGGCCGCTCGCGGCGCTGCCGGTTCAGCATGCATTCCGACGAGGCGACGATCACCTTGGGGCCGGCCTCCTTGCTGGTCAGCGCTTGCTTCAGCGTGTCGCGAACCCGCGCGACATCGTAGGTTCGATCGATCTGCCGCACCCAGCCCACGCCCATGCCCTTGACCGCCTCGGTGATGGCATGCCGCGTCGAGCGCGAGCGGTTGGCTGCGCGCGACGACAGGATGTCCTGGCCGCCGGTGGCGGCCGAGTAATGGTTGTCGACCACCAGCACCACGCCGTCGCTCTTGTTGAACACGGCGTTGCCGATGCCCGAGGTGAGGCCGTTGTGCCAGAAGCCGCCGTCGCCCATCACGGCAATGGTGCGGCGCGCGCCCTTGACGTTGAAGGCCGAGGCCGAGGCCGGCCCCAGCCCGTAGCCCATGGTGGTCGTGCCGATGTTGAACGGCGGCATGATCGAGAACAGGTGGCAGCCGATGTCGGCGGCGACATGGTGCGGGCCCATCTCGCGCTCGACCAGCTTCATGGCGGCGAAGATCGGACGCTCCGGGCAGCCCGTGCAGAAGCCCGGCGGCCGCGCCGGCACGACCTCGGCCAACGCCTTGGCATGACGCTCCTCGAGTGCGGGAGCGGCATTGGTGGCGCGCACCGACGGCGCCAGCACGTCGGGGATCCAGCGCCGCACGAAGGCGCCGACACCCGCGCCCATCGCCGCCGCCGTGTACTCGCCCGCCTTGGGCAGCACGTCCTTGCCGGACAGCGCCGCCGGGATCTCGGCCTGGCGCAATATCTTGCTCAGCGCCTGCTCGATGTAGTCGGGCTGGCCTTCCTCGACGAGCAGCACCGCCTTCTTGTCACGGCAGAACGCCACGACCTCGTCGGGCACCAGCGGATAGGTGACGTTCAACACATAAAGCGGGATGCGGCTCATGCCCCACACGTCGGCCAGGCCGAGGCCCTGCAGCGCGCGCAGCACGCCGTTGTACATGCCGCCCTGCAGGATGATGCCGACCTCGCCGATATCGCCCGGCACGAGCTCGTTCAGGCCACGCTCCTGGATGTACTTCACGGCCGCGGGCCAGCGCGTCGCGATCTTGTCCTGCTCGTGCTGGAAGGCGGCGGGCGGCAGCACGATGCGATTGGTGTCGCGCCGCGGCGCCTCGAGCGCCTGCTTGAGGCTCATCGCCGGCCGCTGGTTGGTCTTGGCCTGGAAGCTGCCGCGCACGTGGCAGGCGCGGATGCGGACCTCGAGCATGACCGGCGTGCTCGACGCCTCGGAGAGCTCGAAGCCAGTCTCGACCGCCTTGACGATGCTCTCGAGATCGGGCTTGGGATCGAGCAACCAGATCTGCGACTTCATGGCAAAAGCGTGAGACCGCTCCTGCATGATCGAGGAGCCTTCGCCGTAATCCTCGCCGACGATGATCAGCGCCCCGCCGGTGACTCCGCCCGAGGCGAGATTGGCCAGCGCATCGGACGCGACGTTGGTGCCGACCGTCGACTTGAAGGTGACGGCGCCGCGGATCGGATACATCACCGAGGCCGCGAGCGTCGCCGCGGCCGTCGCCTCGTTGGCGCTGGCCTCGAAATGCACGCCGAGATCTTCCAGGATGTCCTGGGCGTCGGACAGCACGTCCATCAGGTGCGAGATCGGCGCGCCCTGGTAGCCCGCGACATAGCCCACGCCCGACTGCAGCAGCGCCTTGGTGATGGCCAAAATGCCCTCACCGCGGAACTCCTGCCCGTCGCCGAGCTCGAGGTCCTGGACTTCCTTGGCAAAGGATCGTTCGGCCATGGGCGGGACTCTGGCTGTACCACCGAGGCGGCGGCAAGACATATTTGAGAACTAAAATAATTTCCTGTCAATCGCCGAGGCCGACATCGCCGAGGCCACTCTTCTCCTCCCCGACTTCGTTGCCATGGACTGGACGCGTCCTCCCCCCACACCTCGCGTGGGACCCCTTCCGCTCTCCCCGCTTCGCGGGCGGAGAGGACGCGATGAAAGCGTCGCCCGTGCTGGCCCGCCCCCGCCCCCTCCGCTAGGATCAAGCCTCAGCCCGTTCGGGGATGATCAATGAACAGAGACGGTCTCGATCTGGAACGACCCGAGTCCGACGCGCCAGATCCTTCTGCGCCAAGACCACCGGCCCGCATCCTGAATCGCCTGAAGACCCCGGTCTGGCAGACACGCGAGACCGGCCAGCCGATGCTGGTCGATCCAGCCCTGCTCAGGACCGAGTATCCGATCAAGTTCCGCGCCAGCAATGCGTCCAACATGCAGACCTTCGCCTTCGAGGTGCGCGCCGGGGGCGTCGTCCCCTTCCTCGCCGGTGCCTTGCCGTCCTCCGGCAAGCCCAAGGCCTGGCTCCTCTATTTCCGCCACACCGCCCAGAGGAAGGATTTCTCCAACAACCTGCTCGAGATCGGCGGTGGCGACTATCTGCTGGGGCGCATGCAGGCCTGCCAGCAGATCACAGCGTCGGGCAAGCAGGTCGGCGTCATCATCCCGGTGGGCTTCGGCGATATCAAAGCCTTCGCGCAGAATCAGGCGCTGATCACCGAATGCATCCACGAGGTCGAGATCTCCCTGCTGGGTGGCGTCGCCAACCTGCCGCTGCTCGGCGCCTGCAACAGCGACAGCATCTTCCTGCTCGATGCGTTCCTGCAGAAATGCCCGGCCCTGCGCGCCCGCATCAAGGCACTCTACGATTTCGACGGGTCGTTCCGCGTCGGCTCGGAGGGGATCACGCTCATCGCCAAGGGCGCGCAGACGTTCCGCTACATGGGCGCCAAGTCACCGCTCCAGACGGGACGACTGACCGACCAGGAATTTCTCAACAGGCACATGGGTGGCACCCCGGCTTTGGTGCCGTTGGCGCTGTCGCGCTGGCGCCAGCACCGGGACTTCAAGATCATCCGGCCGAAGGACGACCCGCGCATCCTGCACAAGAAGGGCGACCCCACAAACGAGGCGCACGACATGAACGATTTCAACTGGCTGCATCACCGCATCCCGTGCTGCATGCTGCATCACGGTCTCGCCAGCACCACGACGATCTAGGCCGACGCCTTCAACCTTGCATCGCATTTGCAGGCACGTTAAGCCACCCGCGCGATGCCTCGATTGAATGCGAAGGATGCGGCCAGGCGGCAAGCTGCCGGGCAAGGCACCTATTATGTCGAGGCGCTGGCCCGTGGCCTCACCATCATCCGCGCCTTCGGCCGCGACCGCTCGGCAATGACCCTGAGCGACATGGCGCGCGCGGCCAACCTGCCCAAGCCCACGGTCCGGCGCGTCCTGCACACGCTGGTCGATCTCGGCTACGCCGAGACCGACGGCCGGCTGTTCCAGCTCACGCCGGCGGTGCTGAGCCTGGCCGCCGCCTATCTCGGCACCGACCTGGTCGCCACCGTCCTCCAACCGGTCTGCCAGCGGGTCAGCAAGGCGACCGGCGAAGCTTGTTTCGTGGCTGTCCTGGACGGCCAGGAGATGGTGATGGTCGCCCACGCCTCCACCCGCTTCCCGCTCGGCCTCGCCACATCGGCCGGCATGCGACTGCCGGCCTTCCTCACCGCGGCAGGCCGCGTGCTGCTCGGCCTGCTGCCAGACGACGAGCTCGAGCGGCGCCTCAAGGCTGCCAAGGTGAAGGCCAACACCGAGTTCGCGGTCACCGACAAGGCCAAGCTGAAGGCGATCATCCTGAAGGCCCGTGCCGACGGCTACTGCATGACGCAACGCGAGGTCGCGATGGGCTTCTGCGCCGTCGCCGTCCCGCTGCGCCGCATCGATGGCACCCCCGTCGGCGCGCTCAGCATCCCGGCGCTGGCCGAACGTGTCGCCGCCAATCCGGATCTGCTGGACACCTACCTCAAGGTCCTGCGCGAGCAGGTCGACACATTGAGCCAGCAGCTCATCTGAGCGGATGAGCCCCGCGATCACACATCACGAGCACTCACTCCAGGCGGATTCCTGCCTGCTTGATGATCGTACGCCACTTGGCGATTTCGGCGGCGATGAAGGTCGGCAGCTGGTCGGGCGGCATCCGCTCGGCGGCCACCGGCTCGGCGCCGAGCACGCGGAGCTTCTCTTGCAGCGGCCGGTCCGCGAGCGCCGTCGTCGTCGCTTGATGCAGCCGCGCGACAATCGGTGGAGGCGTGTTCCTGGGCAAGAAGAAGGCCATCCAGTTGGCGACCTCGAAATCCTTCAGGCCCTGCTCCTGCGCCGTCGCCACGGACGGCATGCTCGACACCCGCGCTGCTGACAGGATTGCCAGCGCCTTGACTGTTCCGGCGTCGACCTGCGGCTTGATGCTCGCCGTGTTGAAGCAGAAATAGTCGATGCGGCCGGCCATCAGGTCCTGCATGGCCGGGCCACCGCCGCGATAGGGAACATGCGTGGTTTCGACGCCAAGGGCGGCATTCAGCAGTGCGCATGCGAGGTGGGTCGGCGAGCCGATGCCGGCGGAGCCGTACTGCATCTTCGATCCGTTGGCCCGGGCATAGGCGGTGAACTCGGCCAGGTTGCTGGCCGGCAATTCCTTGCGCACCGCCAGCAGCATGGCCTGATCGACCAGCAGGGCGACCGGCACGAAATCGGCCACCGCATCATAGGGCGGACGATCGTATAGGGACTGGCTCTGGGCGTGCGTGCCGACATTGCCGAGCAGGAACTGATAGCCGTCGGGAGCAGCCTTCGCGACCTTGATCACCCCCAGCGATCCGCCGGCACCGCCGACATTGTCGACCACCACCTGTTGGCCCAAAGCGGCGGCGAGACCGGGGCTCACCAGCCGGGCGACGGCGTCCTGCGAGCCTCCGGCCGAATATGGCACGACCAGTGTCACCGGCCGGCTGGGCCAAGGCTGCGCGGCCGCACGACGCATGTCGGCGACACCCGCGACTGTCGTCACGGCAAGCAAGAGCGCGTACGCAACCACCATGAGGCACCGTGGACGCTTCATTCTTGCCCCCTCGTTCGAATGATGCTTGCTCACAACGGATGGTCTCGCAAGGCTCGAGGGCCGGCCGGACGAGACGCGTTCCCTCGACCGGCGCGTCGCTCGGCGTGTAGACCGGCACGCTCTCGGTGCCGGCGAGCCAGGTGATGTTGGTGTCGACGCCCACGGCGCCAGCGGGAAGGCCGGACCGTCGAGCGGGTCCTGAACGTATCTCGGAACGATCGCCGGATTGACGCGCCCATCGCGGTCCGCGACGGCGCGCGATTGACGTTTCGGCAAGGCTCTCGTGCGCGCATGATGCCTTCACCTTCTGTGCGGCAGATTCTATAATCGTACTAACGTACGAACAGCGTACGAACAGAATATGGAGGAATCAGCGCATGCTCACGATGGACAGCAACGACATTCTGACCCGCGTCGGGCCGGGCACGCCGATGGGCGAGCTGATGCGGGAGTACTGGATCCCCGCCTGCCTGCCACAGGAGCTGGCGCCCGACGCCACGCCGATGCGCATCAAGCTGCTCGGCGAGAAGCTGATCGCTTTCCGCGACAGCGCGGGCCGCATCGGCATCATGGATCATCGCTGCCCGCATCGTTGCGCCTCGATGTTCTTCGGCCGCAACGAGGAAGGCGGCATCCGCTGCGCCTATCACGGCTGGAAATTCGACGTCGAGGGCAACTGCCTCGACCAGCCCAACCTGCCCGAGGATTCGCGCTTCCAGGAGCGCGTCAAGGCCAAGGCCTACAAGGTGGCGGAACTCGGCGGCATGGTCTGGGTCTACATGGGCAAGCGCAAGGTGCCGCCGCCACTCCCGGCGCTCGAGTGCCTGAGCCTGCCCGAGGACGAGCGCATGGTCATGTGCCATCAACGCGATTGCAACTGGCTGCAGTCGCTCGAAGGCGATATCGACACCTCGCATTTCGGCTTCCTGCATGTCGGCGCGGTGAAGACCGAGGAGGTCGATCCGAACACCATCCATCGCTGGGGCCTGATCAATCGCACGCCGCGCTACCACGTCAAGGAGACCGACTGGGGCACGATGTACACCGCCTATCGGCCGGCCGATCCGGGCAACTTCTTCTATCGCTTCGCCCATTTCATGTTCCCGTGCTTCGCCCTGGTGCCGGACGGCACCTTCAGCAACATGATCCAGGCGACCCTGTCGGTGCCGCTCGATGACAGCCACACCATGACCTACAATCTCGCCTGGACGAAGCGCGAGCAGGCGCTGCGCACCTTGAAGGACGGCTCGCCGATTCCCGGTGCGGCGCTGACGCGCGATTTCCTGCCGACGACGACGGACTGGCTGGGCCGCTGGCAGCTCAAGTCCAATCGCGGCAACGACTACCTGATCGACCGCGAGGAGCAGGCTGCCGGCCGGTCCTACTCGGGCATCCAGGGCATCGGCCAGCAGGACCAGGCGATGGTCGAGAGCATGGAAGGCCCCGAGGAGGGCATCGTCGATCGCAGCTTCGAGCATCTCGCGATCAGCGACCGCATGATCGCCGTCACGCGCCGGCGCCTGATTGCCGCCGCCCAGGCGCACCAGAAGGACGGCACGGTGCCGGCCACGGTCGATCGTCCGGAGCTGAACCGCGGCGCGCGCGGCGGCTCGTTCATCGCCTCGGACAAGGTCGACTGGCTCGACGCCTATCACGAGGAGCTGCGCAAGGCGGTGAGCCCGGCGGACTTCCTGCAGCGCGCGCAGGCTGCGGAGTAGCGGACTCTTCCGGCGCGCGCGCGTCTCGCGCGCTCGAGAATCACGAGCGCGCGGGACGCGCGCGGGCTGGAAGAGCATGACGCCCCGAACAAGAGGGCGAAGCACACAACAGCGACCGATCTGGAGGACACGTCAATGCAGGACAGGAATTCGCGTCCCTCGCGCCGCGCCGTGATCGCGGGCGCGCTCGCGGCAGTATCCGCGCCGGCTATCATTCGCGGCGCCGCCGCCCAGCAGGCCGTGCCGGTCTCGCCCAGGCTCGCCGAGCTCTACGAGAAGGCAAAGCCGGAGGGCGAGGTGATGATCTGGGCGCCCGGCGCGCCTGGGGTGCAATGGATCCCGGCGGAATTCGCCAAGCGCTTTCCCGCCGTCAAGGTGAACTGGCTGGGCGACCAGCAGGCGAGCTCGAAGATGATCGCCGAGAAGCGCGCCGGCCGTCACGTCGTCGATGTCTGGACCTATTCCCTCGGCGGCACCCTCGAGGTCCAGAAGCGCGGGCTTCTGGAGAAGTTCGACTGGCGTCCGTACGGCGCGCAGGAGCGCGACATCTTCTGGGACGGCGAGGCCGTCACCAACCACAACTTCGTCTACGCGCCGATCTTCGCCAAGAGCAAGCTCGCCAAGGAGCAGGTGCCGCGGCGCTGGGACGACCTGCTGGATCCGCAATGGACCGACAAGCTGATCTCCGACTCCTTCCTGCTGCCGCGGCTGGGCGGCTACCTGGCGATCGATTGGGGGCTCGAGCGCACCGAGAAGTGGATCAAGGCGCTGATCGATCAGCGCAAGCTCCTGGTCACGACCTCGCCGGTGGCGAACTTCCTCAAGACCGGCGAGCGCCAGCTCGCCGTTGCCGAAAGCACCGGCGGCGCCTTCCTGATGAACAAGGACGGGCTCAATGTCGGCTACCAGGTGATGGAGGTGGTGCCGGCGACGCAGTTCGTGCTGGGCGCCGTCAAGCAGGCGCCGCATCCCAACGCCGCCCGGCTGCTGGTCGCCTGGCTGATCTCGCCGGAAGCCAAGATGCTCTACGAGGAGGTCGCCGGCCAGCCCGACATCCGCGCCAACTCGGCCTCGCCGCTCGCCAAGGAGATCAAGGCGGCGGGCGCCAAGGTGATCTACGAGGATGTCGAGACCATGAACCAGCGCGCCGAGTACTACCGCAAGCTGATGTCGATCGTGCGCGGCCAGGGCTGATCGCCCATGGCTGTGGAAGCAGACGAAGCGGCACCTTCCATCCGGGTATCGCGGCGCAGGCGACGACGCGGCCAGCTCGGGCTGGCCGGCACGATCGCCATGCTGGGCGCCGCCGCAGCGGCGCTCTATCTCGTGCTGGCGCCGCTGGTCGCGTTGCTGTTCACCGCGTTCCGCGGCCCGAGCGACATGCTGCCGTTCGAGCCCGGCGCGCACTGGACCTTCGACAATCTGGTCGAGGTCTACGTGAAGACGCCGCTGCTCTCGACCGTGCTGCCCAACACCGCGATCTTCGTGCTGGGTTCGGTCGCGGTCACCTTCTTCACCGCCTTCACCCTGGCCTGGCTGATCGAGCGCACCGACCTGCCGTGGCGCACGCCGATCTTCACCGCCGTGCTGTTTCCCCTGCTGGTGCCGGGCATCGTCATGGCGTTCGCCTGGACGCTGCTGTTCGCGCCCAATGCCGGCTGGGTGAATGTCGGCCTGCGTGCCCTGCTCGGTCTGGACTCGCCCGGCCCGATCAACATCTTCAGCATGCCCGGGCTGATCCTGTGCCAGGGCATCGCCTCGGTGCCGTTCGTCTTCCTGCTGCTGGGTGCCGCGATGCGCACCATGAACCCCGCGCTCGAGGAAGCGAGCAGCGCCTCGGGCGCGCGCCCCATCACCACCTTCTTCCGCGTCACCCTGCCGGTGCTGCGACCGGGCGTGCTCGCGCCGCTGATTCTGGCGACCCTGGTGGCGCTCGAGCAGTTCGAGATGCCGCTGATCATCGGCTTCCCGGCGCGCATCAACGTCTTCGCGACCCGGCTCTATTTCGACCTCAATCCCGAGGACGAGCTGCCGGCCTACGGCAAGGTCGCCGCCGCCGCCCTGCTCTTCCTCGCCGCCGCGGTCGTGCTGCTCATGATCTACAACCACCTGATCCGGCGCGCCGAGCGCTTCGTCACGGTGACCGGCAAGGGCTACCGGCCGACCCGCTATGCACTCGGCCGCTGGCGGCTGCCGGCGCTCGTCTTCGTCGGCCTCTACCTCGCGGTCGGCGCGATCCTGCCCGCCATCGTGCTGGTGTGGACCAGCTTCTCCGGCGGCAGCGAGGAGGCGCTGAACCTCGACGCCTACCGCTCACTGTTCGCCGACCGGCGCTTCTGGCCGGCGGTCGGCAACACCTTCATCGTTGCCGGCCTGAGCGCCGGCCTGATCACCCTGATCGGCGCCCTGCTGGCCTGGCAGATCCTGCGCCTGCGCTTCCCCGGCCGCCGGCTGCTCGACGCCGTGAGCTTCATGTCGATCGGCATCCCGGCGGTGATCACCGGCTTTGCCGTGATGGTGCTGCATCTCACCATCCCGATCGGCCTCTACGGCACGGTATGGGTCCTGGTGCTGGCCTATTCCTATCGCCTCGCCGTCTCGACGCGGCTCTCGCGCGCCTCGCTGATGCAGATCCATTCCGAGCTCGAGGAGGCGTCGGCCGCCTCGGGCGGGCGTTGGCTCGACACGGTCCGGCGCGTCGTCCTGCCGCTGCTCGGGCCCTCGCTGCTGGCGAGCTTCCTGCTGCTGTTCATCGTCGGCTTCCGCGAGTTCACCATCCCGCTGATCCTGCAGTCCGACGACAACTGGGTGCTCAGCGTCATCATGTGGAAGCTGCAGGCCGACCGGCAGACCGCCCAGGCGGCGGCGGTCGGCACGCTGATCCTGCTGTGCGTCACGCCGGTGATCTTCATCCTGCGCCGCCATCTGCTTTCCAGCCAGGGCGAGTCCTGACCATGCTGACCGTGCGAGGCCTCACCAAGACCTACCAGACCGTCGACGGCGACTTTCAGGCGCTGAAGGGCATCGACTTCGACATCCCGCAAGGCGGCTTCTACACCCTGCTGGGCGAGTCGGGCTGCGGCAAGTCGACGACCTTGCGCTGCGTCGCCGGGCTGGAGGAGCCGGACAGCGGCTCGATCGCGATCGGTGGCCAGGTGGTGACCGACGTCGAGCGCGGCACCCAGGTGCCGGCCTTCGAGCGCGACATCGGCCTGGTCTTTCAATCCTACGCGATCTGGCCGCACATGGACGTGTTCGCCAATGTCGCCTATCCGCTGCGCGTGCAGCGCCCGCGGCTGGCCGCCAACGACATCAAGACTCGCGTCATGGACGCGCTGCGCCTGGTCGGCATGGAGGCCTTCGCCACCCGCCAGGCGACGAAGCTGTCGGGCGGCCAGCAGCAGCGCGTCGCCTTCGCCCGTGCCCTGGTGCGCCGGCCGAAGCTCCTGCTGCTCGACGAGCCGCTCAGCAACCTCGACGCCAAGCTGCGCGAGCAGATGCGTTTCGAATTGCAGGAGCTGATCTCGCGCACCGGCGTCACCACGCTCTATGTCACCCACGACCAGTCCGAGGCGCTCGCCATGTCCGATACGGTGGCGGTGATGGCGGCCGGCCGGATCGTGCAGAGCGGCGCGCCACGCGAGGTCTACGGCCAGCCGACCAGCCGCACCGTCGCGAGCTTCCTGGGCAGCGCAAATTTCCTGCGCGGGCGTGTCGTGGCGACGCACGACGGCCTGGCGACAGTGGCGCTAGAGGGCGGCGCCAGCACCATCCACGTACCGTCGCGCGGCGGCCTGCTGGCCGGCGCCGTGGTCGACGTGATCTTCCGGCCCGAGGATGTGACGATCCGCCTCGATCCGATCGACGGGACCATAGAATGCGCGATCGAGCGCGTCGTCTTCCAGGGCGGCTCGAGCGAATGCCAGCTCCGCCTCGGCTCGACCCTGCTGCGCAGCGTCGTCCATCCCTCGGTCGGCGCCCAGCCCGGCGACCGGGCTTGGATCGCCCTGCAGCCGGAGCGCTGCATCCTGTTCGTGGCGGATTAGGCGCAGGACCCAATCGTGGCCGGAAGCGCGCCACGCCGAGCCCGATTCTTCTGGCGTGATCCCGGCGAACGATCAGAACGGAAGGCCGACGTAGTTCTCCGCCAGCGCAGTCTGGGCCGCGCGCGAGCTCGCGAGGTAGTCGAGCTCGGCGCGCTGCATCTCGGCCTCGAAGCTCTGCGCCGAATGCAGCTTGTGCAACAGCATGGTCATCCACCAGGAGAAGCGCTCGGCCTTCCATACCCGCGCCAGGGCGGTGTCGCTGTAGCTGCCCAACAGATCGTCGTCGCCCTTCCGGTAGTGGGCGATCAGCGCACGACAGAGATAGTTCACGTCGGATGCCGCAAGGTTGAGCCCCTTGGCGCCGGTCGGCGGCACGATGTGGGCGGCGTCGCCGGCAAGGAACAGCCGGCCGTGCTGCATCGGTGTCGACACGAAGCTGCGCAGCGGCGCCACGCTCTTCTCGATCGACGGCCCGCGCACGATGCGCGGCGGCGGGTCGGAGCGCAGCCTGAGCTCGAGCTCGTCCCAGATCCGCTCGTCGGGCCATTCCTCGATCTTCTCGTCGAGAGCGCATTGGATGTAGTAGCGGCTGCGCGTCGGCGAGCGCATGGAGGCGAGCGAAAAGCCGCGCTCGTGGCTGGCGTAGATGAGCTCGTCCGAGCAGGGCGGCACGTCGGCCAGGATGCCGAGCCAGCCGAACGGGTAGATCCGCTCGTACGTCCGTTGCTTCGCAGCCGGCAGCGCCGGACGGCTGACACCATGGAAGCCGTCGCAGCCGGCGATGAAGTCGCACGCCAGCGTGTGCTCGACACCGGCCAGCCGGTAGCGCAGCCTCGGCCGCTCCGACTCGATGTCATGCAAGGTGACGTCGGCCGCCTCCCAGACGATCGGCCCATCGCCCGCCAGTCGCGCCGCGATCAGGTCCTTGGTCATCTCGGTCTGGCCGTAGACGGTGACCGTCTTGCCGACGAGGTCGCGAAAGTCGATGCGGAAACGCCGGTTGGCCACCGTGATCTCGACGCCGTCGTGAACCAGCCCCTCGCGATGCAGGCGCTCGGCGACGTCCGCCTCCTCCATCAGCGACACCGTGCCCTGCTCGAGCACGCCCGCCCGAATGCGCGCCTCGACATAGTCGCGCGAGCGCGCCTCCACGATCACGCTGTCGACGCCGTGCACCTTGAGCAGGCGCGCCAGCAAGAGACCCGCCGGCCCGGCGCCGATGATGCCGACTTGAGTCCGTTCCGCCATCGATCGAGTCTAGGCGCAATTTGTTTGGGGACCAAACAAAACTTCCACCTCGCAAGAGAGGTCAGGAGAGGATCATCCCCGCAAGCAGGTTCGATGATTCGTGTTCCTCTCCGCCCGCGTAGCGGGGGGAGAGGCCAAGCCGCTTCCCCTTACGCCCCCCGCCGACTCGGGCGGACGGGACGGCTCGAGGATCTCTTCTAGCGCGAGAGGGACGAGAGAAATCGCTCGACGGCCGCCGCGAACTCTTCCGGCATGTGGTCGGGCAGCGGGACCATGCCGTTCTCGATCTCGACCAGGGTGCTGCCGGCGATGGCGTGGGCGACGCGGGCGGCGTGGGGATAGGCGTGCGGGTCGCCGGTCGGGGCGATCACCAGGGTCGGGCAGCGGAGCAGCGCGAGGCGCGGCTCCATGACGTAGCGGCCGACCACGCGATGGCCTTCGGCGGCGCGCGGGCCGGCGCGCAGGGCGTCGATCAGGAAGCGCTCCAGCAGGTCGCCGCGATCCGGCGGATAGAAGGCCTGGCGCATCGCCCACAATTCCATCAGATGGCGGCCATCGGCCGCCGCCGTGACCTCGTCGACGACCGCCCGCTTGCCGACCGCGGCGGCACGCCGCGCGGCGTCGACATAGGGCGAGGCCGACAGCACCAGCGCCTCGGCTCGCTCCGGCCGCGACGCCGCCATCTCCACGGCGACGGCAGCGCCGGTGTGATGGCCCACGATGATCGCCTTGTCGTGGCCCAGCGCGGTCAGCACCTGGTGGGCGGCGTCGGCCCACGCCTCGATCGAATCCTCGCCGGCCGGGAGCGGCGTCGACTCGCCGAAGCCCACGGTATCCATGGCGATGGCACGATAGCGCCGGCCGAGCAGCGGCAGCACGTCGCGGAATTCGTCCCACGAGCGCGGCGTCTGGTGCAGCATCAGGATCGGCCGGCCGCTGCCGCAGGACGCGACATGGACCAGACCGCTGCGGATGGGCACGAAGGAACGTTCGATCATCGATAGTCGGCTAGCACGGTGCGTTTCGCAGGTCACAACAAATCCATGGACAGCCGCGTCCGGCGTTGGAAGGCTGTGCGCCATGTTGGCTGAAATCGACTCCGAAGCGGCGCTCGCCGACCGCTGGCTCATGCGCTTCGAGCAGGCGTTGACGCACGGCGACCGCGCCCTGCTCGAATCCCTGTTCCATCGCGACAGCCATTGGCGCGACGTGCTGGCGCTCTCGTGGAACATCAAGACCTCGAGCGGCCGCGACCGGTTTCTCTCAAGCCTCGGCGCCGACGCCGGGCGCAGCCGGCCGCATCATTTCACGCTGAGCGGCGATCGCGCGCCGCCGCGCACGGTGATGCGCTCCGGCGTCCAGGCGATCGAGGCGATCTTTCATTTCGAGACGGCATTCGGCCGCGGCAGCGGCGTGCTGCGCCTCACCCCGGCCGACGGCAGCGCCGAGCCCAAGGGGTGGACCCTGCTGACGGCGCTCGACGAGCTCAAGGGATACGAGGAGCCGTCCGGCCGCGGACGAAGCGCCGGCAAGGCCCATTCGCGCGACTTCCGCGGCCCCAACTGGCTCGACCTGCGCAATCAGGCAGCCCTCTACGAGGGCCGCGATCCGGCGGTGATCGTGGTCGGCGGCGGCCAGGCGGGACTCTCGATCGCCGCCCGCCTGGGCCAGCTCGGCGTCGACACGCTGATCGTCGATCGCGAGCGGCGCATCGGCGACAACTGGCGCAACCGCTACCACGCGCTGACCCTGCACAATCAGGTGCACGTCAACCACCTGCCCTACATGCCGTTCCCGCCGAGCTGGCCGACCTACATCCCCAAGGACAAGCTCGCTGGCTGGTTCGAGGCCTATGTCGAGAGCCTCGAGCTCAATTACTGGACCGAGACCGAGTTCGAGGGCGGCAGCTACGACGAACGACACGGCCGCTGGACAGTCACCCTGCGCCGCGCCGACGGCTCGCGCCGGCAGATGAAGCCGCGCCATGTCGTGCTCGCGACCGGCGTGAGCGGCATCCCCAGCCTGCCCGACATCCCGAGCCTGAAGGACTTCGCCGGCAAGGTCGTGCATTCCAGTCGCTACGAAGACGGCGAAGCATGGGCCGGCAAGCGCGCCCTGATCATCGGCACCGGGAACAGCGGGCATGACATCGCCCAGGATCTTTACTCGGGCGGGGCCCAGGTGACGCTGGTCCAGCGCAGCCCGACGCTGGTCGTCAACATCGAGCCCAGCGCCCAGCTTCCCTATGCGCTGTACGACGAAGGCCCCTCGCTCGAGGATTGCGATCTCATCACCACGTCGATCCCGACCGTGCTGTCCAAGCAGAGCCATGTCCGCTTCACCAGGCAGGCCAAGGCGATGGACAGGCCCCTGCTCGACCGGCTGGAGCGCGTCGGCTTCAAGCTCGATGACGGCGAGGACGGCACGGGCTGGCAGTTCAAGTACCTGACACGGGGTGGCGGGTACTATTTCAATGTCGGCTGCTCCGACCTGATCGCCGAGGGCGCGATCGGGCTCGAGCAGTTCGCCGACATCGACGCCTTCGTGTCCGAAGGCGCGCGGCTCAAGGACGGCACGCTCCTGCCCGCCGACCTGGTCGTGCTGGCGACCGGCTACAAGGGCCAGGAGCACCTGGTCGGCAAGCTGTTCGGCGAGGCCGTTGCCAGGCGGGTCGGCCCGATCTGGGGCTTCGGCGACGGCCAGGAGTTGCGCAACATGTTCACGCGCACGCCACAACCCGGGCTGTGGTTCATCGCCGGCAGCCTCGCGCAATGCCGAATCAATTCGAAGTACCTCGCGCTGCAGATCAAGGCCAGCGAGGTGGGACTGCTGCCTGCCTTGGACGACTTATCTCGATCACCTCCTCCGTGATCGGTCACGAAGGCGAACGCCTCGAATCCCTCGAGCAGCCGGGTCAGTGAGCCGCCATCGCCAGAGAGCAAACCATCCCAGCCGCAGCGCTGCCGAGCAACACCGGGATCATGCCCATCTTGAAGCGGAAGACGGCGATGGCCGCCGCGACGGCCAGGATCAGCGACGGCCAGTCGACCGAAGACAGCACCGGAACACCGACGCTGGCGCCGAAAAGCTGGGTCGGCACCAGCTTGGCGAACAGCACGTGCAGCGCGAACCACACTGCCAGGTTCAGGATCACGCCGACCACCGCCGCGGTGATCGCGCCCAGCGCGGCCCCGAGCGCCTTGTTGGCGCGCAGTGCCTCGACAAAAGGCGCGCCGAAGAAGATCCAGAGGAAGCACGGCACGAAGGTGACCCAGGTGGTCAGCAGGCCACCCAAGGTCGCCGCCAGCAGCGGCGGCAGGCTGCCGGGCTCGCGCCAGGCCGCCAGGAAGCCCACGAACTGCGTCACCATGATCAGCGGACCCGGCGTCGTCTCGGCCATGCCGAGGCCATCCAGCATCTCGCCCGGCTTGACCCAGTGATAGTGATCGACCGCCTGCTGGGCGACATAGGCCAGCACGGCGTAGGCGCCGCCGAACGTGACGACCGCCATCTTGCTGAAGAAGACCGCGATCTCTGAAAACACGTTGCCGCCGCCCAGGCCGAAGTAAAGCAGCGCGACCGGCACCAGCCAGAGAGCGAGGAACAAGGCGGCGATCGACATCGACCAGCGCAGGTTGGGCTTGGCGTGCTCAGGTGTCTCTTCGCCCAGCAGTGACTCGCGGTCCGCGACCTGCCTGGCACCGACCTTGCCATGGCCGCCGCCGGCGAGAAGCGGCTTGTAGCCGGCCACGCCCGCGACATAGCCGATCAGCCCTGCGCCGAACACGATGATCGGAAACGGCACGTCGTAGAAGAAGATGGCAATGAAGGACAGCGCCGCCAGCCCGATCATCACGTTGTTCTTGAGCGCCCGCTTGCCGACGCGCAGCACCGCCTCGATCACGATCACCAGCACGGCGGCCTTGAGGCCGAAGAACAGGCCCTCGACGATGGTGAGCTTGCCCAGCAGCACGTAGATCCACGACAGCGCCATGATCGCGAGCAGGCCGGGCAGCACGAACAGCGTGCCGGCGAACAGCCCGCCCTTGGTCTTGTGCATCAGCCAGCCGACATAGATCGCAAGCTGCTGCGCCTCGGGGCCGGGCAGCAGGGTGCAGTAGTTGAGCGCCTGAAGGAACCGGTTCTCGCCGATCCACCTCTTCTCCTCGACGATGATGCGGTGCATGACGGCGATCTGCCCCGCGGGGCCGCCGAACGACAGCGCGGCGACGCGCGCCCACACTTTCATCGCCTCGCCGAACGGCACGCCATGGCTCGGGATCTCCCTCGCGCGGTCGAGGGTGATGTTGCTCATGGTCTCTCCCCGGCGCTGAAGTAGTCGTAGAGGTCGTCGAGCACGGCGCCGCCGCGCGTCAGGCGCTGCTCATCGTCACGCTGCCCGGCGGCGATGCCGGCCATCAGCGTGCGGATGCCGGCGGTCTCCTCGCGGCCGAACTTGCCGTCCTTGAGATCGATGTCGTGGATGATCTCGGCGATGGCGGCGAGCGCGGGGTCGTCGAGGCCGGCGCGCTTCAGCAGCACCTCGAAAGTGCAGCGATCGCCCTCGTGCGTGTACTCGCCCTCGAACATGTCGAACCGCAGCTCGCCGGCGCGCGGGGCGTAGCTGCGGCCGGGCACGAACTTGAAGCGGGCGGCGCCGTCGATGAAGCGGCGGATCAGCCAGGCCGAGGCGATGCGATCGACCTGCACGTGCTCGCGTGTCACCCAGACCTTGCCGCCGAGCGCCGATGTCGCCGGCGTGCCCTGTGCCGTGCCCATGCCGTCACTCCCTTCCTGAAGCCGGCGTTCGAGCCCGGCGACCAGGCCTTCCGCCGTCGCCCGCTGAGAAGCGCCGAAGAAATCGATGGCGGCCGTCTCGCCGAGCTGCCTGCGCAGCCGGCCGACCGCACCGGTGACGTCAGCCAGGGCTGCCGGCGCGCTGCCCTCGGCCCCCTCGCCGTCGACCCGGGCCACCAGCGCGCGCGCTTCCTCGGCAAGCTTGGCGTAGTCCTCGTTGCGTTGACTGCGGAACATTTCACGCAGTTCCTCGTCGGCCAGCCCCTCGACGAGATGCGACTCGCAGACCAGCGCCTCGCCGCCCAGCTCGACGATCTCGCGGGCGAGCCAGGCGAAATCCTCCTGCATCTCCTCGTTGCTCGGCAGCGCATAGACCGCGTTCTTGACCGTCACTGCGCCCAGCGCCTGCAAGCGCCGCCACACCTTGACCCGCGCATAGGCCGGCTTGGCCGGAAGCTGATGGATCAGCAGCAGCCAGGGGGCACGGACCAGGGTTCCGCCGTCACTCATGGTTCACCTGTACCTGCTCGATTCGAAATTTGCAACATGTGTATCTTTTGGCTACATTAATATAAGATACATTTATATCATTTCATGGCACCCGTAGCACGGAGCATGCGCAATGCCATTTCAAGCCAAGCCCATCGCCTTCAAGCCGGTCCGCCTGAAGGGGCTCAGCGCCCGGCTGATCGCCAGTCACTACGAGAACAACTACGGCGGCGCGGTCCGTCGGCTGAACGCGATCCGCGGCGAGCTTGCTGGGCTCGACCCGGCTGCGGTACCGGGCTTCCGGCTGAACGGCCTGAAGCGCGAGGAGTTGATCGCCACCAACTCCATGCTGCTGCACGAGGCTTATTTCGATTCCCTGGGCGAAAGCGGCGGCGGCGTCCCCGACGGCGCCCTGGCCGAAGCGATCGCGCGCGACTTCGGATCGCTCGCCCGCTGGCGTACCGAGTTCGTCGCCATGGGCAAGGCGCTGGGCGGCGGCTCGGGCTGGGTGGTGCTGACCCGCTCGGCGCGCGACGGCACGCTGGCCAATGTCTGGTCGGCCGATCACACCCATGCGCTGGCCGGCGGCACGCCGGTGCTGGCGCTCGACATGTACGAGCACTCCTACCACATCGACTTCGGCGCCAATGTCGGCGGCTACGTCGACGCCTTCATGAACAACATCGCCTGGTCGAACGTCGCGGCACGCTTCGCCGGCATGCCCGTCGCGCCTCGGCCAGGCGCGATCGACAACGAGGCGGCGCGCCGCCTGCTGCAGGACGAGCCCGACCTGATCGTCATCGATGCGCGGCTGGCCAACGACGCCGTCAGCGTCCCGGTCCGCCTGCAGGGCGCGCGGCGGGCACCGCCCGACCGGGTCGAGGCTATCGCGGCCTCGCTACCCAAGGGAGCCAAGGCGCTGGTCTACTGCGCCTGGGGCTTCGAGATCGGCGGCGACTGCGCCGCCAGGCTGCGCGAGCACGGCATCGATGCCGTGGCCCTCGCCGGCGGCATCGGCGCCTGGCGCGCCGATGGGCTCCCCACCGAACAGATCAAGGAAGGAGAACCGTCATGAAGTGGGTGACCAGGGAGCGTCCCAAGATCGACCGCATCGCCTGCCCGTGGCTGATCCAGCGCTTCATCGAGAAGCAGCCGGAGTTCCTCTACGTGCCGGCCGACCAGGTGTTGGCGACGGCCGAGAAGACCGGCGCCATCCCCTACGACATCCCGAACGTGAAGTTCAGCCATGTCGGCGAGAAGTGCAGCTTCGACGCCTTCATCAGCGAGTACAAGCTCGATGCGCCGGGACTCGACCGGCTGGCCGACATCGTGCGCGGCGCCGACACCTCGCGGCTCGACCTGACGCCGCAATCGTCCGGCTTGTTCGCCATCTCGCTGGGCTTGAGCTGCGTCTTTCCCGACGACCACGAGATGCTGCGCCACGGCATGGTGATGTATGACGCGCTCTACGCCTGGTGCCGCAGCTTGACCGGCGAGCCGCACAACTGGCCGCCCAAGATGTGAGCCGGATATGACCGACGCTGCAATCAAGCCGGCCGCCGCGCCGTCGGCGCGCACGCGCCTCCTGCTCGAAGGCCCGATCGTTCCGACGGTGCTGCGCATCGCAACACCGAACCTCGCGGTGAACGTGATCCTGATCGCGGTGACGGCGAGTGTCGACGCTCACTTCGTCGGCACTCTCGGCCTCGATGCACTGGCCGGCCTCGCGCTGGTGTTTCCGTTCCTGATGCTGATGCAGCAGATGGCCAACATGGCGATGGGCGGCGCCATCGCCGCCTCGATCGCCCGGACCCTGGGCGCCGGACGCACCGAGGACGCGCACGCCCTCGCCTGCCACGCGCTGGTGATCGCCGCCGGCGCGGCCGCCTTGTTCAGCGCGGCGTTCCTGCTGGGCGGCCCCGCGCTCTATCGCCTGCTGGGCGAGCGCGGCAGGGTCCTCGCCGCGGCACTCGAATACTCCAACGCGATCTTCGCCGGCGCGATCGCCTACTGGCTGCTGGGCGCGCTGACCAGCATCGTGCGCGGCACCGGTCATGCGGCGGTCCTGGCCTGGGTCTATATCGCGGCCGAGGCGTTGCACATCGCGCTGGTGCCTCTTCTCGTCTTCGGCTGGGGACCCGTGCCCGCGCTCGGCATCACCGGCGCGGGCCTTGCCACCGTGATCTCCTTCCTCGCCTCGGCGACGGCGCTCGCGGTCTACCTGGCCTCCGGCCGCACGGCGATCACACTCTCGTTCGCCAACATGCGCTTCGAGCGCAGGCTGTTCGGCGAGATCCTGAAGGTGGGCGCGCCGATGTCGCTCGCGCCGGTCCTGAACAATGCGGCGCTTGCCGCGCTGACGACCTACGCCGGCGTGCTGGGCGCCACGTCGCTTGCCGCCTTCGGCACGGCCGTGCGGCTGGAATACCTGCTCTACCCCTTGAATTTCAGCATGGGCGCCGCCGTGCTCGCCATGATGAGCAGCAATATCGGCGCCCGGCAGTTCGCACGCGCCGCGCGCATCGCCTGGATCGCGCTGGGACTGTCGGCCTCCGCTATGGCTTCGGTCAGTGTGCTCGCCATTGCAGCACCCGGCCTGTGGATGGGCTTGTTCAGCGACGATGCGAAGATCCTCGCCGATGGCACGCTCTATCTCGCGATCGTCGGTATCGCTTATCCCTTCGTCTCCGGCACCCTGCTCAACTCCGCCTTCCAGTCGACGCGCCAGCCGCAATGGCCGCTCATCGCCATGAGCTGCCGTCTCGCGGTCGTGCTGCTGGGCGGCTGGATCGCGATCGAGATCCTGCATGCCGGCCTCGTCGGCATCGCCATCGTCACCGCGCTTGGCCTGGTGACAATGGGCGGCGTGCTGATCGGCGCCTTCCGCTTCTTTGCCAAGCTCGGGTGACCACCATGCCTCTGCATCTCACCGGCCATGTCGACCTTCCCAGCAATAAGGGAAGCGGCGGCTTCGACCACGCGGCGGTCCATGCCGCGACCGGCCACGTCTATGTCGCGCACACCGCCAACAGTGCCGTCGACGTGTTCGATCCGGCCACGGCCAAGTATCTCTACTCGATCCCTGGCCTCACCGCGGTGGCGGGTGCGCTGGTGAGCGACGAGAGCCAGCTCGTCTTCACGTCCAACCGCGGCGAGAACACCATTGGCGTGTTCGCGCCCGGCGCTGATCCGAAGGTGACCAAGATCGCCGTCGGCGTGCGGCCCAACGGCCTCGCCTACGACGCGAGTCGCCGCCTGGTGCTCGCCGCCAACGTCGGCGATCCGGCGGTGCCGCGTTCCTGCACCCTGTCGTTGGTCGATCTCGACGGGCGGACCATGCGTCACTCGATCGTGGTGCCGGGTCGGACCCGCTGGACCGTGTTCGATCCCGAAGCGCAAGTCTTCTACGTCAACATCATGCAGCCGTCGCAGATCGTCGTGATCGACGCCCGCTCGCCCGACCGCGTCGCCCGCGCCATTGCCATCCCCGCCGCCGGCGCACACGGCCTCGACTTCGATGCTGCGACTCGCCGCCTTTTCTGCGCTTCACGCTCGATGCCGGCTCGGGCAATGTGCTGAACGTAAGCAAGCTCTCGGGCATGCCCGACGTCGTCTGGTTCAACCGCAAGCGCCGACAGCTCTACGTCGCGGTCGGCGATCCGGGCACGGTCGACGTGCTCGACACCACGTCGATGAAAAACCTCGGATCGATCGCCACTGAGAAAGGCGCGCATACCACCGCCTTCCCGCCCACGGGCGACAGTCTCATCGCCTTCCTGCCGGCGAGCCACCGTGCGGCGCTTTACCGGGTCGACTGAACAGCGCGCGCGATGGTGGCGGCGCATATCGGCAAGCAGGTCGCGCACGCGCAGCGCTGGGAAGACCCACCTCCAACCGGCAGGGCGCCGGCAATGAATGACGACGGCCTGCTGGTTCTGTCACGCGCCGACATCGCCGGGTCATCTATCTCGCCGATGCAGCCAACGGGCGGCCTCTTGCGTTGATGGACTCTATCGAAACCACGATCAACCGAACCGGAGCAGCCACCACCTTGGCAGCACGCCATCTTGCCAGGCCCGGTTCGCGGGTCACCACGATCTGCGGCGCCGGCGTGCAGGGCCGCATCCAGGCACGCGCCGTCGCCGTTGCGCCACCTCTGCGACGCATGCAACCCGAAAACCCCGGCGCGAGGCGGCGGCCCACTTGGCTCGCGCTCTCGCGGCGACGCCGCGGCCATCACGCTGTTCGACAGCACCGGCATGGGCCTGCAGGACGTCGCCGCCGCGGCCGCGATCTATCGCCGCGCCTTGGCCAGGAATGCCGGCATGCGCCTCAGCCTGCAAGGACGATCGGTCAGCTCGTTGCGTACTGCAAGAGGGGGAGCCGCAGGTCATCGGAAGATCAAGGAGGCACTCGTGACGCGCATTGCTCGAAGCACCACCATTCTGCTGGCTGCCCTCGCCCTCGCCAGCTCGAACGCGTCGGCCGCCGATACCGACTGGGCGCAGGTCGCGAGCACGCTCGGCCGGCCGATGCCGGCAGCATCGCCCGATGGCGTCTACCGTTTCGGCCTGGCCCGCTCTGACTTCAAGGTGACCGTCGATGGCGTCGCCATAAAGCCCGCCCTGGCGCTGAGCGGCTGGCTCGCCTTCATGCCGATGCCGGGCGGCACCATGGTGATGGGCGATCTCGTCCTTGCCCAGGACGAGATCGGGCCGGTCATGAAGCGCCTGGTCGAAGGCGGCGTCGAGATCACCGCCGTGCACAACCACCTGCTGCGCGCCGAGCCGGTGGCGCCGATCTACATGCATGTCAGCGCCTTCGGCGACGCGCAGCGACTGGCCTCGACATTCCACGACGCGTTGATGCAGGCCAAGATCCCGCCGGCCAGCCCGCCGGCGACCGAGAAGATCGCTCTCGACACCGAGGCGCTCGACGCGATTCTCGGCACCAAGGGTGTCGCCAACAGCGGCGTCTACCAATACACCATCGCGCGTGCCGAGCCGGTCAAGGAGTCCGGAAACGTCGTGCCGCCCGCCATGGGCTCCGCGCACGTCATCAACTTCCAGCCCACGGGCGACGGCAAGGCCGCCATCACCGGCGACTTCGTGCTGCTGGCCGACGAGGTCAACCTGGTGCAGCGCGAGCTGATCAGCAAGGGCATCGAGGTGACCGCCCTGCACAGCCACATGATCAAGGAAGAGCCGCGCCTCTTCTTCGTGCATTTCTGGGCGAACGCCGACGCCGCCACCCTGGCGCGGACGCTCCGCCAGGCGCTCGACCGCACCAAGCTGAAACGCCCCTGACATCGGAGTCCGAGCGCCTCGAGCTGTTCTACAACGGCAGGAGCCTGTTCAGCGCGACCGATTCGACCTTTGCCACCGCCGGCCGCGTGGGGCCGTGGACCAAGGCCCACAGCGTCACCTGGTTCGATGATCTCTCGTTCATGGGTGCATAGCTTACGCGCTATTGCGCGAGCGACGGCTCGAGGTGCACGCCGATCAGCATGTCGTTGTAGTCGAAGTCCGAGCGCTGGCCGGCGGCCAAGTCCTCGATGCCGAACACATTCTCGCCGAGCAGGCGGATATGCTCCCTGCCGTCGGAGTTGGCGGTGCCGACGACGAAGACCTCGCCGCTCTGGGTCTTCATCACCGGAGCGTAGAAGCCGCTCGGGCCGGCGACCACCCAGCTTGCCGTGCGGTCGAAGGTGCGGCCGCCGTCGATCAGGCTGAAGCCCGGATCCATGTTGGCGAGAACGGCGTTGGAGAAGCCTGACGCGCCGTAGGCGACCGAGCCGACGCTGAAGTGTCCCGAGGCATCGACGTCGAAGTGGACGAATCCCACGGTGTTGGTGTTGGCCGCGCTGCCTGCGACCTCGACGTCCACCAGGGAGCCGTGCGCGAGGAACAGCAGCGGCAGATCCTTGGCGCGCTGCAGGTTCGCGAGGTTCGCGAGGTCGGGCAGATCATTGCCGACCTTGGCCGACAGGTGGACGCCGCCGACATCGATGTCCAGCGTGCCGCCGGCCGCCCCGCCGATGGCGACCGAGGGGGTCGCATTGATCGAGCCATCCTTGTTCAGCATGGCAAAGTGCATCTGCTCGGTGACCGGCAGGAACACCGACTGCCGCGTGATCAGCAGGTCGTGGCCGCTGTCGCTCTGGGCCAGGCCGATCTTGGCGAGCACTGCGTCCGCCAGAGCGACGCCCGAGCCGCTCTGGCCGTCGCGGCCGATCAGGCTGCCGTCGGCGGCGGTCGCATAGAGCAGCAGCGCGGCGCCCTGCTGCAGCATCGCCGCGACGGTCGCGAGCTCGACGTCGATCCACGCCCCGGACTTCGCGTGCGGATCGAGCGTCCCCGTCGCCACGGCGTCGACATGCGTGCCCCCCGGCGCGATGCCGACCGCAGCGGCTTGGATGGTCAGGTTGAGCTGGGAGCTGACATTGCCCACCGGGTTGAAGTTCTGGAACCCGTTCGCCCCGGGGAATTCCTGCACCGTCACTGTGTAGGTGCCGGGCGCGAGCGGAATGGCGGGAGTCTGCCATTGACCATCGATGTCGGCTTGCGTCACCGCGCCATTGACCACCACGCCGGTGGCCGTATTGGTCGCCAGGACGACGCCGTAGTCGAGTGCCGAGAGCTTGTTGGTATACCCGCTGGTCCAGCCCGGGCTCAGATAGACGCCATTGTCGTCGTAGTTCGGATTGACGGGAGCTCCCAGGATGCCGCCACTCCAGATCGGCGGCGGGCTGGGGTTCGCCGCCGGATATGTCACGGGCGCGAGCCCGACCCAGCCGATCGATACCGACGAGCTGCTCGTGGTCGCCGAGATGCTGATCGTCGACGTATAGGTCGTGTTCGCGAGCGCGGTGAACACTCCGCCCGACAACGTCCCGGCGATGGGGGCGCTCGGCGTGCCCAGCATCGGAATGGAGCTGCCGGTCGGCTGCGGGCCCATCACCATGAGCGATGGGTCGATGCTGGTGAAGACGCCGTTCTGGAAGTTGACCGCGATCGTCGGGTCGCTGATGAACGGCGCCGCCGCGAGGGAGAAGGCGACATTGGCGCCGCCATCGATCTGCTGCGCGGTCGCCGACGGCGTGAAGCCGTAGCCGTTCTTGCTTACAGGCACGGGCGCCGACGTGCCGGAGATGGCTTCCGTCGTGATCGAGAGCGACGTGTCGCTGACATTGTAGGTACCCGCCCCGCCCGAGCCGGTCCCGTTGCTGATGATCTTGACCGGCGTGGTGATGCCGGCGCCCGACAGGTACATGCCGGGTGCAAAGAGCGGCGTCCCGCCTTGTGGATAGCTGATCGTCCCGCCGACTGTCAGGACGCCGGCCTCGATCGTGGACTGACTGCCGGTGATGACGGGCATGCCGGGTTGAAGGTTGTTGTCCTGCTCCAGCGTCGTGTAGAGGTTGAATGCCTTGGACGCCGAACCGTCGAGGGCGCTGACGACGATCTGATACCAGGTGATGCCGCCGCCCTGAGACGTGTTGATCGGCATGCCCGAAATCACCAGCGATCCGGGATCCTGCACGCCGCCGGCGATCGGTGTCGCCGTGTAGCCGCTGCCGTTGGAGCTGATCTGCCAGTTCCACCAGAGGGACTGCCCGGCCGACGCCTGGAGGGTGATCGGCGTCCAGCTCGGCGTATTCCCGGTGATGCCCGTCAACACGTTCAGCGTCACCTTCGCCTTGGTCTGGTCGAGCAGCCAGGTCGTCTGGCCGACGGTTCCGGCCGGCGCGCTGAAATTCAGGCCCATGCTCAGGGAATTGGCGCCCGAACCGGCCGAGCTCGAGAGCGGCGCGACGTAGTTCGTTCCTGATGGGGACGGCGCCAGGTAGTTGTAGATGGTCGGCGTCGTGTATCCGCCCGGCGTATCGCCGTCGGCATAGAGGGTGAGACTGAGCGTGTCGACATCGCCGCCGGCACCGTTGGACAGCGACAGCAGCGGGCCGCCGGTCCGGTACAGCGCCATCAGGTTGTCGGAATAGCCCGAGCCGTAGGAATTCGTGTTGGCGAAGAAGATCTGGGAATAGTGATCGTAGTAGGTCTGCGGCGTGTCCTGGTTGGTGCCGAAGGCATAGGTCGGATCCCAGTTCCAGTTCTTGTTGAGATCGACCGTGGCGCTGACGTTGGCGTTGAGCGACGTGCCCTGCGCCTGCCAGAATCCCGCCGTGAAGCCGGTGAACAATTCCTTGAGGACGTCGCCCCATTGGTTGTTGGCGCCGACATTCATCGTGTCCGAGGGCGTCGGCGTGCTCGGATTGAAGATCGTGTACGGCGTCGCGTCGGTCTTGTTGGTGTAGACGAGGACGTTGGCGGCAGTCGAATAGATGCTGCCCTCGAGCTGGCTCGGCGAGATCTGGATGTAGCCCTTGACCTGGCTGTTGGCGGCGGGGCTCAGCCAGAAGTTGGTGCCGTCGTAACTCAGGCTGTAATCGTAGAAGCCTTGATTGTGCCAGATGCCGTTGGCATCGGGAGCGCCGTTGAAGAAGCCCGCCAGCTTCAAGGTCGGCTGATTGAGTGTCGTCGGCGACTGTAGCTGGCTGACATAGGCCACCCAATCGTTCGATGTGAAAGGTGGAGCCGTTCCTGATGGGAACGGCGGCACCGTGAGCTGGGAGGCCGATGCCGGAGCGGTGCCGTAGCGATCGACGTCGCCGGTCCCGAGCGGACCGCCGACAAAGGGGAAGACCAGGCTGTCGCTGGTGGAGTTGATGGCCTGGATATCGGAGAAGATCGTGCTTCCCGACACGTTGTAGCCGACCGAGTTGGTCCCGTTGGAGAGCTGCATCGGCAATCCGAAACCGACGACCGACGTGAGATTGGCGACGTCGTTGATCGACGCCGGCACGTTGCCGCTGAGCGTCAGCTCGACGCTGTCGAAGCGATAATTGTCCGACTCGGCATTGGCGATGCTGATGTCGGATTCCTGGGTGATGAAGGGATTCTGGCCGAAAGCGCCGGTCTGGAAGGGGTCCGCGGTGGTCGATGCGCCACTCCAGACCAGCAGGTAGACCTTTCCGCCATTGTAGGCGGTCGGAAGCGTGATCGACAGATTACCGCTCTGCAGCACGCCATTGGCGACGAGCTGCGACCAGTTCGCGGTCGTCGTGCCGCCGCTGGTGGTGAAGTACACGGCGTCGACCCAGACGCCGGGCTGGATATAAAGCGGCGTGCCGCTCGTCAGAGGCCCGACCAGCGTTGGACTGAAAGCGACGTTGAGCGTGGTCATCGTGATGGTCTCACGTCGTGGCTCTCCCCTTGTTACCTGGATGTTAGGGAGGCCGGCACGAAGAGACAACTTTTGCTTGAATTGCGCCGCAGGCTTCCAGCCCGCCTGTCCAGCGCGCGGAGGCGTCTACGTCGTCCTGAACGAGGACCTCATCCTGCTACGGGTCTCCCTTGAGGCTTCGGGCGATGCGGCAGCAGATCTTCCGGAGGCTCTGGACGGCGGCGCGGCCCAGCTGCTTCGCTTCCAGGACTTCGGATCGCCGAGCCGACCGCTGAGACGGTCGGCGTCGACGCTCTTGGAAAAGGCGCTGCCGTCGGTTCAGCCCGTCGCCTTGCTGATGCCCACCAGCATGTCGTTGTAGTCGAAATCGGAGCCGCGACTGGCGAGCAGGTCCTCGACGCCGAACGCATTGGCGCCCATCAGCCTTATGTGTTCCTTGCCGTCGGCATTGGCGTTGCCGATGACCAGGATCTCGCCGGACTGCGTCACCATCACCGGCGCGTAGTAGCCGCTGTCGCCCTGCACCTGCCACGTCTTCTCGGTCGCGAAGGTGCGCCCGCCGTCGTACACGGTGAAGTCGGTCTCGGCATGGTCGCTCACCGCCTTCCTGAATTCGGCGGTGTTGCCGTAGGCCACGCCGGCCACGCTCATGGCGCCGTGGCTGTCGATGTCGATCTTGACGAAGGCCAGCAGGTTGACGTTGGCCGCGCTGCCCGCCACGTCGATCGCCAACTTGGCGCCGTGCTGAAGGTAGAACAGCGGCAGGTTGCTGTCGTGCTGGCTGTCGGCCAGGTAGTCGGTGTTGGACAGCGTGTTGTCGGCCTTGGTGATGAACTGCAAGCCGCCGACAGTGGTGAGCAGCGAGCCGTCGCTCTGCGGCGTGATGACGACCGAGGGGTTGCTGTTGATCGAGCCGTCCTTGTTCAGGATCGCGAAGTGGAGCTGCTCGTCGGTCTGCAGGAACAGCGAGTTGCCGAACTTGAGCAGGTTCTGGCCATTGTCGGCATTCATCAGGCCGAGCCGCGCCAGCGTCGCGTCGGCAATCGTCAGGCCGGAGCCGGTATGACCGTCGCGGTCGAGCAGCTGACCCTGGCTGTTGGTGGCGTAGAGCAGCACGTCGGCGCCCTGCGCCAGGGTCGCGTGATCGACCTGGACCGGATCGACATGCAGGAAGTTGCCGGATGGCGCACCGGCCCCGAGCGTGGCGAACTGCACGCCGTTGCCCGACAAGGTCGCCCCGATCGCCAGCGTGGCGACATTGACGGTGAGAACGAGCGGCGCGCTGGCCGGTCCGAAATCGGCCCCGGTCGGCGTCTGCTCCTGCATCGTCACGTTGTAGGTGCCGTTGCCCAGCTGAGCCCCGCCGCTGCCGATCTGCACGCCGGTCGTGGTCTGCCACTGGCCGTCGAGGTCGGCCACTGCCGACACGTTGTTGATCGGCAGCGTCTCGCCGGTCGCGACATTCTTGAACACGATCATCGCCGTGTCGCCGGCGACGATCTTGTTGGTGTATTGCGAAATCCACTGGGCGGTCGTCGGCAGGCCATTGCCTGTGCCGATGCCGCTGTTGGTGTTGCCGTTGTTCAGGCCGGTCCAGCCGAACTGCAGATCGTAGGCCTGCGTCAGAGTGAGGGTGGGGTTCCCTGTTCCCGTTATCGAACCGATCGTCGCCAGCCCGTCGCCGTTCTGGCCGGCAAACGCGTTGTTTGCCTGAAAAACGCCGCTCAGGATCTGGCCGGCGACCGGCGCGGCGGGCATCGGCGAGAACTGGCTGTTGTACTGGAACGTCAGCAACCCGGCCGGCATCGAGAGCTGCGGATTGAGGTTGAGCTGGAGCTGGCTCGGATTGTTGTTGTACTGGACGGACGCTTGGCCATCGGCGGCCATCGAGCTGAGCGTCCCCTGGATCTGGCCCACCGTGCCGTTCGAGGTCGCGTAGAAGTCGATCACCTTCTGGTCGCCCGTCGTGTCGGAGACCACGAGCTGGTACCAGTAGACCCCGCCGTTCGGCGTGGTGCTCGGTGCCGGCAGGTTGTTGATGATGAAGGTGCCGGTGACGTTGCTGCCGCCCGAAGCGCCGGTCCAGCCCGACGCCGAGGAGCCGGCGATGTTGTAGTTCTGCCAGATGTTGCCTGCCGTGTTGGTGAGCGGCACGTAGGTGAACGTGCCGTTGCCGTCATAGATGCCCAGCTTCAGCGTGGCATCGGAGCGCAGCACGGTGCCAGCCGACAGGCCGGTCACGATGAGCTGCAGGTTCGAGGTCTGGGTCGGAACGAGGTAGTCCTGCTGACCGGCCGGCAGGGCGACGTAGTTGGCACCGACCGGCTTGATGTAATACGGATCGGCGGGCTGGGTCGAGCTGTAGACGTAGAGATCGATGTTGCTGACGTCCCCGCTGCTGGTCGCCAGCGGGACCAGCGGACCCGGCGTCAGCCCGTTAGACAGATTGTCCGAGAAGGCCGAGCCGTAGACGTTCGACTGGTTGAAGAACAGCTCGCTGTAGGCGTCGTTGTGCTGGTAGGTCGGAATCGTGTTGCTGCGGTTGAGATCGAAGGCGTAGGACGACGACTGGTAGATCGTGTTGTCGAGATTGACCGGCCCGCCGCCGAGATTGCTGGCGCTGGCCGGCGCGCGATCCATCGGGTTCGATGACTGGGCCTGGGCGCCCCAATAGCCCGCCGTGAAGCCGGTGAAGAGCGGCGTGAAGATGTTGCCCCACTCGTTGTTGGCCGAGGGGTTGAACTGGTTGCTGCCCGGCGCGCTGCCCGGGATGGCATAGGGAATGGTGAGCGCGCTGTCCTGCCACAGGGTCGCGTAGCCCTGGCCGGCGGCATACAGATTGTCCTGCAGCGTCGCCTGGCTGATCAGCATGTAGCCTTGCGTCTGGCTGTTGGCGTTCGGGCTGAACTTGAAATAAGTCCCGGCGTTCCCCCAGCTGCCGGCAGCGAGCGTCAGCGACTGGACGTTGTAGGAATAGTACTGCGAGTTGTGCCAGATGCCGGCGGCGTCGGGCTCGCCGTTGGTCATGCCGGAGATGTTGACCTGCCCCGCTGTCGTGGTGAGCGTGGCGAAGGCATTGAGATACTGCGACCAGTTGCTCGAGGGATAGTACCCGCTGCCGAAATTGCCGTTCGACGGCGAGATCACCATCGAGACCGTGCCGTCGAGCGGGCTGTATGGCGTGGCGGTGGTCGACGAGGGATATTTCAGCGCCGCCGCCGACCCGAGCGCCGCCTCCAGCGTCGAGCCGGAAACTCCGTAGCCGCGCGAGGCACCGGCGATCGTCGAGACATTGACCGCGAGGTGCTGGCCGTAGCCCGGGATGGCGGTCAGGTCGCCCTGGTCGGCCGGGGCGTTCGACAGGGTGAATTCGAACTGCGAGTAGCCGTAGTTCCAGTTCGAAACGTTGGGCTGGATGTTGCCTTCGCTGCTGCCGATCAGGCTGACGAGATTGTTGTGCGTCGCCGGATTTTCGCTTTGCAGGAGCAGATAGATCACGCCGCTCGAGACGCCGTTGGGCGTCGAGGAATCGGTAAGGCTGATGGTGACGTCGTAGTTGCCGTCTGTACCCAAGGCGACATTCGACGTGATGCTTCCGTTGGCGATCAGCGGTGTCCAGTTGTTCGACGCACCGGCGATCGGCGAGACGTAGTCGGGGGGCGGCTGGTTGTTCCACAGATACGCCCACACGCCGCCCTGGGTGCTGGCGCCGCCGCTTCCCGTCGAGGAACCGGTCACCTCCTGCAGGAACTGAGGCGACATATGGAATGTGAGCGTCGTCGTCATGTCGTGAGTCTCCGCTGTCGTCGGTCGCTTGCGCCTGCGGCCTTTACGCCGCTTGGTCAGCAGATATCACGATGGCGCCCCCTTACCGTCGTGACGGCCGCTTAAGACCTGTTAAAACGACGTTAAAAGCACCTTCCGTGCACAGAACAGGTCGGCCAGGATCATTCCGGCAACCCGGCCTTGCGCAGACCTTCCGCCAGCCGCTCGCGATCCTGCGGCCGCCGCAGGGGGATGCGGTCACGAAGATTGGAAACCCGCAATTCCGGATCGAGCTGGCGCAGCAGCGCCAGGTACTTGGTGGCGGCTGGGAGACGGCCGAGCAGCGCGGCACTGGCGGCGGCAACGCGGACGGCCGGCACGGCGATGGGGTTGCGCTGCAAGGCCTTCTCGGCCCAGGCATAGGCCTCGTCGTCGCGGCCGGCCACGAAGTGCGCCAGCGCCATGCCGGCGTGCATGGAGAACATCAGCACGTCGACCGGGCTGTTGCGCATGGCGCGCTGCAGCCGCTGAATGGCGAGCTCCGGCTCGCCCAGCCAGATCCTGACGAAGCTGCTCTGGACCAGAATGGCCGAGGCATTGGGATTGAGCACCAGAGATTCGTCGAGCAGGGCGGCGCCGCGCTCGTGCTCGCCCAGCAGGCCGGCCAGCGCCAAGCCGGCCGCGCCCAGGGCAAGGAAGTTGTCGCGGCCGATCTCGAAGACGCGGTCGCACAGGCGGCGTGCCTCGGCAACCTCGTGCGCGGGGCCGCCGCTCCAGCCCGCCGTGCGGCGCAGGTAGAGACAGGACAACGCCAGACCATACGGCGTCGCGTAGTCGGGATCGAGCTCGATGGCGCGATAGGAGAGCTGCAGGGCCTTGTCGAGCCCGTCACGGCTCCAGGTATAGAAGACGCTCTGCGCCTGCATGTAGGCGAGATGCGCATCGATCGACTCCGTCGGCGCGCGGCGCGCCCGGGTCATCTCGGCCTCGCGCAGCTGGGGGACGAGCGCCCCGACGACGCTTTCGGCGATGCGGTCCTGCAGGGCGAAGATATCGGCGATCTCGCCCTCGCAGCGGTCGGACCAGATCTGCACCGCATTCGTGGCGTCGATCAGCTGGCCGCCGATGCGCAGGCGGTTGCCCGCGCGCCGCACGCTGCCCTCGAGCACGTAGCGCACGCCGAGCTCGCGCCCGACCTGCTGCACGTCGACCGTCCGTCCCTTGTACGTGAAGGTCGAGTTGCGCGCGATGACGAACAGCAGGGTCCGATAGCGCGACAGGCCGTTGATGATGTCGTCGACCACGCCGTCGGCGAAGTAGTCCTGGTCCGGCTCGGACGTCAGGTTCTGGAACGGCAGGACGGCGAGCGACGGCAGCTCGCGCGGCGCCGCCGCCGAAGCCGCGGGGAGTGCGTCGATTTTCGGTCGTCCGGAATCGATCGCGACGGCGACCTGGCGCGAGCCGGCCATCAGCTCGCGAGTCTGGACCTCGGGCTCTGCCCCGAGCTGACGTTGCAAGGCTTCCTTGCAGAGGTGGAACTGGCGCAGCGCCGCGTTCACGCGCCCCTGGCGCTGGTGCAGCCTGATCAGCGCGCGGTGTGCCTCCTCGGCCGCCGGATCGGTGGAAAGCAGTCTTTCGGCAAGCGTCTGGCAGCTGAGCTCGACCGCCTTCGGGTCCGGCCCCGTCAGCACGCTGAGACGCTCCACGAGCAGCAGGGCCTTGCGTCGATAGCTGCGCCGATGCGGCGCGAACCATTGGTCGAGCGGCCCGGGCACGGCGAATCCCGCCAGGATGTCGCCCTGATAGCAGTCTGCGGCGGCGGCGAGATGGCAGGGCTCGCCCTTGTCCATCAGGTCGTCGAAAAGCCGGACATCGATGTCTTGCGGGCGCGCCACCAGCGCGATCGTGTCGACGTCGCCCGCGGCGCGCATGCCCGCTTCGCCGTTGGAAACGAGGCGTCTGATGGCGACCAGGGCCTGGCGCAGGCTGCTTCTGGCCTGCGCCTCTCCGCGGTCCGCCCAGAATGCATCGCAGAGGCTCTGTCGGGGCACGCCTTTCCCACCCGCGAGCGTGAGAGCGGCGAGCAACAGCGCCGTCTTCCGGGTGGGAAGCCGAATTGGCTCCCCCGCCGAAGACCTGATCTCCATGCCACCCAGGATGCGGATGTGCACCGGCATGCCCCCAATTTCGCGATGCCCGGGTCGAATAGCATGCCCGGCGAAGTTTTAACGCAGATTTCACACCGGCCCCACGAAACGTGCCGGGATGTGGCAAACGGCGATGTTCCGAGGAGCGCACCCAGGCGCGCCTGCGGGCGCTTCTCCGTGGGAGAACGCTGCTCTTTGGCGCTTCAACCGGGGAAAATCCCGCTCTAAGGTCGCCGGCAATGAGTTCCGAATCGTTGGTCGCTCCCTGGCGCATTGGCGTCGATGTCGGGGGCACGTTCACCGACATGGTGCTGCGCGATGGCGCAGGCGCCGTGCGCATCTTCAAGTCTCCGTCCGTCCCGGCCGACCCCAGCGAGGGCGTGCTGGGCGTGCTCCGCCTGGCGGCACGCCAGCTCGACCTGCCGCTCACCGCGCTGCTGCGCGACTGCGCGCTGTTCGTGCACGGCTCGACCGTGGCGACCAACACCATCCTCGAGAAGAAGGGCGCCAAGGTCGGCATGCTGACGACCGCGGGCTTTCGCGACTCGCTGGAGATCCGCCGCGGCATCCGCGAGAACCAGTGGGACCATCGCGCGCCCTTCCCCGAGGTGCTGGCGCCGCGCTACCTGCGCCAGCCGGTGCGCGGCCGCATCGTCGCCGATGGCAGCGAGCTCAGCCCGCTCGCCCTCGAGGATGTCGATGCGGCGGGTCGGGTCTTCACCGAGGAAGGCGTCGAATCGGTCGCCGTCTGCCTGTTCAACAGCTTCCTCGACGGCGGCCACGAGCGGGCCAGCGGCGAACGGCTGGCGCAGAGCTGGTCTGGCCAATGGGTCTCGCTGTCGAGCGAGGTCATGCCGACCATGGGCGAGTACGAGCGCGGCTCGACCGCCGTGGTCAACGCCTACATCGCGCCCAAGGTGACGAGCTACCTGCGGGCGCTCGACGAGCAGCTGCGCCAGCTCGGCCTGCCGCGCTCGCTGCTGCTGCTGCAGAGCAACGGCGGCGCCGTCTCGGTCGGCCAGGTCGCCAGCCGGCCGGTCATGCTGGTGCTGTCGGGCCCAGCCGCCGGCGTCGGCGCGCTCAAGGGCTGCGCTGCCCCGGGCGAAGCCGCCAACCTGATCTCGATGGAGATCGGCGGCACGAGCTGCGACGTCATGGTGATGGCCAAGGGCGAGGTGCCGGTCACCGACGCGCTCACCATCGACGGCTATCACCTGACCACACCGTCGGTCGAGATCCACACGGTCGGCGCCGGCGGCGGCGCCATCGCCTGGGTCGACGATGCCGGCCTGCTGCATGTCGGCCCGCGCGGCGCCGGCGCGCGCCCCGGTCCCGCCGCCTACGGGCTGGGCGGCGAGGAACCGACCGTGACCGATGCGCAGCTCGTGCTCGGCCGCCTGCGTCCCGGCCCGCTGGCCGGCGGCGCGGTGACCCTGGACGGCGCCCTGGCGCGCCGCGCCATCGAGGAGAAGCTCGCCAGGCCGCTCGGCCTGTCGATCGAGGCGGCGGCCGCCGGCGTGATCCGCCTGCTCGAGCAGAACCTCTTGCACGCCGTCGAGCGGCTCAGCATCGAGCGCGGCCACAATCCCGCGACCTTCACGCTCGTTGCCGCGGGTGGCGCCGGACCGATGCACGGCGCCGCCGTGGCGCGCGCGCTGGGTTGCCGGCGCGCCTTGATGCCCCGCGCGGCGGGGGCCTTCTGCGCCATGGGCATGCTGCAGTCCGACGTGCGGCAGGACTACCTGCAGGTCTATCTCGCCGATCTCGACAAGGTCGATCGCACGAGCCTCGACGCCACCTTCGCCCAGCTCGAGGCCCGTGCCGGCGACGCGCTGACACGCGAAGGCTTCGATGGCAAGAGCGCCGTGCTCGAGCGCGAGATGGACCTGCGCTACGAGGGCCAGCAATGGCCGGTGCGCGTCGCGATCGCGGCCCAAGGCTTCGACGCCGCCGCCGCGCGAAAGGCTTTCGAAGCCGAGCACCAACGCCTGTTCGGCCATATCCAGCCCGGCCGCATCGACATCACCGCGCTGCGCGTCGTCGGCCGCGGCCTGCTCGACTGGACGCCGCCCAAGGCGCGCGCCCCGCAGGCCGCGCCGCCCAAGCCGCGCGAGACGCGCCAGGTCTGGATCGATCAATCCCAGGGCTGGCGCGACGTGCCCGTCTATGACGGCGCCGATCTCGCGCCGGGCTGCCGGCTCGACGGGCCGTTGCTGGTCGAGGAGCGCACCACCACCGCCTTCATCGGCCCCGAGGATGTGCTCGAGGTCGATGCCAGAGACGATTTCCTGGTTCACGTCGGAGGCCGCCTTTCATGAGCACGCCTGCGAATACGTCCCAGGGCACGCCGCTCGATCCCGTGACCCTGGCGCTGGTGCAGAACCGGCTCGACCACATCTCGCATCAGATGGGCTGGGTGATGACGCGCACGGCGCGCTCGCCGATCTTCAGCCAGAGCCACGATTTCTCGTGCTTCATATCGGACGCGCGCGGCACCCTGATCAGCCAGGCCGACGGCATCCCGATCCATACCGGCGGCGGCGGCTTCGCGGTGCGCGCCATCCTGCGCGACTTCGGAGGCGCGATCGAGCCGGACGATGTGTTCCTGCTCAACGATCCCTACACCGCGGGCGGCAACCACCTGCCCGACTGGGTGATCGCGCGGCCGGTGTTCGTCGCCGGCACCTTGGTCGCGTTCGCCTGCAACCGCGCCCACCAGGCCGACATCGGCGGCGGCGCCGCCGGCACCTACAACTCGGCGGCGACCGAGATCTTCCACGAAGGAATCCGCCTGCCGGTGCTGAAGCTGATCGAGCGCGGCCGCACCAGGGCGGACCTGTGGCAGCTCCTGATGCTGAACACCCGCCTGCCCGAAGCGCTCGACGGCGACCTGCGCGCCATGATCGGCTCGACCCGCATCGGCGCCGATCGACTCGCCAGCCTGGTCGAGGAGCTCGGCACCGACCGTGCCGGTGATTTCTTCGAAGGCGTGCTGGCCCACGCCGACCGCCGCTTCAAGAGCTGCATCGACCGCCTGGCCGAGGGCGTGTGGCGCGCCGAGGAGACGGTCGACAACGACTGCTTCGAGCCGATCGACGGCCGCATCGCCGTCACAATGACGGTGAAGGACTCAACGCTCGTCGTCGATTTCGCCGGCACCTCGCCGCAGGTCAAGGGCTTCAAGAACAGCTCGATCGCCAACTCGACCTCGGCGGTGTTCATGGCGCTGTCGTCGTTCTTCGAACCCGACCTGCCGCGCAACGAGGGCGCCTTCCGCAGCGTCGAGATCCGCCTGCCCGAAGGCACCCTGGTCAATGCGCGGCCGCCCGCGCCGATGACCATGAACACCGTGTTCGTGGCGCACGAGATCGTGCACGTGATGTGGAAGGTGCTGGGCCAGGCCCTGCCCGAGCGCGCCTCGGCCGGCTGGTCGAAGGCGGTGCATTCCGTCACCGCCGGGCTCAAGGACGACGGCAGCCGCTTCGTGATGTACCAGTGGGCGGGTGCGCCGGCCGGCGGCGGCGTCGAGGGCCGCGACGGCTTCCATCTGATCGGCCATCTGATCACCCTGGGCGGCCTCACCCTGCCCAACCTCGAGACCTACGAGCAGCTCTACCCGGTACGCTTCCGCCGCCAGGAGCTGCGCTGCGACAGCGCCGGCCCCGGCCGCTTCCGCGGCGGCGCCGGCTGCGACTACGAGGTCGAGATGTTCACCGCGGCCGACTACGCCTTCCGCGGCGAAGGCGTCGGCGCGCCCTCGAGCTACGGCGCCGCCGGCGGCAAGGCCGGCGTCGGCGGCGAGGTGACCCTGACCCTGGCCCACGACGGCACGACGATCCACGCCCCCAAGTACGGCGTGCAGCGCCACGGCCCCGCCGCCTACCGCGCCATCTCCCCGGGCGGCGGCGGCTACGGCGATCCGCGCACGCGCGACCCCGCCCGCGTCCTGCGCGACGTCCGCGACGGCGTGGTGAGCGCGGCGGCGGCGGAGCGCGAGTATGGTGTCGCGATCACGACGGACGGCCGCGCCATCGACGCGGCGCGAACGGCAGAGCTGCGGCGCTAAACTCATCTTCTTCCTGACTACGCGGTCCGGAAGCGAAGACATCGGGGTCACCGCCTTGTCACCGCCCTCATCGTCCGATTGCGGACCGAGCGTGCGGCAGGTCGCAACCTGCGGCTTAGCGCTCCGTTCGGACATCCGTACCGGGTGAACCGGCGGAGCCTCGAAGCCCCTGAGCACCGACCAAGTCGACGCGCGCGCTCCTCTCGCCGCAGCCTCCCGGCCCGTCCGGCTGGAATTTTCCGCCTTCGGCATCGCCGCCGCAGCAGCAGTCGGCGCGATCCTGGCCATGCTCGTCGCCAATGCCGCATTGCGCGGACCCTGGCTCGACGAGTTCTGGACCCTGCGCCTGTCCGACAGCAGCGATGGAGTGCGGGCGCTCGTGCGCGACGGCTGGATGCGCGACACGCATCCTCCGGTCTTCAACGCGTGGGCGACGCTGCTCGGCTCGATCGGCGTCAGCTCGATCGCCTCGGGCCGCATTGTCTCGAATTTGCTCGCCGCCGGGCTGATGAGCCTCGCCGCGCTCCGCTTCGGGCGACGGCGGCCCGACCAGGCCGGCTTCGCGGCCGCGCTGCTGCTGCTCACCCTGTCACTGCCGCAGGCGATGGACGCCTTCGTCACCTACCGGTCGTACTTCTGGCAGATGGCGGCCATGGCGACACTTGCGATCGTCGCCCGCCATGTCGCCTCGACCCGGCACGACCTCGCATTGCGCGACGATCTCGAGATCGCCCTCATCGCCGTCGTCGCGTCAGGGGCCTCGATCGGACTTCATTATGTCGGCGGGCTGTTCGGCGCCCTGCTGTCCGGCGCGATCGTCGTGTGTGCCCTTGTCCGAGGCCTTCGGCGCTGGGCGATCCTGGTCTTCGCGGCGGCCGTCCTGTCGGGCCTTTTCATGCTTGCGATGGCGCTCGTCCAGGCGCCGCACTGGTTGGCCGAGCTCGATCACAGCTGGATCGATACACCGCTGCTGGCAGCCTTCGTCGTTCCGCTCACCCTTGGCGGCGCCGCGCTGTGGCACAACCCTGTCGTGTTCGCCGGATTGTGGAAGCATCCGCGCCGCCTCGTCGAGGGCGACCGGCCCTATCTCTTCGTGATCGCCGGTTCGCTCGCCGCCAGCATCGCGCTCGTGCTCGCGCTTCATGCCGTCATGCCGATCGTGATCGACCGCTATCTCTTCGCCGTGCCCGTGATGGTCTGCGCCTTGATGGCGGCCCCGGCGGCGCGACTGGCCGGGAACCGACCGATGTTCGCCCTGCTCGCGTTCGTTTCGGTCGCGGCCACTGCCGTGACCCTGGCCGACGACGGCATCAAGCCGCTATGGCGCGAGAATGCCCAGGTGATCGCCGAGATCGTCAGGGAATGCCCATCGACGCGAGTCTATGCCGCCAGCGGATGGGCGCTGGGACCCGCCGCCGAGACCCTTGCCGCACGCCGCGAGGATCCTGTGTTCGCCCGCGCCTATCGCGCACTCGCCGAGCAGCACGGCTACACCGTCTCGTTCATCGGCCAGAGCAGCGGCGCACGCGCAACGCCCGGGCGCTGCCCGGTGCTGCTCTGGGTCGAGCATACGCCCAACGAGGCCGAGAGCGATCTCCCCGAAGCGCTCAGTGAAGCCCGCCTCGCCGGCCTCGAGGAGGCGCAGCTGTCGGTGCATCGCAGCGCCACCGGCTTCGTCGTCCGCGCCGATCGGTAAAGCCCGTCGCCTGAAGCGCGCGTTGTATTACCCTCCCTGCGCGAAGCGCGGGGAGGTGTCCGCGTAATCGCGGACGGAGGGGTCATGGGCCTCAGTCGAAGCGTCTGACCATGCTCTTCAGATGAGTATGATGCATATTCAGCACAGACGCGTGTCGCTCATGACCCCTCCGCCCCTCCGGGGCACCTCCCCAACGCAAGCGTTGGGGAGGACAGCAGCTCACGCTACTCCGCGGCGATCCTCTCGCCGCCGAAGGCCGGCATGACGTCGCGGGCGAACCAGCGAAGCTGGTCCTTGAACTCCGCCGACGACAGCCCTTCGGCCCAATGGATCATGAAATCCTCTAGTCCGGGATACTTGGCCTCGATCGACCTTATGCCGTCGATGACCTCGCCTGGCGTGCCGCAGAACCACGCCTTCTGCTTCACGCCGTCGCGAATCAATGGGACGCGCGCCGGCGCGCCCGGCGTGCCCCAGGTGCGGCCCTGCTCGTCGGCATAGCGCACCATGCCGAACGGGGCGAACCACTTGTAGCGCTCGTCATGCGCCGGCTCTATGCGTTCGATCGCCTCCGCCTGGCTACCGGCGAGATAGAGACCAGCGCCCCAGATCACGTCCTCGCCGAGCTGCTTTTGCCGGCCGTGACGCGCACAGGCGGCCTGGTAGGCACGCACCGAGTCGTCGAGGATCTTCTCGCCGTTCAGGGCCACCATGGCCTTCAGGCCATAGCGCGCCATCATGTCGATGCTGCGGCCGCTGGCGATCGGCATCCAGATATCGACCGGCAGGTGCTTGGGCCGCGGCACCACAGTGATGTCTTTCAGCCGATAGCCCCGGTAGTCGACCGGCGGCGGGCATTCGAAATACTTGCCCTTGAAGTGGAAGGAGTCCTCGTTGAAGCACTTCAGCAGGATCTGAAGCTGCTCCTCGAAATACTCCCGGTTGGCATCGGCATCGATCAGCGGCGCGCCGAAGGTCTCGACCTCACGGCTATGGTAGCCACGGCCGACGCCCATGATGACGCGGCCGTCGGTCACGATGTCGGCCATCGCGTAGTCCTCGGCCAGCCGGATCGGATGCCACATCGGAAGGATGTTGAAGCCGCAGCCGAACTTCAGGCGCCTGGTCTGAGTGGCGAGCCACAGGCCGAGCTGCACCAGGTTGGGCAGGCACTCGTAGCCCTCGCGCTGGAAGTGATGCTCCGCGGTCCACAGCGCATGGTAGCCGAGGTCGTCCATCAGCCGCGCGACATCGCGCGCGGTCATGAACACCTCGCTCAGGCGCTGGTTGGAATACAGGCGATCATTGGCCGGCGTCCCCTGAAGACCGATATTGTCGAGGTCGATATGACCGACGAACAAGGCGTGGAATCTCTTGATCATGTGACTCGCTCCCTCGACCTGCTCCAGGCGCCCGCAGATCGTCATCGTCCCTGCGAACGCCTCTCGACGCAAGCGCGCCGCACCGCAGGTTGAAAGATGCCACTCGCGTAAGAGCGGCTAGGGCGAGTGCACCGTACAAGGCATTGCTCGGGCATTCAGAAAGGGGAAGATCTCACTCGGAACCTTGTGCGATGCCGATGCGCACTCCAGCCTCGATCTTGGAGAGGTCGAGCACGTCGTCGATGATGCGCAGCAGCGCGTCGGCCGAGCTGCGCAGGGTGGCGACCAGGCGCTGCTGGCGCGCACTAGGCGATTCGCGCTCCAGCAGCTCGGCGGTGCCGATGACGCCCTTCGGCCGCGTCGCGCGCGACGTCGAGCTCGCCCTGGCGGCGCTTCAGGTCGGTGATGCAGCAGTTGCCGTCGCTTCACCGGCGTCACGCAGCCAACAGAAATTGCTTCGTGCGTTCGCCACGGTCGACGGACGCGATGCCGCCCCTCGACCTGTGATCGACAGCGCGCATGCGCGGACGTCCTCAAGCCGCCCACCAGAAGGCGGCCCACGCTCCGGAGGAAATCCGTTCGTGTACACTCGATTGCACGATTGCACGTGGCTGCAAAAGCGAACCACGGGGGCTGGACGGGGTTATCTCGGCGGCGCGGGCCGGTTACTCCCGACGTGCATCATGCTGTCTGGAGGAATGACCATGGATATCGAATTGCAGAACCCGGTCGACGACGACGCAAGCACGTACCGGCCGACACAAGGTGACGCAAGCGCGATCAGAGGCGTCGATGTCAACTCATTGATCTACTTGCATTTCTGACGCACTGACGCAAATGACGCAAAGATTCGCGGGCGAATCCTTGGCGTGGCACCGACCGCAAGGCATTGCCTCCCGACCGCAAGACGACCGCAAGAATCATCCGGCCCAAGTCCTTGATTTCACAGCGATACGACCGCACCGACCGCACCGACCGCAAGAAAGGGGTCCGTTCTATTTGACCGGCGCCGCCGGCGACAAAGGTCTTGCCGGAGATTTCGGTGCTGGGTGTAATCCGTCGTCGGGGAAAAAAGGCGCGCGCCAAGAACGAGGCGCCCATGCCCTCGAGGTGTGGGGCCATCGACGCCTAGGGCCGTCGAAGCTTAGGGAGGAGAGACAATGAAAGCCATTTGGGGACGCCGGGCGTTCCTGGCGGGGACGGCTGCGGCCGTCGCCGCCGTGCCGCGGCCAGGCGCGGCGCAGGCCGCTTTTCCGGCGAAGCCGATTCGCATCGTGCACGGTTACAGCGCCGCCTCGAACCCGGACACGATCGCCCGGGTGATCGCGCCCAGCATGATCGAGACCTTGGGCCAGAGCGTCATCGTCGAGCCCAAGCCGGGCGCCGGCGAGCGCATCGCCGCGCAGTACCTGATGAGCCAGCCGGCCGACGGCTACACGCTCTACCTGATCACCGGCGGGGCCAACGTGATCAGCGCCACCGATCCGCAGACGCCGTTCAACACGCTGAAGGATTTCTCCTACGTCTCGACCATCACCCTGTTCCCGTTCGCGCTGCTGGTCGGCGCGAATTCGCCGATCCAGAGCTTCAAGGATCTGCGCGCGGCGGCGGCGGCGAACCCGGGCAAGCTCAACTACGGCCACAGCGGCGTCGGCAACACGCTGCATCTCGCCGTCGAGTACCTGAAGGCGCTGACCGGCATGAAGATGGAGGCGGTCGCCTACAAGGACACCGGCCAGCAGATCAACGACGTCGTCACCGGCCGGCTCGACGTGGCGATCGGCACCTTCACCGGCTATCACGGCGCGCTGGCCAACAAGCAGGTGCGCGCCATCGGCGTCACCTCCCGGGAGGCCTGGCCGCTCAATCCCGACGTGCCGCCGATCGCGGCCGACGTGCCGGGCTACGAGGTCGTGTCGTGGCTGGGCCTTGCCGCGCCGGCCGGCCTGCCGGGCGACGTCGCCGACAAGCTGTCGGACGCCGTGAAGGTCGCGGTGGCGCGCGCCGACGTGAAGGAGCGGCTGCAGGGCATGGGCAACGACGCACGGGCGAGCACGCCGGCCGAGTTCCGTGCCCGCATCGAGGCCGACTACGCCAAGTGGCAGCCGCTCGCCAAGTTCGTCAATCCGTAGCGAAGAAGAAGCAGAGGTAGAGTCATGAAAATCGGCGCGGTGATGTTCTTCACCACGGACTCCATGCAGCCCGCCCCGCTGGCGCGGGTGCTCGAGGAGCGCGGCTTCGAATCGCTGTGGGTGCCCGAGCACACTCACATCCCGTCGACGCGCAAGACGCCCTATCCGGCGGGCGGGCCGCTGATCCGGCCCTACTACGACATCATGGACCCATTCCTGGCGCTCAACACGGCGGCCACGGTGACGACCAAGCTCAAGATCGGCACCGGCATCGCGCTGCTCACCCAGCGCGACCCGATCGTCACCGCCAAGGTGGTGTCGACCATCGACCAGCTCAGCCAGGGCCGCTTCCTGTTCGGCGTCGGCAACGGCTGGAACCAGGACGAGATCGAGAACCACGGCACGGTGTTCGAGACGCGCCACAAGCTGGCGCGCGAGCGCATGGAAGCGATGACGACGATCTGGACCCAGGACGAGCCGGAGTATCACGGCGAGTTCGTCAATTTCGACAAGATGAAGCAGTGGCCCAAGCCGTTCCAGAAGCCGCATCCGCCGATCATCGTCGGGGGCGCCTTCCCCTACGCGGCACGGCGCGCGATCCGTTATGGCAACGGCTGGATCCCGCGTGCCGACCGGCTCGAGTCGGCGGGCGTCGGCGTGGTGATCGACAAGTTCCGCAAGCTGGCGAGCGAGTCCGGCCGCGACCCCGCCTCGCTGCCGATCACCATCTTCCGCGTGCCCGAGGCGATGGACGGCCTGCGCTTCTGCCAGCAGATCGGCATCGACCGCGTCACCTTCACCCTGCCGGCCGAGAAGGAAGACAAGCTGATGCCGATCATCGACCGCTGGACGGAGATCAAGCGCAAGCTCGAGGGGTGAGGCTCGTTCTCCTCCCTGCGCGGAGCGCGGGGAGGTGCCCCGCAGGGGCGGAGGGGTCGAGAGCGTCAGTCGAGACGATCGTCCGTGATCTTCCCGTTGCCAGCATTGGCGTCATCCCGACGATAATGGTCCGCCCTGCAAGAATGGCGTCATCCCGAGCTTCGCGAGGGATCTTTCCTGCAGTCACTCCACGCTGACATTCGCCGCCGTCGCGACCTCCTTCCAGGTCGCGATGTCCTTCCTCAGGAAGGCGGCGAATTCCTGCGGCGAGCTGCCGACCGGCTGCATCGCCTGCTTGGCCAGCAGGTCGTCGATGTCGGGCTTCCGCAGCGCCTTCACCAGCTCGGCGTTGAGCTTGTCGATGATCGGCTGAGGCGTGCCGGCCGGGGAGAAGATGCCGTGCCAGGCGACGGCCTCGACCTTGGGATAGCCCGCCTCGGTCATGGTCGGCACGTTGGGCGTCACCGGCGAGCGCTGCGGGCTGGTGACCGCCAGCGCGCGCAAGGTGCCGGCCTGGATGTGCGGCAGGGCGCTCACCGGGTCGCTGAACACCATCGTCACCTGCCCCGCCACCAGGTCGGCGACGGCGAGCGCCGTGCCGCGATAGGGGATGTGGGTCATCTTCAAGCCGGTCTCGCGGCAGAACAGCTCGCTCATCAGGTGGTTGGCCGCGCCGACGCCGGTGGTGCCGTAGTTCATCGAGCCGGGCTTCGCTTTGCCCAGCGCCACGAACTCCTGCAGCGATTGCGCGCCCAGCCTGGCGTTGACCACCAGCACGTAGGGATAGGAGTTGGTCATGGTGATCGGCACCAGGTCCTTGGCCGGATCGTAGGGCAGGGTCTTGTAGACGGCCGGGTTGATCGAGATCGGCCCGGACTGGCCGAGCAGCAGCATGTAGCCGTCGGGCTCGGCCTTGGCGACCATCTCGGTGCCGATGATCGAGCCGGCGCCACCGCGATTCTCGACCACGATCGACTGGCCGAGCGCATCGCCGACATGGCGCGCCAGCACCCGAGCCACGGCATCGGCGCCGCCACCCGGCGCATAGGGCACGATCAGGCGGATCGGCTTGGTCGGATAGTCCGCGGCGCGGCCCCAGATCGGCGCGAGTGTCGGCGCCAGGGCCAGCAGCAGCGCCGTGCGCCTGTTGATGTTCATCATGGTCTCTCCCTCGCGAACTGGCGCTCGTGGCGCTCGACCTGCACGCGATAGTTCTCCGAGTAGCGCTGGAACACGTCGTCGTGGCGCGCCGTGTCGAACTCGATCTCGGGCGGATCGTAGAGATCGAAATGGCCGTATCTGTCGTGGCCGCGCACCAGCATCGCCGCCATGCGCACCGGACCGGTCGGGCGGACATGGGCCGGGATGTAGTTGATGCCGCAGCCGATCCGGCGATGGCGTGCGCGATTGGGCGCCGAGCGATGGACCGCGAGCGTGTGGTGCAGCGAGAACGATCCGGCTGCGAGCTGCATGGTGACGACGCCCTGCTCGTCCAGCGGCTCCATGATGGTCTGGCCGGCGCGGTTGATGCTGTTCTCGAGGCGCAGCGCCGCGTGATGCATCTGGCGCGGCGCGCCGTGGGCCGACAGCACCTCCATGCAGCCAGCCTCGCGGCTGGCATCGGTGAGCGCCACCCAGGCGGTCACCTGCTCGTATGGTTCGAGGCCGAAATAGGTCGAGTCCTGGTGCCAGGCGGCGAAGGTCGGCGACTGCGCCTCCTTGATGAAGAAGGTGCCGGTCCACACCAGGATGTCGGGACCGATCAGATCCTCGACGACGTCGAGGATGCGCGGATGGCGCGCGAGTCCGGCGTACCAAGGCAGCAGGGCGTGCGGCTGGGTGCGCCACTTGTTCTCGGCCTGCGGCACCGGCGTGCCGAGCCAGCTTTCGTAGCGCTCCAGGCCGGCCAGGCAGGCCGCGCGCTCGGGCTCGTCGAGCGCCGAGAAGGGAAACAGGAAGCCGTCATGGCGATAGCTCTCGACCTGCGCCGCCGTCAGCGCCTTCATGCCGTCCTCCCGTTCCGTTGCAAAAAGGGTGGCAGCGGCCGGCAGGCGATGCCAGCCCATTGTTGCATGCCCGTCCTCCGCGCGCTTCAGAGCAGGAAGCCGGCGCGGATGGTGAACACGGCGGCCATGCCGGCGTAGGGTGCGAGCGCAGGCTGGAAATAGAGCTGCAGGTCGGGCGTGATCTGCAGGCGGCTGCCGATCGTGGTTGCCCAGTAGAGCTCCATCATGGTCTCGCTCGGCCGCGCGACGCCGCTGGGATAGAGCGTCAGGTTGGTCTGGTTCCAGGCGACGCCGAGGCCGATCTGGTCGAGCGGGTTGCGGCCGAGCGGATTGTTGAGCACGCCGCCGCCCGCCACCGAGGTCTGGATGTACCAGCTCGAGCCCCACGCGGTGTTGGCCCGGAAGAACAGCGCCCAGCGCTCGTCGAGCGCCTGCGAGACGCTGAACGAAAGCCCGTCGCTCTTGACCGGCTGGGCCGGCACGCTGGGCAGGTTGTAGTACATCACGGCGTAGCTGCCCTGGCCCAGTCCGGCGAGGGTGGGCGTCCAGGCGCCGTAGAGGAACCAGGCGTAGAGGCCCGCGCCCAGGGTCGAGAACTGGACGTAGTTGCCGGCGACGTTGCTGGCATCCTGGAAGCCGCCGGCGAAAGTCACCTCCTTGCTGGGGTTGAGCTGGGCATAGGCGCCCAGGCTGCCCTGCGAGTAGTTCTGGCTGCCGTTCTGCGACAGCGAGTAGCCGAGGAAATTGACCTGCTGGTTGTTGGCGTAGGCGTTGCCGTCGAAGTTGGCGATCGGGAACTGGCCGACCGTGACGGCCAGCCAGTCGCCGGGCAGCGCCTGGGTGTAGCTCGCCTGGGCGAACACCAGGTCGTTGAACGGATAGTCGTTGATCGGGCTGTTGAGGTTGAGGCGCGCCTGCTTGGTGGTGCCGGTCGCGCCCGACCAGTACTGGGCGGCGATGTAGGAGAACTGGAAGGAGCCGGTGCCGATCGCGGTATGGTCGAACGCCTTCCACTGGACCGCCGGCATGAACAGCGCCTGGACGGCGCCGTAGCCACCATTGGGCACGCCCCACTGGCTCATCGCCGTCTCGTCGAACGCGAAGGTGATGCCGGTCACCGCGTCGATCTCCTTCTTCGCTCTGGTGTAGCGCTGGCCGGCCTCGTTGAATTCCTGGTTGAGCGACACCGAATCGCGCTGCTTGGCGGCGCGCAGCCGGTCGTGGATCCGGCCGACGTGGTGCATGCCGGGCTCGGCCGGGTCCTGCTGCGCCGCGACCGGGGGGGCGAGCAGGCCGGCGATCAGCCCGACCGAGGCGAGCCGCCGCCGCACTAGGGGCGCAACAGCACGAGCTGCGTCGCCCAGCTCACGACGACGAACAGCACGATCATGGCGAACGACCAGGGCTGCGTGAGCGCCGTCGACCACAGGAACAGGGCCAGCACGCCGGCCATCGCCAGGATGCCCAGCGCCACCAGCAGCCGCGAGCCGCCGGTCTGGTCGAGCAGCCGCCAGTGCGCGACATGCACCGCGAGATAGGCGATCAGGAAGGTCGCGCTCACGATGTGGGCCAGGGCATTGAGATTGAAGATGTTCATGACGATCAGCAGGGCGACCACCGCAGCCGCCATGCCGCGGGTGCAGCTGCCCCACAGCCGCTCGCCGAACATCCGCGGCAGATGGTCGGTGCGCGCGAGCGCCGTCGACATCTGCATCATGCCGTACATCGTCGTGTTGATCGCCGAAGCGGTCGCCAGCAGAGCGCCGATCGAGACGATCACGAAGCCGGCCTGGCCCAGCACCGGCTTGGCCGCCTCGGCGACCGCCGTGCCGGCGTAGCGCGCCAGCTCGGCCGGCGTCAGGCTGCCCACCACCACGATCGCCAGCGCGACATAGAGCACCATCACGGTGCTGACCGCGATCAGGATGGCGCGCGGGATGACCGCCTCGGGCCGGGCGACGCTGGCGGCGGCATTGGTCATCAGACCGTAGCCGGCATAGGCGAGGAAGGTGAGCCCGACCGTATCGACCAGCCCGATGAAGCCGGGACCGGGATGCTCGACCGCCGGCTTGCCGAACATGACGCTGAAGCCCGCGACGGCGAGCACGACCAGGATGACGAGCTTGATGACGACCAGCACGATCTCGACCTTGCCGACCGCCTCCTCGTTGCCGGCATTGAGGGCGACGAAGACGAGGACCACAGCCGTCGCCAACGCGTCGCTCCACATAGGACTGGTCGTGCCGAGCACGAGCGACGCGGCATAGGCGCCGAACGCCTTGGCCACCAGGGCGATCGCCGCCGCCTGGATGATGAAGAACATGATCGACACGGTGCCGGCGAAGCGACCCGCGCCGTATCCCGCATCGAGATAGGTGGCGATCCCGCCCGCGTCGGGGTAACGGGCGGCGAGCTTGGCGTAGGAATAGCCCGAGAGCTGTGCCACCACGCCGCCCAGCAGGAAGGTGAGGAAGGTCTCGCGCCCGGCCTGCACCGCGGCCTCGCCGAGCAAGGCGAAGATGCCGGCGCCGACCATGGCGCCGATGCCGAGCGCCGTGACCGACCAAAGGTTCATCGGCTTGGCCGCTTCGGGCACGCTGCTCATCGCCGTTCTTTCATCTCGCCGGCTGGGATCCAAGAACCTCGTCGCGCGCGGCGCGCACGCAGCGGATCACCCAGCGCATGATCTCGGGGGTGATGAAGACGTTCATGGGAAACGACTTCAGGGCATAGACCACGGCCTCGGGATCGGTGCCGTCGCGATTGTACTCGGTGTTGCGGAAGCCGGTGGTCAGGCTGAGATAGGGCGTGTAGCGGCCGTCGATCTTCTTGCCGCTGCGCACCCACTCGAACAGCTTGTCGCCGATCGCCTCGGTGAGCTCGTTGTGGCGCAGGAGCTCGGCGCGATGCGACGGATCCTTGAGCTCGCGCTCGAACTGCTGCTTGGCGTCGATGCCGTCGGGATAGGCGCGGAACAGCGTGACCAGGCCGGTGTCGTCCGGGTTGACGCACACCAGGTCGGGCTGCGTGCTGAACAGGTTGTAGAGGTAGTACTTGGTCTCGAGGATGCCGCCCAGGACGGCCTGCATGCCCTCCATGCCGAAGTACTTGAGCGTCGCCCAGCCGGCCAGCGAACCCGACGCGCTGCGCGACACCTCGGCGGTGTAGTACATCGGGTTGTAGGGCGTGCGGACCTGCAGGTAGGCGTCGGCGCCGCGGCGCAGCAGGGTCTCGAAATCGTCGGCCCTGCGGTAGACGAAGCAGCTGCTGACATAGGGCGCCCAGCCGACCTTGTGGAAGTCGATGCCGAGCGCATCGGCGTGGACGATCTCCTTGATCATCTGCGCGTTCTTGCGCAGCACCGGCAGGACGCGCTCGGAGAAGCCCAGCGGGTTGGCGTCGAAGTCGTAATCCTTGAAATAGAGCCACGACCAGCCGACCACGCAGTCGGCATAGAGCACGGCCTTCCCGTAGCCCGGCGGGTTGGGATAGGTGTCGAGCAGCCGGCGCACCTCGCCGATCGGGTCGAAGGCGTTGGCGTCGGTCGTGCCCATGGTGCAGACCACCGCCGCCACCGGGACCTTGCGGGCACGGAAATCCTTCAGGATCTCCTCGAGATGCTCGACGTCCATCTGGTTGGTGGCGACGTGGGTTCGGACCGGGACGATATTGTCCATGCCGAGCCCCAGCCAGTCGCTGGCATTGTGCTGCACGTAGTGCGCCTGTTGCGAGCAGATCACCTTGGCGTCGGTGCGCACGCCCTTGGTGCGCGACTCGTGGAGCACGCGAGTCAGGCCGTATTTCAGGCCGTACATCCAGCAGCCGCCCCCGCCCCAGGTATAGAGTGCGCCGGCCTGGGTCGGGTTCCAACCCACCAGGTTGGCGATCATGCCGGCGGTCTCGAGCTCGGCGCGATGCACGTTCCAGGCGTACTCGCCTTCGAGGATATTGGCCGAGAACACCTGCGCCAGCATGGAGGCCACGATCGCCGCGATGTTGGATTGCGGCACCACGTTGCACATGGTGAGAGGGCTGCCCCAGTTGGGCATGCCGTCGAACATCTCCACGACCTCGCCCAGCACCGCGTCGAGATCGCCCATCTCGGGGTTCACCTTGACATTCTTGACCTCAGGGTAGCTGAACGAGAGCGGCCCGCCCTTGCCAAGCAGGGCCGATCCGTCGGCGCCCGGCCGCAAGGTGTTGATCAGCTTGACGAACTTGCCGATCTCGACGGCCAGTCGATCCTTGCCGCCACGAAATGGCGACGGGAACTCGCCCAGCATGTCGGCGCGGTATTTCGCCCATTTCGGTGCCCCGCTGCGAACCGTGCCGTCGGCATGCCAGTTGCGATCGTATTCCTCGACGAGCTTGGCGCTCGTCGCCGGTGCCTGGTCGCTCAACGCACGTCCCCCCTGTACCTTCCCCGCAGGGACCTTATCGGCGCGCTGACAGGCCGAGCAAGATGAAACGCCCCAAGCCGGACTCTCTGTCGCAACGGAACGGTTGTTATGGCACGCTGTCGCTCGAGGGGGAGGATCCGCATGTTCAAGGCTTCGCTCACGGCGGTGGTCGCGCTCGTGCTGACGTGCGCCGTGGCGTTCCACGAAACGGCAGCGCAGACGGTGCGCGCGCAAGTCAAGGTCGCTGCCGTCGATTTCGTGCCGGCATGGGGCGACCTCGACGGCAACGTCCGCCGGCTCGCCCAGGCAGCCGAGGAAGCGAGCCGGCAGGGCGTCGATTACGCCGTGTTCCCCGAGACCGCGGTCAGCGGCTACCTGTTCAGCGGTCCCGACCAGATCGCGCCCTTCCTCGACACCATCCCGGGCAAGGCGACGGCGGCGCTGCTGCCGATCCTCGAGCGCACCGGCATGCACATGAGCGTCGGCATCGCCGAGCGCGATGCCCGCACCGGGCTCGCCTACAACACGGCGGTCCTGATGGGCCCCAAGGGCATCATCGGCAAGTACCGCAAGAACGGCCTCAACCCCCAGGACCAGAAGGTATTCGCCCCCGGCGACACCGGCGTCGAGGTGTTCGACACGCCGGTGGGCCGCATCGCGCTCTTGATCTGCTACGACGACACCTACTGGCAGTATGCCCGCTTGGCGGCATTGCGCGGTGCCCAGATCATCGGCTGGCACTCGGTCTCCGACCGCGTGATGCCGGGCACGCCGAAGGCGGAGGCAACCGGCAACCATTCGACCGTCGCCAACGTGCAGTACATGAGCGCCCAGAATGGCGTCTGGGTGATCGGCGCGACGCGCAGCGGCATCGAGACCAACCCGATCACCGGCGGCAAGCTCTACTACAACGGCGGCTCCAGCATCTGGTCGCCGGCCGGCCGCAAGCTCGTGCAGGCGCCGGTCGTGCCGCCGGAAGTGTTGCCGCCCGGCCTGAACGGCGTGTTCAGCACGACGATCACGCCGTCGGAAGCCGATGCCACGCGCAGCGCGGCGCTGGCGCGCCGCCGGCCCGGCATCTATACGCCCCTGCTCGCGCTGCATCGCGCACCGGTCGACGGCAACGCGACCACGAAGCTTCGCACCGCATTCCTTGCTGCCACGCAATGGCCTGACGGGCCATCGCTGATGACATCGACGCGCCCGCAGGAACGCGAGCTGATGGTGTTGCCGGCGCTGTCCGCCCTACCCTCCGGTCTGACGCCCGACAAGATCGAGGAAGCAGCCGAGATCCAGGGCGGCGCCTTCGAGCAGACGCTCGCCAGTGCCGCCCGCGCCGGCAAGGGCTACCTGGTCGGCAGCTATCCGGAACGGGACGGCGCGCGCCTGTTCCACACGGTCGTGATGGCCGGGCCGACCGGCTCCATCCTCGGCCGCTATCGCACCATCCATCTGGGCGCCGACGAGGCGCAATGGGCGACGCCGGGCGATGCACCCGTCGTCATCGACACGCCGCTCGGCCGCGTCGGCCTCGCCTCGGCGACCGAGCTCGCCGTCCCCGAGCTCGGCGGTCTTTACGGCGCCTTGCGCGCCGACATCCTCGCCGCGCCGGCGGGCAGGCCTCAAATGCTGAAGGTCGAGATCGATCCCGCCCTCTACGCCGTGCCCTATCCGCCGACCGGCCGGGCCGATTTCTTCCCCTATGCGTCGGCCAAGCAGACCCAGCTGTGGCTGGTGAGCGGCGGGCGACGCGTCGGCGATCATACCGCCGCGGCGATCTACGGCCCCGAACCGGTCGTCCAGACTCCGACGATCACCGCGGACCCCGGCCAATCGGCCATCCGCTACTCGACGGATGTGCCGGCGCCGGGGACCTGGATCAATCAGCAGCAGCTGATCAGCGGCCAGCAGGCCCTGTATTTCGTGCCGCTGGTCCTCGACGAGGGCAACGACTGCCTGAAGCGCTGGCGCGCCGCGGGCACCGAGGCCTTGCCATGCCGATAGCGAGCATTGCTTGACGGTGTCGTCGGCGACTGGGAACAATCGCGCATCTTGATCTGGGGATTTTGGGACATGGTACTGCCGCTCGACGGAATAAAGGTCATCGACTTCACAGGCGTCCAGGCGGGGCCGGCCTGCACGCAGATGCTGGCGTGGTACGGCGCCGACGTGCTCAAGGTCGAGCGGCCGGGCGTCGGCGACGTCACACGCAACCAGTTGCGCGACGTGCCCAATCTCGACGCCCTCTATTTCACCATGCTGAACAGCAACAAGAAGTCGATGGAGCTCGACACCAAGACGGCAGAAGGCAAGAAGATCCTCGAGCAGCTCATCCGCGAGGCCGACGTGCTGGTCGAGAATTTCGCCCCCGGCGCGCTCGATCGCATGGGCTTCACCTGGGAACGCATCCAGGAGCTCAACCCGCGCCTGGTCTTCGGCTCGGTCAAGGGCTTCAGCGACGAATCGCCTTACGCCGATCTCAAGGTCTACGAGAACGTGGCGCAATGCGCCGGCGGCGCGGCGTCGACGACCGGCTTCTGGGACGGCCCGCCGACCATCAGTGCCGCCGCGCTGGGCGACAGCAACACCGGCATGCACCTGCTGATCGGCATCCTGACCGCGCTGCTGCATCGCGAGAAGACGGGCAAGGGCCAGAAGGTCGCCGTCTCGATGCAGGACGCGGTGCTGAACCTCTGTCGCGTCAAGCTGCGCGACCAGGAGCGGCTCGAGCATGTCGGCTATCTCGAGGAATATCCGCAGTATCCCGACACGCCGTTCGGCGAGGCCGTGCCGCGCGGCGGCAATGCCGGCGGCGGCGGCCAGCCGGGATGGGTGCTGAAATGCAAGGGCTGGGAGAGCGATCCCAACGCCTACATCTACTTCACCATCCAGGAGCAGAACTGGCCGCGCACCGCCGAGGCGATCGGCCATCCCGAATGGGCCAAGGATCCCGCCTTCGCGACGACCAAGGCGCGCCAGCCGCACATCTTCAAGATCTTCGCCGAGATCGAGAAGTGGCTGGCCGACAAGACCAAGTTCGAGGCTGTCGACATCCTGCGCAAGTTCGAGGTGCCCTGTGCGCCGGTCCTGTCGATGAAGGAGATCGCCTACGATCCGGCGCTGCGCGCCAGCGGCTCGATCGTCGAGGTCGACCAGGAGAAGCGCGGCAAGTACCTGACGATCGGCAGCCCGGTGAAGTTCTCGTCATTCAAGCCGCACATCACCGGCGCACCACTGCTCGGCGAGCACACCGACGAGGTCCTCACCAGGATGGGCTACAGCGCCGAGGCGATCGCCAAGCTGCGCCAGGACAAGGTGATATCGAGATAGGGCGAAGGATCGTTCCCCTTGCAGGCAGTCACCAATGCTGATCCGCGGCGCTACAATCCTGCGCGCCGACCTGGAGGCTCGGCTCGCCGACATGCTGCTCGACGGCGGCACGATCCGGGCCATCGAGCCGCCCGGCACCATCACTGACGCCAACCTCGAGATCGTCGACGCCGCCGATCGGCTGCTCGTTCCGGGCCTGGTCAACGGCCATACCCATAGTCACGGCGCTCTGGGCAAGGGACTGGTCGGCGATCGCTTGCCGCTCGAGGTGTTCCTGTCTGGCGTCGGCGCCGCGAATGCCAATCGCAGCACGGAGGACAAGCGGCTGAGCGCTGCGCTGTCGGCCGTCGAGCTGGTGCGCAAGGGCTGCACCGCAGCCTTCGACCTCTTCGTCGAGTTTCCCTGCCCGAGCCGCGACGGCATGGACGCGGTCGCCGAAGCCTACGCAGCGGTCGGCCTGCGCGCTGTGATCGCGCCGATGATGGCCGACCGCACGCTGTACCAGGCCCTGCCCGGCCTGATCGATAGCTTCCCGACCGCCATGCAGGAGCAGGTCAGGCGCCTCGGCGCCGCGCCCTTCGAGCAGAGCGTTGCGGCGTGCCGCGACATCCTCGAGCATTGGTCGCACGACCGGTCGCGCCTGCGCCCGGCACTCGGGCCGACCATCCCGCTGCATTGCTCCGACAACTTCCTGACGGCGTGCCGCGACCTCGCGCGCGAGTTCGATGTTCGCCTGCAGACTCACCTCGCCGAGACCAGGACGCAGGCGGTGCTCGGCCACGAAAGGTACGGACACTCCCTCACCCGCCATCTCGAGCGGCTGGGTTTCCTCGGCCCGGCCTGCAGCGCCGCGCACGCGATCTGGCTCGATCGCGACGACATCGACTGTCTCGCCAGCACCGGCACCAGCGTGGTGCACAATCCCATGAGCAACCTGCGCATCGGGTCGGGCGTGGCGCCGGCGCGAGAGCTCCTGTCGGCGGGTGTGCGGCTCGGCATCGGCACCGACGCCAGCAACACGTCCGATGGCCAGAACATGTTCGAGGCGCTGAGGCTCGCCACCTATCTGTCGCGCCTGTGCAGCCCCGACACGACCGACTGGCTCGACGCCAAGGAAGTTTTTCGCGCGGCAACCAGCGCCAGTGCTGAGATCCTGGGCTTCGACACGACGGGCAGCCTCGAGCCGGGTTGCGCCGCCGACATCGTCTTTCTCGACATCACGCACATCAATTATGTGCCGCTGCGCCAGCCGCTCCTGCAGCTCGTTTTCGCCGAGAACGGCGCGGCCGTCGACAGCGTGATGATCGACGGCCGCTTCGTGCTGCGGCGCGGCACGATGCTCACCATCGACGAGGCGCGCCTGCGCCGGCAGGCGGCGGAGGCCGCGTACCGTCTCGACCGCGCGAACGAGGAGGCCCGCCGCCAGTCCGCCGCGCTGGCCGATCTCGTCGGGCGGTTCTGCCTCGGCCAGGCACGACTGCCTTTCGCCGTGCATCGCCGCCTGGCGGACGATCAGAAGGCCGGGAAGGGCTTGTAGCGCCGCCCCTCGATGAGGCCGCGCACGTGGTCGGCTCCCGCCCGAGCGTCGGCGCGCAGCCTGTCCATGTCGATCGTCTTGAGCTCACCGTCGCGGTAGAGGATGCGCCCCGCCACGATCGTCGCGCGCACCTCGCCGCGCGTGGCGAAGCGCACGATGTCGCTGGCCAGAGAGTGCTGCGCCAGCAAGTGCGGCGCCTCGCCGTCGAGCAGCAGCAGATCGGCCGCCTTGCCGACCTCGAGCGAACCGATCAGGTCGTCGGCGCACAGCACACCGGCCGAGTCGATGGTCGCCATCGCCAGCAGGTCACCCGCCGGCAGGAATTCCGGGTCGTAGCGCTCGACGCCCCATCTGGCGCCATGGATCAGCCAGGCCGCCCGCATGGTGTCGAACATGTCGTTGCCCTGGTTGTCGCAACCCAGCGCCACGCGCACGCCGGCGGCGCGAAAGCGCGGCAGGTTGGGCACGGCATTGAGGTTGGCGACGCACTCGGTCGGCGAATGCGCCAGCCCTGCGCCGCCGCGTGCCAGAAGCTCGATCTCGCCTTCGCTCGCCAGCACGGCATGCACCGCGACCAGGCGGCGGCTGATCACGCCGAGATCGTCCAGGCGCTCGATCGGGCGGCGGCGCCACACGGCGAGGCAGAGCTCGACCTCCTCGCGGTCGCGCCCGATATGGACCTGCAGCGAGACTCCGTGCTTCTCGGCGATGCGGGCGCCCTCGCGGAAGTAGCGTTCCGAGAAGCCGAGCAGCGAGGAGGCGTTGACCGCGCCACGCACCAGGCCTCGGCCTTTGCCGGGGAAGCGCGCGAGGAACTCTTCGGTATGGGCAAGGTCGCGCTCGGCTTCGCCCTCGCGCGCCCTGACCCACGAGCGATCCGTGATCTGGCTGTAGAGCGCGGCGTGATGGAAATCCTGGTCGGCCACGCCGCGCGCCATGATGCAGCGGATTCCCGCGCCCTCGATCGCCTCGACGATCGCTTCCTCGTGCCCGCGATTGAGCGTGCCTTCGCACAGGGTGGTGACGCCGGCACGCAGGAGCTGGGCGGAGATCAGCCGCACCGTCTGTGCCGCCTGCTCGGGCGACAGCGAGCGCTGTGCCGGATTGTAGAGGCGCGGGATCATCGGCAGCTCGCCCGACGTGAGTGTGCGCACGAAGCATTGCGAGCAATGGGTATGGGCGTCGATCAGGCCCGGCATCACGATGGCGCCGGCGCCGCCCAGCGTGCTCGGCGCCTGCCACGCCCGCGTGACCTCGTCCGCCCCGCCGATCGCCGCGATGTCGGCGCCGACGACGGCGACGGCGCCGTCGTCGATCACCCGGCGGGCGGGATCCATGGTGACGATGCGGCCGCGGACGATCAGGTCGGCGCTCTTCCTGCTGCTCATCGATTGCCTGTTCCCTAGAAGGTGATGGAGCCCTGGCCGGTGGCCTGGAACTCCTCGACCTGGGTGTAGATGCCGACCATCGTGCCGATATGGCCGCGCATGGCGGCGGCGGCGGCCACCAGGTCGCGGTTGCGGATCGCCTCGACCACGCGGGCATGCTCGCTGCTGTAGTGCTCGCGCCGCTCGGGCCGCAGCATCGCCTTGCGCAGGGTGCCCCACACCACGTCCTTGCGGGCGCGATTGAGAACCTCGTGCAGCGCCATCAGCATCGTGTTGCCGGTCGCCGCGACGATGGCGCGATGGAACGCCTCGTCCCAGGTCTCGTAGCTGTCCATGTTGCGCGCCGACGCGCAGCGCCGATAGGCATCCTCGATTGCCTCGATCTGGGCAGGCGTCGCGTGCACTGCCGCCATGGCCGCGATCTGCGGCTCCAGGATCTGTCGCGTCTCGACGATCTGGCGCGGGCTGGTGTGGCTCAGCATCGCGCCGATGTCGGTGGGATCGGTATCCGGCGCCGTGCCGACGAAGGTGCCGCGACCGACATGGCGCCAGATCTTGCCCTGCGCCTCCATTCGACCCAGCGCGCGCCGCACCGCATGACGGGTCTGGCCGAGCTCCTCCGCGAGCTCCCGCTCGGTCGGCAGCTTGCTGCCGAGGCCGAGCTTGCGGCGCGCCATGATGCTTTCGATCGAACGGCCGAGTATGTCGGCCGGCTGGTCGAAGGCCGCTCCCGTCATGTCAACCAATCCTTCATTGGTTGAAGCATTCTGCTCATTGCATGAGCGTCCGCACGCTATTTTCTCCCGTCCTCGTGAGCACAACTTGACAATATCAGCGCACTTTGTCCACGATCATGGCGCGTGGGACGAATCGCCTGACGGACGGCCCGATGTTTGCGAGTGGTGTTCATCGCAACCAAGTTCGCCCAATTGAAGGGGAAGGCGCATGGGGAATGGGAAGCTCTCTCTGGTCGTAACGGCGCTCGCCGCGATCCTGCCGCTGTCGGCCGCCGCGGAATCGATCACCGTCGTCAACAACGGCGGCTCGGTGACGGCTGCGTTCCGGGAGGCCTACTACAAGCCGTGGAGCGCAAAGACTGGCAACACTGTGGTCGACGATTCGTTCAACCAGGAGCTCGCCAAGCTCCGCACCCAGGTCGAGACCAAGAACATCCTCTGGGACGTGGTCAGCGTCACCGCCATCAACGAGGCGACCGGCTGCGAAGAGGGCCTGCTCGAGCCGATCGACTGGTCGGCCCTGCTCGACACCAAGGACTTCGAGGCGGTCGGCGGCTTCGGCAAATGCGGCGTGCCCAACAATTTCGTCTCGGGTGGCCTGGTCTATGACGGCAACGTGATCGCGCCCGAGAATGCCCCCAAGACATGGGCGGATTTCTGGAACGTGCAGAAATGGCCGGGCAAGCGCGGCCTGCTCTATCGCGCCGAGCAGACCTTCGAGATCGCCCTGATCGCCGACGGCGTGGCGCCCAAGGACGCGATGAAGGTGCTGGCAGCGCCGGGCGGACCGGAGCGCGCCCTGAAAAAGCTCGCCGAGCTCAAGCCGCACATCAAATGGTGGAAGAGCGGCGACGAGTCGATGCAGAACATCCTGAACGGCGATGTCGTCATGACCTTCGCCTGGAACGGCCGCGTCGCCGCCGCCAACCGCGCCAACAAGCGCAACCTCAAGATCGAGTTCGGCGCGGGCCACGTCTCGGGCAGCCAGATGATCGCGGTGATGAAGGGCACCAAGAAGAAGGAGGCAGCGATCGACTTCATCCGCTTCAGCTCCCAGCCCGAGCCGCAGGCCGCCTTCGCGCGCGCCCTCTTCTATGCGCCGGCGAACGCCAAGGCTTATGCGCTCATGACGCCGGAGGAGAAGGCCACCCTGCCGAGCGGGCACATGGGCGCAGCGTCGTTGCAGAGCGGCAAGCTCTACTTCGACTTCTGGCTCAACAACGGTGACAGCCTGCTGCAGCGATTCATCACCTTCGCCGCCCAGTGACCGCGGGAGACCGACCGTGATCCATTCGAGACTCCTCCTGACGGTCATCGGCGCGGCCACGTTCGCCTGGGGCTCCGCGCAGGCGCAGACCCTGACCCTGGTCAACCAGGGTGGCGCGCCCGCCGATGCCCAGCGCACCGCGGTCCTCGAGCCTTTCACCAGGGAGACGGGCATCCAGATCAAGGTCGACACCTACAACCAGGAGCTCGCCAAGATCCGCGCCCAGATCGAGACCAGGAACCTGATATGGGATGTGCTGAGCCTCAACCCGATCAACGAGCGCGCCGGCTGCGAGGAGGGCCTGCTCGAGAGGATCGACTGGAAGGCGCTGATCGATCCCAAGCAGTTCGAAGCGATCGGCGGCTTCGGCGACTGCGGCGCGCCCTACCTCGTTTCACCGGGCGCGATGGTCTACGACGGTGCCAAGTACACCGACGACAAGGCGCCGAAATCCTGGATGGATTTCTGGGACGTCAAGAAGTTCCCGGGCAAGCGCGGAATGGTCTTCCAGCCCGACCAGACGCTCGAGCCGGCGCTGATGGCCGACGGCGTGCCGCCCGCCGACGTGATCAAGGTGCTGACCGGCCCAGGCGGTGTCGATCGCGCCTTCCGCAAGCTGGCCGAGCTCAAGCCGCACATCAAATGGTGGAAGGCAGGCGACGAGTCCATGCAGCTCATCCTCACCGGCGAGGTCGAGATGGTCTATGCCTGGCAAGGCCGCGTGAACATCGCCAACCGCACCAACAAGCGCGACTTGCGCATCGTCTGGCCGGCCGGATACGTCAACGCCCTGATCTACCTTGGCATCATGAAGGGCTCGCCGCGCAAGGAGGAGGCAATCAGGCTGGTGAAGTACCAGCTCGCACCCGAGCCGCAGGCCCGCTTCGCCGGCCTCATGGGCTATCCGCCCGCCAACTCGGCGGCCTACGCCCTGCTGTCGCCCGAGAAGCGAGCCGGCCTGCCGGAGAGATATGCCGACCGCGGCATGATGCAGGGCGGCAGCCAGTACCTGAACTTCTGGCTCGACAACGGCGATTCGCTGCGCCAGAGGTTTGCGACCTTCGCCGCGCAATGACGGCGCTCGCCGCTACCGACATCGACAGCGGCCTGCGCCGGGCCGTCAACCGCTCGCAGCGACGCCACTTCGCATCCATGCTGGCGCTGATGGCGCCCAGCGTCCTGTTCGTCGCCGTGCTGTTCGTGACCCCGATCGCGCTGTTCATGTTTCGCAGCATCGACAACAGCGAGCTGCGGAGCTTCCTGCCGCGCACCACCGTGGCCGTCGGCGACTGGACCAGCGGCGACCTGCCTGGGGAGCCGGTCTATGCCGCGCTGGTCGAGGATCTGCGCGCGATGAGGGGCACCCCGACGGTGGCGCTGGCCGGCCGGCGGCTTAACTACGCCGTGCCGGGCTACCGCGGCCTGATCACCAAGACCGCGCGCAGCCTGCCCGACACCGGCGTCCCGTCGAAGAAGGATGCGCTGATCGCGATCGACGACAAATGGGGCGATCCTGCATTCCTCGCCGTGCTGCGCCAGCAGGCAGGCCGCCTGACCGACTTCTACCTCCTCACCGCCGTCGATCTCGAGCGCAATCCGACCGACGGCCTGCAAGGCGTTTCGCGCGATCACGCGGTGTTCATCGATCTCTATGGCCGCACGCTGCTGATCAGCGTCGCGGTCACCGGCCTCTGCCTGCTGATCGGCTATCCGGTCGCGGCCGTGATGGCTGCCGCCTCTGCCGGCACCGCGAACCTGCTGCTGATGCTGGTGCTGGTGCCGTTCTGGACGTCGCTGCTGGTGCGCTCGACCGCGTGGGTGATCCTGCTGCAGAACGAAGGCGTGGTGAACAAGGCGCTGATCGCACTCGGCCTCACCAGCCAGCCGCTGCCCCTGGTGTTCAACCGCACCGGCGTGCTGATCGCCATGGTGCACGTGCTGCTGCCCTACATGATCCTGCCGCTCTACAGCGTGATGAAAGGCATCTCGCCGGTCCATCTGCGCGCGGCGGCGTCGCTCGGGGCCACGCCCGTCACCGTGTTCCGCACGATCTACCTGCCGCTCACAATGCCCGGCGTCGCCGCGGGCGCCACGCTGGTCTTCGTGCTGTCGATCGGCTTCTACGTCACGCCGGCGCTGGTCGGCGGGCCGGCCGACCAGATGATCGGCTACTTCATCGCCTACTTCACCAACTCGGCGGTGAACTGGGGCCTGGCGGCGGCACTCGGCACCTTCCTGTTGCTCATCGTCGCCCTGATCTACGGCGCGCTGGCGCGCCTGGTCGGGCTCGATCGCCTGCGGGTGCGTTGATGGCGCTGCCGCGCTACGCCACGCCCTTCGAGCGCGCCGTCCATGTCGGCACGCGGCTGTTCACCGCCGCGGTGATGGCGTTCCTGGTCGTGCCGATCATCGTTGTGTTCCCGCTGTCTCTCACCGCCGGCCAGTTGCTGATCTTCCCGCTGCCCGGTTGGTCGCTGCAATGGTACGAGGACTTCTTCACCAACAGCCTGTGGACCGGCGCGCTGCTGAACAGCGTCCTGATCGGCCTTGCCTCCACTGTCCTGGCGACGCTGCTCGGCACCGCCGCCGCCCTTGGCCTGCACGGCGCGCGCTTCCGGCTGAAGCCCTGGGTCATGGGGCTGCTTTGCGCGCCGCTCGCGGTGCCGATCGTCATCACCGCCGTCGCGTCATTCTATTTTCTGGCCACGCTCAGCCTGGTCGGCACCTATTCCGGGCTGATCCTGATCCACACCGTGCTGGCGCTGCCCTTCGTCGTCATAACCGTGACGGCAACCCTGCAGGGTTTCGACATCAACCTGGTGCGCGCTGCGGCGAGCCTCGGGGCGGCGCCGCGCCACGCCTTTCGCACGGTGACCCTGCCGCTGATTTTTCCGGGCGTGCTGTCGGGCGCCTTGTTCGCCTTCGTCACCTCTTTCGACGAGCTGGTGGTGGTGCTGTTCCTCGCCAGCCCCCAGCAACGCACCCTTCCGCGGCAGATCTTCAGCGGCGTCAGCGAGAATGTCAGCCCGACCATCGTCGCCGCCGCCGTTGTGCTGGCCGTCGTGTCGATGGCCCTGATGGCGGTCATGGAATGGTTGCGCCGCCGTGGCGAGCGGCTGCGTGGCGGGAGCACACGGACATGAACGGCAAGACGATCCTCATCCGCGGCGGCACGGCGGTCGTGTTCGACGGGCGCGGCCACAGCTATCTGGAAGACGGCGAGATCGACATTGCGGGCGATCGGATCACCTACCTCGGGCCACAGCGTGCCGGCGTGGCCGCCGACCAAATCATCGACGCCACGGGCAAGGTCGTGATCCCAGGCCTGATCAGCTCGCACGCCCATGTCGGCGCGCACGAGGGCTCGCGGCTTCTGCTCGATTCCGGCCAGCGCGAGTTCATCCGCTCCGGCTTCCTGCATTTCCTGCCGACTCGCCGCTCGGGCGGCCCCGGTTTCCTCAGCCCGCAGGACGCGCGGGCCTCGCTGCGCTACGGCTTCGCGACCATGCTGCGCAACGGCGTGACCTCGGCGCTGGCCTTCGCTCCCGCCGGCCACGACGGTGGCGCGCTGATGCGCGAGGTCGCCGCCGAGTTCGGGATCCGCCTGGTGTGGACACCGATCATCCAGGGCGGCCGCTATTGGCTGAACGACGACGGCTCGGTCGATCACGAGGACGACGAGGCGATGGGCCTCGGCATGCTGGAGAAAGCCGTCCGCTTCATCGAGCATCATCGCGGCGCCAATGACGGGCGCCTGTCGGGCGTCATCGCCGTCGACGAGTTCTATGCCTCGACCCCGCGGCTGCGGCAGGCGGCCAAGAAGGCGGCCAACGATCTCGGTGTGCCCTTTACCCTGCACTTCGTCGAGCAGCATCGCGAGTTCTTCGAGACCATGTCGAAGACGGCGCGCACCCCGGTGCAGCTCCTCGCCGACGAGAATGTGCTCGATCGCAACACGATCCTCGCCCATTGCATCTACATCGCCGGTCACAGCCTGGTCGGCTATCCACTCGCGGACGATATCGGCCTGCTCGGCCAGGCCGGCGCGTCGGTGGCGCACTCGCCGGTCGCCTTCTCACGCCGCGGCGTGGCGCTCGAAAGCTTCGACCGCTACCGCAAAGCCGGGGTGAACGTCGCACTCGCAACCGATGCCTATCCGCTCGACCTGTTCGCCGAGATGCGCACGGCATCGATCATGTGCAAGGCGGCCGACCGGAACTACGAGGCCGCGCCCGCCCCGGCCGTGTTCGATGCCGCAACGCTCGCCGGCGCCGCCGCGCTCGGCCGGGATGATATCGGCCGCATCGCGCCCGGCGCCCGCGCCGATCTCGTGATCGTCGATCCGCGGACCCTGGCAATCGGCCCCAATCCCGATCCGGTGCGCATGCTCGTGCATCTCGCCGGTCCGGACAATGTCGACCTCGTGATGGTAGGCGGACGCGTGCTCGTCGAAGACGGCCGCCTGACCATGGCCGACGAGCAGCAGATCCTGGCCGACGCCGCCGCCTCCTCGAACAAGGTGTGGGCCGGCTACGGCCAGTACCATCCCAAGGGTCGGGACGTTGCCGTGGCCTTTCCACCGTCCTATCCCACCTTCGGATCGTCCCCATGAACGACGATACGCCCCTCGTCCGTTTCATCGGCGTGTCGAAAAGCTACGACGGAGAATCCCTGATCGTGCGCGACCTCGATCTCGACATCAGGCGCGGCGAATTCCTGACACTGCTCGGCCCCTCAGGATCCGGCAAGACGACGACCCTGATGATGTTGTCGGGCTTCGAGACCCCGACCAGCGGAGCCATCCTGCTGGGGGGCCAGGACATCACCCTGACGCCGCCCTACAGGCGCGGGATCGGCATGGTGTTCCAGAACTACGCCCTCTTCCCGCACATGACGGTCGGCGAGAACGTCGCCTATCCGCTGAAGCTGCGTGGGTGGGATGCGGAGTCGATTGCCGCCAAGGTCGGATCGGCGCTCGCGATGGTGCGTCTGGAGGGCCTGCAGGCGCGCCGGCCGGCGCAACTGTCGGGCGGCCAGCAGCAGCGCGTGGCGCTGGCGCGCGCCCTGGTGTTCGAGCCGGAGCTGGTGCTGTTGGACGAGCCGCTCGGCGCGCTGGACAAGCAGCTCCGCGAGCGCATGCAGATCGAGCTCAAGATGCTGCACGAGCGCCTGGGTGTCACCATGGTCTATGTCACGCACGACCAGAGCGAGGCGCTCACCATGTCGGACCGAATCGCGGTGCTCAGCGACGGTCGCATCCGCCAGTTGGCGACGCCGTTCGAGGTCTACGAGAATCCGGCCGATGCTTTCGTGGCGGGCTTCATCGGCGAGAACAACCGCCTGGAGGGGACAGTGACCAGCCGCGACGGCGACCGACTGGTCGTCGACGTGGCCGGCGGCCACAAGGTGGCGGCGCGCGCCGGCGGCGGTGGCGAGGTGGACGGCAAGGTCGTGCTGAGCGTGCGGCCGGAACGCATCTCGCTCGCGCCCAATGGCCACGACAACCGCTTCCGGCTGCGCCTGGAGAACGTCGTCTACTTCGGCGAGTCGAGCCGGCTGATCCTGGCTGGCCCCTTCGCCCAGGAGTTCGTGGTCAAGTCACACCGCACGCCCGCCGAGGTCGGCCTGGCGCGCGGCCAGGAGATCGAGGTCGGTTGGAACGCGCACGACTGCCTTGCTTTCGCGGAATAACCAAAGCCGGAGCGCCCGTCATCGTTTTCTGGACCGCGAGCTGCTCGGAACAGCATGAGTCTCTCGACGCCCAAGGATGCAACGCGCACTCTCAGCACCATGTTGACCGAGCAACAGATCGCCATCCGCGACATGGCGCGCGACTTCGCGCGCCGCGAGATCACGCCCTTCGCGGCCGACTGGGACCGCCGCGAGCACGTGCCGCTCGACACGCTGGTGCGCATGGGCGCGCTCGGCCTGATGGGGGTCTGCGTGCCGGAGGCATGGGGCGGCTCGGGTGCCGACTTCGTATCCTACGTGTTGGCAATGGAGGAGATCGCCTACGGCGACGCCGGCATCGCCAACATGATGGCGGCGACCAATTCGCCTTACAACGCCGCGATCATGATGCACGGCACCGACGCGCAGAAGGAGAAGTTCCTGCGTCCGGCGGCCTCCGGCCGTGAGCTCGCCGCCTTCCTGCTGAGCGAACCACAGGTCGGCTCCGATGCCGCCAACCTCGAGACCCGTGCCGTGCGCCGGGGCGACCACTACGTCATCGACGGCATGAAGAACTTCATCACCTCGGGCCAGTCGGCCAAGCTCGCCATGATCTTCGCCGTCACCGATCCAGACGCGGGCAAGAACGGGATCTCCTGCTTTCTCGCCCGCACCGATGCGGCCGGCTACCGCGTCGCCCGGCTCGAGAAGAAGCTGGGACATCGGACCTGCGACACCTGCCAGATCGTGCTCGATGGCCTGCAGGTACCGGCATCCGACATGCTGGGCGCGCCCGGCGCCGGGCTGCGCGTCGCCTTGTCATCGCTCGACAGCGGACGGATCGGCGTGGCAGCGCAATCGGTCGGCGTGGCGCGCGCTGCGTTCGACGCCGCGCTTGCCTACGCCCGCGTGCGTGTCACTTTCGGCAAGCCGCTGATCGGGCACCAGGCCATCGCCTTCCAGCTCGCCGAGATGTCGACCAGGATCGAGGCGGCGCGCCAGCTCTACCTCCACGCCGCGCGCCTCAAGGACAGCGGCGGCGGGTCGCCCAAGGAGGCGTCGATGGCAAAGCTGTTCGCCTCGGAGATGGCCGAGGAAGTGACCTCGGCCGCCATCCAGATCCATGGCGGCTACGGCTTCCTCAACGACTACCCGGTCGAGAAATTCTATCGTGACGTGCGGGTGTTCCAGATCTACGACGGCCCGAGCGAGATCCAGAAGATGCTGATCGCCCGCGAGCTGGCGAAAGATTGACTACCCGAAGCGGCTCAGCGCCGATCCTTGGCGCCGCCGCCCACGAGATCGCGCGCCGTCGCGATGATGAAATCGATCACGAACCACGTGACCAGGAAGCCGCCGAACTCCAGCAGGAAGCTCTTCCAGTGATAGAAGAAGTTGGCGATCAGGAGGGCCGGGATCAGCGACACCGCCTGCATCGTCAGCAGGCTTCCCGCTTGGCGGGCCAGTTCCTTGCGAAGCGGCTCATTGCGAATCAGGCTGTACATGATTCTCCCCATTCATTGCGATTCTTCCGTCAATGCTATACGGGCCATTCATCGCTGTATAGGTTGCCGCGCTCGTCATGTGCGAATGGCCGTATACCTTACCCGATCTCGTCGTCTTCGCATTCTTCGTCGTCCTGACCGGCCTGTCGGTCGCCGTTCTGCCCTGGCTCACGCGGGGGCTCCCCGGTCTCGCACCTGGCGCGATACGGCGGCGCGCAAGCGGACGACATAAGGCCGGCGCTTCGCGCCTATATCGAGTCGATCATTCGCGACGAATGGCCCGCCATGGCGCGGGGTCGCGACAGCAACGTCACGCGCAATCGCTATGCGCCGGTCGTGCTCGCCATCGCCGCAATCGATCCCGAGCCGGGCCGACGGGCCACTTTCTATGCCGAGATTCTGCAGCTGGTCGATGAGGTTGCCGAGTCGCGCGAGGCGCGAATCGATGCCGTGGCCGTGTCGCTGCCGACGGTCTATTGGGCCACCATCACGCTTGCCATGTCAGTCCTCGTCCTGGCGGCGTGTGCGGTCGAGCAGACCCCTTCCGGACACTCTTGCTGGGCCGCCCGGGCGGCCGTCCTGGGCGCCTTCATCGCCATCGTCTTCATCACCGATCAGCCCTTGAAGGGACAGACATCACTGGGCCCCGATTCGCTCAGCCGGGTCCTCGACGTCATGCCCATCCGCAATCGCTGACTTGACTGGCGGAATTCCGTTGCCCGAACCGCGAGTTACGCTTAACGTCTGGGTCAAGATTCCAACGAGGATCGCGGTCCCGCGCATAAGCGGGCATTGGCCTTTCAGGGAGGCAACAATGAAGTCGTACAGCGTTTCGCGTCGTCTTCCGGTCCACGGCACTCACGATCTTTCCGCCGCCGAAACGGCGCGCGGGACAAGCGCACAAGCCTAGATTCAAGCCGCCCGGCGCGGCGATCCCCGCCTTCTCTCAAATGCGGCGGACGACAACACCGATTGGGCGGCGACGGCACTAGAGGCTTTCCGCAGGAGGTTCCGCGCGCCGTTCGGCCGGCGCCGATGGAGGACGTCGCGCGCCGACCGGGATCCGCCCGTGGCTCCTGCCCATCGACGTCGCAACGGGAGGCAGGCATGAAAGTAAAGGACGCTATCGCAGGATCCCCCGAGGGCAGACCGGACGCAGGCATCGCCCGGCGCCGGCTGCTTGCGCTTGCAGCCTTGGGAGTGGCGGCCAACCCGCGCGCCGCCTGGTCGGGCGCACCCCAGGGCCAGCTCACCTGGGGGGTGCACGTCTCGCTGGCGCCGGCCTGGTTCGACCCGGCCGAGACGCCCGGGATCATCACACCTTTCCTGCTCCTGTATGCGTTGCACGACGCCATGGTTAAGCCCATGCCGGACAGCGCCGCTTCGCCTTGCCTGGCCGAGAGCTGGAAGCTGGCACCGGATGGGCTCAGCTACCAATTCAAGCTGCGTGCCGGAACAAAGTTCCACAACGGCGAGGCGGTGACAGCCGAAGACGTGAAATTTTCGTACGAGCGCTATCATGGCACGTCGGCCGCCTTGATGAAGGCGCGAACGGCTGCGGTGGAGACACCGGACGAACGCACGGTGCGCTTCGTGCTGAAGCAACCGTGGCCGGACTTCCTGACATTCTACAGCGCGGCGACCGGGGCTGGTTGGATCGTGCCGAAGAAGTACGTCCAGCAGGCCGGCGAGGACGGCTTCAAGAACGCTCCAGTCGGTGCAGGTCCCTACCGTTTCGTCTCCTTCACTCCCGGGGTCGAGCTGATCTTGGAAGCGTTCGACGGCTATTGGCGCAAGCAGCCGACAGTGAAGCGGCTCGTCTTTCGGGTGATCCCGGAGGAAGCGACCCGACTCGCAGCTCTCAAGCGTGGCGAGATCGACATTGCCTACTCCATCCGCGGCGAGCTCGCCGAGGATTTGCAACGAGCACCCGGTCTGACGTTGAAGCCGGTCGTGATCCAGGGCACGTTCTGGCTCTACTTCCCCGACCAGTGGGACCCCAAATCACCGTGGCACGACCAGCGCGTGCGCGAAGCCGCCAGGCTGGCGATCGACTACAAGTCGATCTCCGAGGCGCTGACCCTGGGCCATTCGCCGATCACCAACAGCATTATCCCCGACAGCTTCGATTACTACTGGAAGCCGCCTGCCGCGGTTTACGACGCGGCCAAGGCCAAGAAGCTGCTGGCCGACGCCGGACTGGGCACCGGCTTCGACGCCGGCGACTATTATTGCGACTCTTCCTACGCCAATCTCGCCGAAGCGGTGATCAACAACCTGCAGGAAGTGGGCATCCGTGCCAAGCTGCGTCCGCTCGAACGCGCGGCGTTCTTCAGCAACTATAGCGAGAAGCGATTCAAGAACATCATCCAGGGAGCGTCCGGCGCATTCGGCAATGCCGCGACTCGGCTCGAGGCTTTCGCGGTCAAGGGCGGCGCCTATGCCTACGGCAACTACCCCGAGATCGACGAGCTGTTCACTCAGCAGGCGTCCGAGCTCGACAGGGCCAAGCGCACCGCGCAGCTGAATCGCATGCAACAGATCTTGCACGAGCGGAGCGTCTACGCCCCGATCTGGCAGCTCGCCTTCCTCAACGGGCAGGGCAAGCGGGTCGGTGAGTCCGGCCTCGGCCTGATCCGCGGCCATGCCTATTCCGCACCATACGAGGACGTGACCATCAAGAAGGGCTGAGGCTTCGGGCTGAGCAACGGCTTTGTCTACACCGCCCCTTGCGACGACCTCACGTTGAAAGGACAGGGCTAGCGCATGAAGCAGTTCATTCTCAGGCGCATCGGATACTCGCTGCTGTCCCTGTTCCTGCTGTCGCTCACGATCTTCCTGTTCGTCCGGGTGACCGGCGATCCGATGACCTTGCTGGTCGAGCCGGGCGCCCGGCCCGAGGACATCGAGAACATGCGCCATCAGTTCGGCCTCGATCAGCCGATCTGGGTGCAATACTGGCTGTTCGTCCTGAGCTTCTTCACCGGCGACCTCGGCCAATCCTTCTATTATCGCACGCCGGTGCTGGAACTTTACTTCCAGCGCCTGCCCAACTCCCTGGAGTTGGCCGGCGTGGCGATGGTGCTGTCACTGGCGATCGGCATCCCGAGCGGCATCCTGGCGGCGGTCCGCGTCAACGGCTTCTGGGACAGTGCCGGCAAGACCTTCGCCCTGCTCGGCTTGTCGCTGCCGCAGTTCTGGGTCGGCCTGGTGTTGATCCTGTTCTTCTCGGTCTATCTCGGCTGGCTACCCTCTTCCGGATCGGGCGGCCTCGCGCACCTCCTGATGCCCGCCTTCACTCTGGGCTGGTATTTCGCCGCGGCGCACATGCGGCTCACGCGCTCCTCGATGCTGGAGGTCCTTGGCTCGGAATACATCAAGCTGGCGCGGTTGAAGGGCCTGCCCGAGCCCCTGGTGATCGGCAAGCACGCGCTCAAGAATGCCCTCATTCCGGTGATCACCTTGGCCGGCATCAACCTCGTGGTGATGATCAACGTCGCCGTCGTGGTCGAGACCGTGTTCGCCTGGCCGGGCATCGGCCGGCTGCTCTACGAAGGCATCACCTTCCGCGACTTCCCCGTCGTCCAGTGCGTCGTGGTGCTCTGCGGCAGCATGATCATCGTGGTCAATCTGCTGGTCGACATCCTCTACGCCTACATCGATCCCCGCATTCGCCTGGAGAGCTGACGCTCATGACCGTCACCACACCTCCCCTCGCCACCGCCGCAGCCGCCGCACCGGCGCGCAGCCTGAAGCTGTGGCACCTCGAAGGCTTTCCACTGATCCCGGTGCTGATCCTGCTGTTCATCGCCCTGGTCGCGATCTTCGCCGACGTGCTGGCGCCGTACGACCCGCAGATCGGCAGCCTGGCCCGCCGCTTCCGCCCGCCGGCCTGGGAAAGCGGCGGCAGCATGGCCCATCTGCTCGGCACCGACCATGTCGGGCGGGACGTGCTGTCACGCCTGATATTCGGCGCCCGTGTGTCGATGATCGTCGGCCTGACGGCGGTGCTGGTGGCCGGCGGCACCGGCACCGTGCTCGGCATATTGTCTGGTTATCTCGGCGGCTGGGTCGACCAGGTGGTCATGCGCATCACCGACGCCTGGCTCGCCCTGCCTGCCCTCACCTTCGCGATCTTCCTGGCCGCCATCGTCGGCCCGAGCGAGCTCAACATCATCGTCATCCTGGGCCTCGTCTACTGGACCCGCTACGCGCGGGTGATCCGCGGCGAGGTGCTGTCCCTGAAGCAGCGCGAATTCGTGCGCCTCGCGATCGTGGCCGGCTGCTCCAAGCCGCTGATCATGCGGCGCCACATCCTGCCCAACGTCATCAATTCCGCGGTCGTGCTCGCGACCCTGATGCTGGGCGTGGTGATCGTCACCGAGGCGTCGCTGTCCTTCCTCGGCGTCGGCGTGCCGCCGCCCAAGCCGGCCTGGGGCCTGATGATGGCCGACGGCAAGAAGGGGCTGATGGTCGGCTACTGGTGGCTCACCGTGTTCCCCGGCATCTGCATCATGCTGATGGTGCTGTCGGCCAACCTGTTGGGCGACTGGCTGCGCGTGAAGCTCGACCCGCAACTGCGCCAGTTGTGAGAAACGGCATGGCCAGCAAGCTCCTGTCGCTGGAGAACCTCTCCGCACACTATGTATCGCAGCAGGGCGCGCGCGTGGTGCGCGCCGTCGACAAGGTGACACTCGGCCTCGATGCCGGCGAGACCCTGGGCATCGTGGGCGAATCGGGCTCGGGCAAGAGCACCTTGGCCCTCACCCTCCTGCGCCTGTTGCCGCAGGCCGGGCGGATCGTCGGCGGACGCATGATGTTCGAGGGCGAGAACCTGGTCGACAAGTCGGAGGCCGAGATGCGGCACGTGCGCGGCAAGCGCATCGCCATGATCCTGCAGGACCCGATGGCCTCGCTGAATCCGCTGTTCACCATCGGGGACCAGGTCAGCGAGCCGTTGCGTGTGCACGAAGGTGCCAGCCGGTCCAGCGCCTGGAAGCGCGCCATCGAGCTGATCCGGTCGGTGCGCATCGCCTCGCCGCAGACCCGCGTCACGCAGTTCCCGCACGAGATGTCGGGCGGCATGCGCCAGCGCATCGTCGGCGCCATCGGCATGTCGTGCGAGCCGCGCCTGCTGATCGCCGACGAACCGACGACCAGCCTCGACCTCACCATCCAGGCACAATATCTCGACCTGCTGCGCGAGCTGCAGCGCGCCCACGGGCTGGCGCTGATCTTCATCACCCACAATCTCGGCATCGTCGCCAAGATGTGCGATCGGCTCGCGGTGATGTATGCCGGCCGGGTGGTCGAGCAGGGGCCGGTGTCGCGTGTCTTCTCGCAGCCGCTGCACCCCTACACCAAGGCGCTGCTAGGCTCGATCCCGCGCATGACCGAGGAACGCGAGCAGCTGACCGCCATCGACGGCCAGCCGCCCGATCTCGCGGCCCTGCCGCCGGGCTGCTCCTTCGCTGCGCGCTGCCCCGCCGCCTTTGCGCGCTGCCACGCCGAAGCGCCGCCCGACTTCACCGTCGAGCCGGGCCGCAGCGCCCGCTGCTGGCTGGCCGCGCCCCAGGCGCGGGCTCCCGCAGAGATGACGATCCCGCTCTCCCGGAGTGCCGCGTCATGACCGCCGTGATGGAAGCCAAGGGCCTCAGCAAGCACTTCCAGGCGCGCCGCGGCCTGTTCGGCGGCCACCGTGGCGTGGTGCGCGCGGTCGACGAGATCTCCTTCGCCATCGAACCTGGTCGCACCCTGGGCGTGGTCGGGGAATCGGGTTGCGGCAAGACGACCACGGCGAAGCTGGTGCTCGGGCTCGAGGCGCCGAGCGCCGGCTCGATCCAGTTCGAAGGCCGCGATCTCGCCACGCTCGATGCGTCGGGGCACCGGCACTACCGAAAATCCGTCCAGGCGGTATTCCAGGATCCCTACGCCTCGCTCAATCCGCGCATGCGGATCAGCACCATCATTGCCGAGCCGCTGGTCACCAACGAAAAGTCGGCCGTCCCCGAGGTCCAGCGCCGCGTGCTCGAGTTGCTCGACCTGGTCGGATTGCCCGAGCGCGCAGCCGATCTCTTCCCGCACGAATTCTCGGGCGGCCAGCGCCAGCGCATCGCCATCGCCCGCGCGCTCGTGCTGTCGCCGCAACTGGTGGTGCTCGACGAACCGGTGTCGGCGCTCGACGTCTCGATCCGGGCGCAGATCCTGAATTTGCTGCGCAACCTTCAGACGCGGCTCGGCCTCTCCTACCTGTTCATCGCCCACGACCTTGCCGCGGTCGCCCACATGAGCCACGAGATCGTGGTGATGTATCTCGGAAAGATCGTCGAGAGCGGCGTGGCGCGCTCGCTCGCGCTCGAGCCGAAGCACCCCTACACGAAGGCACTGTTCGCCGCCGCCCTGCCCAGCCATCCCGACGAACGGCGCGACGAGCCGGCGCTGCAGGGCGAGGTCCCGAGCCCCCTGGCGCCGCCCGCCGGCTGTCACTTCCATCCACGCTGTCCGCGCGCCACGGCGCGCTGCCGCCAGGAGGCGCCACGCCTCAGGTCAGTCGAGGGCCGGATGGTGGCGTGTCACTTGTTTGATTGAAGGTCTCCCTCCCCGGTAACCGATCCGCAACCGGGGGACGCCGAGAGCCTCAGTCCACATCCCTCCGATTACGACGTCGGAACTTCAGGGATCTCGAATGCGGTTTTCCCGCTCCGCCGCCTATCGGGGGCACCTCCCCCGATCACGGACGATCACGGGGGAGGGAAAGAGTCACTCCTGCGGATAGCGCCACGGCTTGGCGGGCTGCTGGGCCGCCTCGTCGATCGTCCAGTGCGGCAGTGACAGGCCTGGCGCCACGTCGGCATAGGCCATGCGCACCCGCGTCCCGATGCCGACCCGGCGCACAATGTCGGCCGGAGCCAGCGTGCCGTCTGGCGTCACGAGATTGCCGATGACTCTCAGGGCCTCGTGCTCGCTGGGCTTGCCCTTCTGGGTGTCGAGGTCCACCAGCAGAACGAGATAGGGCGTGTGCTGGCGGAAGGCCGGCTGGATGGCGTGATGCACCTCCGTGTAGGAATGCACCGCGCCGCGTCCTTCGACCGCCATCCATTCCGACTTCGGGCTGGCGCACCACGGACAGGCGGTGGTCGGCGGATAGCGCAGCAACCCGCAGGCGCTGCACTTCTGCAGATGGAAGTCGTGCGCGGCGCAATGCTTGAAATACGCCAGGTTCTCGACGTCGAGGTCGTTGATGTCGAGCGGCATGCCGAGATAAGGGGCCTGGATTGCCATTGTCGTTCTCCTTCCGCTCGCTCAGCCGCGCCGCATGACCATGGCCGACCCGGTGCCCGGGTTCGCCCAGCCGAGATTGGCCGACAGCTCGCAGTTCTTGACCTGCCGGCACCCGCCCTCGCGGTAGTCGTAGGTGTGCTGGCGCTTGCCGTCCGGTCCGATCGGGCACGAATCGTCGGCGTCGTGGCGGAGCTGGCGCACATTCTCGATCACCATGTTCTGGCCGTGCGTATAGCCCTCGCACAGATGCCCGCCACTGGTGTTGTTCGGCCGCCGGCCGCCCAGCCGCATGGTGCCGTCGCTCACATAGTTCCCGCCCTCGCCCTTCTTGCAGAAGCCGTAATCCTCGAGCTGCAGCATGGTGGTGAAAGTGAAGGCGTCGTACGAGCCGGTGAGGTCGATATCCTCGGGCCCCACGCCCGAGTTCGGCCACAGGATGTCGCGGGCGTAGTGGCCGGCAACGGTCGAGATCGGGCCGTGCTGGTAGTGCATGTCGGTGCGCGGCTTGTTGCAGCGGCCGACCACGCCGCGGATCAACACCCGCGGATGGCGGCAGTCGCGCGCCCGATCGGCGCTGGTCACCACGATCGCTGTGCCGTTGTCGGTCTCGACACAGCAATCGAGCAGATGCAGTGGCTTGCAGATGATGCGGCTCGACACGACCTCGTCGACCGTGAAGCGCTTCTTGTAGAACGCCTTGGGATTGTTCGAGGCGTGCTCGCTGTGGATCACCTTGACCGTAGCGACCTGCTCGGGCCGCGTGCCGTAGTCGTACATGTGGCGCATGAAGGTCGGGCTGAACATCTGGCCTGCGCTCTGCCAGCCATAGGCGCGGCCGTGCAGCGCATCGCCCGAGACCGGCGCCGCCGAGCGCGCGCCAGTGCCGCCGATGCGCACCTGGGAAAAGCCGTTCATGGCGCGGAAGATCACCACTGCCTTGCACATGCCGGCTTCCATCAGTCCGATCGCCATGCCGATCAGCGCCTCTGTCGAGGAGCCGCCGCCGAACACGTCCATGTAGAAATTGGGTCGGATGCCGAGATCGCCGGCGATGAAGGTCGAGAAGGTCGAATCTCCGGACTGGTAGGACAGCATGCCGTCGACGTCGGACGGCTTCAGCCCGGCATCCTCGATCGCATTGCGCACCGCCCAGGTGCCGAGCGCGCGCGTCGTGATGCCCGAGCCGCGCGTGTAGGTCGTCTCGCCGACGCCGACGATGGCGTACTTGTCGCGCAGGTATTTCGGGCTTGTGGTATCGGTCTCGGCCGGCATCGCCATGGCGTCTCCCCTTCGTTCGTCCAAACGAAGCCTATGATGGCGACGCGCCGATGTCAGGTCATGGCCTCGATGGCGCTCCCGTTCGCCCTGCAAACGGCAGGGCGAAGAGTTCATGACTTCACATGGCCGGGAGCGCGCCACTCTTCGGCATCATCCGATGTGTGATCGAAAGGGAAGAGCGCCACGGAGTGGCGCGCTCCCGGCCATGACCCCTCCCGGCCTCAGTCCCGCTGTGATACGACGACCACCATGTTCGACGGCAATCGCGTCACGGCGCATACACGATCCCGCTATCCGATCTTCCAGTCACCGATGACCTGGATCGCGCGTGCACCGCTGGTGACCGCCGTATCGAAGGCCGGCGCCATGGGCCTGCTCGAGAACTCGATCCGCGATCTCGCGGTGACCAAGAGGGAATTCACCGACATTCGCGCGGCGACCAACCAGCCGTTCGGCGTCAACCTGCCCATCCGCTACATGCAGATGGACCCCAAGGAGGAGAGAGCCATCATCGACTGGCTGCTCGGCCAGGGCATCCACTTCGCCACCACCTCGGCCGGCGATCCGACGCGCTACACGCGCCTCCTTAAGGACGCCGGCGTGACCGTCTACCACGCGACGGCAACCCTGCGCGGCGCCATCAAGGCGGTCGATGCCGGTGTCGACGGCCTGATCGTCGAAGGGGCCGAGAGTGCGGGCATCCGCAATCCCGAGGAGGTCCATACCTTCGCCCTGCTGCAGGCGGTCCGTGAAAAGGTCGACGTGCCGATCGTCGCCGCGGGCGGCATCGTCGACGGCCGCGGCATGGCGGCGGCGTTCGCGCTCGGTGCGGAAGGCGTCACCATGGGCACCCGCTTCGTCGCCTCGTTCGAGAGCCCGGTGCATCTCAACTACAAGAACGCGATCGTCTCGGCGCCGATCACCGGCACGATCATGACCGATAACCCGCCGCGCGCTCGCTCGCGCGGTCTCAGGACGCCCTATTCAGTCGAGGTGAGCGAAGGCAAGCGAGATCGCCTGCCGCGCAACGCGACCCTGGACATGCTCTATGTCCAGGGCGACGTCGACAACACCTCGGGCGCGGCCGGCGAAAGCGCCGGCCTGATCCACGAGATCAAGTCGGTGCAGCAGATCGTCGATGACACGATCGCGGGTTTCTGGCGGGAAATCGATCGACTCGCCGGGCTTCGTCAGCGCTGAGGGAACGCGCCCGACCTGTCGGCCGCCTGACAAGATACCTGGTCCATTGTGAGTCCGAGCTATGCGCCTGGGCATATTGAATCGCCTATTTGCGTCTGCCAATAAACCTTCCGCTGCGCACTGATCGCACTACCCGCTCATTCTGAACCCTGCGTTCAATTGGAAGGAGTAGAGGCCATGGCCACCGCAGAAGCCGCCGCAAAGCACAGGCACGCCCGCATTCTCGTCGGCGAGAAAGGCACCACCCGCGCCGTCCGCGTCCTTCACCCGGGCAAGCTGACGCCCGACGACATGGGGCGCATCAACAAGCAACTTGTCGATGTGATCAAGGGTCTCACCGGCTGCTCGTGCCTGTCGGGCATCATCGACGTCATCTGGGAGCGCGACTTCGATCATGTCCTCGAGGTCCAGCTGGGCGAGGCCTTCCGGGGATAGCCTGTCGACGGACCAGGCGATGCCTGATCGGCCACTGGTGGGATTGCTCTACAATCCCGCCATCCCGATCGTTCTCGATGCAATCGGCGAGCACGTCGACTTCGTCGAGGTCGTGCCCGACCGGCTCTGGTACGATTTCGGCATCGGCGAAAAACGCCGGTTCAGCCATTCGAGCGCCGCGGTCGAGGAGCTGCAGCGCCATGTCCAGGATCGTGCCGTGATCGGCCATGGCATAGGCTTGTCGCTGCCGAGCGCCATGCCGATCGACGAGGCGCTGCTCGACGAGATCGTGGCCTCGCACCGCACGTTCGAATACCGGTGGTACAGCGAGCACCTCAGCATGTTCCTGGTGCCGAACCGCAGCATTCCCAATGCGCAGGCCGGCATGGGCTTGCCGGTCGTGCTCGACTCCGAGACGCTCGACCTGGTCGGCGCCAAGGTCCGTCATCTCGGGGCGGCGCTCGGCACGCGGATCCTGCTGGAGAACAGCACCATCTTCTCCGCCGTCCCCGAGCAGGACATGAGCGAGCCCGCGTTCTTCAACCGGCTGCATCGCGAGACCGGCTGCGGCATGCTGCTCGACCTGCACAATCTCTACGCCAACACGCTCAATCTCGACATGTCAGCCGAGGATTATCTGGCCGAGCTCGATCCCGACATCGTGGTCGAGATCCATCTCGCCGGCGGTGACCTGCTGAAGGATTTCTACACCGATTCGCATTCCCGGCCGACGCCGCCTGCGGTATGGCAATGGGCGAACGATTGGGCGCCACGCTTTCGCAACCTGGCGGCCATCACCTACGAATATCACGAATCCTATCACGAAAGGCTCGGCCTCGATGGCGTCGCCCGCGAGCTCGAGCTGATGCACGTGCTCGCCGGCAAGGTCGCCGACGCACGCCCAACGATGGCGGCCTGAATGCTGGTGGATTTCCAGACCGCGCTCGCCGACCTGACGGCCTCGCCGGCCCTGTGCCGCAACGTGCGCGCCAATCCCGAAGTGCTGCGCAAACGATACGACCTCACCGACAAGGAATGGCGTCGCCTGGTGGGGATCGTGGGCAGCAAGGGCATGGAAGCCAACTGCATGTTGTACCGTGCCAATCGGCTTGCCCCGGTGGCGCTCAACCTCCCGGAGACTTGCAGCGCGCTGGGCACGCGGCTTGCCACGCTGCTCTCGGCCTATTGGAATGCCGAGCCGGTCACCAATGTCCATTTCCTGATCGAGGCCGACCGCTTCTGCCGCTTCTTGTACGAGCAAACCGACCTGCCGGCGGCGGCGCGCTCATTGCTCGCGAAGGAACACGCCGTTGTCGCAGACAGCTCACCGCGAGCCGCCTCTGGGCACGCGATGCGAACGCCCCCTCCTGAACCGACCTACTTGTAGTACCACTGCTCCGGATGGCCGCTCCACGGTGTGCGGCAGTGCTGCGACGTGCAGGTGCGGGCCGGCACATTCTCCAGCCTCTCGTTGACGACGCGCGTTCCCATATAGGCCGGTGATTGCCCGACCAGGCCGATCGACCAAACCTCGTCGACCAGCATCCGCCACAGCTCCTTGGCGATCTCCGTGCGCTTGTCTTCCGGAAGGCTGGCTGCGCTGCGCAGAAGATCGAAGCCCCTGAGCAGCATGGGATCGGTGGGAGCGATACCGGCGCTTCCGCCGCTGGTATACCATTGCGCATAGGCGGCGCCGCCGAAACTGCCCTGCGGATCTACAGGCAGGACCGGCAGCGTGTAGAGGAACAAGCTCTCCGAACCGTTGTTGCTGAAGATCACCATCTGCTGCTGGTCGTTGCGCACGCGCGTATAGAACAGGCTGCGCTCGAGCAGGCGCATATCCGCGGCAATGCCGATGGCGCGCCATTGCTGGATGATCATCTCGGTCTGCTGCGGCCAGGTCGGCGTCAGGGTCTGCGCCACGTCGATCTGCAGGCGCAGGCGCTGACCATTGTCGGTGCGCAGGCGATATCCTTCGGAATCCTTCTTGGTGAGACCGATTGAGTCCAGCAGCGCGTTGGCCTTCTTGACATCGAGGGTCGCCCACTTGTCGCGCCATTCCTTGCCGGGACTCTGCGGGATGATATCGGCCGGAATCGGCGTGCCATTGACGGCGAGACCAAGGTAGAAGGCCTGGTTGATCTGCTCGCGATCGATGCCAAGGGCGAGGGCCCGGCGGAAATCGCGATTGGCGATCCATTTGCGGATCTCAGGGTCCTCGCGATAGGCGAAGTTGAACTTCAACTCCGAATCGGCACCGTTGAAGCCGGGATCGAGATGGACCTTGTACTTCCCGCGCTGGGCGTTCTCGAGGAATGTCGGCAGCTTGGAGAGATCGATGAAGCGCTCCATGTAATCGTATTCGCCAGCGATGGCGCGCAGATTGATGACCTCCGGATTCTCGGCGAGCGTGAGCTGGATCTTGTCGAGATAGGGCAGCTGCTGGCCCGACGTATCGACCGCCCAGAAATAAGGGTTGCGCTCGAGCAGCCAGATCTGGCCGTTGATCGGCTGTACCATTCGCCACGCCGCGATGGTCGGGACATCCTGATTGAGCCGCCAGTCCGACTTTACCTTGAAGAACTGCACCCAATTATCATAACCAGCTGCCTTGGCTTGCTGATTTGCCGCTTCGACTGAGCTGTATTTCGGCAAGAACTTCTTCAAGTAATGGGCGGGCGCATAAAGTCCGAGCTCGCGTTCGTCGGATTGCAGGCGCGACTGGCCGCCGCCGACCTGGGTATCGCCCGCAAGCTGGCTGGGGAAAAGGTAATGGGGGTCGTCGAACTCGAAGGCCACCGTGGTCTCGTCGACCTTTACGAGGCGTCCAGGCTTGCCCTTGACCGAAAGCTCGGGCGCGGGTGAGCGGATGAGATCCTTGTTCTGATACATGTCCTCGTACCAGAACACGAAATCATCGGCCGTGAACGGCGCGCCGTCGGACCATTTCATGCCCTTGCGCAGGAAGATGGTCGTACGCTTGCCGTCCGGCGTGATCTCCCAGCCCTTGGCAACGCCCGGCGCGATCTGCGTCCCTGTCACGTCCCAGAACAGGAGCTTGTCGCCCGAGCGCAGGCGATTGCCGTTCTCGCTGTCACCGGGTCCCAGGAAGCCGCGTCGCCATGTGCCGCCATACTTGCCGACACTGCGCAACGGCTTCAGGACCATCGGCTCCTGCGGCAGCCTCTCGGCGACCGGCGGCAGCTTGCCTGCTTTGACCAACTCGGCGAGCCCCGGCGCTTCCTGGAACTGCTTGGGCCAGGCGGCCTTGTCGGTGACGATCGTCGGATTCTCGAGCTGCCCGACGAGGCCCGATTGAGACAGGTCAGCCGGCTGCTGTGCCGCAGCGGGCGCAGCGAGCAGCAGCAAGGCGAGCGCGATGAAGGTCTTGCGCATTCGTTTCCTCCCTTGAACTAGTCCACGCCCGTGAGCGCAAGTTCCTCGGCGCGATGGCAGGCGCTGAAATTGCCCGGCGCGACCTCGCGCAGGGCCGGCGCTTCCATCCGACAGCGCTCGACGGCGTGCGGACAGCGCGGATGAAAAGCGCAGCCCGCCGGTGGGTTGGCCGGATCGGCCACCTCGCCACGTGGCGCCGTCGCAGCATCACGCAGCTCCGGATCGGGCTTGGGGACGGCGGCCAGCAGCGCCTCGGTATAGGGATGCCGCGGCCGGGCATAGAGCGAGAGGGTCGATGCCACCTCGACGATGCGGCCGACATACATCACCGCAACTCGATCGCTGACATGGCGCACCACGCCGAGATCGTGGGCGACGAACAGCATCGAGAGGCCGAGGCGATCCTGCAGGTCGAGCAGCAGGTTGATGATCTGCGCCTGTACCGAGACGTCGAGCGCCGACACCGGCTCGTCGGCCACCACCAGCGTTGGATGGAGAGCCAGGGCGCGCGCAATTCCGATGCGCTGGCGCTGGCCGCCACTGAAAGCATGGGGAAAGCGCGTGCGCGCCGCCGCCGGCAGCCCGACCAGATCGAGCAGCTCGCGCACACGGACCTGGCGCTCGGCGGCTGGCACGCCGGAAACCGTCATCGGTTCGGCAATGATATCCCCTACCATCATGCGCGGATTGAGCGACGCGTAGGGGTCCTGGAAGATCATCTGGATATGGCGCCGGAATGGCCGCAGCGCGCGCCGCGACAGCGGTGCCAGATCGACCGACCTGCCCTCCTCTGGCGAAAACCTGATAGCGCCGGAAGTCGGCGGCAGGGCCCGCAGGATGCAGCGCGCCACCGTGGTCTTGCCGCAGCCGCTCTCGCCCACCAGCGACAGCGTCTCGCCGCGCTCGATGCTGAAGCTCACGTCCTGGACAGCGCGCACACGGCCGGTCTCGCGCTGCAGCAGCCCGCTGCGGATCGGGAACGACTTGCTGAGCTTCTCGACCTCGAGGACGGTCATGAGCCCGCCGCGTGAAAGCAGCTCGCGCCTTCGTGACCGGGTACCAGCGGCGGCGGCGGCTCGACCGGACAGCGGCCGGCGATCAGCTCGGGGCAACGCGGATGGAAGGCACAGCCCCCAGGACGCTGCTCGGGATGCGGCACCGCCCCACCGATCGTCGCCAGCCGTTCACGCGGCACGGCGCGCATGCTGGGCACCGAGCGCAGCAGCGCCCGCGTGTAAGGATGGCGCGGCGCCGCAAAGAGCCGTCGCACCGGAGCGAACTCGACGACGCGGCCGAGATACATCACCGCCACATCGTCGGCCATCTGGGCGATCACCCCCATGTCGTGGGTGATCAGCATCAACGCCATGCCCTTGGTACGCTGCAGGCGGCGCAGCAGAGCCAGGATCTGCGCCTGGGTCGTGACGTCGAGCGCCGTCGTCGGCTCGTCGGCAATCAGGATTTCCGGATCGGCCGCCAGTGCCAAGGCGATGCCGACGCGCTGGCGCAGGCCGCCACTCAATTGAAAGGGGTAGGCATCGATGCGCGACTCAGGCCGCGGGATGCCGACCTCGTCGAGGAGCTCCACCGCGCGCGCACGCGCTGCCGCCTTGCCGAGACCGCCATGGGCACGGATCGCCTCGATGATCTGGTTGCCGACCGTGTAGTGCATGCTGAGTGCACTCATCGGCTCCTGGAAGATCAGCCCGACCTTGCCGCCGCGCACCCTCCGCATGGCCTCGCTCTCGGGATCGAGCGCCGTCAGGTCCTGCTGATGGGGCGCTCCAGGATCGAGCAGCACCTGCCCCGAAACGATGCGGCCCGGCCGATCGACCAGCCGCATCACCGCGCGTGCCGTCAGGCTCTTGCCGCAGCCCGACTCGCCGACCACGCCCAGCACGCGGCCGGCATGGAGATCGAGGTTGACGCCTTCGAGGGCGCGGGTCGTGCCGGTGTCCTGGACGAAGTCGACGACCAGGTCGCGCACCGACAGGACCTGGCGAGCCGTCTCAGCCATAGGGGTCCGCCGCGTCGCGCAACCCGTCGCCCAGGAAATTGAAGGCGAGGATCACGATGATGACCGGCACCGCGGCGCACAGCAGCCACGGTGCGCCGGCCAGCACCTGCACGTTCTGCGCGTCCTGCAACAGGATGCCCCAGCTGATGGCCGGCGGCCGCAGGCCGAGCCCGAGGAAGCTGAGCGACGTCTCGCTCACGATCATGACCGGCAAGGCGAGGCTGACAGCGGCGATGACGTGGCTGGCAAAGGACGGCAGCATGTGCCGCAGGATGATGCGCAGCTGGCTCGCGCCGGCGAGCTCGGCGGCGATCACGAAATCCTCCTCGCGCAATGCCAGGAAGCGGCCACGTACGACGCGCGCCAGCTCGGTCCAGCTCACCAGCGAGATGATCAGGGTGATGGCGAAATAGACCTGGGTGACGCTCCAGGTGTTGGGCAAGGCGGCGGCCAGCCCCATCCACAGCGGAATGGTCGGAATCGAGCGAACCAGCTCGATCAGGCGCTGGATCAGGGTATCGACCACACCACCGTAGAGGCCCGAGACGCCGCCCAGCAGGATACCCAGCACGAGGCTCAAGCCGACACCGGCGAGCCCGATCGAGAGCGAGATGCGGGTCGCGACGACCAGGCGCGAATAGAGATCGCGGCCAAGCTGGTCGGTGCCGAGCAGGAAGATGCCGTCGACCGGCTGGCCGCCTTCGATGCCCAGCAGATGGCGGTCCGTCGGGATCAACCCGAACAGGTGATAGGAGTAGCCGTGCACGAAGAACTTCACCGGCAGCTTGCGCGCCGGGTCGGGCGTGTAGACGAGCTTGAAGGTCTTCGGATCGCGCACGCCCTTCAAGCCGCTGACGTGCGGCGACCAGGCGCCGTCATCGAACAAGGAGATGCCTTGTGGCGGAATGAAGCTCCGCCGCGCGTCTGTCGCGTGCGGATCGCTGATCGCCAGGAAATCGGCGAAGATCACCACGAGGTAGAACAGGCCGACGACGATCAGGCTGACGAAGGCCAGCTTGTGACGGCGGAAGCGCCACCAGGTGAGCTGGAGCTGGGTCGCCTGAGCGAAGCGTTCCTCGCTGGTCGTGGCGGCGGTAACGCTCATGCGCGGCCCTGCAAACGGATGCGCGGCTCGACCCACATCAGCAACAGGTCGGAGATCAAGGTCCCGAAGACGGTAAGGATACCGAGCAGCAAGACGATCGTGCCGGCAAGGAACATGTCCTGGGCAACCAGCGACTGCAGCAGCAGCGGCCCCACCGTCGGCAAGCCGAGGACCAGCGAGACGATGATGCTGCCCGACACCAGATAGGGGAAAAGGTAGGCGCTGGAGCTGACGAACGGGTTGAGCGCCGCCCGCACTGGATATTTGACCAGCACGCGCTTCTCGCCGATGCCCTTGGCCCGTGCGGTGACGACATAGGGCTTGCGCAATTCGTCGAGCAGATTGGCACGCATGATGCGAATGAGTTGCGCCGTGCCCGCCAGTGCCAGCACGCAGGCCGGCAGCGGAAGATGCAGCATCAGGTCCCAGAACTTTGCCCAGCTCCAGGGTGCCTGAGCCAACTCAGGTGAGAACAAGCCCCCGACGCTGAGGCCGAGATAGCGGAAGCCGAGATACATCAGGATCAGCGCCAGAAGGAAATTCGGCACGGCCAGTCCGACGAATCCGATGGTCGTGGCAACGTAGTCGCCCACCGAATATTGGCGCGCCGCCGAATAGACGCCGATCGGCAGGGCGATGATCCAGGTCAGGAACAGGGCCGAGATCGACACCGCCATGGTGAGCCACAGCCGGTCGCCGATCACTTCGGTGACGGGTCGCTTCCACATCATCGACACGCCGAAATCTCCCTGCACGACGCGGCCGATCCACAATGCGTACTGGACGGGTGCCGGTTGGTCGAGCCCGTATTCGCGGCGCATGGCGGCCGCCTGCTCGGCCGTCACCGAGCTGCCGCCGACCGCCAGGTTGGCGATGTAGGCATCGACGAAGTCACCCGGCGGCAGGCGAATGATGACAAAGGTGAGGACCGAGATGGCCGCACACGTGACCAGCGCCAACGCTAAACGACGCGCAACGTAGATCAGCATGCTCGACGCACCGCCACGATCGTTTCCCCCCGGCGCACTTGGCTCGCCAACCGTGGGTACGGTCGGCGGTGCGGTCTTTGCCGCGGGCAAAAGCCTAACGCAGTCGTTGGCCGAGGGCTACCTGTCGTCTGCGGCTGCGTCGCGCAGCGAACATCACGCCAGAAAGGCCGTCGCGCGGTCGGCCGGCCAGGATAGACGGACGGCATTGTCCTGGACGTCGAACGGGCGATCGCTGACCTGGCGCAGGGCGACGCATTCGCTGCCGTCGGCCAGACGCACGACGTACTTGCGCGCAGTGCCGAGGAAGATCACGTCGACGATGGTGCCGGCGAGGCCGGCAGCCTCGCCCTGCGCCGGTGCGAGCGCGACCCGTTCGGGTCGCACAGCGACCGAGACCGCCACGCCCGCAGTGATGGGCTGGCGGATCGATGCCTTGATCCGCCCGGCCGCGGTGTCGACGTCGCACACGCCCTCGGCGGAGACCGTGACGACACGGCCCGACAGGAAGTTGGTATCGCCGATGAATTCCGCCACGAAGCGGGTCTGCGGCCGGTCGTAGAGCTCCTCCGGCGTGCCGATCTGATCGATGCGACCATGATTGAAGACCGCGATCCGGTCGCTCATGGTGAGCGCCTCTTCCTGGTCGTGCGTGACATAGAGCACCGAGATGCCACGCTCGCGATGCACGCGCTTGATCTCGAGCTGGAGCTGCTCGCGCAGCTTGCGGTCGAGAGCGCCCAGCGGCTCGTCCATCAGCAGCAGCGCCGGTCGGTAGACCAGGGCACGCGCGAGCGCCACGCGCTGCTGCTGGCCGCCGGAGAGTTGCCGCGGCAGGCGATCGCCATGGTCGGGCAGCTTGACGAGCTGCAGCGCCTCGGCGACCAGGCGACCGATCTCGTCCCGGCCGACGCCGCGCATCTCGAGCGGGAAGCCGACGTTGCGGCGGACCGTCATATGGGGAAACAGCGCATAGTTCTGAAACACCATGCCAATGTCGCGCCGATAAGGCGGCAGGCCTGCGACGGAAGCGCCGTTCAAGGTGATCGTACCGGCGTCGGGCTGCTGCAGGCCCGCGACCATCATCAGCGTCGTCGTCTTGCCCGAACCCGACGGGCCCAGCAGGGTGAGGAACTCGCCGGTCCTGAGGTCGAGATCGAGATCGTCGACCGCGACCACGGCATCGTAGCGCTTGCGGACGCCGCTGAGCGAGAGGACGGGCTTCTCCATCAAGCCAGCCGCAGGCTGCGCCCGGCGCGCAGCGCAAGATCGGCCACCAGCACCAGCAGGGCGAACACGAAGCACACCGTGGCGATGGCGGCGATGGTCGGATCGAAATCGCCCAGCAGATTGGACCACATCTGCACGGCGACCGGGCGCACGCGGGCCGAGCTGACGAACAGCGAGACGATCAGCTCGTCGAACGACAGGATCATCGACACCAGCAGCGAGGACAGGACGGCCGGCATGATCAGCGGCAGCGTGACATGGCGGAAGGTGGCCCATGGCGGGGCGCCCAGCGTGGCCGCCGCCTGCTCGAGCTGGGCGTCCTGCACGCGCAGCGCCGACGAGACGGTGGCCACGACGTAAGGGATGTGCAGCACGGTATGGCCGATGATCAGGCCGGTCAGCGTGCCGTTGAGGCCGAGCCCGCGATAGATGCCGAACAGCGCCGCCGCCGTGATCATGCCGGGCACGACGATCGGCAGCATCAGGCAGGCCATGATGGCCGTGGCGCCGGGAATGCGCCCGCGCACCAGCCCGAGGGCCGCCGCGGTGCCGAGAATGGTCGCCAGGATCGACGACGGCACCAGCAGCTCGATGCTGACCAGCAGGGCGTTGGTCCAGGCCGGCGTGGTGAACAGCAGATCGTACCAGCGCAGCGAGAAACCGGGCGGCGGGAACTGCAGGAACGGCGCGGCGCTGAAGGAGATGACGACCACGACGAAGAGCGGCGCCAGCAGGAAGATCGCGACCAGGATGACCAAGGTGCCGCGCAGCGCGCGCCACGGCGCCATGCCATCACCGCTCACCGCGCGATCTCCTTGAGGCCGACGGTGAGTTGCAGCAGGAGCAGCATGGCAGCCGTCGCGGCCAGCAGCACGAGCGACAGCGCGCCGGCGACGCCCCAGTTGCCGAAGGTCGCGATCTGGTCCTGGATGAGCTGCGAGATCATCTGCTGGCGCGCCCCGCCCAGCAGGGCCGGAATGATGTAGTAGCCCAGCGTGCTGATGAACACCAAGGTGGCGCCGGTCATCAGCCCCGGCAGGGTGAGCGGCAGGTAGACGCGCACGAAGGCGCGAACGGGCGATGCGCCGAGCGTCGAGGCGGCGCGCATGTAGGAAGGATCGATGCGCGCCATCGACGAGTAGAGCGGGAAGATCACGAACGGCAGCAGCACCTGCACGCAGCCCGCCAGCATCCCGGTCATGTTGTAGAGCAGCGGCAGCGGCTCATCGATGAAGCCAAAGCCCGTCAGGAACGAATTGATGACGCCATGGCGCTGCAGCAGGATCGCGGTGGCGAAGGCGCGCACCAGCAGGCTGGTCCAGAACGGCACCAGCACCAGGAAGATCAGCCAGCGCCTGAGCCGTGCCGAGCCGTGCGCCATCAGGTGCGCCACCGGGAAAGCCAGCAGGACGGTGACGGGCGTGACCAGGGCGCTGATCATCAGCGTGTTCAGCATCACCCTCAGATAGACCGGCCGTTCCCACAGCAGCGCGAAGTTCTGGAACCCCGGCTGCGGGAAGGTGAAGGCGCGCGACAGCAGCCAGCCGACGGGCAGCAGGAAGGCGATCAGCAGCACCAGGCCAGCCGGCACGACCAGCCAGGCGCGCCCGTCGATCGCCTTCATGCTCCCTCGTATTCCTCCCCCGTCTTACGGGGGAGGAATACGAGTTCTTCCCCTCGCCTCACGCCAACTTCCACGCCGTCCAGCGCTCGGTCAGGTCCTTGAGGTTGTCGCGCCAGTAGGCCTGGCTCATCACGAAGCCCTTCCTGGTGTTCTCGGGCGTCGTGCACAGCCAGGGCTCGAGCTTGGCGTCGATCCACTTGTAGGCTTCGATGTTGGTCGGCGAATAGGCGATCATGTTGGCCACCTTCGCCTGGTTCTCGGCCACGGTCATGGTGTCGATCAGGCGCATGGCGGCGGCACGGTTGCGGCTGCCCTTGGGCACGACGAGATAGTCGACCGCCTGGATGTTCTGCTCCCACGACAGCGCGATCTTCGCGCCCTTCTGCGCGGCATCGTAGACACGGCCGTTCAGGATGATGCCGGCGGTCACCTCGCGATCGACGAAGAGCTGCTGCGACTGCGAGTTGGTCGTCCAGAAAACCGTTTGATTCTTGATCTCGTCGAGCTTCTTGAAGGCGCGGTTGGCGTCGAGCGGATAGAGCTTGTCCGGCGCCACGCCATCGGCCAGCAGCGCCACCTCCAGCGACGCGACGGGCTGGTCGAGCAGCGTGCGCTTGCCGGGGAATTTCTTGAGGTCGAACAGGTCCGCCCAGGTCTTGGGGGCGCCGTTGGGAAAGGCCGTCGTGCTGTAGCCCAGATTGTACGACCACACGATGCAGCCGACGCCGTATTCGCTGACGAAGCGCGGATCGATGCGGCCGACATTGACCAGCTTGGTGTCGATCTTCTCGAGCAGCCCGTCCTTGATGGCGACCTCGAGGAAGCCGCCGGTGATGTCGACGACATCCCAGTCGGGCGTGCCGCTCGACGCCATGGCGCGGAACTTGGCGACGTTCATCGGCCCGTCCTGCAAGACCTTGGCGCCGGTCGCCTTCTCGAACGGCTCGCAGTAGCTCACCTTCTCCGCTTCCTGGTAGGCGCCGCCCCAGCTCGCGAACACGACGGTGGTGCCCTTGAGATCGGCAGGCCCCTGGGCGCGCGCCGCGAAGGGCAGCGCGGCCGAAGCGGCGGCACCCGAAAGGACGGTGCGCCGCGTCGGCGACCAGCGTTTGGCAGAATGGCTCATGACGTCTCCCCTCTTCAGCTTCTCAGATTCTCGCGCAGGGTACGCCCCGTGTACTCCGTGCGGAACAGGCCGCGGCGCTGGAGCTCGGGCACCACGCTCCGGCAGAACTGCTCGAACATCCCGGGATGGTTGACCGGCGACACGACGAAGCCGTCGCACGCCCCCGATTCGAAGATCTCCTGCAGGCGGTCGGCGACGATCTCGGCGGTGCCGACCAGCTCGCGGCCGCGCCCGCGATTCTCGGCGACCTGGGCAAAGGTCATGCCCTGGGCCTTCATGTGCTGGGTCAGCACATCCTCCGAGCCCTTCATGCCCTGGTTTCCTTGCAGGCTGGCCAGGGTCACACCCTCCTTGAGCTTGGAGATGTCGGCGCCGAGATTGCTCGAGGTGGCGGCGCGGTTGAGCTCGGGGTTGATCAGGCTGTCGAGATAGGCGGCGCGCTCGCGGGCGATCGATTCTGTCTCGCCCAGCACGACCGAGACATTGGGCAGGATGGCGCATTCCGCGGGCGCCCGGCCGCGCGCCTGCATGCGCGTCTTGATGTCCTCGTAGAACTCGCTCATCTCCTGCTTGCCGCGCTGGATGGTGAAGATCACCTCGGCCCAGCGCGCCGCGAAGTCGCGGCCGCGATCGGAGCTGCCGGCCTGCATTATGACGGGATGGCCCTGCGGGCTGCGCGGGATCGACAATGGCCCGCGTGTCTTGATCCAGCGGCCCTGGTAGTTGGCGTAGTGCACCTTGGACGGATCGGCGAGGATGCCCGCCTTCTTGTCGAGGACGAAGGCGTTCTCCTCCCAGCCGTTCCATAGCGCGAAGCAGGCTTCCAGCACCTCGTCCGCGCGGTCGTAGCGCAGGTCGCGCGGCGGCAGTTCGTCGAGCCCGGCGTTGCGCGCCTCGAGGTCGGTCGCGGAGGTCACGACGTTCCACGCCACCCGGCCCTTGCTCATGACGTCGAGCGAGGCCAGCCAGCGCGCCAGGTGATAGGCGCTGTGGAAGCTCGTGCTGAGCGTGGCGCCGAGCCCGAGATGGCGGGTCGCCGCCGCCATGACCGGCAGCACCACCGTGGGATCGAGGAAGCTGATCTGGCCGCCGCGCCGCACATAGGCATCGTAGCTGCCTTCGTGGATGTCGTAGAGGCCGAACAGGTCGGCGAAGAAGCAGCCGTCGAACTTCGCCGCTTCGAGCAGGCGGGCGATGTACTCGTAGCGGCTGGGCTCGAGGATGTCGTCCAGGGTCGATTCGGGATGACGCCAGCCGCCGGTGTGCTGCGCGGTCGGCCCGGTCTTCAGGTAGGCAACGAGGTGCATCTGGCGCTTTGCCATCGCGGCATTATGCCAAAGCTTGGCCGGCCCGCAGCATCTTTGTTCGTAGACGAACGAATTTGACGGGAGGCCTCACGCGAGGTCGCGCGGGATGAGGCAATCCCATTCCCGGTTGCAGACCTCGCTGGCGTCTTCGAGGGCACGCAGGCCGGCCTTCAGCACGAAGGCGTCCTTGGTGCAGGTGAGCCGCATGCGGGTCTCGATGCGGACCTGCCAATCGTCCCGCGAAATCGTCTCGCTGCGCTGCATCTCGGCGACGGCACTCAACGGATCGTCGTCCGCGATGTCGAACTTGAACTGTCCCTCGGTGGCAATCTCGAGCCCGATCCGGTCGATGCGCACGACTCCCGGGCCGACCACGGTCGGCCGTTCCGGGGTCGCGGTCGCGGGCGGCGGGAAGGCCGGCAGGGCCGCGTCCGCATCCTGGAACGGACGCCGCGGCAGGTGGAACGCGCCGCCGAACACCGTCACGGTCGCTGCCTCGGGGCTGGGCCAGATCATCGGCCAGTAGGCGGTCGAGAGCGCGATCCGGATGCGATGGCCCGCCGGAAAGCTCGCGCCGGCGTCGTTGAGATGGACGCGCACCCGGTAGCGCTCGCCCGGAACCAACGGCGTCGGCGTCTCGTGCCCGTCGCGATGGGTCAGGTTGAGAATGCCGAAGCTCACGCGCAGCGATTCGCCCGAGGGGCGGACGTCGCACAGCCGAACCGCGAGGTTGGCGATCGGCCGATCGCTCGCGATCTCGAGCGACAGCACTGCCGAACCCAGGGTCTCGACGGTCTCGGAGAGCGGTTCCGTCTCGAAGACCAGCGAACGCAAATCGTCCTCGCGCTGATCGTCCGCCTGGTCTGCGGCGCGTCCGAACGGACACCAGTTGCCGCCATGCTTGCCCACCGTTTGCGACGAGCAGATGGCGCGCGGCGTCAGCGGTGCGGGCCCGGACCGGAGGCCGGCGTCGCAGAGATGCAGCACAAGGGGCTCGCGATCTGCAGGTGGCCAGAATGCCTCCGCGACCCAGCGTCCGGGCAGTGTCTCGTGATAGGTCGCAGGCTTGACGCTGTCGCACAGCCAGACGCGCAGCTGCGGCTCGTCCATCACGCCTGTGTCGACGCCTTTCAGCCAGTGATCCCACCAGTGCAGCGTCTCCTGCAGGAAGCCGATCTGTGGGCCAGGCAAGGCAAAATGCGGGTAGGCATGCGCCCATGGCCCGATCAGCCCCTTGCACGGCACCGAGAGATTCGCCAGCAGGCGCATGATGGCGTTGGTGTAGCCGTCGGTCCAGCCACCGACCGCGTAGACCGGGCATTGGATCGCGGCATAGTCCTCGCACACCGAGCCGTGACGCCAATAGGCGTCGCGCCGCGGATGCCGGGTCCACAGCTCGAGGAACAGCGGCACGTTCTCGAGCCGCTCCAGCCACATGGCCCGCCAGCGCTCGCCGACCAGCACCGGGTCGGGCGGATGACACATCGCGCCGAGGAAGAAGGAGGCCCAGCCGAACCCGGCCAGCAGCTTGGCGCCACCCATGTAGTGCACATCGTCGCTGTAGCGATCGTCGGTCGAGCAGATCGTCACGATCGCCTTGAGCGCCGGCGGACGGCGCGCCGCAACCTGCAGGCCGTTGAAGCCACCCCACGAGATCCCCATCATGCCGACCGCGCCGCTGCACCAGGGTTGGCCGGCCAGCCAGGCGATGATCTCGAGCGCGTCGTCCTGCTCCTGCAGGGCGTATTCGTCGGTCAGCAAGCCATCGGACTCGCCGCTGCCGCGGATATCGACCCGAACGCAGGCATAGCCGTGGCCCGCGAGGTAGGGATGGGTCAGCGAATCGCGCTCGTAGGTGCCGTCGCGCTTGCGGTAGGGCAGGTACTCGAGGATGGCCGGCACGGGATGCTGCTCGGCGTCCTCGGGCAGCCAGATGCGGGCGGCGAGCCGGGTGCCGTCGCGAAGCGGTATCAGCGTGTGCTCGATGACGCGGACGGCGCGCGGGAACTCGGTGACGATCAAGGCGAAGCCTCGCTTGCCGACATCGTGCTTTCGTCGGTCGATGATCAGGCTACCCTGCCAGCCCGGTGAGTTCGAGACTGAGCGCCTTGAGCTTGCGCCGCGCCTCGGCGTCGTAGGCCTGGGCGTTGGCGCGCGCCTCGCGCAGGACGTTGAAGTAGAGGCCGCTTCGGCCCTCGAGCGCCGGCGACACGGCGAGTTGCAGGATCGCCTCGGCACCGTCCTCGACGCGGCTCATCGGCGATACGCCGGCCTGCCGCACCATGGTGGTGTTCATGTAAGTCGACGGATGCAGCGCGTTCGCGATCACCCCCGTTCCCGCGAGCTCGCCGGCAAGATCGACGGTGAACAGGATCTGAGCGAGCTTGCTCTGGCAGTAGGCTGCGGCCCCGCTGTACTGCCGGGTCAGCATGACGTCGGTGAAATCGATCGCCTGCTGGCCGGCCGACGAGACGTTGACGATGCGTGCCGGCGCGCTCTTCTTCAGGAGCGGCAGCAGCAGTTGGGTGAGCAGGAAGCCGGCGAGGTAGTTCACCGCGAAGCGCAGCTCGTGGCCGTCGGCGCTGGTCTTGCGGCCCGGTGCATTGCCCGCCGTGCCGATGCCGGCATTGTTGATCAGCAGGTCGAGCCGATCGGTCGCGGCCCGCACTGCCTCGGCCAGCCGGCGCACCTCGGCCAGCGCGGCGAGGTCGGCGGCAAGGAAGGCGGCACTGCCGCCGGCCTGCTCGATCTCGCGCACCACGGCCTCGCCGCGCGCCCGGTCGCGGCCGTGCACCAGCACCCGCCACCCCTGCTTGCCGAGCGCCAGCGCCACCACGCGCCCGACGCCGTCGGTCGCGCCGGTGATCAGCGCCGTCCGTCCCTTGCCGTCCGTCATGCCGCGTCCTCCACTTTTCTCACTTTCCCACCGACGAGATGTGTACTCTCCGTGCCTGCTCCAACCCCTCGATTGGCCACCATGAAAGCACACGGATCGGTATCTGTGGGACTGTTGTGTCGATGATCTCCCGCAGAGGCGCGATTGGCGGGTTGCTCGCCGCATCGGCGGCGTCCGGACTGTCTGGTTGCGGGAGCGGCGCGCAGCGCGCGGCTTCCTCGACCCAGGCGGCGGGCTCCTACCATCGCGTGCCCGGCCTCGATGCGGTGATCGACATCAGCCACAACGTGACCGTCACCGACTTCGCCGCCGTGCGGCGCAGCAAGATCATGGCGGTCATCCACAAGGTGAGCGAAGGCGGCGACTGGTTCGATCCGTCGTACGCCACGCGCAAGCGCCAGGCCGAGGCGGCTGGGCTGCTGTGGGGCGGCTACCATTTCGGCACACGGCAATATTCCGGCGTCGACCAGGCCAGGGCGTTCCTGTCGGCCGCCCAGCCCGGGCCCTCGACCCTGCTCGCCCTCGATGTCGAGATCAACGACCGCCAACCGCGCAACACCATGCAGCTCGCCCAGGCCGAGGCGTTCGTGCAGACCGTCTTCCAGGCCACCGGAAGGCTGCCCGTCGTCTACGTCCATCCGCGCTGGGCCAACGGCGAGAAGATGGGACGCGGCGGCATGCGGCTCAACCCGCCGATCGGCCCGCAATCCATCCTGGCGCGCTGCGACCTCTGGATCGCCGACTACCGCGAGGAGCCGGAGGTCCCCTACGCCTGGATCGAGAAGGGCTGGAAGCTCTGGCAGTACGTCGCCGACGAGAGCGACAACGATGCCGCCTACGGCAGCGTGCCGCGCGCAGTGGCCGGCGTCGGCCATTGCGATCGCAACCTGTTCAACGGCGACGCGAACGCGCTTCTTCGCTTCTGGCGCGCCAAGACCTGACCGATCAGCCTCCGCCGATGGCGGCGATGATCTCGGCCGAACTCGTCACCCAGCCGAAGATGCCGCCCTGGGCCTTGATCATCCTGAGGCCCATCTCCTGGAACTCGGGGAAGTACGAGCCGACGCAGTCCTCGGGCACCAGGCAGTCGTAGCCGCGGTCGTTGGCTTCGCGCACCGTGGTGTTGACGCAGACCTCGGTCGTGACGCCGGTCACGACGAGCTGGCTGATGCCGCGATGCTGCAGGATCGAATGGATGTCGGTGGCGTAGAACGCGCCCTTGCCCGGCTTGTCGATGACCGGCTCGCCCGGCAGCGGATAGAGCTCGGGGATGATGTCGTGCCCGGCCTCGCCGCGCACCAGGATGCGGCCCATCGGCCCCACGTCGCCGATCGTCGTGGCGCCGCGCCCGCGCACCTTCTTCGCCGGCGGCAGGTCGGTGAGATCGGGCCGATGGCCCTCGCGGGTGTGCATCACCATCAGGCCGGCCGCCCGCCACGCCGCCAGGAGACGGCGATTGGGCTCGATCGTGCGGCGGAGCTGCGAGACGTCGTTGCCCAGCATCTCGCCGAAGCCGCCGGGCTCGAGGAAATCGCGCTGCATGTCGATGACGACCAGCGCGCAGCGCGCCGGCTCGAGCTCGAACGCATAGGGCTCCGCCTTCACGACCGCCATCTTGTCCTTCACGGCAGGCTCCCCCTCTTCCGCTGATCGCTGCAAGCAGCGTGCCAGCCTAGTCGAGCGTGACACGATAGCGGCTGATCGCCAGCACCGTGACGACGACCAGCATCAGCGCCAGCGCCGACAGCTCGGTCGCGATGTCCGACAGACCTGCACCCTTCAGCATGACGCCGCGCACGATGCGCATGAAGTGCGTCGCCGGCAGCGCCTCGCCCAGCCACTGCGCCCAATCCGGCATGCCGCGGAAGGGAAACATGAAGCCCGACAGCAGGATCGACGGCAGCAGCATGAAGACCGAGGCCTGCATGGCCTGGAGCTGGTTCTGCGTCACCGTCGAGATGGTGAAGCCGATCGCCAGGTTGACGGTGATGAACAGCGCGGTGCCGAGACCAAGGAGGCCGGGGTCGCCTTCGATCGCGACATCGAACAACACGCGCGACACGATCAGGATGACGACCACCTGCACCGCGCCGATGGCGACATAGGGCAGGATCTTGCCGACCATGACCTCGATCGGCCGCACCGGCATGGCGAGCAGGTTCTCCATCGTGCCACGTTCGCGCTCGCGGGTGACGGCGAGCGCCGTCATCATCACCATGGTCATGGTCAGGATGACGGCCAGCAGGCCGGGCACGATGTTGAGCCGCGCCTTGCCCTCGGGGTTGTAGCGCCGCTGGATCACGATCTCGATGCTGCCCGGCTTGCTCTTGAGGCCGGCCAGCGGGCCAACCAGGTCACGCGCGATCGCCTGGTCGATGGCGGGCTGCGCGGAGCCCAGCGGGTTGGCGGCGGCCAGCGGATCGGTCGCGTCGGCATCGATCAGGATCTGCGCCCGCTCGCCGCGCACCAGCCGGCGCGTGAAGTCGGACGGGATGGTGACGACGAACTGCACCTCGCCGCGCTCGAGAAGCTTGCTCGCCTCGGCCTGCGAGGCCGGCCGATGGGTGACGTTCATGTAGCCGGTGCTCTGCAGTGCCGACAGGACGGTGCGCGTCACCGTGCTGTCGTCGGCTGCGATGACGGCGGTCGGCAGATGATGCGGGTCGGTGTCGATCGCATAGCCGAACAGCAGGAGCTGCATGATCGGCACGCCGAACATCATGGCGAAGGTCAGCCGGTCGCGCCGCAGCTGCTGCACCTCCTTGATGATGATCGCCACCAGGCGCCGCCAGAAGCGGCTGGTCACGACGCCACCGCATTGTCGGTCGCCCGCCCCATCAGGTGGATGAACACGTCCTCCAGCGTGGGCTTGGCTTCGGTCCACACCAGGTGCTCTGAACGGAACGGCGCGATGGCGGCGAGCAGTGCGTCGTGCTCGGGGCCCGAGACATGAAGCGTGGTGCCGAAGGCCGCGGCGGCCGTGACGCCCGGCGCGTCGCGCAATTCCGATGCCAATCGATCGGCGCCCGGGCCGGTGGCGACGAAGGAGGACAGGCCCGATCCGGCAATCACCTCGTCCGCCGTGCCGCGGGCCATGAGCTGGCCGTAGGCGATGTAGGCGATCTCGTGGCAGCGCTCGGCCTCGTCCATGTAGTGCGTCGAGACCAGCACGGTGATGCCCTGTGCGGCATAGGCATGGATCTCGTCCCAGAAGGCGCGGCGCGCCTTGGGATCGACGCCGGCCGTCGGCTCGTCGAGCAGCAGCAGCTTGGGCTCGTGCAGCACGCAGGCGGCGAGCGCCAGGCGCTGCTTCCAGCCGCCGGACAGGGAACCGGCGAGTTGCCCCTGGCGCGTCGCCAGGCCGAGCTGCTCGAGCGAGCGGTCGACGCGCTCGCCGACCCGGTCGAGACCGTAGACCCGGCCGACGAACTCGAGGTTCTCGCGGATGGTGAGATCCTCGTAGAGCCCGAAGCGCTGGGTCATGTAGCCGGCCTGGCGCTTGATGGCATCGCGATCGCGCACCAGGTCGTGGCCGAGGCAGGTGCCGCCGCCGCCGTCGGGCGTCAGCAGGCCGCAGATCATGCGCAGGGTCGTCGTCTTGCCCGAGCCGTTGGGGCCGAGGAAGCCGCAGATGCGGCCCTGCTCGAGCTGCAGGTTGACGTGGTCGACCACGGTGCGCGGCCCGTAGCGCTTGACCAGGTCGTGGACATCGATGGCGAGCGCCATGGCGGCCTCACTTCGCGAACGGTGCGACGCTGATCGGCAGGCCGGGCGGCAGCGCCGTCCCGGCCGCGTCGGGCCGCGCCTCGACCAGGAACACGAGCTTGCTGCGCGCGCTCGCCGAGTAGATCACCGGCGGCGTATATTCGGCGCGCGGCGAGATGTAGCTGATGGTGGCCGTGAGGTCTGGCGGGCAGGTATCACAGCCGAAGCTCACCTTGTCGCCCGGCTTCGCCTTGGCCATGTCCTCCTGCGGCACGAAGAAGCGCAGCTTCACGCGAGTCGGCGGCAGAAGCGACAGCACGGGCGTGCCGGCCGGCACCCATTCGCCGATGTTGAAGAAGGTGTTCTCGACCAGCGCATCCTCGGGCGCGACCGGCATCAGATCGTCGAGCTTCTTGCGCGCCTGCTCGAGATTGGCCCGGCTCTGCTCCACCAGCGCCCTCGCCGCCTCGATCTCGTCGGGCCGCGCGGCAAGATTGGCGGCCCGCTCCTGGGCGGCCATCGAGGCAAGGCGCGAGCGGAGCTGCCGCGCCTGCGATTCGGCCTGCTCGTAGGCTTGGCGCGTGGCGAAGCCGCGCGCAACGAGCTCGGATTGGCGCTTGAGCTCGGTCTCGGCCATGGCCAGCGCCGCCTCGGTCTCGCGCCGCTGGCTGGTGATCACGTCCAGCTCCTCCTTGCGCTTGCCCGTGCGCAGATTCTCGTAACGTGACTTGGCTTCGGCGAGCGCAGCCGTGCTGCGCGCGACCTCGGCCTTGGCGACCACCGGGTCGATGACGAACAGCCGGTCGCCCTTCTTGACGCGATCGCCGCGATTGACCGGACGCTCGATCAGCCGGCCGGCGCTCGGCGGCGCGATCAGGCTGGTCTCACCTTCGACATAGCCGAGATACCGGGTGTCGGCGCTGTCCAGGCCCAGCGCGGACTGCCAGCGATCGCGCGTGAAATAGAGGCCCACGGCCATGAGCACCACCAGGATGGCGACGATCGCTCGGACAGGCGCACGTTTCATGGCGTCAGTCCGGAACCGGCCGCAGGGCATGCAGCATCAGGTCGGCATGATGACGGGCGAGGCCGCGCACATCGAGCTTCTCGCCGCCGATCGGCTCGAACACCGTCTTCCAGATGATGCCGAGCAGCATCGGCGCCACCAGCGAGCGCACGGTGAAGCCCGGATCGACGCGCCGGAACTCGCCGCTGGCGACGCCGCGCGCGATCAGCCCTTCGAACAGGGGAATGCCGCGGCCGATCACCTCCTTCAGATAGAAGCGGCCGATCTCGGGGAAGGCGCGCGATTCGGCGATCACCAGCTTGGCGATCGACGCCATCGGCGTCTCCTCGACCCGGCTCGCCATGAAATCGAGGATGCCGGGCAACAACCCCGCCACCGGCCCTCGATGTCCCTTCGCCAGCGTCTCGACGGTGCCGATGTTGGCGCTGATGGTCTGGCGGATGACGGCCTGCAGCAGCGCCGTCTTGTCGTCGAAATAGAGGTAGATCGCCGCCTTGCTGAGGCCGGCCCGCTCGGCCACGTCGTCGAGCCGCGTCGCGGCAAAGCCCTTTTCGACAAACAGCGCCAGCGCGGCGCTCAGGATCTCTCCCGGCCGTTCGGTGGGCGCGCGACGCTGCTTGAGGGCCCGTCTCATAGTTATTACTTACCAGTCAGTTAGTTGTCGGTCAAGGCGGAGGCTGCTGGGGAAAGGCTCCAGAGAGGGGCAGTCTTAGAGGAACGTCACCTGCGCAGAAGGGCTGCCGCGGCTTCCGCCACCGTCAGGTAGGTCGGATCGTCGCCGGCGCGATCGGCCGGCAGGCCGCGCTCGATATCGCGTTTCACGCGGTCGCGCAGATTGCCGAAGGCGACACGGATGCCGCGCCCGGCCAGTTCGTTGTCGAGCTCGACCAGCGTCTCGCAGCCCGACAGGTCGACGTCGTGGATTGCCGCCCCATCGACCACCACACCGGTGACCGGCTCCGCCGCCGCATCGATCAGCGCTTCGATGCGGTCGCGGAACAGGGTGCAGTTGGCGAAGAACAGCGGCGCGGAGAAGCGATAGACCAGCAGGCCCGGCACCGGCACGGCATCGGGACGATAGGCCATGTCGTGCCAGTTGCCGTTGGGCGTGCGGCCGAGCACGGCGTCGGCCGGAAAAGCGAGCGCACGCAGCAGCAGGACGATCGCGAAGACGACGCCGACCATGATGCCTTCGAGGACGCCCAGGGTGATCACGCTGGCGAGCGTCACCAGGGCGGCGGCGAGGTCGATGCCGCGAAAGCGCCAGAGGCGCGCGAACTCGCCGAAATCGCACAGGCCCCAAGCCGAGGCGATCAGGATTCCGCCCAGCACGGCCGACGGCAGGTAATGCAGCAGGCCGGCCAGCCAGATCATCACCGCGGCGACGACCAGGGCGGCGATGATCGACGTCATCTGGGTGCGCCCGCCGGCCGCCTCGGAAACGGCGGTGCGCGAATCGCTGGCGCTGATCGGCAGGCCCTGGCTGACGCCTGACGCGAGATTGCACACGGCGATGCCGATCAGCTCCTGGTTGGCGTCGATGCGATAGCCGTTCTTGGCCGCGAAGGCGCGCGCCGTCACCACCGTGTCGGAGAACGACAGCAGGGCGGCGACAAAGGCCACCGGGAGGAGATCGTCGAAATCGACGAGCTTGAACGTCGGCACGGAGAGCTCGGGCAGGCCGGTGGGAATGCGGCCGACGATGGCGACGCCGTATCGGTCGAGACCGAACAGCACGACAGCGAGGCCACTCGCCGCCAGGGCCACGACGGCGCCGGGAACGCGCGGCACGAAGCGGCGGCAGAGCAGGATCAGCGCGCAGGTGGCGGCGCCGATCGCCAGGCTGACGAGATTGGTGTCGCCGAGCCGCGGCAGGAGATTGATCGCCTGTTCGAGCGTGGTCTCGCCGGCGTTCTTCACGCCCAGCACCTTGGGCAGCTGGGCGACGATGATGACCACGGCGAGGCCGTGCATGAAGCCCACGATCACCGGCTTGGACAGGAAGTTGGCAATGAACCCCAGGCGCAGCACGCCCGCGATCAGGCACAGGACTCCCACCATCACGCCGAGATCGGCCGCGAGCAGCGCCAGCCGCACCGGATCGTTGGGCGCCATCGGCACCAGCGCAACGGCGACCAGCGCCGCCATCGCCGTGTCCGGGCCGACGACGATCTGGCGCGAGCTGCCGAACAGCGCATAGGCGAGCAGCGGCAGCATGCTGCCATAGAGGCCGGCGAGCGGCAGGCCGGCCATCTCGCCGTACGCCAGCCCGACCGGCACCATCACGGCGCCCAGCGTGAGACCCGCCGCCAGATCGTGCGGCAGGTACGCCGCCTTGTACTCGGCCAGCATCTCGAGACCCGGCACCCAGCGCGTGAGCTTCATGGCCGCGCCATCAGCTCATGGCGAAGGCGGGCACGCGCTCGGCCTCGCCCGGCGCGAAGGCCAGCGCCTGCCAGAAGCCCGCCTCCTCCAGCAGGCCGCGCAAGCCCTGGCGATCGGCGTCGGGCAGATCGGCGAACATGCGCTTCAACCACAGCCAGGTGTTGCCGGCCTCGGCCCGCGCCACCCCGGTCATGCGCACGCCCTCGACCTCGTAGCTCGCCATCTGCTCGCCGCGCGCCACCGCCTGGCTGACCGCCACCATCATCGGCAGCAGGCTCCTGCCGGCGAGCTCGACCAGGCCGCGCACCGTCTCGTTGGCCGCCGCCGGCGCGCTCGACCAGTCGCCGTCGTGCCCCGACAGGTCGTCGATGTAGTGGGTCCACTGGTAGAGCCGGACCGCGCGCTCGCGGATGATCCTCGACGGCGTGGGATCGATGACGAACTGCGAGAACATGCCGTAGAGACCGAAGTCGGCGATCGACGGCCGGTCGCCGAACAGGAACAGCTGCCGCGGCAGGCCCGCCTCCAGGATGTCCAGCAAGGTCTCGTACTGGCGCAGGAACACCGGCATGGCCAACGGATTGCCGGCGCCCAGGATCATGCGCAGCCGGCGCTGGCGGTTGGCGAAGCGCTCGACGCCGGCCGAGAACTCCGGCTCGCCGACGGCGCCGAGCCAGCCTTGCATCTGCCGGCGGGCGCAGAAGCTCACGTCCTCGTCCGACGTCCAGCGAAAGGCCATCAGGGGAATGGCCAGCCATTCGTCGGCGAAATCCTCGATCAGGCGGGCCAGGAAACGATCCGCCGGCGACGGCGGGATCACCGAGCGCTCGCCCGGATGGCGCGTCTCGAGCTCGTGGATGATCGGCGTCGAATCGACCCAGATCTTGCCGTCGGGAAACTGCACGAGGGGAAGCAGCGGCTTGCGCCACTCCCGCATCTTCTCGGTGCGGGCCAAGCCATCGAAGCCGCCCAGCACGATCACCCAGTCGTGCGGAATGCGCCGATAGCGCATCACCGCCCGCATCTTGTGCGAATACGGCGACCCCGGGCCGGCGACGATCCGATAGCGGTCGGTGGATTGCGCCGTCATGTCCGGTCTCCCCCAAGAGCAGCCGGAACACGGTGACTTCGCCTGCCCGCTTTGTCGAGCCGACCGCGGGGTGAGGTCGAATGCACAGCGTTTCCCGCAACGAAAGAACGTGCCCGCGCCGGCAAGCAAGCCTGAAGGCCTTGATTCAAAAGGCTCTTCTCTTCCTGCGACTGCTGGAATCGTTGCCCGAACGGGGTATTTATCAGGGAAATGGTTGCACCATTACAGGGACTTTCGCGCAGTATTCACGGAATTCGCGGCACCACAGCAGGGACGTCAAATCACTCGTCTCATGCTCTTCGGACCGCGCGCTCCCGCCATGAGCTCGGTCGAAGGGTCTCGCGCGCTCATGATCATCAGCGTCCGACGCGGTAAACCGCGTCTGCGACGCGCGCGGTCCGAAAGAGCATGAAAGAATTGCCGTGGAATCTTGCGTCATTTGCGTCAGTGCGTCACGAATCCTTCGCCACCAACGACTTGGCGTCGACGCGCGTGCGTCACGCAGCGTCAGCGGCGATGGCTCTTGCGTCGCGAGGGGCTGAGTTCGGCAGAGAGCGAGAGGCGCGTTCATTCCATTCGTCCGAGCAGCAGCATGCCTGTCCGGAGTAACCGCTTCTCATTGATTCGAAAACCCCGCCCAGCCGAAGTGGTTCGCTTTTGCAGCCAGAAGGGCGTGCAATTGATTGCACGTGCAGCCGAAACCCGTGGCGCTCATTGCTCGCATGGAACGGTAGGCGCCACGGAGTGACGCGCTCCCAGCGAAGAAAGACTTACATCAAAAACACGCCCTTGCCGTCGGCCTGCTTGTCGAACAGCTTGTAGGCCTCGTCCGCCTGGTCGAGCGACCAGCGGTGGGTGAACAGGCGGTCGACGTCGACCTTGCGGTCGACGCAGAACTCGGCGCAGTCAGCCTGGATGACGGTCGAGAAGGTCCACGAGGCGATCAGGGTCAACTGGCGCCGCAGGAGCTGCGGGCTGACGTCGATCGTCACCTCGCCGCCCTCGCCGACGAAGCACATGGTGCCCCACACCTTGGTGCTGCGGATGGCGGCGACCCGCGCCTCCTTGCTGCTCGAGGTGTCCAAGGTCAGGTCGGCATGCTTGCCGTGCGTCAGGTCCTTGATCGCCTGCACCGGATCGTTCGAGCCCGGATTGACCACGTCGTCGGCGCCGAACTCCCGGGCGCGCGCCAGGCGCTGCGGATTGACGTCGAGCGCGATCACCCTGGCCCCCATCGCCTTGGCGAACTGGGTGGCGGCGAGACCGACCGGCCCCTGGCCGAAGATGGCGATGGTGTCGCGGCCCGACAGGTTCAGGCGCCGCAGCGCGCCATAGGCGGTTCCCGAGCCGCACGAGATCGCCGCGCCGGCACTGAAGCTCAACGCCTCGTGCAGGCGCACCATCGTGTTGGCCGGCACCTTCAGGTATTTGGCGTGCCCGCCGTGGGCGTTGTTGCCGTATACCTTGATCGGCACCTCCTGACAGAGCTGCTGCCAGCCGGAGCGGCAATGGCTGCACTGCGCGCAGCCCTGGTAGTGATGCACCATCATGCGGTCGCCGACCCGCGCTTCCGCCGCCGAGACACCGGGGCCGACCGCCACCACGACACCGCACGGCTCGTGCCCGGCGATCACCGGATCCGGGTTCGCGGGCACGCCCGACGCCGGCCGGCTGCCGCCCTTCGGCCGGCGATACTGATGCAGGTCCGAGCCGCACATGCCGGAGGCCTTCATCTCCAGCACGACCTCGCCGGGTCCCGGAGTCGGGTCCGGGAAGGTCATGATCTCGACGCTCCGATCGCCGCCAAACACCACCCCTTGCATGGGTTCCTCCGTTCCGTTGTTGGCGACGAGTCTATCGACGTTTTCTCGCCTCGTCCCTCGACGGGTCCACGTGCCGAAAATCCGCCTCGACCCTAGCGTCGGACACCGACGGGGGACGACGGACCATGCGCCACGCCGATCACGCCTGCTCGGCATCACCGACGGCACGGCGGCTTCCTCGACCCACTCGCCGCTGACCAGACTCCGCGGCCGTCGCGAATCGAATCGCGATACTGTGCATCCGTACGGATCTTGGATCCTCCTTGCGCGCCGCTCGGTTGATCGGCAACCAGCTGCTCGTCAACACGGCTGGCATTGTTCTTGCGTGACAATCGGCATGGCATTCCTGGCCGATACCGGCGTGCCGCGCCCCTCCTCGCTGTCGCACTTGGCAAGTGCGGAGTGGCTGATCGTCCTTGTCTATGGCGCGATGCTTGCCATTATCCTGGTCTTCACCGGATCGCTCGCCGACAGCAGACCGGCCGCATCGAGCGACACGGCGGTTTGCCATCAGCGCATGCTCACGCTGGCCCCGGGACTGTCTTTGCTGCCGTTGCACTGACAGCCTGCCTTCCTCCCTGCGCGAAGCGCGGGGAGGCAACCTTTGTTCAACCGCCCGCGACCAGCAGGGCGTCGACCACGCGCACGTCACCTGAGCCCTTGCGAATCAGCACCGGATTGAGATCGCATTCGACCAGGAGATCGGCGAAGTCGGCGGCGAGGTGCGACAGGTTCGAGACCAGCGCGGCCAGCGGGCCGGTGTCGGTGCGCGGCATCAGGTTGCGATAGCCGGCGAGCGTCTTGCCGAGGCGCGTGCCGGCCACCATCGCGCTGGCCTCGACCGGCGTCACCGGACAGAGGCTCAGCGCCTTGTCGGCCGCGAGCTCGACCAGGACGCCGCCCGACCCGACGATCACCAGGGCGCCGTAGGGCGGAGCCGCCTGGTAGCCGGCCATGGCCTCGACGCAGTCGACCAGCTCCTCCTGCATCTCGTAACCGTCGATGACGGCGTCCGGGACCTTCTCGCGGACGTTGCGTTCGATCAGTGCCAGGGCGGCGCGCAGGCCGGCGGCATCGCGGATGCCGAGCTGGACGGCGCCGACGTCGGAGCGGTGCGGCACATCGGCCGACGCCACCTTCACGACCATCGGATAGCCGACCTGAGCGGCGAGCTTCAGCGCCTCGTCCGTCGAGCGCGCAACCGCCGACCGGACGACCGGGATGGCGTAGCTGGCCAGCAGGCGCGCGACCAGGTCGGACGGCAAGGGGCCGCGCAGGAGGGCCATCTCCTGCCTCAGCCTCTCGCGTTCCGGCGTGAGCGTGCGATCGGCCAGGCGCCGCGCGTCAGGGCGCCGGGCCGACCAGCCCACCAACCCCTTCACCGCCGCCAATCCCGGCCAGAGGCCGCGCAGCGGCGGCACGCCGGTGCCCTCGAGCACCGCCAGCAGGCGCTCGCTCATGATCTCCGCCGTGGGCGAGATCACGATGACGGGCTTGTCGACCGCACGGCTGAGCTCGCCGACCGTTGTCAGATGGCCGGTGTAGTTGCGATGGCTGGTTTCCGGCAGCGACGCCTGCATGTCCTGCAGCACCACACCCAGGCCCACCTCCTCCGCCTGCATGATCGCGCTCAAGCCGGCCAGCGCGGCGCCGGCCTGGCGGCCGACGCTCGCGCCGAGGTCGGCGGGATTCTCGCCCGAGATGCCGGGCAGGACCGTGCGCAGGGTATTGCTGGTCGCCTCCGAAAACACCGCCAGCGGCAGGTCGATGGCATCGCAGATGTCGCAGGCCAGCGCCGTCTCGCCGCCCGAGATGCCCATCAGGGCGAGCTTGCCATGGGATGGCCGCTTGGCGTTCACGGCGAAAATCTCGAGGCTGGCGATCAGCTCCTCGTAGTCGCCGACGACGGGGATGCCATGGCGCTCGATATAGGCCTGGAAGGCATCGTCGTTGCGGATCAGCGCGCCAGTGTGGGCAAGCGTGGCGCGGGCGCCGACGGCGGAGCGGCCGACCTTGAGCACGACCATGGACTTGCCGGCGGCATGGACGCGATCGACCGCATCGGCGAAGCGGTCGGTATCGGGAATCGATTCGAGGACCAGGCCGATCACCGTCGTGTCCGGATCGCCGGCCAGCCAGTGCAGGTAATCGGCGCCTGTCACGCGATACTCGCTGCCGATCGTGACGATCTTGGAGAAGCCCACGGTGCTGGAGTTGATCACCGAGATCGCGGCCGAGCCCGACTGCGCCACCAGGGCGACCGGGCCGCGACGCAGCCGAGGGGTGATGCCGCCGGTATAGATCGGCGTGGCATTGGACATGTTGATCAGCCCCATGCAATTGGGGCCATGCACCAGGATGCGGCTCTCGTGCACGAGCTGCCGCAGCTCGGCCTCCTGCGCGACCGAGAAGCCGGCGGTATTGACGATCGCCGTCCGCACGCCGCGGCGATCGAGCCGGCGCACCGCATCGGCGACGCCGGCCGCCGGCACCGAGGCCAGCGCGACGTCGACGCCGTCGGGCAGCGCCTCGATCGCCGACACCGCGGCGAAGCCCGCGATCTTCGGCGCTTCCGAATGGACCGGAATGACGGTGCCGGCGAACTTGTGGTTCGCCAGATTGTCGAGCGCGACATTGCCCAGCGTCTGGCGCCGGGGCGAAGCGCCGACGACCGCGATGGTGCGCGGCCGGATCAGCGCGTTCATGAGCGTTTCCATGGCGGCGTGTCCCGACCTTCCTATTTGACCCAGACCTCGCTCATCGCCAGATTGCCGTTGTAGGCGAGGTCCAGCTCCTCATCGATGCCGCCGAAGCGGGTCGAGACGGCGAAGAATTTCCTGGCGTTGGTCAGGGTGAGATGCGGCATGTCGCGCGCGATGATCTCCTCGTACTGCTTGTACCATTGCCGGCGCTGCTCCAGCGGAACCGCGGCGGCCTTGGCGGCTATCGCGTCGAGCTCGGGATTGCAGTAGCCGGTCGGGTTGACGTACGGCACGTTCGTGGTGTTGCACAGGAACGAGCGATCGACGCCGAATAGCGGATCGGTGCGCGCCGTCAGCGACACCAGCGAGACGTCGTAGTTGCGGTCCTTGAACACCCGGTTGGTCCAGAGCTGGCCCTCGAGCAGGCTCAATTTCACGTCGATGCCGACGGCGCGCCAGTTGGCCGAGATGATCTGGGCCGACGGCTCGGCATAGAAGGCGTCGGCATTGACCGCGCCGACGAACTCCATGGCGAAGCGCTTGCCGTCCTTGAGCGGGTAGCCCGCCTCGTCGAGCATCTTGCCGGCCTTCGCCGGGTCGTAGGCGAACAGCTTGTTGTAGTCGACCGACGGGTCGGTGAGCATGGGGAACTGCTCGGGGATGGCGTTCATCGCCGGGAAGGCCAGGCCCTGGTAGACGTCCTTCGACAGCCGTTGGCGGTCGATCGCCGTCAGCAGGGCCTGGCGGACCAGCGCCTTGTTGAACGGCTCGCGCGTGGTGTTGACGTCGAGCGAGAGCCGCTCGGCGGCATTGACCTTGATCTCGCGCACCTCGAACGCGCCCTTCGCCTTGGCCTGCTCGATGGTTCGGCTGACCTGCGGCAGCGCCGGCCGCAGCACGTCGATCTCGCCGCGATAGAGCGCGTTCTGCTGCTGCTGCACGTTGGGGATGAACACCGCGACGACCGAATCGAGATAGGGCTTGGGCTGGTCCCAGAAATGCTCGTTGCGGGCGAAGGTGATGCCACGGCCCTCCTCCCACTTGACGAACTTGTAGGGGCCGAGACCGACCGGCGCGCGGTTGGCCTCGTTGGTCGGGATGTCCGTACCGTCATAGATGTGCTTGGGCATCAACGGGAAGATTTCCTTGTCGAACGCTTCCAGCGCCGCCGATTGCGGCTCCTTCAGATGAAGGACGAAGGTGTTGGCGTCCGGCGTCTCGACCCGATCGATGTTGGGCAGGATCTTCACCAGGTAGGTGTTGTACTTGGCGAAGGCGTTGAGCGTGAAGGCGACGTCTTCGGACGAGAACGGCTTGCCATCCGACCATTTGAGATTGGGGCGGAGATGGAAGGTGTAGGTCTTGCCGTCCGGCGAGATATCCCACGAGCTCGCGATCTGCGGCTTCTTCTTGCCGGTGCGGTCGTACTTGAAGAGCCCGCTCGCCCACAGGTCGGCGATGATCAGCGGCGTGACCGCCGAGGTGAGCTGGGTGTTGAGGCTGGCGCCGGCGACGCTCACGCCGACCACCGCGGTGCCGCCCCGCTTGGGTGTTCCCTGCGCGAAGGCCCGGCCGACGGAGCCGGCGAATGGCGCCAGGGAAGCCGCCGCCAGCAACGAGCGCCGCGTCGGCAGGAGGATGCGTCTGGTCATGATGGTGCTCCTTGCTGGATGGTCAATTCATCGAGGGATCATGAGTCATTGCCGGGAACGCGCCACTACTGCGGAGATTACTCCGCAGCAGTGGCGCGCTCCCGGCAATGACCCGAAGGGCAATCACGCTCCCGCCTGCCGGCGCAGGCGCGCCACATGGGGGTCGGCGACCAATTTGGCGGCGAGCAGGGAGCGTGTGTAGTCGCTCGCCGGGGCGCCCAGCACCTGGCGCGTCGGGCCGGCCTCGACGATCTTGCCGAGATACATGACCACGACGCGGTCGGAGATCGCATCGACGACGTTGAGATCGTGGCTGATCAGCACCAGGCCGAGCTTGCGGTTGGCCTTGAGGCTGACCAGCAGGTCGAGGATCTGCGCCTGGACCGACATGTCGAGGCTCGACAACGGCTCGTCGGCGATGATCAGCCGCGGTCGCACGGCCATGGCCCGCGCAATCGCGACCCTCTGCTGCTGGCCGCCCGAGAGCTGGTGCGGGTAGCGGTCGTGGAACTGCGCGGCGTCGAGGCCGACGGAGGCGAGCAGCTCGGCGATGGCGCCGTCGAGCGTGTCCCGGTTGGCGAGCTTGTGGCGCAGCAGGACGTTGGCGAGCGTGGTGTGCACGCGCATGCGCGGATTGAGCGACGAAGCGGGGTCCTGGAAAACCGGCTGCACGGCCTTGCGGAAGACCGCGCGATCGGCCGCCGTGAAACGGGCGAGCGATCGCCCCTCGAAGGCGACCTCGCCGGCGCTGGTCGGCATCAACCCCAGCAGCATGCGGGCCAGCGTGCTCTTTCCGGAGCCCGATTCGCCCACGATCGCCAGCGTCTCGCCCGCGTTGACGTCGAGATCGACCGTGTCGACAGCGCGCTTGGCCGTGCTGGCGCCGCCGAACCAGCGGCTTCCGCCGAAGCTCTTGACGACACCGCGCGCGGTAATGAGCGAGTCGGTCATGGCCGCACACCCAGCGCCTTGGTCTGATGCAGCCGGCGCGCCGCCGCGAGCAGGCTCGCGGTGTAGGCGTTGCGCGGCGCATCGAACAGGCTGAAGACGTCAGCCGTCTCGACGACCTTGCCGCCGTACATGACGTACACCCGCTCGCACAGCTCGGCGATCATGCCGAGGTCGTGGGTGATGACCAGCATGGCGAGCCCGCGCTCCTGGTTGAGCCGTCGCAGGGTCTGGATGACCTGGTACTGCACGGTGGCGTCGAGTGCCGTGGTCGGCTCGTCGGCGACCAGGAGCTGCGGATCGGGCGCCAGCGCCATCGCGATCAGCACGCGCTGGCGCATGCCACCCGACAATTGATGCGGATACTGCCGCAGGATGCGCGCCGTATCGTCGAGCCCGACCTGGCGCAAGAGCTCCTCCGAGCGCGCACGGATGGCGCGGCGGTCGTCGAGATGGCGCAGCGCCTCGCCGAGCTGGCGTTCGATTCGCAGCGTCGGGTTGAGGTACGACAGCGGATCCTGGAACACCATCGAGAAGCCGCGATGCCGGCGCAGCGTGCGCAGCGCGTCCGGCGCCAGGCCGAGCACGTCGCTGCCGCAGAAGCACACCGAACCCGAAAGCTCGGCCAGCTCGACATTGGGCAGCAGCCGCGTCATCGCCCGCCCCAGGGTGCTCTTGCCCGAGCCCGATTCGCCCACGATGCCGACGCACTCGCCCGGACCGACCTCGAGATCCACGCCGTCGACCGCCTTGACGATGCGGCCGTGCACCCGCAGGTGGACCTTGACGTCGCGCGCGCTCAGCAAGGGGGCTGTATCGCTCGGCATCGGATCAGGTCTGCAGCTTCGGCGCCGCGGCCGAGGCGCGTGGATTGAACATCTCGGTGAGACCATCGGCGAACAGGTTGAAGCCCAGCACGGCAAGCGCGATCGCCAGGCCGGGAAACACGCTCATCCACCACGCCAGCTCGAGATATTCCTGACCGCGATTGAGCATCTCGCCCCAGCTCGGCACGGTCGGATCGGACAGGCCGAGGAAGCCGAGGCCGGCTTCGATCAGGATGGCGGTGCTGGCATCGAGCGAGATCTGGACCAGCACGGTCGGCAAGGCATTGGGCAGGATCTCGCGAAAGATGATGTGGAAGCCCGACAGGCCGGCGGCCCTGGCCGCCAGCACGAACTCGCGCTCCGACAAGGCGATGAACTGGCCGTAGACCAGCCGCGCCTCGATCGGCCAGATCGCCAGCGCCACGGCTGCGACCTGCAGCCAGAAGCTCGAGCCCAGCAGCGACACGCTGAACAGCACGATGATGATGGCAGGCAGCGTATGGAACAGGTCGGTGACGCGCAGCAGCACGGCGGCGACGGCGCCGCGCAGATATCCGGCCAGGGCCCCGAACGTGCCGCCGATCAGGAAGGCCATGAAGGCGGCGCAGAAGCCGATCGTGAGCGACGAGCGGCCGGCATAGAGCATGACGGACCGGATATCGCGGCCGAGATTGTCGGTGCCGAGCGGATGCTCCCAGGACGGCGGCTGCAGCGACGCCGCGCCGAGCTCCGACGGGCTGCTCGAGGCGAGCCACGGCGCGAAGGTCGACAGGAACGTGACGGTCACCAGGATGACGAGGCCGATGCCGCCGAAGCGGGTCCGGAACAGGCGGCGCAGGAAATCGAGCGAGGCGGCAATGGGCGATCGCCGCGCCACGCCGAACGTCGGCGCCGAGACGCTGGAGTCCGTTGGCATCGAGGTTTGCTCGGGCGCCACGTCAGCGCTGCGCCGCGATGCGGATGCGTGGATCGAGCCAGGCATAGAGTAGATCGACCACGATGTTCATGGTCACGACCGAGCAGGCGACCAGGATGACGACGCCCACGATCACCTGGGTGTCGCGCGCGCGCACCGATTCGACCATCAGCGAGCCGACGCCGGGATAGGAGAACACCGTCTCGAGCAGCACCGCACCACCCATCGCGGTACCGAACGAGTAGCCCATCACCGTGATCACCGGCAGGATGGAATTGCGCACCACGTGCCCCATGATGATCTCGCGCCGCGACAGGCCCTTCTGCCGTGCCGTGACGATGTAGCCCTGCTCGAGCGTTTCCGACACGCTGGCACGCATGAATCGTGCCGCCCTGGTGGCTTCGAGGATGGTGTAGGTCGCCACCGGGAGCACCAGGTAGGTCGCGCGCTCGATCAGCCAGTCGATGCCGGTGGCGCGCGAAATCATCGGCCCCATGCCCTGCGTCGGCAGCCAGCCGAGGTTGATCGAGAACACGATGACCAGGAGCTGGCCGACCCAGAAGGTCGGCATGGCATAGCCGATCAGCACCAGGGCCGACCATGCCTGGTCGACGCTGCGGCGCGGCGTGACCGCCGACTGGATGCCGATGGCGATGCCGATCAGGATGCCCAGCGTATAGCCGGAGCCGGCAAGCAGCAGCGTGCGCGGAAAGCGCTCGGCCAGGATGTCGATCACCGGCCGGCGGTAATTCATGGAATAGCCGAGGTCGCCATGCAGAACATTGGCCAGATAGCCATACAGACGCTGCAGGAACGGCTCGTTGAGATGGAAACGCTGCTCCAGCGAGGCGCGCAGCGCCGGCGGCACCGGCACGTCGCCGACCATGGCCTGCACCGGGTCCCCGGGAATGAGCTGCAGCAGGCAGAAGATCAGGACGACGACACTGAATAGAAGCAAAACGGCTTGCGCCAATTGTCCTGCGATATGCCGCAGCATCACCCTCGCCCCCGCCCCGCCGATCGACTGCGTCGACCGCGCCTGTGCTCTCGACACTCCCCTGGCCGACTGAATCACAGGGTCGGCCGCCGGTCAATCATGCAAGCCTTGCGCCGTGATCGATGGACGCTCCGAGGAGGATGTGGTCAGCTTGGAAACGTCGGCGATGCAGTGGGCTCGCCGCAGAGAACATAACGCCGAGGGGACGAAGCGTGGTCAGGAAAGTCATCGATCTCGAGTGTCTGTTGCCGCCCGACGAGCAGGGCAAGCCGCGGCAGTATCACGAGCAAGCATCTCACCGGATCGGCTATGGCGATCCCGAGCTTCTGGAGCCCCGCCCCGGCTACGGTTTCGCCAACTACAAGAACATCTTCCGCAAGCGCGTCGACGGACCGCCCAAGAAGGCCGGCGACGCGAAGCCGGCCGGCCAGTCGATCAAGCAGTTCGTCGAGGAGCTCGATCGCGAGGGCGCCGAGGTCTCGGTGCTGGGCCGCGTCGACAATTACATGCTGGCCGACGTCGTCGCGGAGTATCCCAACCGGTTCTTCGCCCTGGCCTCGATCAGCCCGTTCGACGGCATGCGCGGCGTACGAGAGTTCGAGCACCTCATCAAGGAGCGCAAGCTGAACGGCCTGCGCGTCGCCGCCCTCTACAACAACCTGGCGGCCAGCGACCGGCGCTACTATCCGCTCTACGCCAAATGCGTCGAGCTCGACGTGCCAGTGCGCATCTACTCGACGATGAACTACGCCAACGACCGGCCCTACGATCTCGGCCATCCGCGCCATCTCGACCAGATCGCCATGGATTTCCCCGAGCTGCGCATCGACGCGGCGCTGAGCGGCTGGCCGTGGGTCCAGGACCTGGTCGGACTGATGCGCCGCCATCCCAACCTCTACTGCGATACGGCGGCCCACCATCCGCAGTATTTCGGCGTGCCTGGGTCGGGGTGGGAGATGTTCATGCAGTTCGGCAACACGCTGTTGCAGGACAAGATCATGGTCGGCTTCTCGAAGGACTCGTTCGGCCTCACCATCCCGCAGAGCGTGGCGATGTATGAAAAGCTGCCGCTCAAGGAGAAGGTCATCGAGAAGTGGCTCTACGGCAACGCGAAGGAATTCCTGCGCTGCTGAGCGGCGCGGCGCGCTCTCGCCGGTGAACCGGAGGCATACCGTCACTCAGCAGAGGGTGAGTGCGATGGTATGCACCGGCATCGTCGGCCACAGCCGGTCATTGTCTCTATGAGGGTGGCACCCTCGACCGATTGAATGCGCATCCCGCCGCCAGCGATCCGATCTCCACCCGCGGTGGTCGTATCGAATTCCCAGCACGACTGACCGATCGGTCAGATGGCTTTCAGATTTCCCGCTAATCCATTGAAGCGCAAACCACCACCGTGTCGCCTCGGCCGCGATCGCCGCTCGAGAGCCAGCATGGCCACAGGCAATCCTCCCCGAGCTATGCATTCGCGTTAGTTGTGCAGCCATTGGTAGTTGATCACAATACTACTGTGAATAGCTGAATCTGTTCACGTTCAACTAGAAGCAATCCACGGCAAGCACGGTTGAGGAGGCGTTTCCATGGCTATTGGTCCACAAACACGACCCGAGCAGAATCGAATCTGCAATGTCGTTCCTTCATGTGGCATCGACAAGGATTGGCAGTTCGAGACCGCGCTTGCTGCCGGTGCAGTCGCTGCGCCGCCCGCCTTACCGGCCAGCGTCGATTTGCGCGCAACGTGGTGGGACATCGGCAACCAGGAGGCTACCGGCTCATGTGTCGGCTGGGGCTCGACCGATGGCGTCGCCCGTTACATGTTCGTCAAGGCTGGGCGGCTCGCGCAGAACGTCAAGCTCTCACCACGCTTCACGTGGATGGCGAGCAAGGAGACCGACACCCTGACCACGCGTCCCGAGACGATGATCGAAGAGGCTGGCACCACTTTGAAGGCCGCCGTCGACATCCTGCGCAAGTACGGTGCCGCGCCCGAGTCGTCGCTGCCGTTCCACATTGCGACCACGATGTTCGGCGGAAAAGAGGACGACTTCTTCGCGACCGCGGCGCTGCGCAAGATCACGGGCTACTTCAACCTGCAGCGCAACCTCGCGCAATGGAGATCCTGGTTGGCTGGGCACGGCCCCATCCTGGTCGCGCTCAGCGTCGATCACACTTGGGACAATGCGACTGCCACCGGCGGCAAGCTGGATACGTTCCAAGCCAATACGGTGCGCGGCGGCCACGCGGTGGCATTGGTTGGCTATCGGGCCGACGGCCGCTTCATCGTGCGCAATAGCTGGGGTACCGGCTGGGGAGATCAGGGCTTCGCATACCCGACCGAAGCCTACATCAATGCCGCCTTCTTCAACGAGAGCTACGGCGTAACAGTCTGATAGCATGCCAATCGTGGCGCCAGGCCCCTGGCGTCATGACGATTGCCCGTCGGGGAACCACGCGGTTGGAATTCCATTGGTGTGATTGCCCGACAGCTGCGAAAGGTGCTCGCGTCCATGCATACGATCCGCGATCAGGACAACGATCGCCGCGTGCTCTTGCATGTCGGTGAGCCGATCGAGATTCGTCTCGCCGAGAATGCTAGCACCGGCTACCGCTGGGCCCTCGAAAGTCACGATGCAGGCCTGCTGGAACCAGTCGAGGTGACCGCGTCCTATCCCGGCGCCGCGGTCGGATCGGGTGGGGAGGCGATCTTCCGTTTCCGTGCCGTCGCCGCGGGCTCGACCACGCTCGCCCTGAAATACTGGCGACATTGGGAAGGTGCGGGCTCCGCCATCCGGCATTTTTCGGTGACGTTCGACATCGCCCCCTGACCGGGGCTCAGAACTCCAGCAGATTATCCCGCAGGTGCTTATGGGCATACGCCTTGCGGGTGACGCCGCGGCGCTGCAGCTCGGGCACCAGGCCCTCGCACACTTCCATGATGTAGCGGCGATCGAAGTAGCTGTTGAAGATCAGGAAGCCGTCGCCGCCGACCTCCTCCATCAGCTCCTGCATCAGGCCGGCCACGTGGTCGCTGGTGCCGGTGAAGTCGATGCCGTCCTTGCGCGCGTAGCTGCGCACCAGCGCGCGCGGCGTCTTGCCGACCCACTTGGCGAGCGCCGACTGGTGACCGTTGGTCGTGAGCTCGAGCGGCAGGGGTTGATCGAGGTCGAACTTGGCGAAATCTATGCCGGTGAGGCGCGACATGCTCGAGAGCTGCATGTCGATATGCTCGATGGCCTGCGCCTCCTCGCGCCGCTGGCGCTCGCGTGCCGCCTCCATGGTGGTGTCGATGATCGGATGGGCGAGGAACAGCACCTTGATGTCGTCGGGATTGCGCCCGAACGCGGCGGCCTGCTGCCGGATCTCCTCGCGATAGGCCTTCATGGTCTCGATGCTGCCGCCGCCCTCGGTGATGATCGTGTCGGCCCAGCGCGCCGCGAACTTCTTGCCGCGCGGCGAGCCGCCGGCCTGGCAGATCGGCACGCGGCCCTGCGGCGAGCGCGGCGCGTTGATCGGGCCGCGGCACTTGAAGTACTTGCCGTCATGGTGGACCGGATGGACCTTGCTGCCGTCGGCGAAGATCTGGTTCTCGCGGTCGAGGACGACCGCATCGGGCTCCCACGCCTCCCATAGCCTTGTCACCAGGTCGGCGAACTCGTCGGCGACGTCGTAGCGCTCATCGTGCGGCTTGTGCTTCTCGTGGCCGTAATTCTGCGCCGCGCCGTCGTTGCTGCCGGTGACGCAATTCCAGCCGATCCGGCCCTCGGTGACGTGGTCGAGCGTGTTGACCAGCCGCGCCATCAGGTAGGGCGGGTATTCGCTGACCGACAGGGTCGGCACCAGGCCGAGATGCGTCGTCGCCTGCGCGAGGTAGGGCACCAGCACGGCAGGATCGAGCTTGGGCGTGCTGGCGGCGTACTTGAGATAAGTGTCGTGCGTGCCCTTGTAGGTGTAGGGCACATTCGAGGAATCCTCGATGATCACGTAGTCGAAGCAGGCGCGGTCCATCGCGCGCGCGAGGTCGACGAACAGATCGGGCATCATCCAGCGCGACAGGTCGCTGCCGGGCCAGTCCGACCGCCATGTCTTGGGTCCGTAGCCCTGCGACAGAAACCAGGCGAGATGAAATTGACGTTTGCCCATGGGTACCGACTCGTCGTGACGATTCTGACTGTCGCCCCGAGCCTAGCAGCCTGTCGGACTTGAGCGGAGGGCGAAAGGTGAATATTCTCGTAATAGTAGAATATTAGACAAGAAAGTATCGCTCTATGAGTAACTTTCGCGACTTTGACCGGCAAGCCGTGTTCCTTCTGCCGCCTTCGGTCGACGAATGGTCGCCGCAGCGGCACTTGGCGCGCTTCGTGGTGGAGGTCATCGAGGGATTGGATCTGAGCTCGATGGAGAAGGCCTATCGCGGCTCGGGTTCGGCGTCGTATCACCCGAGCGTGTTGCTCGGGCTGTTGGTCTACGGCTACGCCACAGGAGTGTTCTCGAGCCGCAAGCTGGAGCGGGCGAGCCATGATCTGGTGGCGTTCCGCTTCATCGCAGCCAACAGCCATCCCGACCATGACACCATCGCCAACTTCCGGCGGCGGTTCCTGCCTCAGATCGAGGCGCTGTTCGTTCAGGTGCTGATGCTGGCTCGCGAGATGGGCATGCTGAAGCTCGGCACGGTGGCGCCTCGATGGCACCAAGCTGCACGGCCAGCCTGCCAGTCGGCACAGCGCGCTGTCGTGGGACCATGCCAACAAGCTCGAGGAGCAGCTCAAGACCGAGGTTGCCGAGCTGATGGCGCTGGCCGAGGCGGCCGACCAGCCGATGTGCCCGACGGCATGTCGGTGCCACAAGAGCTGGCGCGGCGCGAGGAACGCCCTGCCCGCCTTGCCGCGGCCAAGGCGGCGATCGCGGCGCGAGCCGACGAGTGGCTGGCCCGCGAGCAGGCCGAACACGCCGCTAAGATGCAGGCCCGCGAGGAGGAAGGAGAAAGCGACCGGTAGAAAGCCGGGCGGCAAGCCGCCGGCGCCCTCGCCTGCCCCAGCCCAGATCGGGCCGCGGCACTTGAAGTACTTGCCGTCATGGTGGACTGATGACCTTGTTGCCGTCGGCGAAGATCTGCCCTCGCGGTCGAGGACGACCGCATCGCCTCCCACGCTTCCCATAGCCTTGTCACCAGGTCGGCGAACTCGTCGGCGACGTTGTAGCGCTCATCGTGCGGCTTGTGCTTGTGGCTGACCCCGCGCCGCGCCGTCGTTGCTGCCGGTGACGCAATTCCAGCCGATCCGGCCCTCGGTGACGTGGTCGAGCGCGACCAGCCGCGCCATCATCAGGTAGGGCGGGCATTCGCTGACCGACAGGGTCGGCACCAGGCCGAGATGCGTCGTCGCCTGGCAAGGAGGTAGGCACCAGCACGCAGGATCGAGCTTGGGCGTGCTGGCGGCGTACTTGAGATAGGTGTCGTGCGTGCCCTTGTAGGTGTAGGGCACATTCGAGGATCCTCGATGATCACGTAGTCGAAGCAGGCGCGGTCCATGGCGCGCGCGAGGTCGACGAACATCAAGATCATCCAGCGCGACAGGTCGCTGCCGGGCCAGTCCGACTGCCATGCCCTGGGTCCAGCCCTGCGACAGAAACCAGGCGAGATGAAATTGACGTTTGCCCATGGGTACCGACTCGTCGTGACGATTCTGACTGTCGCCCCGAGCCTAGCGCCCTCCATCCCATATTCCTCCCCCTATCGGGGGAGAGGAGCATGAGCTCGAGGGGCGCTGCGCCCGGGATGACAGCGCTACTCTATCAAATATCGTTCCACCTCGAGTGCCGCGACGTCACACGCGGCCGTAGTCCGCCGCGGCCCTGGCCGCGCTCACCTTGCCGTCGGCGAGGTCGAGGTCGAGCGCGGCCGCGTCGCGCGTGGCCGGCGCGCCGTTGCCGCCGCCGCCTGCCGTCTCGATCACCACGCGATCGCCGCGCTGCAGGCGCGTCACCAGCTTCGAGGCGATGGCCTCTTCCCTGCCGTCGGCGCGATGGATGACGGCGTGCGCCTTGGCGCCGTCGCCACCGCCCTGCGCGCCCTGCGGCGCGTAGAAGTGGCGCTCGCCGCGATAGGTGAACGAGACCTCGCCGTCGAGGATCTCGTATTCCTTGACGACGCCGAGCCCGCCGCGCTGGCGGCCGGCGCCGCCCGAATCCTGGCGCAACGCCACGCGATGAATGCGGATCGGCGAATCCATCTCCATCGCCTCGACCGGCAGGTTCATGCAGTTGGTGACGTCGGTCTCGATGACGTCGACACCGTCGGAGCGCACACCGGCGCCGCTGCCGCCGGCGATCAGCTCGCCGGTGACGAACGGCGCGCCGCCGGCATGCCGGCCGCCGAAGGCCAGGACGACCAGCTCGCCCGAGCTGTCGGCCGGCACGCGCTCGGGCAGCACCTCCTTCAGCGCGCCCAGGATGCAGCCGGTGATGCGCTTGATCGTGGCCGTCCGTGCGTTGACCGGTGCCGGCTCGGACGGATTGACGATGCTGCCCCTGGGCAGCTCGAGCGTGATCGGCCGGAAGCAGCCGGCATTGGTCGGGATCGCCGGATCGGTGACGGCGCGCACGGCGTAGCAGGCGGCCGCGAGCGAGCCTGACGGCACGCAATTGAACGGCCCGCGAACTGCGGCGAGGAGCCGGTGAAGTCGCAATGGAAGGTGCCGTCCTTCACCGTGACCGCGACCTCGAAGCGGATCGCGCGGTCGAGCTCGATGCCGTCGTTGTCGTTGTGATCGACATAGCGGTAGGTCCCGTCGGGAATGGTCTTCAGCGCCGCGCGCGTCAGCACCTCGGAGCGATCGAGCAGCTCGTCGAAGATCGCGAGCGCATGGTTGTCGCCGAGCTCGCCGGCCAACTCGGCCATGCGGCGCGCGCCGACGTTGCAGGCGGCGAGCTGGGCATTGAGATCGCCCATCACGGCGTCGGGGATGCGCACGTTCTGGCGGATGATGGCGACCAGCGTCTCGTTGTACTTGCCGGCGTCGCGGAACTTGAGCGGCGGCAGGCGCAGGCCCTCCTGGAAGATCTCGGTCGCATTGGTCGGGATCGAGCCGGCCGACATGCCGCCCATGTCCTGGTGATGCGTCATGGTGGCCGAGATCGCGATCGGCCGGTCGTTGAAGAACACCGGCTGGACCAGCGCGACGTCGGGCAGATGGGTGCCGCCGAGATAGGGATCGTTCATGCAGTAGACGTCTCCCGGCCTCATCGTGGCCAGCGGAAAGACCTCCAGCATCTTGGCGATGATCGGGATCAGGGTGGCGAGATGAATCGGCACCGCCGTCGCCTGGGCGAGCGTCTCGCCGCGAATGGTGAACAGGCAGGACGACGCGTCGAGCCCTTCCTTGACGATCGGCGAGAAGGAGGAGCGCAGCAGCGTCTGCTGCATCTCGTTGGCGATGCCTTCGAGCTTGTGGCGCACCACCTCGACCGTGATCGGATCCAGCCCGAACCGTTCGCCTGCCTTGCTCATGTCCTTGCCTCCTGCGCCCGCGTGAGGATGAGGTTGCCGGCCACATCGACCACCCCGGACCAGCCCGGCTCGACCAGCGTGGTCGTGTCGGACTGCTGGACGATGGCCGGTCCGGTGAAAGCAAAGCCTTCCGCCAGCGCGTCGCGATCATAGACCGTGGCGCTGACGAACTGCTGCTCGCCCGCCACCAGGATGTCACGACGGCCGATGACCGCCGGGCCGCCCGAGGCGGCGAAGCGCATCTCGGCCAGGGTGTCGCTGCCGCCGGCGCGATGCACGGTACGCACGCCGACGATCTTGGCCGGAATCTCGACGCTGTGGCCATAGATGCGATCGTGCGCCTCGAGGAAGTCGCGGTAGAGGCGGGTTGCCGGATCGGGATCGTCGGCATCGAGGGGGATTTCGAGGTTGTACGACTGGCCGATGTAGCAGACGTCGGCGAAGTAGCCGATCGTGACGTCGGCCGAGCCGACCTTCTCGGCCGCCATCAACTGGGCGGCACGTCCGTCGATCTCGTGCAGCTTCGCGCGCAGGGCGGCGCGGTCGAGATCGGCCAAGGGCGTCGCGAACTCGGCAGTCACCTCGTGCTCGGTCGGCGCGGCGAGCAGGCCCGCCGCCGACAGCACGCCGGGCAGTCGCGGCACGACGATGCGGCTGATGCCGAGCTCGCGTGCCAGCGCCGTCGCGTGCAGGCCGCCGGCGCCGCCCAGGGGCACCAGGGCGTAGCGCCGCGGGTCGATGCCCTGGCGCACCGACACCAAGCGGATGCCTTCGGCCATCTGCGTGTTCAGCACGCGATGGATGCCGAGCGCCGCCTGCGGCGTGGTCATGTCGAGCGGCTTGGCGACCTTGGCTTCGATCACTGCCGCGGCTTTGGCCGGCTCGAGGCCGAGCCGGCCGCCGGCGAAGAAGCCCGGATCGAGATAGCCCAGCACGACCGAGGCGTCGGTCACCGTCGCCTCCTCGCCGCCGCGGCCGTAGCAGGCCGGGCCCGGTTCCGAGCCGGCCGATTGCGGCCCGACGCGCAGGCCGCCCGAGGCATCGAGATGGGCGATGCTGCCACCACCCGCGCCCAGGGTCGTCACGTCGACCATGGCGACGCGCACGGCGTGGCCCGCGATCACGCCTTCCGAGCGCAGCATCGGCTTGCGCCGGCTGATCAGGGCGATGTCGGCCGAGGTGCCGCCGACATCGATCGTGATGAGATCGTCCGAGGCGGCCGACGCGCCGGCGATCTGGCCGCCGATCACGCCAGCCGCCGGACCGGACAGGAACAGCCGCACCGGCCGCTGGCGCGCCACCTCGGCGGTGGCGAGGCCGCCGCGCGATTGCATCACCTGCAAGGGCGCGGCGATCCCGGCTTGCGCGAGGCCGTCTTCGAGGCGCGCCAGATAGCGGTCGACGCGCGGCTTCAGGTAGGCGTCGAAGGCGGTGACCACGGTGCGCTCGTACTCGCGGAATGCCGGATCGACCTCGTGCGAGAGCGACAGCATGAGGCCGGGATGACGGGCGCGGATCAGCTCGGCGGCGCGCCGCTCGTGCGCCGGATTGCGGAACGAGAACAGAAAGGCGATGGCGATCGCCTCGACCTCGGCCGCGACGAGCTCGTCGGCGGCCCGCAGGACGGCCGCCTCGTCGATTGGCAGAAGCACATCGCCCGACGCGTCGATGCGCTCGGGAATCTCCTTGCGATAGCGGCGCGGCGCCAGGAAGGCCGGCGCCTCGGGCTCGAGCACGATGCGATAAACCTCGTTGCGCAACTGCCGACCGATCTCCAGCACGTCGCGGAAGCCCGCGGTGGTGAGCAGGCCGATGCGCGCACCCTTGCGCTCCAGCACGGCATTCGTGGCCACCGTGGTGCCATGCGCGAACCGGTCGATCTCCGCCGGCCGGATGCCCCATCGCTTGCCGAGCTCGACGATCGACTGAAGCACCGCCGTGCTGGGATCACCACGGCTGGTCGGCACCTTGATCACGTGCAGCGCACCGCCAGCCTCGCGGCAAACGACGTCGGTGAACGTGCCGCCGATGTCGACGCCGATCTCGAAGCGGCGCTTGGTTGCTTGCGATGTCATTCGTCAATTCCACATGGATTCATGCTTTTCCGGACCGCGCGGTCTCGCGCGCTCATGATCATATGAGTGGGTGAGACGTGCGCGGTCCCGTAGAGCATGAACGATGTCATAAGCGCAGCAGGCTGCCGTAGCCCGAGACCGTCGCCTGGATCGACGCCAGCCTCAGGCAGTGCCACAGGCTGGCCTGGTTGGCCGAGATCACCGGCCGCTTCAGGTCCTGCTCGAGCGCTTCCAGAATGCCGACGCAGCGAAAGCCGGTGCCGGCGATCAGCACGCCGTCGGCCGCTGCGGGACAAGCCTTCTTGATCTGCGCATAGAGCGCGACTCGAGGTCCTGCTCGAGGTGCATGCCGTGAGTGGTGAGGTCGCCCGGCAGCAGATCGCGCCATTTGCGGCCTGGATCGTATCGCATATGCCCGGCAGGTTCGACGCCGTGGTCGGCGTAATAGCGCACGCCGGAGGCGAGCAGCGCGTCGTTGAACCAGGGCGGCAGGACGAGGAACGGCCGCTTGACGTTGCATGCGTTCAACGCGGCCACGGTATCGCGGCCGTTGGTCGTGACGGCCGGGCCAGAGCCGAGCGCCGCTTCCAGACCGGCGATGGTGGCCTCGTCCCAACCCTTGCCGCCGAGCAGGCTGCTCGAGCTGTGGCCGATCACCACGGCCGACAGGCGCAGGCCGGCGAACTGCCGGCAGCCGCGCAGCAGGTCATCGGCGAGGTCGACTCCGGACCGGTCGACACGCCACTCCGCCCACGGCGCCCGCGCCGTCACGCGCGCGGCGTGGATCGATACGTCGGTTGGCGCCATCGCCCACCATTCCGCTTCGGGCACCACCTCGCTGCCGACGATGAACATGCCGATCCGGCCCCGCCAACCCCAATTGTCCCTGCTCATCGGTACGCGGCGCCTTCCTGCGGATTTGACCCAAACTGCAATTGCCAGACAGTCTAAAGGTCATTCCTGCGGGAGAGAAGGTCGACATACGCGGCCTGCAAGTCCATCCGATCGATTGAACCGCAGTGTTCTTCGCAGCTGCAGGCCTTCAACCGGCGCAATCCTGCCTCCCATCGGCATCTGCCGCCGCTCGAAGACCTGGCACACGAGCCGCCCGCGGCAGCCAAGCTGTTCCACGCGCTCAACCGTTCGCCGTCGCCGGCGTCGACTCCCGCCTATCGTGATCCCATGGAGCCGATCGAAGGCCGCGCCGTCTCGGGATTGTTGGCCAGCTCGAGCAGGACGTCGACATGCCAGCCGTACGCCTCATCTGGATTCTCTCCGGCATCGCAATTCGTGTGACCACGCGCCCTCGCCGTGCTGACCTGTCCGGAGCGTTCTATCCCCCAAAAGCTGGCCGCCCCGCGTGATCAATAAATGGCAAGATCGTGGCTGGAGTTGCATGCCTTGCCAGAAATCTGCTGTCGCAGGTCACCGACACGAAGGACGGGACGATGAAGGTTGTATTGAAGGACAAGCTGATCGTGCTGATTCCACAATCCGACGAGGAGTCGAGCACGATCGCTGATTGGAAGTCGGCCCATTTCGACCATGTGCTGGCGGTGCGTTCCGACCAAGGCCCCGAGGTTTCTTCTCTCGAGCTCCACGATCTCGGTCCCCGTCTCGAGGCATGCCGGGAGCCCCTGAATGTCGTCAGCAACAGCTCGGACCCTGTGGCCAGGATCATCAGCAATCTCGCGACCACGCCGTTCGACCTCGACAGCCAACGCTACGTCTCGGTCGAATCGTTCTGGCAGGGCTTAAAGTTCGAGAGCGATTCGGAGCGGCGCCGCTTCGCCAGCCTCGAGGGCCCGCGCGCGCGCTCGGAGGCCCTGCGCCAGAAATACGGCAAGTCGATCCTCTACGCCGGCCAGGAGATCGCCGTCGGCGCCTGGGACCATTGGCAGCTGATGGAGAAAGCGTGCCGGGCAAAATTCCAGCAGAACGAGGACGCCAAAGGTGCGCTGCTGGCGACCGGAGACCGCCCGCTCATCCACGTCGTGCGCCGCGACAGCCGCTCCATTCCCGGCGTGATAATGGCCCAGATCTGGATGCGCCTGCGCAGCGAGCTGAGGAAGGGCGGACGTTAGACTGTGCTTTCCGGGCTCGAGGGTCAGATCGCGTGACGCTGATGGCGCAGCCCGATCGCCAGCACCGACAGGGTGCCGAGCGCGGCGACCAGGGCGATCGGCATCAAGGCCATCGGGAAGCTGTGTGTTTCGGCCTGGATCCATCCGATCAGGTAGTTGAACCCGAAGCTCGACAGATTGCCGAGGGCGTTGATCTGCGCCAGCCCGGCCGCCGCCGAGGCGGCGCCCAGCCATTCCGACGACAAGGCCCAGAACGGTCCCTTGCTCGCGTAGGTCCCGGCGGCGATCAGTGTCAGCAGCGGCACCATCGCCCAGAGGCTATGAATGGCGAAGAACGTCCCCACCATGGCCAGTGCCATCCAGGCGAGCGGCAGCGCGTTGTGCCAGACGCGCTCCCCGGTCGAATCGGAATTCCGCCCCCACAGGATCATCCAGAGTGCGGCGATGCCGAACGGCACGGCGTTCACCAGGCCGGTTTCCCAGTTGGTGAGGCCGAACGACTTGACGAGCTGCGGCATCCACAGCGCGAGCGATGTCGACGCGCCGGACGCGCCGGCATAGACGAGGGCAAGGATCAGCACGTATTTGTTGGTCATCACCCGCCACACCGATGGATGCTCGATGCGCGGCTTCAGGCTGCGTTCGCTCTCGATCTTCCGGGTGAGCCATTGGCGCTGCTCGGGCTCCAGCCAGGTCGCGTGCTCGGGACGGTCGGTCAGCCAAGCGAAGGCGGCGATGCCCAGCAGGATCGCCGGCGCGGCCTCGAGCAGGAAGATCCACTGCCATCCGCCGAGGCCGCCGATGCCGTCCATGTAGAGAATGGCGCCCGATATCGGCGAGCCGATCAGGCCGGCCACCGGGATCGCCACCATGAAGATGCCGACGATGGTGGCGCGATAGCGCGCCGGATACCAATAGGTGAAATAGAGGATGACGCCGGGAAAGAAGCCGGCTTCGGCGACACCGAGCAGGAAGCGCAGCACCAGAAACGAGACCGGTCCGCCGATCAGCGCGAAGGCAGCGGAGACCACGCCCCAGCTGATCATGATGCGAGCGATCCAGGTGCGCGCCCCAAAGCGCTGCAAGGCGAGGTTGCTCGGCACCTCGAAGATGAAATAGCCGATGAAGAAGATGCCGGCGCCGAGGCCGTAGGTCTTGGGGTCGATGCCGACCGCCTTGTTCATCTGCAATGCCGCGAACCCGACATTGACGCGATCGATGTAAGCGATGAGGTAGGCGAGCAGCAGAAAGGGCATCAAACGCCACGACACACGACGCATCGTGACCGTCTCCAGGACTGACGCAGAGCCGGCCATGCAGTTTCCTCCGATTTCGTTGCCAGTACCGTAGCATCGCCAGCCATCGCGTTCGGACGAAGCAGCCCCTCGAAAATGGGTGTGTTCCGCCCGCCGCAGTGCGACTGGTGCGCTTGCCGGTTCCGCCGCCCAGTCGTTACCATCGTGATGGCCGAACCCTGGAGTACGCCATGTCCTCTTCCAGCCTGGTGATTCGCAACGGCACGATCGTCGACGGCTCCGGTGGCGATCCCTACGAAGCCGACCTCGCCATCACCGACGGCAGGATTTCGGCGATCGGCGGCAACATCGCCAAAGGCGCAGAGGAGATCGAGGCGCGCGGCAGGCTGGTCACGCCGGGCTTCATCGACGTGCACACGCACTATGATGCGCAGGTCACCTGGTCCGAGCGCCTGTCGCCCTCGACCTGGAATGGCGTCACCACCGTGCTGCTCGGCAATTGCGGTGTCGGCTTCGCCCCCTGCAATGCCGACCAGCACGACCTGCTGATCAACCTGATGGAAGGCGTGGAGGACATCCCCGAGGTCGTGCTGACGGAGGGGCTGCCCTGGAACTGGCACAGCTTCCCGGACTATCTCGACGCCATCGCCCGGCGATCCTACGACACCGACATCGCCACCCAGGTGCCGCATGCTGCGCTGCGGGTCTATGTCATGGGCGAGCGCGGTGCCAACCGCGAGCCGGCCACCGAGCAGGATCGCCGGCGCATGGCCGAGCTCACGGCCGAGGGATTGCGCGCCGGCGCATTCGGTTTCTCGACCTCGCGCACCCTGAACCACCGCGCCGCCGACGGCCGGCACATCCCGACCCTGCGCGCCGAGGAAGCGGAGCTGACCGCGATCGCCCATGCCATGCGCGAGACCGGCATAGGCTGGATGCAGATCGTGTCCGATTTCGAGGACCAGGACGGCGAGATCCACCTGTTCCGCCGGCTGGCGCGCGAAGCGCGGCGCCCGGTCACGATCTCGCTCCTGCAGTCGGATGCCCGGCCGGAGGGCTGGCGCACGCTGATGTCCCACATCGACGAGGCGAACGCCGACGGTCTGCGCATCACCGCCCAGGTCCGCTCGCGCCCGACCAGCGTGCTGCTCGGGCTGGAGCTGTCGCAGAACCCGTTCATGGGCCGGCCGAGCTACAAGGCGATCGCCCATCTGCCGTTCGCCGAGCGGCTGGCCCGCCTGCGTGACCCCGCGTTCCGCGCCCGCATCCTGGCCGAGGCGTTCGAGGGCAGCCGGCGTGCCCGCCGGGTCGAGCGCTGGGATCGCATGTTCCCGCTCGGCGATCCGCCGGACTACGAGCCCGAGGCAGACAACAGCATCGCCGCTCATGCCGCCCGCCAGGGCCGCTCCTCGGAGGAAGTGGCCTACGACCTGCTGATCGAGGGCGACGGCAAGAGCATCCTCTATCTGCCGGTCACCAACTATGCCGCCGGCAATCTCGACGTGGTGGGCGAGATGATCGCCGCACCCAATTCGCTGATCGGCCTGGGCGACGGCGGCGCCCATGTCGGCATCATGTGCGATGCCACCGCGACCAGCTACACGTTGACCCATTGGACGCGCGATCGCCGGCGCGGATCGCTGTTCCCGATCGCCTGGGGCATCAAGCGCCTCGCCGCCGACAACGCGGCCGCCATGGGGCTGAACGATCGCGGCGTGCTGCAGGTCGGCAGGAAGGCCGACATCAACGTGCTCGACTACGACAACATGCGACTGCGCCGGCCCGAGATCGTCTACGACCTGCCGGCCGGCGGCAAACGCCTGGTCCAGCGCACCGACGGCTTCGACGCCACCATCGTCTCCGGACAGGTCGTCTACCGCCATGGCGAGCCAACCGGTTCCCTCCCCGGCCGTCTGCTGCGCGCGGGCGCGTAGCGGCGGGCCGCCCTCCCCGCGCCTGGCGCAGGGAGGGCAAGAAGGGCTGCAAGCGTGCGACATCTCCCTACCGGGGAAGAGGGGCATGATCTCGAGGGAGATGTGCCTCTCTCCAGCGGGTGGCGCTCGTTCGAAAGCGCGCACGGAACCAACGTGAGAAGGCGCTGAGGCTGGCGAAGCCGAGCATGTCGGCGACGACGGCGAGCGGCCGTTCGCGGCTGGCCAGAGTGCGCGAGACGATCTCGGTGCGCACGCTCTCGACCACTTGCGAGAAGGTGAGCCTTTCTCGTGCCAGCCTGCGATGCAAGGTGCGGCGGTCCAGCCCGAGCTGCCCGGCCACGCGCTCGACCGTGCAATGACCGGATCCGAGCTGCAGCCAGACCAGTTCCTTCACCTTGTCGCCCAAACCGGAATGCGGCCGGGCCAGCAGCTGTTCGAGATGTTGCCGAGCATAGCGCGCCAGCGCCGGATCCGATGCGGGAATGACGCGGTCGAGCTCGCGCGAGCTGCAGGTGATGCCGTTGAAGTCGCGCCCGAACGCAACCCGATTGCCGAAGAGGCGGCGGTGAATGCTGGTGTTCGTTGGCGCTTCGTGGGCGAAGCAGACCAGCGGTCGCCAGTGCGGCCCGAGCAGGGAGCGCAGCACGCGATAGAGCACGCCGACCGACAGCTCGACGCCCTGGCGCACGGGCACGGGGCGGATCACCCGCAGCTCCACATGGATGATCGCCTGGCCTTCGCGCTCGTCGAGCCTGAGATAAAGCGCCTCGTTGTGCAGGCGGATGTAGCGCATCAAGGAGCGCAGGGCATCGCGTACCGTGGGTTCTTCGCGCACCAGCAGCCCGACCGGACCCAGCACCGAGAGCGTACGGGTCTCGGCCAGGCGAAGGCCGAAATCGTCGACCTTGGCTGCCTTGGCCGAGACCTCGAGCAGCCGGCCCAGCGCTCCGGCCGGCAGCCTGATATCCGGGTCCTCGAGACAACGACGGTCGATGCCGCTGGCATCGAGGAGACGCAGCGGGTCGAGCCCGAGCAACCGGGCGATCTCGGGATACGAGGTGAGGCAGGCGCTGCGGATCAGGTCGGTCATGGAGCCTGTCCCGAACAGTCAAATGCCTGTCCCGTAATGTCAAACGACTTGTCCGGCTTTGCGCTAGACAAGTGCCAGTTCGCCAGCAGCGAGCGGACGCCAAAGGAAACGCCCGAATGGCCATTGTTTCTCTCGATGCAGCGGCAATGCCGGATGCCGGTCCACGCGAGCGCTGGCTGGCGCCACGCCGCCAAGCCTGGTTTGCCTTCGTCATGGCCTTCCTGCTGATGACCGTCGATTTCGTCGATCGTCAGATCGTCGTCGCCATGTTCCCCGCGTTGAAGGCCGAGTGGGGCCTCTCCGACAAGGAACTGGGTGCCCTGGTCTCTGCAGTGTCGATCACCGTCGCCATCTTCTCCTTCCCCATCGCGCTCGTCGCGGATCGCTGGAGCCGGGTGAAGAGCATCGCCGCCATGGCGGTGGTGTGGAGCCTCGCCACAATCGCCTGCGGCTTCTCGCGCAATTTCGGCCAGCTCCTGGTCGCGCGCAGCGTGATCGGGCTGGGCGAAGCGGGATATGGCGCGGCCGGCGGTGCGCTGCTGACCAGCATGTTCCCGGCCAGTCGCCGCGCGACCGTCGTCAGCGGCTTCCTCGCCGCCGCCGCGGTGGGATCCGTCCTCGGCGTCGTGCTGGGCGGTTTCATCACGGCGCGCTGGGGGTGGCAGGCGGCGTTCGGCGTCGTCGGCGTGCCCGGCCTGGCGCTCGCCCTGTTGTTCCTGCTGGTCCGCGACTACCGGACCGTGCCGCTGATCGACTCCGATGCGGTCCGCATGGGCGCAAGGGGGGCATTGCGCTCCCTGTTCGCGCCGCGCTCCGCACTTGCGGCTTATGCCGGTGGCGCCCTGCAGCTCCTCGCCGTTTCCACCGTCTATGCGTGGCTGCCGAGCTACCTCAACCGCTTCCACGGCATGGCCGTCGACAAGGCGGGCATGATGACGGCGATCGTCCTTCTCCTGGGCAGCATCGGCATCGTGGCATGGGGCTATGTCGCCGACCGCTTGGCGCAGACCGCCCCGCACGCCAAGATGATGGTGCCGGCCTCCTGCCTGGTGGTGACCGCACTGTTGCTGTCGCCCGCGTTCGGCCTGATGCATCCGGGTCCGTTCCAGCTTCTCGTGATCGCGGCCGGCGGATTCATGATGACGGCGGCGTCGGGCTCGATCCCCTCAGTGGCGATCGACGTCATTCATCCGGGCTTGCGCGCCACGGCGGCGGCGATGGTCGCGGTGGTCCAGAACCTGCTCGGGCTCGCGGCCGGTCCACTGATTGCCGGCACGTTGTCCGACGCATTCGGTCTCGACGTCGCGCTCGCGGTCATGCCGCTGTCCTGCATCGCCTCGGCCCTCGTCCTGATGCTGGGCGCCCGGGCCTATGCCGACGACCGCGCTCGCGCCGAGAAGCTCGGCGCCACCGTCACCGCCAATTGAGGAGCGATCCGATGCCCGACACCGTCACGCCTGTTCCCGCAACCCCCGTCACCGATCGGCTCCGCGCAGCCGGCAACTTCAATCCGGCCTGGCAGGAAATGGCCGAGCTCGATCCGGTATGGCTCGAGAAGTTCCTCGACATGGGCATGAAGCCGATCGCATCCGGCGTGCTCGATCCCAAGACGCTCGAGTTCCTGGCCATAGCGGTCGACGCCTCGTGCACGCACCTCTATGCGCCGGGTGTGCGCCGGCACATCCGAAAGGCTCTCGAGCTCGGCGCCACCAAGGAAGAGATCATGGCCGTGCTGCAATGCGTGGCCGTGCTCGGCATCCATTCCTGCGCCTTGGGCGTGCCGATCCTCGTCGAGGAGCTGGCCCGCCAGAAGAAGTAGTCCCACGCGTTTCCAACACCGGAGAGCAACATGCATTTCCTCGATGATTCACTGCTGCCCGAGAACCACGAGAAGCTCGTGATCCAGGTCGCCCCGTACGGTCCCGAGTTCCTGCCGTCGGACTCCGACGACATCCCCGTCACCATGGACGAGCAGGTGCAGAAGGCGGTCGATTGCTACAACGCAGGGGCCTCGGTGCTTCACGTTCATGTGCGCGAGATGGATGGGAAGGGATCCAAGCGGCTCGCGATGTTCAACGAGATGCTCGCGCGCCTGCGCCAGGCTGTGCCGAAGATGGTTCTGCAAGTCGGTGGGTCGATCTCGTTCGCACCGGAGGGAGAGGGTGCCGATGCCAAGTGGCTGAACGACGACACGCGCCACATGCTGGCCGAGCTCCAGCCCGTCCCTGACCAAGTGACGATCGCCATCAACACCAACCAGATGAATGTCTGCGAGTTGATGACGGCGGACGACGTTGCCGGCACGTCGCTCGCGTTGCCTCCCTACCAGGAAGCCTACCGCGAGATGTGGATCCCTTCGGGTCCGGCCTTCGTCGCCGAGCATCTGAAGCGCCTGCAAGCGGCTGGCATCCAGCCACACTTCATGCTGGGCGACGTGGGCCAGCTCGAGACGGTCGAGCGCCTGATCCGCCGCGGCATCTACAAGGGACCACTGGTCCTGAACTGGGTGGCGATCGGCGGCGGCGCCGACGGACCCAGCCCCTACAACATGATGGAGTTCGTCCGCAGGGTGCCCGACGGCGCGGTGCTGACGCTGGAATCGTTGATGCGTCACGTGCTGCCCATCAACACCATGGCGATTGCCATGGGGCTTCATGTGCGGGTCGGCATCGAGGACAATCTGTGGGGCCGCAAGGGCGAGCGCATCGGCTCGGTGCAGCAAGTCCAGCAGATGGTGCGCCTCTCGCGCGAGCTCCATCGCGACGTCGCATCAGGCGAGGATGCACGCCGCATCTATCAGATCGGGGCGCAATACAAGACCGCCGACGAGACGCTCGCAAGGCTCGGTTATGCGCCCAATCGCCGGCCGGGTGATCGTGGCACGCCGGTGCGGGGCATGCCCACCGACAGCCCAGTCCGCAAGGCGGCGTGACGGGTCACCGCGTGAATGGGTCTCGCTGACGCCGGCGGAGTGGACGCACCTCATGGTCCTCTCCGCCCGCGCAGCGGCCATTCAAGCAGCCTGCGACCCTCCCTGCGCAAAGCGCGGGGAGGACAGTCGCTCTCGGGGCTCACGCCGAGGCCATTGGCAGCACTCCTTGAGACGTGTGAATTCGAGAGCCGAAGAGGACACGATGAGCGACCTACCGCCCCTTCCAGCGCGGCGGGCGCTTCTCGATGAAGGCCGCGATACCTTCGGCGCGATCCTCGGCGAGATACGGATTGATGCCTTCATTGAGGCGCAGCGCGGCGGACGCCGGCATGCCGGACGCCTTGGAGGCAGTCTCCTTCATGCGACGCACCGTGACCGGCGCGTTCTCCGCGATCTGGGTCGCCCAGGTCATCGCCTCCTCGAGCGCCTTGCCCTTGCCGACGACCTTGTTGAGGAAGCCGATGCGCTCGGCCTTCTGGGCGTCGATGTACTCGCCGCGGAACAGCAGCTCGAGGGCATGGGCGCGCGGGATCGCCCGCGCCAGCATGACCGTGGCGAAGTGCGCACCCATCCCGCGCTTGGCTTCCGGCAGGCCCAGGACGGCGTGGTCCTCGGCGATCCGCAGGTCACAGGCCAGCGCCAGCTCGAAGCCGCCGGCGACGGCCGCGCCGTTGATCGCGGCGATCACCGGCTTGTAGGTCTCGTAGATGACCTCGAAGACGAAGCGCTCGCGCGTCGACATCAGGTAGACGAAGGGCTTGCCGGCGCGATCGGCCTCGTGGCGCGCCTTGAGGTCGAAGCCGCCGCAGAACGCCCGTTCGCCCGCGCCCGTCACCACGATCGCCCGTACCTCGGGATCGGCGCCCGCCTCGACGAATGCCTCGCCGATCGCCGCCATCAGCTCGGGCGTGAGCGCGTTCGCCCGCTCCGGCCGATTGAGCGTGAGCAGGCGGACATGGCCGCGATCCTCGATCAGGAGTTCTTTCTGTTCTGATGTGCTCACGGGTCGGTCCCTCGCTCGATGTTCCCGACCGAACGATCGCGCGCCAGCGGCCGCAAGACAACGGCGCGATTGCATCGACTTCCGCAGCGAATCGGACGATAAGGAACGCGTGACGAGCGCGGATGCCTGAAGGCTCACAGAACCGAAACTACGCCGTCCTCGCAGCCCTGGCCGTCGTGGCGACGCAGTTTTCGAACGCCTGGGGCGCGGCGTGGTCGAAGTCGCTGTTCGCCGCCATCGGGCCGGAGGGCATCATCGCGCTGCGTGTCGGCTTCAGCGCCATCCTGCTCGGCCTCGTCACGCGAGTCTGGCGGTTGCGTGTCGCACGGGATCAGATCGGCAATCTCCTCGCCTATGGCCTCGCGCTGGGGCTGATGAACAGCATCGCCTACCAGGCCTATGCCCGCATCCCGATCGGCATCGGCATGGCGATCGAGGTGACCGGCCCGCTCGCCGTCGTCATCTTCAACTCGCGCCGTCGCACCGACCTCGCCTGGGTCGCCTGCACGATTGCCGGCCTCGTCCTGCTCCTGTTCAAGGGCTTCGACGTCGCCGCCGTGGACCCGATCGGCGTCGCGCTGGCCTTCGGCTCGGCGGTGTGCTGGGCGAGCTATATCGTCTACGGCAAACGCGTCTCCCTGCTGGGCGGCGGCAGCATTGCAGCCGCCGGGTTGGCGGTTGCCTTCGTCTTCGTCGTCCCGTTCGGGCTGGCCAGCGCCGGCACCAAGCTGTTTCACCGGGAGTGGCTGATCGCCGGGCTGATGGTCGCCATCCTGTCCAGCGCCATTCCGTTCTTCCTGCAGATCCATGCCATGCGACAGCTCCCGTCGCGCGTCTACGGCCTGATCGCCAGCGGCGTGCCGGCGGTGGGCGCGATCATGGCCTTCGTCGTGCTCGGCGAGGAGGTCGACCTGCAGCAATGCCTCGGCATCCTGCTGGTCATCCTTGCCGTCGCCGGCGCCACGCTGAGCCTGTCGCGGCCGTCACCGTAGCGGGTCAGGCTTGCGCTTCACTACAAGGGGTGCGGATACAGCCGGCCGACATAGCGCGCGACGCTCATCGGCGCCCCTCTCACCTATCCCTGTCCACCTCGTCTGGTAGCGAGGACACCGCGTCGGCTCGAGCTCCGGCGGCGGCGCGCCCAGAACGAAGGCGCGTTACCGCGCCCAAGCAGCGGCCCGTTCCAGCAAGCGCTGCGCGCGAATGACCACGGGCAAGTCGATCATGCTGCCCTCGAAGGCCACGGCGCCCTCTCCTGCGGCCGCTGCGGCATCGAAGGCCGCGATCAATCGGCGGGCGCGGTCGAGCTCGGCAGCGGAGGCGCCGTACTCCTCGTTGATGATCGGCACGTGCGCCGGATGGATGCAGGAGGCCGTGGTGAAGCCGAGCGCCCGGCCTCGCTTCAGCCCCGCCCGATAGGAGTCGAGATCGTTGATGTTGGCGAGCTGGCCCATCGAGCCCATCGGCAAGATCCCTGCCGTCCGCGCCGCCGCCAGGCCGTGCATGGCGAAGACATACATGCTGTCGGCCGAGGGGATGGCGCCGAGCTCGGTCGCCATGTCCTCGCCGCCCACCGACATGCCGGCCATGCGCGGCTCGGCGGCGATGGCATAAAGGTGCGGCAGCGCCGCGGGTCCTTCGATCAAGGCGAGGAAGCGCGTGTGCCCGATCGGCATGCCGAGGGCAGTCTCGCGGTCGGTCACCAGCTCGGCCAGCAGGCGGACATGCTCGGGGCCCATGACCTTGGGCAGCATCAGGGCGGCGACGCCCGGCATGACCGAGGCGGCGATATCGGCGACGGCGAGGTCGAGGGGCCGATTGATGCGCACCACGACATCGGCCCCGCCCTGGGCGACGCGCGGTACGGACGCCGCAAGCGCCGATCGTGCGGCCGCCTTGTGCGTCGGCAGGATGGAATCCTCGAGATCGAGGATGATTGCGTCGGCGCCACGCGTGTGAGCCTTGGCGACGAAACGCTCGGCGGTTACCGGCACGAACAGCAGCGATCGCCATGACGGCAGGGGCCGGGTCATTTGATGCACTCCAATTCCATGACGGCCAATTCCATGACGGACGTTTCTAGACCGCAGCAGTGACAAAATCCCGCCCGCATTTCTGCCGCGACCGCGACGCGGACCGCTGCGCGACGGCAGTTCCATGCACGTCCATCAGGTATCCCACCGACCCGCAGATAGCGCTACGCCCAGCCCAGCTCCTTCATGGCCCAGCCGGCGTTCCAGATCTTGGTCATGTGCCGGATCTTTCCGCCATCGAAGGCCATGCAATAGACGTAGTCCGAGTGCGTGGTGCGGCCGGTCGGCGGCGGACCGCCCGGACCGGTGTGCGTGCCGATGAATACGGCATAGGCGGTGACGACGTTGCGCGCCGAATCATAGGCAAACGACTTCAGGTCGTAGTGTCCATCCGGCATCATCTGCATCAGGCCCTTCATCCAGTCGGCGTACTGCGCCAGCGTGCGGACCTCCGCCAGTGGCTCGGCCTGCGCGGAAAAGCTGGCGTCGGGGGTGCAATACGCCGCACAGGCCGACCAACCCTTGCCGGCCTCGCAGGCCTCGAAGAAATCCATGGCTGTCTTCTCGATCGTCATGCTGCCCTCCGTATCCGAGTCTGACGTGAGAGCATAGCACGCCCAAAGCGAGGCCGGCTTCGGGTTACGTCCCGCCGCCGCCGCGCAGGAAGCATCGGACGTAGCCGTCCTGCTCGCAGATGTGAGCGTGCAGCGGCGAATGATTGAGATCGTCGGGCAGGATGCGCTCGCGCGGGACCTCCTGCCATGCACCGCCGAAATAGGCTTCCCACTGACCATCGCCGCGCGGGCGCGCCTGCACCGGTCGGCAGTCGCCGCCGTTCGCATCGCCCTTGCAGCACGAGTAGCCCTGCGGCGTCCGCAGGTGCTTGTACCAGTCGTGGTTGGCTGCGTGACCGTCGCCATGCTCGCCCGACTGCGCGCGGGCGGGCGCTGGAGACGCGATGGCGGCGCCGGTGAGCAGCGCCAGGACGGTGGCAACGGCAACGGGACGGAGCGGCATGTCGTCGATAATGGGCCGCGATCCCCGAGGTTCCGTCGCGGCCCGGTTCGCGCCGGCCCATCACGGCTTCATCACTCCAGACGGATGCCGGCGTCGGCGATGACCTTCTTCCAGATCTCGGTTTCGCGCGCGATATGCGCATTTGCGTCGGCCGCGCTGCCACCCAGCGTCTCCATGCCCTGCTGGCCATAGGCCGCACGCACCTCGGGTGCCGCCAAGGCCTTGTTCAGGATCGCGTTGAGGCTGGCGACGAGCTCGGGCGGCGTCTTCGACGAGACCACGACGGTGTACCAGTTGGTGGCGGCGTAACCCGGGAATCCCTGCTCGGCGATGGTCGGGATGTCGGGATCGAACGGCGAGCGCTTGGCGCCGGTGACGGCAAGCGCGCGGATACGGCCTTCGCGCATGAAGCCGGTGGCGGTGGGCGCGCTCGCGATCAGCGACGGCACATGGCCGGCCACCAGATCGTTCATCGCCGGTCCGCCGCCGCGGAACGGGATGTGGTTCAGCCTGGCGCCGCTGCGTGCCTTCAACAGCTCGCCGGCGAGATGGCCGGCGCTGCCGATGCCCGAGGTGCCGTAATCCATGCCCTCCGGCCGCTTGGCGAGCGCCAGATACTCGGCCAGCGACTTCACCGGCACGCTGGGATGCACCGCCAGCACATTGGAGAAATCGACGGCCATGCAGACCGCCGCAATGTCGGCCTGCGGATCGTAGCCGACATCCTTCATGGCGTAGGGATTGACCGCCAGCATGCCGACATTGGCCAGCAGCACCGTGTGGCCGTCCGCCGGGGCGCGCAACGCCTCGCGGGTCGCGACGTTGCCGCCGGCGCCGGGCTTGTTGTCGACCAGCACCGACAAGCCCTGGCTCTTGGTCAGCTCCTGGGCGAGGACGCGTGCAACGATGTCGCCGCCGCCGCCCGCCGCGAAGCCGACGATCAGCCGGAGCTGCTTGGACGGGAAAGACTGCGCCCGACCGACGGCCGGCGAGAAGCCGGCCGCGGCCGCGGCGCTGATGAACGTACGGCGATGCATGAAGGCTGGTCCTCGCGTCCGATTCAAGGTTGACCGTCATGCTATCGCAATGAGGCGCGCAGTGGCTATTCCGCCGCCTTGGTCGCCGCCGCCAGCTTGTCCTCGGTCCTGAGGTCGAAGTCGCTGGCGTCATGGCGCTCTCGCAACTGCATCGAAGGATCGCCCTGCAGGCGATTGACGATGCGGCCGCGCTTGACCGCCGGGCGCGCGCCGATGGCATCGGCCCAGCGGTTGACGTTCTTGTACTCGTGGACCGCCAGGAACTCGCCGGCGCCATAGAGCAGGCCCTTGGCCAGGCCGCCGTACCACGGCCACACCGCGATATCGGCGATGGTGTAGTCGTCGCCGGCGAGATACGGCGTTTCGCCGAGCCGGCGCTCGAGCACGTCGAGCTGGCGCTTGCTCTCCATCGCGAAACGGTCGATCGCATACTCGATCTTGAACGGCGCGTAGGCATAGAAATGGCCGAAGCCGCCGCCCAGGTAGGGGGCGCTGCCCATCTGCCAGAACAACCAGGACAGGCATTCGGCGCGGCCGGCCACGTCCTTGGGCAGAAGCTCGCCGAACTTCTCCGCGAGATAGAGCAGCATCGCTCCGGATTCGAACACGCGGATCGGCTTGGGCCCGCTTCGATCGATCAACGCCGGGATCTTGGAATTGGGGTTGGCGGCGACGAAGCCGCTGCCGAACTGCTCGCCCTCGCCGATCTTGATGATCCACGCATCGTATTCCGCGCCGCGATGGCCGAGCGCCAGCAGCTCCTCGAGCATGATGGTGACCTTCTGGCCGTTCGGCGTACCCAGCGAGTAGAGCTGAAGCGGGTGCTTCCCGACCGGCAATTCCTTGTCATGGGTCGGCCCCGCGATCGGACGGTTGATGTTGGCGAAGCGCCCGCCGTTCGGCTTGTTCCAGACCCAGACCTTCGGCGGCACGTAATCGGACGCGTTGCTCATGCTCCTGCTCCTCAGTTGGCGGTTTCGTTCGTGGCGCCATTCTATCTTGCCGGTGGCGATCCCGCGCGCCCGGAGACACACTTCAGACAAGTAAAATGAATGGAGGAATGAGCGCCATGAAGGCAGACCGGCAACGCCGCTTCGGCGACCTGGCGGACGAGATCGCGGCCCGCCTGCCCGACCGAGAGGGGCTGGTGTTTGGGCGCGCGCGCTACACGTTTCGCCAGATCGCCGCACGGATCGACGAGGCGGCGCGGCGGCTGATCGCGGCCGGCGTGGGCCACGGCGAGCACGTCGCCCTGTGGCTCAACAACTGCGACGACTGGATCTTCATCTCATTTGCCGTTCAGAAGATCGGCGCCGTGCTGGTGCCGATCAACACGAGGTTCCGTCCGCGCGACCTGTCCTACGTCCTGGGGCAATCCGACAGCCGGTTCCTGATCACCCACGACCGCTCGGGCCCGGTCGACTACGCCGGCATGGTGCGCGAGGCGATCACCCTGCCGGCGTCGGGCCACGCCGTGCAGGACCCGCGCTTTCCGCTGCTGCGGTCGGTGATCCTGCTCGGCGAGGCGCCGCAGCCGGGAACCCTCGATTGGCAGTCGCTCGCCGAGCCTTCCCGGCACATCTCCGACGACCATCTGGCGGCCCGGGCCCGCGCCGTCGATCCAAGCGCGACCGCCTTCATCATGTACACCTCGGGCACGACGGGCTTCCCCAAGGGCGTGGTGCGCAATCACGAACTGATCCGCAACGTCGAGGAACGCGCCCATCGGATGGCGATCACGTACAACGATACGATCCTCAACTACCTGCCGCTGTTCCATGCCCTGGCCCTGTCGGAAGCCGCCTGGATGTCGATGATCACCGGCGCACGGCAGATCGTGACGCGCACTTTCGATCCCGAGGAGAGCCTCGACCTGATCGAGAAGGAACGCGCCACCATCATTCACGGCTTCGAGGCGCACGTGAAAGGGCTGAGCGAGGCGCAGGAGGCCCGGCCGCGCAACGTCTCCAGCCTGCGCACCGGCATCTTCGCCGCCGGCATGCTGAGCGCGACGCCGGTCGTGCGCCGGGGCATGAAGGCGATGGCGCCGATCCGGAATCTCTCGGGCTATGGCATGACCGAGATCTGGCTGGGCGTGTCGCTGTCCTCGCTCGACGACGACGACACGCATCGCAGCGAGGCGTCGGGCTGGCCCGGGCTGGGCTACGAGCTGCGCATCGTCGATGACGCCACCGGCCAACTCCTGGGGCCCGGCGTCGCCGGAGAGCTGCAGGTGCGTGGCTGGGCGGTGATGAAGGAGTACTACAAGAAGCCCGCCGAGACGGCGGCATGCTTCACCGAGGATGGCTGGTTCCGCACCGGCGATGCGGCGATGTGGCTCGCCGACGGCTATCTGCGCTTCCTCGGTCGCTACAAGGACATGCTGAAGGTGGGTGGCGAGAACGTCGACCCGATGGAGACCGAGGGTCTGCTGCTGGAGCACCCGGCCGTCCAGCAGGTCGCCGTGGTCGGCCTGCCGGACGAGCGGCTGGGCGAGGTCGCCGTCGCCTATGTCGAGCGCCGCCAGGGCGCCTGGATCGAGGCCGACGAGGTGCTGGGCCATTGCAAGGGCAAGATCGCGAGCTTCAAGCTGCCGCGGCACGTGGTGTTCGTCGAAGCCTTCCCGATGACCGAGTCGGGCAAGATCCGGAAGGCCGAGCTGCGCGAGGACGCGAAGAAGCGGTTTGCGGCGGGATGAGCTCATATTCCTCCCCCGTCACACGCGTCACACGGGGGAGGTGCCCCCGGCAGCGGGGCGGAGGGGTCGAGGGCGACACACCTGTCGATCGAATACACATCACATTCGGGAACATGGACAGACGCTTCGACTGAGGCTCTTGCCCCTATCGGCGGCCATCGGGGGCACCTCCCCGCGCATTGCGCAGGGAGGGGAATAGGACAGCGATGGCGGAGAGAGAAGCCGCCTCAGCGCAGCGGAACGCGATACACGCGCGCCCCGCCGCCCGGCACGCTGTCGTACAGGACGAGGATGTCGAGCGCGTCCGGCAGGGCCTGCAGCACGTGAACCGCCTCGGCCTTGGCCCGCACATCGTTGTCGATCACGGGCTTGAAGGTCGCGAGGAAGGTCGGCTTTTCGGGTGACCCCAGGTCGACCAGGAACACGCCGTACGGCACGTCGGCCTGTTGTTGGGCGGGACCACTCAGCACCAGCATGCGCCCGCCGTCGATCGCCGCCAGATCGCGCGTGCCCGCATGCTCGCCGAGCGGCAGAGCCGTCAATCCGACGTCCTGCGCCGTCAACGGCCGGTCGCGCGCGAACAGCTTGTCGACGTCGACCGATATCAGGAAGGACTCGCGTCCAAAGACGGGGGCACGCAGGCCGGCGAAGAGCTTTCCGCCGGCGACGGCGATGCCCTCGATGTTGAGGCCGTTGACCGTCTCGTTGAGGTCCTTGGTGAAGAACGAGCCGACGCGCGGCGCCGTCGCCAGGGCCTCGCTCAGGCGATAAGTCGTCTCGACATAGTCGTCGGGTGCCGCCGTCGAGCTGGCGACCGCACCGTCCCTGGCGAGGACGCGACCTTCTCCGTCGACTCGCACGCGCGCAACGATGAAGCTGGACAGGCGAAACTTGTTGCTGTGGCGCGAGCAGCTGTGCGAGCCCGAGACGTAGAAGAACGACCGATCGAACGCGACACCCTCGCCATCGAGATCCTTGAACTTGCCTCGACCGTCGGAGCAGGCGACCTGCTCGGGCGCCTTGCCGACCGTCTTGTCCGACGGCTTGTCCCCGATCAATCGGACTTTTCTTCCACCGATCATGCGATCGCCGTCGAGCGTCACGAACTGGGCGGCTTGATCCTCGTCATTGATGACCAGGCATGTGCGCCTGGGACCGGTCGTGGTCGTGCAGGCAATGCCGCTGATATCGTTGGCTGGCGTGCCACCGTCGTCGACCAGGGGTGGCTGCGCAGGAACGAGGCGGACCGGCTCCAGATCGGCCGTGATCGGCTTTTGCGCCGAGGCATCGCACCACCATCCGGCGACGATCAGCGCCGTCAATATCGAGAGTCGAAGCATGCCGCCAATCCCTCCCGTGGAGCGAAAGTGTAGGCTCGCTTCGCGATTCGCGGCAAGCGAGCAGACTACTTCACTGCACCCATGGTGAGGCCGCACGATGCACTTCTGCACCATCAGGCTCGGGATGAGCTGCGGTAGAGGCCCCCCCGATGACGGACGATGACGGGGGAGGAGTTGGAGATGGAGTGACGCGTCTCCAGCCGCTACGCTCACCCGCAGAAAAGAGACTTCTGGGAGGAAGTGATCATGAAGAAGATCGTCGCCGCGGCGCTGGCCGCGGTGCTGCTGTTGTCCGGGGTCGCGGCACTGGCTCAGACCTATCCCTCCAAGCCGATCAGGTTCGTCATCCCGTTCGGCGCCGGATCGGCGACGGATGCGCTCGCCCGGATCGCCGGCCAGGAGCTGGAGCAGATCCTCGGCCAGCCTGTCATCGTGGTGCCCAAGCCGGGCGCCGACGGCGCGCTTGCCGCCAGCGAGGTCAAGCGTTCGGCACCGGACGGCTACACCTTCATGTTCGGCACCAACAGTCCGCTCGCGGTCGTCCCCAACATGCAGAAGGAGCCGCCCTACGACGTCATGACCGACTTCACGCCGATCACCTTTCTCGGCGAGAACACGTTCTTCATCGTCGTCCATCCATCCCTGCCCGTGAACTCGCTCGCAGAGCTTGTTGCCTACGCCAAGACCAGCCCCAAGCCTTTGAACTACGCGACAGGCAACACCTACGCGTTCATCTCCATGGCCATGTTCGCGCTGAACAATGGCATCAAGCTCGAGGCGATCCGCTACAAGACTGAACCGGAGGCGATCGCCGACCTGCTGTCAGGCCGAGTCCCGCTGATGAACGCCACTTCAACGCCCGTTCTGGCGCACATCAAGGCCGGCAAGCTCAGGGCCCTGTCGACCTCGTTCGACGAGCGCAGCCCCCTGCTGCCCGACGTGCCCTCCCTCATCGAAGCCGGTCAGCCGAAATTCTCCATTGGCCCGTGGTTTGCGCTGGTAGGCCCGGCCGACCTGCCGCCGGACATCGTCGCCACCATGAACAAGGCGATGGTCGCCACCCTCGCCAAGCCATCGGTCCGCGAACAGATGCAGCGGCACGGCTTCGCGCCGAGATCGTCGACCCCGGAGGCGCTCGCAGCCTACATGAAGGACCAGCTCGGCGTATGGAAGGTGGCGCTCAAGGACGCCGGCATCGAGCCGCAGTGACGGCCGGTCAGAATCTTCGATGAGCTGCAACCAAAGCCAGGGTAGGTCCGCTGCCGGTCAGTAGCTGGGCTTGGTCGAGAACGGCGTGAGCTGCAGCTCGTGCGTCCAGCAGGAGCGATCCTGGGTGTGCAGGTAGTAGAACGCCTCGGCGATCTTCTCCGGGTTGATCACCAGGTCGGGGTTCTGCTTGATGCGCGGCATGGCGCGGGTGCCGGGTGAATCGATGGTGCCATCGATCACCACATTGGCGATGTGTATGCCGTGCTCGGAATATTCCTCGGTCAGCACCTGGGCCAGGGTGCGCATCATGACCCGGGGATAATAGAGCGACTGGCCGGTCATGCGCTTGCGTCCGCGCAGCGAGCTCGCATTGTTGGAGAACAGGAACGAGCCCTCGCCGCGCTTGCGCATGGCCGGCAGCACTTCCTTGGCGACCAGGAAGGGGCCGCGGCTCGCGATATGGTGCGCAGTGTCGAACATCTCGACCGGGATGTGCTCGAGCAGCTCCTTCTCAGGCGGCAGGTCGCGGCCCTCGAGATAGCCCGCATTGTAGACCACGACCGCAGGATCGCCGGCCTGGTTGCGGATGGTGGCGAAGGCCGCCGCAATCGACGACTCGCGCGACAGATCGAGCTCGACGGTCATGCCGTCGCCGCCCTGGTCGTGGATCGCCTTTTCCAGCCCGGCCGCATTGGCCGCGCTGCGCGTGGTGATGACAGTGAAGAAGCCCTCGCGGGCGAACTTCTGGGCAATCGCGCCGCCCACCCCCCAGCGGACACCGACCGGCAGGTGACTGTCGTCGATCGCCTTGCCGTGGATCAGCTTGGTGTTGCGCCCGTCAGACTGCCATTTCGACGTGGCGCCGATCACCACGGCGACAGGCTTGCCCTTGCTGTTCTTTCCGGTTTTCGCGGCCATTTCCGTTCCCTCCCTCATGGGATCGTTTCGACTGATCCTATGGACGGCCAAATGGCCAGGAGAATCAATGGCCGTCCTGCCTCGCCTGATGGAAGATGGGCAATCATGACCGGCCTCAGTCGAACAACGTCGCCAGGCGCTGCTTCATCTGGTCGGCGATGTAGAGCGCCACGGCCTGGATGGTGGAGGTCGGGTTGACGCCGCCCGAGGTGACCCAGACGCTGCCGTCGACGATGAACAGGTTCTTCACGTCGTGGCAGCGGCCCCATTCGTTGACGACGGACCGTTCGGGATCCGTGCCCATGCGCGCCGTGCCGAGGAGATGGCCGGGGTAGTTCAGCGCCGTGCGCGAGGCGTGGAGCCGGGTGGCGCCGGCCTCGGTCAGGATTTCCTCGGCGCGGGCGATGCCGTGCTCCATCATGCGCTTGGTGTTCTCGCTGATCGTGTAGTCGACGCGCGGCGCGGGGATGCCGTTGCTGTCCTTGAGCACGGGGTCGAGCGTCACCCGATTATGCTCCTCCGGCAGGTCCTCGCAGGCAACGCCGATATTGACCCGGCGATCGATCAGCTCGCGGTAGACGCGATGATGATCGCGGCCCCACGGCAGGTGGCCGGGGCCAACGGCCACCATCGCGTGGTTGGCCGGGCCGGTGCCGCGACCGAACTGCAGCGTGTAGCCGCGCACGAAGTCGCGCCCCGGATCGGTCTCGTAGAACTGCTTGCTCCACATGCAGGTGATCGGGGCGCGCCCGCCATCGAGCGGCTGGTCGACATAGCCGGACACGATCGGCCAGGGATGCAGCATGAGGTTCTTGCCGACCAGCCCGGAGGAATTGGCGAGCCCGTTGGGGAAGCGTCCCGACGCCGAGTTCAGGAGCAGCCGCGGCGTGCCGACGCCGTTGCAGGCCACGATCACGACCTCGGCCGGTTGGAAATGCTCCCTGCCCTCGGCATCGTAGTAGATCGCGCCCGACGCCATGCCGTGCGCGTTGGTGGTGATCTCGCGCACCCGCGAGCGCGGACGCAATTCGACGCCGGCGCGCAGCGCCAGCGGCCAGTAGGTGATGTCGGTGCTGGCCTTGGCGCCCTGCGCGCAACCCGGCGTGCAATGGCCCAGGTTGATGCACTGAGCCCGCCCTTCGTAGGCGGTGGTGGCGATGGTGGTGTCGGAGGGCCACCAGTGCCAGCCCAGCCGGTTCATCGCCTGGGCGTAGCGCGTGCCGGTCTTGCCGAGCGGGATCGGCGGCATCGGCGGATGGCGCGGCGGCACGCCGGGATCGCCGGGCAGGCCGGAGGCGCCCATCATGCGGTCGTTCTCCTCGTAGAACCGCTCGAGCGTCCAGTAGTCGATCGGCCAGTCGTCGGCCACGCCGTCGAGCGACCTCACCCGGAAGTCGGACGGGTGCATGCGCGGCCAGTGCGCGGTGTAGATGATCGTGCCGCCGCCGACGCCGTTGAAGTTGGCGATCTTCATCAACGAGTTGTCGTCGTTGACCGGATAGTCGGTGTCGCGGCCGCGGCGGTTCGGGCTGATGTCGAAATCGCCGTAGCGCCGCGCCTCCCAGTCGCGCCCGTGGGTCGGGAAGTCGGACGACTTGATCCAGTCGCCCTGCTCCAGGCAGAGGATGCGCATCTTGGTTTCGGCGAGGCTCCACGCCACCGCGGCGCCCGAGGCGCCGGAGCCGATGATCAGCACATCGACCCGCTCCTGCTCCGCCATCTCAGCGTCCTCCCGCGCGGTCGTCGCGCCACAGGGGTGGGCGGCCGCGCACGGCGTCGAGCAGCGACCAGTCGCCCTGTTCCAGCGTGTAGCCCTTCGGAAAAGGGGCGCGCGCTTCCAGCCCGAGCGCCAGCAGGACGCGGTCGTCGCGGTAATACGCGCCGAGCACCAGGCGGCCCAGCATCACAGCCGCCGCGCCGCCGGCCGGGTACCAGTCGTTGATCAGCGCTTCCCGCTTGTCCTGGTCGAGGCCCGCGAAGGCGCCGCCGGCCTTGTCCGCGATCTCCGCCATGGCCTTGCGGATCAGCGCCAGGTCGCGGCCCACCGACTTCACGATGTCGGCCAGGATGAGGGGATCGTCGGCGCCGGGCATGCCGAGGCTGGCATCCGCCGGAACCATCGTGCCGGCGATGACAGCGAGGTCGCGGCGCTCTGCGGCGGTGAGTCCGGAATCGACGCTGGTATCCATGGCTCAGCGGCTCCTGTCGTGATGGGCCGCGATCAGACGCGCCACCGCCATGGTCACGCGCTTGCCGGTCGGAATGTGCAGGAACTCGTTGGGGCCATGCGCATTCGAATGCGGACCGAGCACGCCGGTGATGACGAACTGGGTGTCGGGGAACTTCTCGCCCAGCATGCCCATGAAGGGGATCGTGCCGCCTTCGCCCATGTAGGCGGGCGGCTTGCCGAATGCCTCCTGCGAGGCCTGCGCCACCGCCTTCGTGAGCCACGGCGCGAGGGGCGGCGCGTGCCAGCCGCTCTGCCCGCCTCCACCCGTGAACTCGACCTCCGCGCCATAGGGCGGATCGGCCTCCAAGGCCACCTTGAGCGCCTGCTCGGCGCCAGCGCCGTCGAGGGTCGGTGGAATGCGGACGCTGAGCTTGGCCGTCGAATAGGGAAGAAGGACATTGCCGGCATTGCCCGGCACCGGATAGCCATCCATCGCCGTGACGGCGAGCTGCGGCCGCCAGGTGCGGTTCAGCACCAGCTCGCCGCGGTCGGTCGTCATGGGCCGGGTCGCGCCGGCGAAGGGAAACCGAACGTAGACTTCATCGCCCAGCACCTCGGCCGCCTGCTTGGCTTGCTCGATGCGCTGCGGCGGGATCTGGACGTAAAGATCGTCCAGCTTGATCGTGCCGGTCGCCTCGTCCTCGATACGCGACAGCAGCCCGCGCAGCAGGCGGAACGAGGACGGCACGACGCCGGACGCATCACCCGAATGCACGCCCTCGGTCAGCACCCGCACGGTGAGCGTGCCGCCGGCGATGCCGCGCAACGATGTGGTGAGCCATAGCCGCTCGTAGTCGCCGCAGCCCGAATCGAGGCAGACGACCAGCGACGGGCTGCCGATGCGGCCGATCAGGTGGTCGACATAGTACGGCAGGTCGTAGCTGCCGGACTCCTCGCAGGCCTCGATCATGATGACGCAGCGGGCGCGCGGCACCTTCTGCTCGCGCAAGGCGTGGAGGGCGGCAAAGCAGCCATACATCGCGTAGCCATCGTCGGCGCCGCCACGGCCATAGAGCTTGTCGTCCTTGATCACCGGGATCCACGGCCCCAGCCCTTCCGACCAGCCCTTCATCTCGGGCTGCTTGTCGAGATGGCCGTAGAGCAGCACGGTGTCGGTCCCTTCGCCCGGTATGTCGATGTAGATCAGCGGCGTGCGCCCGGGCAGGCGAACGACCTCGAGGGTGGCGCCGGCGAACGCCTCGAGCTCGCGGCGCGCCCAGGCTTCCATCAGGGTGACGGCGTCTTCCATGTAACCGTGCTCGACCCATTGCGGATCGTAGGCCGGCGACTTGTTGGGGATGCGGATGTACTCGACGAGGGACGGCACGATCGCATCGTCCCAGAAAGTCTCGACGAAGGTCTTCAGGCGGTTGGTGTCCATGGCGCCATGTTAGGACAGAGCAAAGGTCTCTCGCTACGCTTCCTCGTCTGTCGCATTCGCACATCTTGTCGCCCTCCCTGCGCGAAGCGCGGGGAGGTGCCCCGCAAGGGGGCGGAGGGGTCAAGAGATTCAGTCGAAGCGTCCGTCCATGCTCTTTCGACGCAAGCGCGCATATCTGGCTTGAAATTTGACGTACATGCAATCAATGCGAGTGTCGCTCATGACCCCTCCGCCCCCTGCGGGGGCACCTCCCCAACGCAAGCGTCAGGGAGGAAGCCCTAACGGGGAAGAGGGGCATGAACTTGAGATGTGCCCACGAGGACGATGATCGGCGTTGCGCGATGTAGCCTCGCGCCTCACGTTATGCTCCACATCACTCGAGGGGGGATCGCCTCATGAAATTCGGCGCGTCGATGTTCTTCACCGATTATTCCATGAGTCCGGCCGAGCTCGCGGTCGCGCTGGAGGAGCGCGGCTTCGATATCGTCTGGGCTCCCGAGCATTCGCACATCCCGATCTCGCGCAAGACGGGCTTCATCCTGGGTGGCGACCTGCCCAAGCGCTACTACGACGTGATGGACCCGTTCGTGACGCTGACGGCGGCCGCGATGGCGACCAGGACGCTGAAGGTCGGGACAGGCGTCTGCCTGGTGGCGCAGCGCGATCCGATCCAGACCGCCAAGCTGGTCGCCTCGCTCGACCAGGTGTCGGGCGGGCGCTTCGTGTTCGGCATCGGCAACGGCTGGAACCAGGACGAGATGGAGAACCACGGCACCGCGTACGCCACCCGTCACAAGCGGGCACGCGAGAACATCGAGGCGATGAAGGAGATCTGGACCAAGTCGAAGGCCGAGTATCACGGCGAGTTCGTGAAGTTCGATCCGATGATGACCTGGCCCAAGCCGTTGCAGAAGCCGCATCCGCCGATCCTGGTCGGCGGCGCCTTTCCCTACTCGGCGCGCCGCGCCGTGCGCTACGGCGACGGCTGGATGCCGCAGGTCACGGACAAGAGCCCGACGCCGCTCGTCGAGCTGATCCCCAAGTTCCGCCAGATGTGCGCCGAGGCCGACCGCGACCCCGACAAGATGGACATCTCGATCGGCGGCCAGCAGCCCGACATCGACATGGTGAAGCGCTACCGCGACGCCGGCGTCAATCGCGTCTCCGCCAGCCTGCTGTCGGAGAAGGCCGACACGATCCTGCCCATCCTCGACAAGTGGGTCGCGGTGATGCGTGCGGTCGGCAGCTAGTCTCTAGTCGGCCGGCGCGTTCATTTGCCGAGATCCCTCAGGATCTCGCGCGCGGCGTTATGGCCGGGGACGCCGCCCACGCCGCCGCCGGGATGGGCGGAAGAGCCGCACTGATAGAGACCTTTCAGCGGAGTGCGATAGTCCGCCCAGTGCGGCGCAGGCCGTGCGAAGAACAGCTGATCGATATTGAGCTCGCCGTGAAAGATGTGGCCGTGCGGTGAGCCGATCTTCGCCTCGATGTCGGGCGGCGTCAGCACCTGCATGCCGATGATGTCGTCGGAGAAACCCGGCGCGTGCTCGTCCATCACCCGCAGCACGTTCTTGACGAAGTCGGGCTTGCGCGTCTCCCAGTCGCCGTCCTTCAGCGTATGCGGCGCGTGGCCGCCGAACAGATGGACGACATGCTTGGCCGTCGGCGCGATGGTGTCGTCGACGAAGCTCGGCGCCACCGGCGTGATGAAGGGGTCGCGCGACCAGTCGCCCCATTTGGCGTCGTCATAGGCGCGCTCGAGATACTCGATCGTCGGCCCGACATGGGTATAGGTCGGATAGGGAAAGCCGCAGACCGCCGGATCGAAAGCCCTGTATTGCGGCAGCCGCTCGCAGGCAATGTTGATCTTGAACGCGGTCGAGAAGGTCCGATAGGCCTTGACGTCTCGCACCAGCTCGGCCGGCAGCGCACTCTCGGGAAGGAATTCGAGGAAGGTCAGCTTGGCGCTGACGTTGCTCGCCACGATGCCGGCCTCGATCCTGGTCCCGTCGGCCAGCGTGACCCCGGTGGCTCGCCCGGCCGTCGTATCGATCGAGGCAACGGCTGAATTGGTGCGGATCTGCAGCCCCTTGCCGCGGCCATAGGCGGCGATCGCCTGGGTGATGGTGCCCATGCCGCCGCGAACGAAGCCCCAGCCGCCGGCGCCGGCATGCTCTCCCATGACATGGTGCATGATGATGTAGGCGGAGCCGGGCGTGCGCGGCCCGGCGAAGGTGCCGATGCCGGAGTAATAGGCGAGCGTTGCCTTGACGTAGGTGCTCTCGAACCACTCCGAGAGATAGTCGTCGGCGCTCATCGTCATCAAGTCGATGAGGCGGAAAAGCTTGCCGCCGATCTTGCGGTATTTCCACAGGAACTGCGCCGTCTGCCGGAAGGCGCGCCAGTCGCGGCAGCTCGGATCGGGCGGTGTCTCGAGCAGGAGCCTGCGGACGATCTGCGCCGCTTCCATCAGGTACCGGTCGAATTCGGGATAGATCGCGGCGTCCTTCTCGGAGAAGCGCGCGAAGCTCGCCTGCGTCTTCGCCATGCTGTCGCTGAAGACGAGATGGTCGCCGCCCGGCAGGGACGAGAACATGTCCGAGGCCGGCAGCACCTCGAAGCCGTGCTTGCGCAACTCGAGATCGGCGATGACCTTGGGATGCAGCAGGCTCATGAGGTAGCTGAAGACGGAAAACTTGAAGCCCGGGATGACCTCTTCCGTCACCGCCGCGCCACCGATCACGTCGCGGCGCTCGAGCACCAGCGTCCTGAGGCCGGCGCGGGCGAGATAGGCGCCACAGGTCAGGCCATTGTGCCCGCCGCCAATGATCACCGCATCGAAACGCTCGGCCACCCTGTCCTCGACAAGTCAGTGCTGGTTCAACGTGGATGAAACGGAGCGCCGTTTCAACGGCCGAAGACCGTCAGAAGCGACCGGCGATGCGAACCGTGCCGCCGATCGAGGCGTAGCGGCCGGCGAACTCGGCATCGGCCTGCAGCCGCAACGACCAGGTGCGATCGAGCTCGACGGTCGACATCAGGCGCACGATGCCCATGTCGCTGGGCAGCGGCGCGCCGGACACGACGAATGTCGATCCGGCGTCCCGCTGCCGGGTCCAGATGCTTGACTCAAGATTGCTTGACTCAAAATACGAACTCAGGTTCATTCTTTGAGAGTGAACTTGGGTTCAGAACTTGAAGGAGGCAGCGTGGTCTACCGGCAAACCGAGACCGGAACCAAGCGGCTGGCCGACAAGCGGGCGCGCATCCTGAAGGCGGCACGCGATCTGGTGGCCGACGGCGGCTGGCCGGCAGCCCAGGTCGACAATGTCGCCGCCAAGGCCGGCGTCGCGACCGGCACGGTCTATCGCCACTGGTCGTCCAAGGCCGAGCTCAGTGCCGAGATCGTGGCCAGCGTGTCGGCCCGCGAGGTCGGCGTCGTCCAGGCGGTGGTCGAGGCCGACGGCTCGCCGGCCGAGAAGCTCGAGGCGGCGATCCGCGCCTTCGCCAGCCGAGCGCTGCGCGGGCGGCGGCTCGCCTATGCGATGATCGCCGAGCCGGTCGATCCCGAGGTCGAGACGGTGCGTCTCGACTATCGCGCCCAGCTGGCACGCTGCTTCGAGCGCATCCTGCGCGAGGGCATCATGCGCGGCGCCTTCCCGCGCCTCGATCCCGCCGTCGCTGCCGCCTGCATCGTCGGGGCCTTCATGGAAGCGCTGGTCGGGCCGCTGGCGCCGGCCAAGGGCACCGGCCCCAGGGCGGATCGCCATCTCATCGACCAGATCACACAGTTCTGCCTGCGTGCCGCGGAGGTGAAGTCATGACAGCGACCGAATCAGACCTGTTCGCCCGCCTGCCGCCGCTTGCGCCCGATGGCTACGCCACGCACGAGGTGATGAACCAGGCGGCGCCCTTCACCGGCCACAACGCCTTCACCGGCGATCGCCTGCTGATGGAGATCGCCCGGCACGAGCAGGTTGGCTGGGCGCGTCCGCTGCTCGAGGAAGCCGGCGCGGTCGTGGCGAGCGAGCGCGTCGCCGAGCTGGCGCGCAACGCCAACCGCCACACGCCCGAGCTGCTGACTCACGACCGCTTCGGTCATCGCCGCGACGAGATCGTCTTCCATCCCGCCTGGCATGAGTTGATGAACCTGGCGATCGGCCATGGCACGCATGCTTTGTCATGGACGGCAGGCCAGCCCGGTGCGCACGTGGCGCGCGGCCTGCTGTCCTACCTCTGGAATCAGGGGGAAAGCGGCATCTGCTGTCCCCTCGGCATGACCTACTCGGCCGTGCCGGCGCTGCGCCTGCAGCCCGATCTCGCGGCGGTGTGGGAACCGTTCGTGCTCTCGCGGCGCTACGATCCGGCGCCGGCGCCGATGCAGCACAAGGCCGGCGGCACGGTCGGCATGACGCTCACCGAGAAGCAGGCGGGATCGGACCTGCGCGCCACGCAGACCACCGCGCGGCCGGCCTCGGCGCGACGCGGGCCGGGCGAGGCCTACCTGGTCGACGGCCACAAATGGTTCTTCTCGGTGCCCCACAGCGACGTCTTCGTCACCCTGGCCCGCACCGACCGCGGCCTGTCCTGCTTCCTGCTGCCGGGATGGCTAACCGACGGCACGCGCAACCGGCTCTTGATCCAGCGTCTCAAGGACAAGTGCGGCAACCGCTCGAACGCCTCGGGCGAGATCGAGTATCGCGGGGCGCTCGCCTGGCTGGTCGGCGAGGAAGGCCAGGGCATCAAGGCGGCGCTGGCCATGACCCATCTGACGCGGCTCGACTTCGCCATCGGCTCGGCCGGCCTGATGCGCCGCGGGGTATCGGAGGCGATCCATCACGTGACGGCGCGCCGCGCCTTCCAGCGCCGCCTGGTCGACCAGCCGCTGATGGAGAACGTCGTCGCCGACCTCGCCCTCGAGGTCGAGGCCGCCACCCTGCTGGCCTTCCGGCTGGCGCGCGCCGTCGACGACGAGCAGGCGGGCGATACCGCGGCCAGCCTGCTGGTGCGCCTCGGCACACCGATCGCCAAGTACTGGAACTGCAAGCGCGTCGTCGGCGTGGTGCACGAGGCCCTGGAATGCCACGGCGGCAACGGCTTCATCGAGGATGGGCCGATGGCGCGGCTCTACCGCGAAGCGCCGCTCAACGGCATCTGGGAGGGCAGCGGAAACATCATCGCCCTCGACGTGTTGCGCGCCATCGCCCGTACACCCGACACGGTCCCCGCCTTCCTCGACGAAGTGCGGCGCGCCCGCAGCGGCGACCGGCGCCTCGACGACGCGATCGCGCAGCTCGAGACCGAGCTCGGCGCGCCCGAGGAGCACGCCCGCCGCCTCGTCGAGCGCATGGCGCTCTGCCTGCAGGCCAGCCTGGTCGTGCGCCACTCGCCCTCCGCGGTCAGCGAGGCCTTCTGCGCCACGCGACTCGCGGGCGACGGCGGCAGCGCCTATGGCTGCCTGCCCGCCGGCCTCGATCGACGCACCATCATCGAGCGCGCGCGCAACGGAGGTGGCCATGCCTGAGTTCGACGGCAAGGTCGTGCTGGTGACCGGCGGGGCGACCGGCATCGGACGCGCCGCGGCGCTAGCCTTCGCCCGGCGCGGTGCGTTCGTCGTCATCGCCGGCCGGCGGCAGAGCGAAGGCGACAAGGCCGTCGCGGCAATCGCCGAGTGCGGTGGCCGCGGCCGCTTCATCGCCACGGATGTCACCCGGCCCAGCGACATCGCCGAGCTGCATCGCCTGATCATCGCCGAGAATGGGCGCCTCGACGTCGCCTTCAACAATGCCGGCTACCAGGAGCCGCGTGCGCCCGTGGCCGAGCAGGATGCCGCGCTCTACGACCGCGTGTTCAATACCAACGTGCGCTCGGTCTATCTCTGCCTGCAGCACCAGGTCAAGCAGATGGCGGCGCAGGGTGGTGGCGCCATCGTCGTCAACACCTCGGTGAGCGGGCTGCGCAATCCCAATCCCGGCCTGGCGCTCTACTCGGCGTCGAAGGCCGCCGTGATCTCGCTCACCCGATCGGCGGCGATGGAGTATGCGGAGAAGGGCGTGCGCATCAATGCGGTTGCACCGGGCCGCGTCGTCACCGACATGATGCTGGCCTCCAAGATCATGGACATGTCTGCCGTCGCCGCCGGCCTGCCGCTCCGTCGCATGGGGCAGCCCGAGGAGGTCGCGGAAGCAGTGGTCTGGCTCGCCTCCGATGCTGCCTCGTTCGTGGTCGGCCACGTGCTCAGCACCGACGGTGGCTTCATGGCGATGTGATGGAGGAACCCGTGTCGATCCACGCCCAGCGCGCCCGTTACGTCCCTGTCGAGCAGGGCTTCAACATCGCGCGGCCACCCATCGAGGCGCGGAGCTTTGCCGCGGAGGCGAGCCGCGCCTTCGCCGCGACAACGCCGACCGGCTTCATCGCCCTCGACCTCTCGCCGCTGCTCGGCACAGTCAAGCCGGCCACGACGCCGTTCATGCTGGCGCGTTACGCCCGCATCCGCCGCGGTGAGACGCTTGCCAGCACGCTGGCCGCCAGCGGCGAGATCTGGGCGGTGCTGCAAGGAGCCGGATCGATCGAGCGCGCCGGCGAGACGCTCTCCTGGCAGGCCGGCGACATGCTCGCCCTGCCGGGCGGCGTCGCCTCGACCTGGCGGGCCAACGACGACGCCGTGCTGTGGCTCGCGACCGACGAGCCGGCGCTCGCCTTCCTCGGCGTCCGCCCCGAAGCAACAGAGCGAGCACCGATCGAGGCCACGCACTACCGCCGGGAGGACATCGCCCGCGAGCTGCGCAGCCTCTACGAACGGCCGATGGCGCCCGACACGCCGGGGCGCGCCCTGTTCATGGCGAGCGCACGCACCGAGCGGCTCGGCACCTGCCTGCCAGCCATGACGCTCACGCTCAATGCCGTCCGCCCCGGCGAGGCGCAACGTCCGCACCGGCACAACGCCGCCGCCCTGGTGCTCTCGCTGCGCGAGGCGCGCTGCGCTTCGACGATCGCCGGCCGGACCTTTCCGTGGACAAAGCACATCACCTTGCTGACACCAGCCGGCGTGCCGCACGACCATCACAATGCACCGAGAACGGATGGCGCGGTCGAAGACGACGACATCGCGCTGGCGCTGATCGTGCAGGACGGCGGCCTCTACTATCACGGCCGCACGATGGGCTTCAGCTTCGCCTGAACAAGGCTCTCGGCGCAGCGGAGTGGCCGTCGCGATGGCGCCGGATCCGGCCGGCCCACCGCATGAAGCGATCGATGTTCCGATCGCGATCAACTTGTTCTCCACCGTGAGGCAGCCGCGAGTTCCATTTGCCGGCATGGGCCTTGCCCGGAATAACCTGCCGCTGCCCTCCTGGATGAACTGAGCCGGGTTGACAGCGCCGTGCGCCCGTCGCCCGATGCGTGCCTGAAGCACGATTTGGAAAGGAAGCGCGCAGATGTCCGAGACCCCGACCTTCGGCCGTTACGCCGAAGTCCCATACGAGAAGATGACCCCGGAACAGAAGGAAGGCTACGACGCGATGATCGGCGCGCGCGGCCGCCTGCCGGGGCCGACCAAGATCTGGGTGCACAATCCGAAGCTCTCGAAGGTCGCCGGTCCGTTCGGCGCGCATTTCCAGCCCGGGAAGTACTCGCTCAGCGAACGCGAACGCGAGATCGCCGTCTGCGTCATCACCAGCCACTGGCGTTCGGCCTATCCGACATCGGCGCACGAACGCCACGCCAAGGAGGTCGGGCTGCCGGCCGCCAAGGTCGAGGCCATCCTGTGCGGCATGCCGACCTCGTTCGACGATGCGCGCGAGCAGATCGTCTACGAGATGGCCATCGTGCTCTCCAACGGGCGCTGGGTCCCGCGCGGATTGTATGAACGTGCGGTCAAGACGCTGGGCCATGTCAGCATCACTGACGTCATCACACTGATGGGACACTACACCAGCGTGGCAATGACCTTGGCCTTCTACGACGTCCCCGACGGAGCGACGGGGATGGTGCGCTAGTCGCATCGCATGACGGCCTCGGCCGCCGACGCGAGGCGGGTCGCCTTCGCGAGCCTCATCGGCACGACGCTCGAGTGGTACGACTTCCTCTTGTACGGGGTCGTGGCCGTCATCGTCTTCGATCGCCTGTACTTTCCGACCGAGGACGCCTTCGTGTCGACGATGCTGGCCGATGCGACCTTCGCCATCGGCTTCCTGTCTCGCCCGATCGGCGGCATCGTGTTCGGGCATTTCGGCGATCGGATCGGCCGCAAGAGCATGCTGGTGATGACGCTGATGATCACCGGCATCGCGACCGTCCTTATCGGCCTGCTGCCTACTTATGAGCAGATCGGCATCGCCGCCCCCATTCTCCTGACAGTGCTGCGCGTCCTTCAGGGGATCGGCATTGGCGGAGAATGGGGCGGCGCGGTGCTGATGGCCTATGAATACGCACCGCCCGACCGGCGCGGCCTCTATACCGCCATTCCCCAGATCGGCTTGGGCGTCGGGCTTTGCCTGGCGTCGGCGGTCGTCGGCCTGATGTCGACGATCCTGACGGATGCCGAGTTCCTGGCGTGGGGCTGGCGGGTCGGCTTCCTGGCCAGCATCCTGCTCGTCGCCGTCGGCCTCTATGTCCGGCTGGCCATCCTGGAGACGCCCGCCTTCAGGAAGCTCAAGGCGAGCCGGACGGAATGCAAGGTGCCGCTGCTCGAGCTGCTTCAGGGTCATCTGAGGAACGTCTTCCTCGGCATGGGCGCCCGCTACATCGAAGGCGTGTTCTTCAACGTCTTCGCCGTATTCTCGATCGGCTACCTGTCGAATGGGGTAGGCATCGATCGAACCCAGGCGCTGCTGGCCGTGTCGTTCGCTGCCCTTGTGATGGTCGTGGCGCTTCCACTGTCCGGTGCCCTGTCCGACCGCATCGGGCGGGCGAGGACCTATGCCATCGGATCATTCCTCCTGGGGCTCTGCGTCTTTCCCGCCTTCATGGTGTTCAGCACCGGCAACGTCGCAGTCGTGTATGGAACGATGGCGCTTACCTTCGGCCTGATCTACTCGCTGTGCTTCGGCCCCGAGGCAGCGCTGTTCTCGGACCTGTTCGAGGCGCGCGTCCGCTACACCGGCCTGTCGTTCGTCTATCAGGTGTCGGGAATATTCTCCTCGGGCATCACGCCGCTCTTGGCGACCTGGCTGTTCAAGCTGGGAGGCAACGAGCCCTGGCTGGTTTGCGCCTATGTCGTGTTTGCGGCGCTGGTCAGCCTGCTGTCGACTTTCCTCATGGGATGGTCCCGGCCGCTGGCAGCAGTTGAACCGGTTCCGGCCAATTGATTTACGTCATTCCGCTGGCGACGATCCCAAGCGTCGATCCTGCGGTGGCTCCACCGCGGCCCTGCGGCCGGACAGCGACGCGCGCCAACCCCTCACCCGCTCCGACAGCTCGTCGAGATAGAGATAGATCACCGGCGTGGTGAACAGGGTGAGCGCCTGGCTCACGATCAGGCCGCCGACCATGGCGTAGCCGAGCGGCTGGCGGAGTTCCGAGCCAGTGCCCGAGCCCAGCATCAGCGGCACGCCGCCCAGGAGTGCGGCAAAGGTCGTCATCATGATCGGGCGGAAACGCAGGAGGGCGGCCTGGCGCACGGCGTCGTGCGCCGACTTGTGCTGGTTGCGCTCGGCCTCGATGGCGAAATCCACCATCATGATGCCGTTCTTCTTGACGATGCCGATCAGCAAGATGATCGCGACCAGGGCGATCAGGCTGAAATCGAAGCCGAACAGCATCAGCGTCAGCAGCGCCCCCACGCCCGCCGAGGGCAGGGTCGACAGGATCGTGATCGGGTGGATGTAGCTCTCATAGAGCACGCCCAGCACCAGATAGACGACCACCAGTGCCGCCCCGATCAGCAGCGGCACGGTCGAGAGCGAGGCCTGGAAGGCCTGGGCGGTGCCCTGGAAGCTGGTCTGCACGGTCGGCGGCAGGCCGATCTCCTGGTTGGCCTGCTCGATTGCTGCCGTCGCCTGGCCGAGCGCCGTCCCGGGTGCCAGGTTGAAGCTGATCGTCGTCGCCGGGAACTGGCTCTGATGGCTGATCGAGAGCGGCTTGACCGGCGCCGTGGTCCATTTGGCGAGGGCAGAAAGCGGCACCTCGCCGCTGGTGGTCGGCGACTTGACGTAGATCTTGTCCAGCGATTGCGGATCGCCCTGGAGCTGCGGCAAGACTTCCATGACCACGAAGTAGCTCGAGAGCTGGGTGAAGTACTGGGCGATCCGGCGCTGGCCGAAAGCATCGTACAGCGTGTCATCGATCATCTGCATGGAGATGCCGTAGCGCGAGGCCTTGTCGCGATCGATCGCGAGGGTGAGCGTGGTGCCGTTGATCTGCTGGTCGGTTGCCACGTCGCGCAGCTCCGGCAAGGACGCGAGCTTGGCGAGCACCTTGGGCGACCACTGGTTCAGCTCGTCGAGGTCGGAATCCTGCAGCGTGTACTGGTACTGCGTGCGCGACGCACGGCCACCGACCCGCACGTCCTGGGCGGCCTGCAGGAAGAGCCGAGCGCCCTCGACCCTGGCGAGCTCGGGCTGCAGGCGCCGGATCACCTGGTCGGCGGTGACGTCGCGCTGGTTGCGCGGCTTCAGCGTGATGAACATGCGGCCGGTATTGAGCGGGTTGCCAGCGCCGCCGACCGAGCTCGCGACATGCGCGACCGCTGGGTCGGCTTGCACGATCCTGTTCAGGGCGTCCTGGCGGTCCATCAGCTTGGCGAAGGACACATCCTGGGCCATGTCGGAGATGCCGGTGATGAGGCCGGTATCCTGCTGCGGAAAGAAGCCCTTGGGGATGACGACGAACAGCGCGGCCGACAGCGCGAGCGTCGCCAGGAAGACAAGCAATGTCGCGAAGCGATGGGCAAGAACCAGGTCGAGGCCGCGCTCGTAGCCCCGCAGCATCCCGTCGAAGACGCGCTCGCTCCACTGGAAGAGCCTGCCGTGCGCGACGTTCTTCTCCGACTTCAGGAAGCGCGACGCCATCATCGGCGTCAGTGTCAGCGAGACGACGGCCGAGACGACGATGGTCATGGACAGCGTCACGGCGAACTCGCGGAACAGGCGGCCGATGATGCCGCCCATCAGCAGCAGCGGGATCAGCACGGCGATCAGCGACACGCTGATCGACACGATGGTGAAGGCGATCTCGCGCGAGCCCTTGATCGCCGCCGCCAGCGGCGTCTCGCCCTCCTCGATGTAGCGCGTGATGTTCTCCAGCATCACGATCGCATCGTCGACCACGAAGCCCACCGAGATGGTGAGCGCCATCAGCGAGAGGTTGTCGAGGCTGTAGCCCGCCAGCCACATCAGGGCCGTCGCGCCCAGCAGGGCGAGCGGCACGGTGACGCTCGGGATGATGGTGGCCCACAGCCGGCGCAGGAAGAGGAAGATGACCATCACGACCAGCACGATGGTGAGAAGCAGCGTGAACTGGACGTCCTCGATCGCCGCCCGGATGGTCTGCGTGCGGTCGCTCAGGGTGAAGATCTGGATGGCGGGCGGGATCGCGAGCTTGAGCCGTGGCAAAGCGGTCATGATGCGCTCGACCGTGTCGATCACGTTGGCGCCGGGCTGGCCGAAGATCACCAGGAATACGCCGCGCCTGCCGTCGGCCCAGGCCGCCTGCTTGGCGTCCTGCGCGCCGACCACCGCCTTGCCGATGTCGCGCACCCGGAGCGGGCCGTTGTCGCGGTAGGCCACGATCACTTCGTTCCACGGCTCCGCCGAGGTGAGCTGGTCGTTGTCGTAGATCGTGTAAGCGCGCGTCGCACCGTCGATCGAGCCCTTGGGATTGTCGGTGGTGGCGATCGCCAGCGGGCCGCGCACGTCCTCGAGCGAGAGATTCTTGGCGACGAGCTTGGCCGGGTCGAGCTGGATGCGCACGGCGAGCTTCTGCTGGCCGCCGACCAGCACCTGCGCCACGCCGGAGATCTGGCTGAGCTGCTGGACCAGCTTGGTCTCGACCACGTCGTCCATTTCCGCCAACGTCATCGTGTCCGACGTCGCCGCCAGCAGCAGGATCGGCGAATCGGCGGGATTCACCTTGCGATAGGTCGGCGGGCTCGGAAGGTTCTTGGGCAGCTGGCCGGCCGCGGCATTGATCGCCGCCATGATATCGTTCGCCGCGCCGTCGATGTTGCGCGCGAGATCGAACTGCACGGTGATCATGGTCGAGCCCAGGGTGCTGACCGAGGTCTCCTGGCTGATCCCCGGAATCTGCGCGAACTGAGTCTCGAGCGGCTGCGCGACGGCCGACGCCATGGTCTCGGGACTGGCGCCGGGAAGCTGCGCCGAGACCTGGATGGTCGGAAAGTCGACCTGCGGCAAGGGCGCCACCGGGAGCAGCGGATAGGCCACGATGCCGAGAAACAGGATGCCGACCATCAGCAGCGACGTGGCGATCGGCCGCCCGATGAAAGGCGTCGAGATGCCGCCGGCCAGAGACGGGGCTTCTTCAGCCATGGTCAGGGCTTCTTCGGCAGGGGCGCAGGCCCCTCGGCCACAGTGTCGGCGCGCGGCGTCACCAGGACGCCATCCTGGAGGCGCGACTGCCCGCTCACCACGACCTTCTGGCCAACCGACAGGCCCTCTGCCACCAGCGCATCATCGAGCGTCTGGTCGCTTACCTTGATGTCCTGCTTCTTCGCCTTGTTGTCCGGCCCGACCACGAAGACGAAGAGGCCATCAGGCCCGTGCTGGATCGCGTTCTGCGGCACGATGATGGCGTCCTTGGCGGTGCGCACCAGCAGCCGGGTCGACACCGAGAGGCCGGGCCACAGCCCGTTGTCCTGGTTGTCGAAGCGCGCCTTCATCTGGATCGTGCCGCTCGCCTGGTCGACCTGGTTGTTGAGCAGCACGAGCGTGCCGGACGACAACCGCTTGGCACCATCGGAAGACAGCGCATCGACCGGCACCGTGCCGGCGGCGAGCGCCTCGTTGATCTCCGGCACCTGTTCCTCGGGCGCCGTGAACACGACCGAGATGGGCTGCAGGCGAACGATGCTCACGATGCCATTGGTGTCGGAGGCATGGACGTTGTTGCCGGGGTCGACGAGACGGAAACCCGCCCGGCCGGTAAGCGGAGAGCGGATGATCGTGTAGTCGAGCTGCGTCCGGGCGCTGTCGATCATCGCCTGGTCGCCTTTGATCTGTGCGGTGAGCTGATCGACGCTCGCCTGCTGGGCATCGAGCTGCTGGCGGGAGGCGTAGTCCTGCTTGGCCAGCTCGCTGTAGCGCTCGAGATTGAGCTTGGCGTTGCGCAGATTGGCCTCGTCCTGCGCTTTCTTGGCGACCGCCTGATCAAGTATCGCCTGGTACGGCCGGGAATCGATCTCGACCAGCATATCGCCCTGCTTGACCATCTGGCCCTGCCGGAAGCCGACCTTGATCACTTCTCCGTCAACCCGGCTGCGCACCGACACTGTAGCGAAGGGCTGCACCGTGCCGAGGCCGTTCAGGTAGACAGGGAAGTCGCCCTTGCGAACCGCCGCGACGGTGACGGGAATGGCGGGTACCGGTCTGACGGCAGCCGCCGCGGCGGCGTTCTCATGCTTCTGCCATGTGTTCCAGCCGAAATAAGCGGAAGGCGCCGCGATCGCGACGCAAACCACCGCGACCAGTGCTCTCTTGGCTATCGGCAAAGCGGACTCTCGAGCTTGGATGCCACTGGTTATACGTAGGCGGTCCGCTCAAGTTCCCCATCCATTCGGGGTGCGCCGCAACGTCGCTCGCGCGCCCTGCAATCTTCATACAGTGCGGCAGCAGGTATCTATCCTCCGCCGTCTGCGATGGTTACGCTGCGCCACTGATGGAGGAACGTGGAAATGGATCTGAATCTGCGCGGCAAGCTCGCTCTCGTGACTGGCGCTTCCAAGGGCATTGGCCTGGCCTGCGCCAGGCAGCTTGCAGAGGAAGGCTGCCATCTGCATCTCGCGTCGCGCACCAAAGCCGACCTCGAGCGTGCCCGGGACTCGATCCAGTCACGACACAATGTATCGGTGACGATCCATCCCTGCGATCTCAGCAATGGTGACACGGCCCGCGCGCTGGCCGCCGCCTGCAAGGATATCGACATCCTGGTGAACAATGCCGGAGCCATCCCCGCCGGCGACCTGCAGGCGGTCGACGAGGCGCGGTGGCGCGACGCATGGAACCTCAAGGTGTTCGGCTACATCAACCTGTGCCGCGCGGTGTATCCCGCCATGAAGGCGCGTGGCGGCGGCGTCATCGTCAACGTTCTCGGCGCCGCCGGGGAGCGGCCGACCTGGGGCTACATCGCCGGCAGCGCGGGCAACGCGTCGCTGATGGCGTTCACCCGGGGCATGGGCGGCACCAGCCTCGTCGATCGTATTCGCATTGTCGCCTGCAATCCCGGCCTCATCCGGACCGAGCGGATGGAGACCATGCTGCGCGCGTCCGCGCAGACCAAGTTCGGCGATGCGACGCGCTGGGAGGAGCTGATCCCCACCCAGCCGCCGGTCGGCACGCCCGAGCAGTGTGCCGATCTCGTCGCCTTCCTCGCTTCCGATCGGGCATCGCACATTGCCGGGACGGTCGTCACGATCGACGGCGGGGCGGCACACTTTGCCGGGGTCCTGTAAGCCTGCTGAAAGGACCGATGGCGTGGCGGCAGGGTGAGCTGCCATGCGATGGGCGCGCCGCTGCCCGCTCGACAACGATCCCTTGCTGGACGAGTATTCCCGCGTGCCAACCGCACGGGAGGAATTCATGTCCAATATCAAGGACTGGGCGTTCAACCACGATGCAGCGACCGGCGCCAAGTGGACGCCCGGCTTGCGCGAAATCTTCGAGTATCGCGACCTCGGCATCAAGGAAGCGACCAAGGGCGACTATGTCGTCCACCTGATCCGTCACAACGGCAAGAAAACCAAGGACGAGGTCCAGCAATGGCACGTCCACGACTGCACCTTCCAGATGGTCTTCGTCATGAACGGGTGGGCCACCTTCGAGTACGCCGGCCATGGCGAGCGGACGATCCGCAAGGGCGATTGCATCAACCAGATCCCCGGCATCCCGCATCGCGAGATCACGTGCTCCGAGGACTTCGAGGTGCTCGAGATCGTCTCCCCGGCCAACTTCAAGACGCGGATCGTCGACGCGCCACAGGCCCAAGCCGCTGAATAGCCGTCGGCGTCACCGATAGGGAAAAGAACAACAGCAGGCGGCAAACCGCCGTTCCATGGGAGGAAAGCGCATGTCTGGACACAACAGTCCTTCGCGAAGGGCAATGCTCAAGGTCGGTCTTGCAGGCGCGGCCACCGTCGCGTCGCCCGCCATCCTGCGTATCAGCGCGAGAGCGCAGGGTGGCCCGATCAAGATCGGCATGCCGCTGGCGCTGACAGGCGCGCTGGGCACGGTGGGCCAGCAGCAAAAGCGCGGCGCGGAGTTCTACGCCAAGCTGCAGAACGCCAAGGGCGGCATCCTGGGGCGGCCGATCGAGCTCCTGATCGAGGACACTGCGGGCAATCCCGCCAACTGCGTACGCAAGGCGCAGGAGATGGTGGAGCGCCGCGACTGCCGCCTGCTCACGGGCGTCACACTGTCGTCGGAAGCGCTGGCGGTCGTGCCCAAGCTTGCCGAATGGGACACGATCTTCATTTCATCCGATAATGGCGACGGCCGGCTGACCGCCGATAGCTTCGTGCCGAACTTCTTCCGCGCCAACATCTCGGGCCCGATGGGCACGCGCGCCGTGTCGCTCTACCTGCGCGATTCCAAGATGAAGAAATTCTTTGCGCTGGGGCTCGACTACGCCTGGGGACACAACAGCGTGCAGGTCTTCGAGCAGGAGACACAGAAGGCCAAGAAGGAATTCATCGGCAAGGTCTTCGCGCCGACCGGCACCAAGGACTACTCGTCCTACATCACCAAGATCCGCCAGTCCGGCGCCGACGCCGTCTTCCTGGTGCTGCAAGGTGACGACAACAACGCCTTCCTATCCCAGGCGCAGCAATACCGCCTGCCTGAGAAGGTCAAGCTGCTCACTGAGATCGTCGATCTCGCAAGCATCCGCGCGGTCGGAGATGCCTCGCTCGGCCTGCTCGGCTCCTCGCGCTACAGCTTCACCTACGATCACCCGCTGAACAACGAGTTCGTTGCCGCCTGGAAGCAGGAGCATGGCACCTATCCCGACACGTTCGAGGGCGAGCAGTGGCAGTGCATGAAGGTGTTCGAGGCCGGCATCACCAAGGCGGGCGGCATCGAGGCAGCCAAGCTGCGCCCCGCGCTCGAGGACATCGAGATCGAGAGCGTCAAAGGCAAGGTCTTCATCCGCAAATGCGATCACCAGGGCGTGCAGCAGGGCTTCATGGTCGAGGTGGTCAAGAAGGTGGGCTTCGACACACCGATCCCGCAGGTGATCGCCACCTTCCCGGGCGAGAGCACGACGCCGACCTGCAACACGATGACGTACAAGGATTAGGGCTCGGCTTTCGCTGGATGTCGCTTCACAAACGACCTCATCCTGAGGAGCCGCGCCGAGCGCGGCGTCTCGAAGGATGGCCACACGCACCGCGCCTGCTGCACGTCCTTCGAGACGCACGCCGGCGGCGTGCTCCTCAGGATGAGGTGTGCTTCGTTGCAGCTCTCGGCGCCGTGCGTCCGCAATGAGCACCCTCGCCCTTCTCTTGACGCAGACCGTCAACGCGCTGTCGCAATCCGCCCTGCTGTTCTTCCTGGGCGTCGGCCTGACGCTGATCTTCGGCCTGATGCGCATCGTGAACTTCGCCCATGGGGCGCTCTACATGCTGGGCGCCTTCGTCGGCTACTCGCTCAGCGCCTGGTCGGGCAACTACTGGCTCGCGCTCACGGGGGCGCCAATATTGGTCGGGCTGTTCGGCGCGGCGTTCGAATACTCCATCCTGCGCCGGCTCTACCGGCGTGATGCCCACGCCTTCCTGATGGTGACCTTCGGCCTTGCCCTGGTCGTCGGCGAGGCGGTCCGGCTTACCTGGGGACCCGACGCGCTCCAGGTTCCCGCCCCACCAATGCTCTCCGGCGTGATCTTCCTGCTCGACGAGCCGTTCCCCGTCTACCGTCTCTTCCTCGTCGCGGCCGGCATCGTGGTGGCGGTGGCGATCTGGCAATTCCTCGAGCGGGCGAGGCTCGGCCTGCTGATCCGCGCCACCTCGCAGAACGCCGACATGGCGAGCGCGCTCGGCGTCGACATCAAGCTCATCCGTTCCTGCGTGTTCGGCATCGGCTGTGGCCTCGCGGCGCTGGGTGGCGTGCTGGCGGCACCGCTGGTCACCGCGTCGAACGGCATGGCGGGCACCGTCATCATCGACGCCTTCGTGATCGTCATCATCGGCGGCATGGGCAGCTTCCTGGGCTCGCTGATCGGCGCCCTGCTGATCGGCTTCGTCCAGGTATTCGGCAACTACTACGCGCCCGACTTCGCGCTGGCCTTCATGTACCTGGTGATGCTGGCCGTGCTCGTGGTGCGTCCCGGCGGCCTGCTCGGCAAGGAGGCCTGAGCGTGAGGGGTACCGGCTGGCTGCTCTGGGCCATCGTCGCCGTGGTGCTCGTGGCGGCCCCGCTCGGCCTGCCGCCGTTCGCCATGACGCTGCTCACCGAGGCGGTCATCCTCGGTCTGTTCGCCATGAGCCTCGACCTCATGTTCGGCTACACGCGGCTGGTCTCGTTCGGCCATGCCGCGGCCTATGGCCTCGGCGCCTATGCCTGCGGCTGGATGCTGCTGCACACCGGCACGCCGTTGCTGTTCGCGGTGTTCGGCGCCGCGCTGCTGACCGTCTTGGTCGGCATCGGCGTCGGCTGGATGTGCACCTTGGCGACCGGCGTCTCGTTCTCGATGCTGACCCTGGCCTTCGCCCAGCTTCTCTACGCCATCTCCTTCAAATGGACCTCGGTGACCGGCGGCTCGGACGGGCTGGCGGGCATTCCGCGCACGATCGGCCCGTTCGGCTTCGCCGCGCTCTCGAGCAAGACCGGCTTCTACTACCTGGCACTGGCCTGCCTGGTCGGCGGATACCTGGTGTGCGCCGAGCTGGTGCGCTCGCCATTCGGCGCCGTGCTGCGCGGTATTCGCGAGAACGAAGCCAAGACGACAGCGCTGGGCTTCAACACCCGCCTCTACAAGATCGCCGTGGTGGCGGTCTCCTACGGGCTCGGCGGGCTGGCCGGCGCGCTCTATGCGCCGTTCGCCGGTTTCGCCAACACCGAGCTGCTGTTCTGGCTGCTGTCGGGCCAGGTCCTCATCATGGTGATCGTCGGCGGCGCGGGCACCCTGGTCGGCCCGGTCCTGGGCGCCGCCTTCTTCATGCTGATGGAGCACCAGCTCAGCGCGCTCACCGAAGCCTGGGCGCTCTATTTCGGCCTGATCTTCATCGCCTTCGTTCTGTTCGCCCCCCAGGGCATCTGGGGCCTGGCGACGGCGCGGCTCAGGCGGTCCTGACCGTGGCGCTGCTCGAGCTCGACGGCGTGACGCGACGCTATGGCGCCCTGGTGGCGCTCGACCAGGTCGCCATGCGGGTCGAGGAAGGCGAGGTGCGCGCCGTCATCGGCCCCAACGGCGCCGGCAAGACCACGCTGTTCAACGTGATCACCGGCACGGTCAGGCCGAGCGCCGGACTGATCCGCTTCGACGGCCAGCCGATTGCCGGCCTGCCGAGCCATCGGGTCTGCCGGCTCGGCATCTCGCGCACCTTCCAGATCACGTCGCTGTTCCCCGAGATGTCGGCGCGCGAGAACACGCGGCTGGCCGCCCAGGCCCGCAACCCCAGGCGCTGGCAGCCGTTCGGCGGCGCAGGCATCTTCAAGGAAGCGCTGGCGCGGGCCGACGCGGCACTGGACCAGCTCGGTCTCGGCGGCATCGCCGACACCCCTGCCGGCTTGCTTTCGCACGGCGATCAGCGCCTGCTCGAGGTTGCGATGGCGATGGCTCAGCAGCCGCGCCTGCTGCTGCTCGACGAGCCGACACAAGGGCTCTCGGTCGAGGAGACGGCACAGGCGGTCGACACTTTAGCGGGCTTCCTGCAGGCCTCGCAGATGACGGTCCTCCTGGTCGAGCACGACATGGAGGTGGTGTTCCGCCTCGCCCATCGGATCACGGTGCTGCACCGGGGCACGGTGATCGCCGATGGCTCGCCCGACCAGGTGAAGGCCGACCGGGGCGTGCAGGACGCCTATCTCGGAGGCTTCGAGTGATGCTCCGCATCGAGGGCATGAACGCGCATTACGGCGCCAGCCATGTCCTGCAGGGCGTCGACCTCGAGATGCCCGAAGGCCGGATCAGCGCCGTGCTCGGCCGCAACGGCGTCGGCAAGACCACGATGGTGAAGACCATCATGGGACTGGTCACCTCGAGCGGCGGTCGCGTGCAGATCGGCAGCACCGACATCACCGGCTGGCCGCCGCACCGCGTGGCGCGCGAAGGGGTGGCCTATGTTCCCGAGGGCCGGCTGATCTTTCCCGATCTCACCGTCATCGAGAACATCAAGGTCGGCAACCGGACGGCCGGCACGACATGGCCGATCGCCCGCCTGCTCGACCTGTTCCCATCGCTGCGCGAGCGTGCCGCCAGCAGAGGATCGCAGCTCTCGGGCGGCGAGCAGCAGATGCTGGCGATCGCCCGCGCGCTGGTGTCCGATCCCAAGGTCATGCTGCTCGACGAACCGAGCCAGGGGCTGGCGCCGCTGGTCGTGCGCGAGCTCGCCCGGGTCATCCGCCTGCTGCGCGAGGAAGGCGTCACAATCCTGCTGGTCGAGCAGAACATGAAGCTCGCCGAAGCGGTCGCCGACGAGCTCCACATCATGGTCAAGGGCCGCATGGTCTACAGCGCGACACCCGCCGTCTTCCGCGCCGAGGAGGAGACGATCCGCGCCCGCTTCCTCACCGTGTGAGGCTGCCCGCTTACCTGCCTGAATTTTCTGCCGGCGGCGTTTCGGATCTGCAGCACGCCGTGCCCTCTACCGGCTTGCGCTGAAGATCCCAGGTCTTTGCGAGCAGTTCCCCGATGCGGGCCGCTACCATGCGGTTGCCGGGGCTTCGGCCCTCGTCGTCCGCGAGATAGTGGATGTGGTCGGCGTATATCGCCCCCTTCTCGTTCTCGAAGATGTTGCCGAGGTCGTAGATCGGCAGGCCAATCTGGTGGAGCGTCAGCATGCCTGCGACGATCCGGCGATAGGTGCCGCCGTACGACAGGTCGCCGGCCACCCGCTTTTCCTCCTCCGTCAATGTCTTGCCCCAGGCTGGAACAGGCTGCAGAAAGAATGCCGACTTCACGCCGTTGTCCCGCGCCACCACCGCTGCCGCCCGGAAATACTTTCGGTAAAGGCCGAGCTGTATATCGAAATGGCGCTCGGGATCGTCCTGGATATCCTGAGGCAGATTGAACAGGCCGAAAACCGACGTCCGCTTGCGGGACTGTATGCTCTCCTGGCCCTTGGCCGACACCTCGATGGCGCGGATCACGAGGTAGGCGGCATGCGAATGCCCCAGAATCGGATTGAGCGCCAGCGTGCCCGCCAGGCGCCCCATCACCCAGCCGATTGCCGCGTCGCCGAAGTTCTCGTCGGCGACGAAGGGATTGACCTCCAGGAAGCTCGACGCCGGAGCTTCGAGGCGCTGCTGCATTCTTGGGTGGAAATAGTAGTGCTCGTTGAAGCCGCTCACGTTGACCATGGCATCGACCGAGGTGGCATAGAGCGCGAACACGATGAACGATTGAGGTTCTTTCCAGGCTCCGGCCGCACCGTCCAGCACCAGCCAGGGTTTGCCTGTCGGGCTGACATAGTTCCTGTTCAGTTCCTCGCTGAGATAGCGCGGATAGGGAGGCTTCTGGTTGCCTCCCAGGTAGGACGCAACCGACCCGCCGGTCACGATGACGACGTAGTAGTCACTGGGCTTGGCGACAGGAAAATCCGGACCGAACAAGCCGACATTGTTGGCCCAGGAGAGGCCGCAAGGCGGGTTGGCGTGATGGACAAACGCCAGGTAGGGATGCGGGTAGAGCGTGTCGACGAGGCGGCAGTTGGTGCCCTTGGTCGCGTCCCGCACGTAGGTGTTCTGCGTGCGCTCGAACAGCGTGGCCGCCGGCGTGTAATGACCATCCTCGACGTAGAGCCAGCCGATGGCCATGACCTCGGCGGCAGCAAGCGCCAGGATGATCCCGACGAGGACCGAGAGGCAGCGAAAGATTGGGTGCTTCATCGCGGCCTCGTCCACCGAGCAGCGCTAGAGCACATTCCGTTCGGCTGAAACAGCCGAACGGAATGTGCCTGTCGCAACAAGTATCACCGTGCGCGCATTCTCGATAAGGGAGCGCCACCCAAGGCGGAGATCACTCCGCCTTAGGTGGCGCTCCCTTGATAGAACCTCACGCGGTTCCGTCAAATCCAGGATCGCCCTGGTCAATCTTGGCACGCGCCCAGGACGCCATCAACGATCGCACCTGGTCGAACCCAAACACATTGGCGCGATGACCTCAGATGCACCTCGCACCCTGCTGGCTATTGGGTTGCAGCCGAATCCTTGGACTCGACGCACAGCATGTCACGACGCTCGGCCGCGCCGACGGCGAGATCGTGCAGCAGATAGGCAATCCGGCTGCGGCACCATGGCTGCCCGGACTGCGGGTCGTAGGCTTCTGGCATCGTCACTCCTGCCGGCGCATGGGCATCGAGGCCGAGTGCGCGTGCGGTCGAGACGCAGCGCCGCAGATGATCGCGGAAGGCGACGATGCCCACCGTCCCCAATGCCGCCGGCCCACCGTTGTGCTCCAGGATGCGGCGGATCACGGCCTGAGTGCCGAGATAAACCGGCTCGGCACGCGCGTCGCGATCGGGATGGATCGGCACGATGCGTGCCCCGGGCAGGATCGGCGCCAGCGCTTCGGCGACTTCCCATTGCGCATAGACGACAGAATCGCTGCTGCGCTGCACCTCGGCGGCGGCGCGGGCGATCGCCTCGTTCACCGGCCCCGGGCTGCGGTTGCCGTTGGCCGACATCCGGTTGCCGAAAGTGAAGGCGATGATCGTCTTGAAACCGGTCGGATCGATACCAGGCGATCGCCATGTCATCACGTCATCGACGATGAAATGGGCCAACTGGTTGGCAATCTCGGCATCGCCGAGCTCCTCGGCCAGCCATTGCGAAAGTGCCGCCAGACGGGTGCCGCGCTGCGTCATCGCTCACGTCCCAGGCGAAATGCGGTGGTACCCGCCTAAGATACAGCACGAGCCTGATGCTTCTCAATGTCCTGGGAACCTGGCCCAAGGGACCGTCGAGTCGCCGCTGTATCCTGTCTTGAATGGAGCCTTCATGCTGCCGAGCACGTTCGATCGCTTTCAACTGACCAACCGGACTGCCCTGGTCACCGGCGCTCGCCGCGAGATCGGCCGGGCCATCGCCCTCGCCCTGGCCGGCGCAGGCGCGCGGCTGGCCATCCATCATGCCGACACTCCAGAGGAGGCGGCCGACGCCGCCGCGGTCGTGCAGACGATCGAGCAGGACGGCGGCACGGCACGTGCCTTCAACCAGGATTTTGCCGTGGACGATGCGGGTCATCGCCTCGCTGCAGCGGTCAACGCCTGGTCGCCCGTCGATATCCTGGTGCTGAATGCCTCGATCGAGCTTCCGGAGGCGTACCAGGGAATCACGCGGGAGCGGTTCGACCGGCAGATATCCGTCAACCTGCGCACTCCGCTCGAACTGCTGCAGGCCCTCGTTCCGCCCATGGGTGCGCGCGGCTGGGGCCGGGTCGTGACCATCGGCAGCGTGCAGCAAGTGCGACCGCATCCGCAGATGATGGTCTATGCCGGAACCAAGGCCGCCCAGCTCAACTGGGCCTGGAACCTCGCACGCCAGTTCGGCGGTCAGGGGGTCACCGTGAACAACCTGGCCCCTGGCGCGATCCTGACCGCGCGCAACCGCACCCAGATGGCAACCGAAGGCGAAGCGCTGGTCCAGCGCATCCCGGCCGGCCGGCTTGGCCGGCCCGACGATCTCGCCGGCGCGGCGCTGCTGCTGTGCTCCGATGCCGGTGCCTATATCAACGGCGTCAATCTCTACGTCGATGGCGGCCGGTCCATCGCATGAGCGCGTCGCAACCCGAGAGCACATTCCGTTCGGCTGTTCCAGCCGAACGGAATGTGCCCACTGCAACAACCAACCCCGGCGCGCGCATTTTCGATTTGCCGGAACCCCTTGCGGTTCCGGCAAATCGAAAATCGCTTTAGCCCAGCCACGCGCTGCCCGCCGTGCTGGTGAAGTCGATGCCAACCACGAAGTCGTTGAAGTCGTGGTCGCCGCCGCCGCGCGTGTCTTCCCAGCCCCAGGTGTTGGTGCCGTAATTGAAGATGTGCGCCTGATTGTCGGCATTGGCCTGCCCGAAGGCGAAGAACGTGTCGCCGCTCGAGCGGTTGATGAGCTGCATGGCGATCAGGTCGCGGGCATCGACGTGGGTGATCTCGGCCTGCTTGAACAAGCCGAAGCCCGGTCCTTCCAGCGCGTTGCCACCTCCCTTCAGGCTGTACAACCGCGTCGCCGCGGCCGCCGCATAGCCCGCGTCGCCGGGCCTGAGCGAGCCGATCGCGCCGCTCAAATCGTCGACCCTGTAGAAGGAGACCGCGAGGCTGTCGGTACCGTCCTGGCGCACGCGCACCACGGCGTCCTGGTCGTTGGCCCCGCCCGCCGTCTCGGCGATTGCGACCGCGCGCGACAGGTGGATCGTGCCGCCGGCGACGATGACGTTCTGCTTGGTCACGGGGTCGGCGATGCTGAACGGTGATGTCGAGAAGTCGGCAAGCCCGAAGGGACTGGTAAGCGTCGCCTGCTTGGCCAGGCCCTGCCCTTGTCCGATGAGGGCGGCGACGGCGTCGCCTTGTGCCGCCTGATCCCAACCGACCCAGCCCTGCGCCTGCCTGTCGAACATCCGCACCAGCTCGGGATCGAAATCGGGCCTCAGCGACTGCTCCGCGAAGCCCGCCGTCCAGGCGAACTGGTCGGCGACGCCGTCCACTGTGAGCCTGTTCTGCCCGATGATGAGGTCGACGGGCATCGGCGCGATCGTCGCCGACTGAATCAGCAGCGTCTGGTCGGCCGAGCTGGTCCAGCCGGCGGTCGCATTGCCTTCGATCAGCGGCGCGATATCCGCGAACGAGACCTGGTGGTGGGCGATTTCCGTGAGGGCGCGCGCCAGCAGCAGGCCGTCGGGCGTGCCCAAACCGGTCGCGAGGTCGTAGCCGGGGGCTGCCGCCGAGCCATAGCCGGTCGGCGTGATCGCGATGCCGTCGGTGCTATAGCCGCCGCCCTGCACGAACGACGAAGTGTTGTTGCCGACGACGATGTCGTTGAATGAGGCGGGAGCGATCGCCGAGGCGATGTACAGCAGATCGGTCATATAGCCGAGCGGCGGCAGGCCCTGGTCGTGGAAGATCGCATTGAACTGAGCGCCCAGAGCCGCCCACAACGGCGCCGTGGCGCTGGTGCCACCGTTGCCCTCGGTGCCGGTCATGTCGCCGGTCGGCACCGTGAAATACATGTTGCCGCCGGCGTTGGCGGAGACGTCGGGCGTGCCGCGGCCGATCAGGTGATAGGGATCCTGGGTGAACGGTACGAGCCCGTAGTCGGTCTGGTACGTCGGCGTCCCTTGGCTGGGATCTGCGCCGCCGGTACCCGCATTGTTGGTCAGGTAGCCGCCCGTATTTGCCTTGTTCGTGATGGTCGTGCCGTCGAGGAAGTATTGGTTCCAGACGGTCTCGGTGAAGGCGGCACTGTCATGCGCGAGGCCGACCGGCGACTTGATCATTCCACCGGCGACGAGGCGCCAGATCGTGGCGAGGTCGCCGGCGCTCGCCTTTCCGACGGAGTCGGTCAGCGTCGGGTCGAGTTGCGCGGCCGCCGTCGTGCTCAACGAGGTGCCACCCACGGTCACCACGTAGGGGCTGGACCGCACCGTGCCGACATTGGTGAGCCCGTTGGCGTACTGATCGCTCGAACCGCCGTCGCTGTTGGAGTTGAAGACCGATATGCCGCGTAGCGCGGCATCGACGAGCAGTTCGCTGCCGGCGTTGTAGAAGGGCGAGCTGGGCGCCACTTGCGTCACGTCGCGGTAGGAAGAGCTGACGACGCCCGGATTGTTCACGGTGTCCCAGATGGCCGCCTGGTAGGCCGTGTAGGCGGTGCCTTGCGCGCCGGCCGCTGTTCCCGCGCCGGCATAGAGCAGCAGCGGGCTGTTGGGCGACACGGTCGACACCATGCCGACGTCGAGCGAGCGCTCGCCCGAATTGTTCTGTGCGTTGCTGGCGAATTCCTGCCCGCCCGGAGCGACCGCTGTCGCGGGCGCCCCCGTCGGCACGCCGGCCTTGGTGCGATAGCCGTCGAGGGCAGCCTGGAAGCCCGTCCCCGCGTTATCGCCGGGCAATGCCGTGCCGATACGAGGCTCGACCAGCGCGATCGCACCGGTCGACACGGCGGCGGAGAGCGGCATGTTGTAGTAATCGCCGGTGATCGTCTGCGGATACAGGTTGGTGGTCTGGGTGGCGGCATTGCCGGGACCCTGCGACCCTTCCTGCAGGGTCGCTGCCGTCGCGCTGCCCGGGTTGGCGACCTGAGGGCCGAAACGGCCGGTGTCGAACCATAGCCCGCGGACGCCGGCATCGCTGAGGCTCGTCGGCAGCGACAGATCGCCCGTCCAGTACCACGCGCCTTGCCCCTGGGCGTCGTTCGCCATGAGGTGGGCCTGGGGCCCGAACAGGATCGGGAAGCTCTCCTGGGTGACCTGCACCCAGATCGTCCGCGACTCCGCCGAGGAGACGTAGCCGTTGACGGGCGCGATCTGATCGACCGTCTCGATGCCAAGCGTGCCGAGGGCCGCCAGGGCGGCATCGTATTGCGTCTGGTCGGCGCCGTAAGTCTGCCACAACTTGCCCTGGGCATTCAGCTCGGCGAGCGCCTGGGCACGCGCCGCCCATCCCTGGCCAAGCAGCGCGGACGGATCGTTGGCGCGCTCGAGCACCAGCGCGACGTTCAACGTCACCGGCCCGGTGATCGGCACGCCCCAGGTCGGCTCGGTGGTGTCGTTGGTGCGCCAGCTCGCGAGATCGAGGAACGTCGCGTTGGCGAGCGGCGTGTAGGGTATCAGGAAGGAATAGTCGTCGGCCGAAATCGCCGCGCCATTGGAAATCGTGATCGTGTCCTCTGTCCCGTTGGAGGCAACGATCTTCCAGTGCGTCGTATCGACCTGCTCGAAGTGAGCGCCCTGGGACGCCAGGCCATAGCCGAAGAACTGCAGCGTATCGCCCTGGCCGGTCTTTCCCGAGAAATCCGTGATGGTGCCGCCCTTGGCCTGGCCGGCAACGAGCTGGAAGATGTCGGCGCCCGTGCCGCCGGTCAGCGTGTCAGTCCCCGCGTCGCCGTTCAGCACGTCGTCGCCGGCGTCGCCCTCCAACTCGTCGTCCCCTGCGCCTCCCGCCAGCGTGTCGTTGCCGTTGCCGCCCTCGAGCGCGTCGTTGCCGGCCAGGCCGTGCAGGATGTCGTTGCCATCGCCACCCTTCAACGTGTCGCCCTGGGCGCCGCCGGTCAGCGTGTCGTTGCCGCCGCCGCCGTCGAGGGTCGAGGCGAGAGCGCTGTTGGCGGTGATCTTGTCGTTGCCGCCGCCGCCGACCGCCGTCTCGATCCTGGTGTCGAAGGCGATGCCGATGTTGTTCGCCTTGCCGCCGGCGCTCGAGAAGGTTCCCGGCGCGAGATTGACGATGGCGTCCTGGTCGAAGCCCGAGAGATCGAGCTTGTTGTTGGTGCCCGAATTCCAGATGGTGACGACGGCCGACGGATTGTTGTCCGGACCGAAATCGTAGATCTTCTTCAGGAAGAAGTCGGTGAAGCTCGACTTGAAGCCGTAGGTCTGACCGCCGCCGAACGGACCGCCGCTGATCCGCGCCCCGTACAGCCGTTGCAACGCCTCGATGTCCACGATCTGGAAGGTCAGCGGCTCGTACAGGTAGGTCTGATCGCCGACCGCCTGGATGCCCCAGGACGTTCCCCCGACCGGATAATCCGCGAAGTACCGCGTGTTGGTGGCGTTCGGATGGATGTACGACATGAGCGACCAGAGCTCGCTGTCGTACGGGCCGAACTGCTGCTGCTCGTGATTGACCGTGAGGTTGTAGGGCCCGGCATGGCCGAGTCCCACGATATGACCGATCTCGTGGATCACGGTCGACCAGGGATAGCCGCCCTTGGTGTTGGGATCGGCGTCGATCGGACCGAAGGTGCCGTCGGTGGTGTCGATCGTGATGTAGGCGCCCGACGTCGGGATCGCGTTTACGGTCGTGCTGCCGACCGCGACGCCGCCGATAGCTCCCGTGTTGGCATGCGCTCCCTGTCCCTTGAGTCGCTGCAGCGTGATGTTGGCCGAGGCGGCATCGGTGGCTTTGGAGAAGGTGATGTCGGCAACGGCGGACCATAAGTCGAATGCGCCAGCCCACACGCTCTGCTCGACGTCGGACCATTGAGCCGCCGGATCGAACCAGTAGGTTACGTTCCCACCCGCCGTGCCCGGCTTCGTGTCACCCCATTTGATCGCGTACGATGTGTTCCCGTACTGTGCCGGCACGATGAGCGTGCCGAACTGGTTGAACTCCATCGTGTAGTAGCTGGTGCCGGCGGTGGTGTTCGCCTTCGTCACGCCGGACAGGAAGGCAACCTCGGCCTCGCGCACATCGGAATTCGACATGGACCCCCAACACGTACAACGCAGACACGTATCGCGGGGGCAACCCTACCACAGGGAAGCGGCAGCGCGGTTACGCTACCGCGGGCACGCCGCGCTCACCGCACCGCGTCGACGCCCAGGACGGGTATGCCGGAAGCGCCCGGCCGCCTCGCGCCGAGCAGTTGCCGCGCTTCGTCCAACCGATCGGCATCGAGGCAGGCCCTCAGCAAGGTGAACTCGATCAGGTCGTGTTGCGCACGGCTGCCGCCGATACGCTCGTTCTCTCCCGCGAGTGGCGCAAACGCCGCGATCGCGCTCGAGTAGTCCCCGCGCTCGAACGCCGCGAACCCGCCGGTCAGGGCGGGGAGGTAGGAGCCCGACGGGTAACGGCCCTCGCCCGCCATCGCTTCCATCTGGCGAGCACGAGCGTCGAGCGCGGCGTCATCGCGCATGACGGCCTGGGCCAGGATGACGTGCAGGTCAGCGAGCCCGCTGCCCGGCCGGGGCAGAGCGCCGGTCGCGTACTCGTGCAACGCACGCCAGGCCGCTTCGTCGCGCGGATGACCCGCGAGCTCCGACCGCCACAAGAAGGCAGCTCCGTCGGAGACCTTCTGTTGAGGTCCGCCGCTGTGCCGATCGAGCGCGACGGCGTCGCGATAGAGCCGTGAGGCCTCGGTCCAGTTGCCGGCCTGGATCTCGAACAGGGAAAGATGCCAGCTCAGATGGCCATGGAAGAAGCCATCGCGCGGATAGGTGGCGAGCCAGGAGGAAAGATACGCGCGCCCCGCCTCGAGGTCGCCGCTCTCGTAGCAGACGTGGGCAAAGCCATGGGCGCCATGCGCATTGTTCGGATTGGTGGCCACCGACTGCTCGATCTTCGCCCGCGCCAAGGCGAGTTGCCCGTCCTCCGACAGGGACATGGCGTGATAGGAAACGAACCAGAAATCGTCGCCGTAGTGCGGGGCCAGGCTGTCCATCAAGGCCGCGATCCGGTGCTTCTGCCCGATCTGACCGGAACCGCCGATCAGGCCGTTGGGATTGGCGGCACTCGAGACGACCAGGGCATCGCGCGGCCACGCGGCCAGATGGGCATACAAGGCGGCGATCGCAGCCTCGGTCCGGCCGGCGAACACGAGGTCGAAGAAATTGATGTGGCTGGCCTCGCGCTCGGAAACGCCTGAAGCCAGATCCCTGGAGGCCGCCAGGGCCGACCGCGCCGCCGCGACATCGCCTTGCCTCAACAGGACCTGCGCCTTGCCCGCGTGGGCCAGGGCAAAGGCGGGATCGGCGGCGATCGCCCTGTCATAGGCGTCGGCCGCGCCAGGGTAGAAGGTCAGCGCCAGGCCGCAGGCCTCGACGTAGGCATCGCGAGCGACGGCCGATGCCGTCGTCAAGGCAAGGTCGTAACAATCCTTCAGCATGACAAGCCCTCACCGCCGATACCACGCAACCGTAGATATCGCCGCTTCGTCCGCCGTTGTCGATACGGGCGCACGATGTGACGAGCAGCGGTCAGGTCCGTGGTGGTTAGCGGACGCCGCTCGTCATTCTCAATCGCTTCGCGATGATCCCGGGTTGTCTGGAAGCCTACGACCGTTCCGGCTGCCGCACTGCCGCCGCGTCCGCTTGCGCTCCGTGCAGGGGCGGCAAAGGGCCTGGCCTGGGCTCCAGTCCCGCGCGTTTGCTCCACAGCCGCAGCGCCTTGAGCGCGACGTCGGTCAGCTGCGGCAGGAAGCTGGGCCGCAGCAGCTCCTGGTCGAAGACGCTCATGCGCCGGCTGTTCTCGGAGTAGCAATCTTCGAGGAAGCGCCGGAAATTGAAGTCGTCCAGGAACATGCTGACCTGCATGGCAGACAAGGTCTTGCCGTCGTTCGCCGCCTGACCTCGACGCGCCATCCTTGTCAGGCGGCGCACCGCCCGCAGGTAGTAGCGCAGGCTCACCAATGGCGAGACCGCCCGGGCAAGCCAGCCCTTGCGGGCTTCGGTGTAGGCCATCCAGTTGATGAAGAAGACGATGTGGCGCGTCTCCTCGTACATCAGCATGGAGAAGATCTGCATGATCTCCCGGGGAAGGAATTCCGACTGCCATGCGATCTTGAACAGACCGAACCCCACGAACGAATCGAGGCATTCGCCGAACCCGAAATCCTTGAAGCTGGTCTCGATGTTCCTGCCCAGGTCCTCGATCGGCCGCTCGGGAGCATCGAGGCCGTACTTGTCGACCATCACGCGGATCAGGTTCGCGTGCCGGGTCTCCTCCTCGCCCTGCAAGGCCAGTGCCGCCTTCACGACCGGATCGCCGATGGTCTCGGTGAAGGCCATGACGATCGCGCCGGCCCGGCGTTCGGAATAGAAGACCTCTTCCCAGAACGGCACCTGTCGCAGGCGCTGCAGTGCGGCGTCGTCCAGGTCCGGCCAAGGCAGTGCCTTTGGATCGTAGTCGACATAGGTCTGCGCAAAGTGCGTGCAGAAAGCATCGCGATGCTCTAGCGATCCGATTCTCATGCTAGGCAAGCCCCTTTCCCTGTGTCCATTCAAGGCGACGAGCCGCGTTTTGTCCATTCACACCGGCACCGCCCAAGGCATAGGGTTGAAAAGTCGGCGAACACGCCTACTGGTTCCTGCCACTCTCCGCATCACTCCTCGAGGCGCTTTTTGTCTACTGGCACTTCGTTGATCGGTCGTATCGTCGCGGTCAGCATCCGGCATTCACTGATCGTGCTGCTTGCCGCGCTCGCCCTGACGGCGGCGGCGATCGTCTACATGTCCCGGAACTTCGCCATGACGGCCGAGACCAGTCAGTTGATCTCGCCCAAGCTCGATTGGCGCAAGCGCGGGATCGAGTTCGACAGGGCATTCCCGCAGCTGCAGAACCTGACCATGATCGTGGTCGATGGCGTGACGCCGGAGCTCGCCGACGACGGGGCCAAGCGGCTCGCCGCGGCGCTGCAACGGCAACCCGATCTTTTCCACAATGTGCGCCAGCCCGACGGCGGCCGGTTCTTCGAGCGCAACGGCCTGCTGCTGTTGCCGACCGGCGACGTCACGTCGCTGACGGACGCCCTGATCACGGTGCAGCCGCTGCTGTCGGCGCTGGCCGCCGATCCCAGCCTGGTCGGCGTGATGAAGATGCTCAACGTCGTCCTGATCGGTGTCCGGGATGGCAACGCAAAGCTGCGGGACATCGAACCCCAGCTCACGGCGCTGTCCGGGACATTCGAGAAGGCGGTGGCTGGACAGCCTGCCTTCTTTTCCTGGCGAACGCTGGTTACCAACAACGCCCCCGCGCCGCGCGACACGCGGCGGCTCATTCTCGTCCAGCCCGGGATGGATTACAGCCAGTTGCGGCCGGGCCAGCGCGCGAGCGATGCCATTCGCGCGGCGGCGCGATCGCTGGACCTCGATCCCGCCCATGGGGTGACCGTGCGCCTCACCGGCCAGGTGCCTCTCGCGGACGAGGAGTTCGGCTCGCTCGCCGACGATGCAGGCCTGATCACGGCCGCCATGGCGGCAGCGCTCCTGGGCATCCTGTGGCTGGCCGTCCGGTCGGCGCGCATCACGGTCGCGATCCTCGTCACCACGCTGATCGGCCTGGTCCTGACGGCAGCCATCGGCCTGCTGGCCGTCGGCCGCTTCAACCTCATCTCCGTCGCCTTCATCCCGCTGTTCGTCGGCCTGGGCGTCGACTTCAGCATCCAGTTCAGCGTGCGCTGCCTCGCCGAACGGCTCGTCCGGCCGAACCTCGCGGCGGCGCTGGTGGCGACCGGCACCGCCATCGGCAAGGCGCTGGCCTTGTCGGCTGCGGCCATCGGCGTGGGCTTCTTCGCCTTCCTTCCGACCAGCTACCTCGGCGTCGCCGAGCTTGGAACCATCGCCGGCCTCGGCATGATCGTCGCCTTCGCGCTGACCATCGTCCTGCTGCCGGTATTGCTCACCCTGATGCGCGCGCCGCAAGCCGGGATGAAGGAGGTCGGCTTCACGATGCTGGCGCCGGTCGATGATTTCGTGCATCGCCATCGCCGCGCCGTGCTGCAGGGCGCGTTGCTCGCCGCGATCGCGGCCTGTGCCCTGCTGCCGCTGCTGCGTTTCGACTTCAATCCGCTCAACCTCAAGAGCCCGAGGGCCGAGTCGATGAGCACGCTGCAGGACCTGCGGCGCGATCCCGACTGGAGCCTCGACGCCATCAATGTTCTCGTGCCGTCGCTTGCCGACGCGGTGCCATTGGCGCGCCGGCTGGCCGATCTGCCGGAAGTGTCGCGCGTCGTCAGCCTCAACACCTTCCTGCCCGAGGATCAGAAGGAAAAGCTTGTGCTGATCGGGGATGCGGTGGATGTGGTCGCGCCCGTTCTCGATGTGGAGCCCGCCAAGCCGCCAACCGACGCGGAGCTGCAGCAACGACTTGAAGCGACGGCAACCGCGTTGCGGCAAGCCGCGGCACACAGCCCGGACGCGGCCGCTGCCGCCGCGGCCCGTCGTCTGGCCGACGTGCTCGAGCGTCTCCGGGCCGCCCCGCCGCAGGTTCGCGCCGCCGCGGCAGCGGCCGTGGTGACGCCGCTCGAGATCATGCTCGACCAGGTGCGCGCCGAGCTGAAGGCCCGGCCGATCTCCCTCGACAACCTGCCCCGCGAGCTCATCGCCGATTGGACGGCCATGGATGCACGCGCCCGGTTGCTGGTCCTGCCGAAGGATGACCACGACAACGCTTCGCTTCGGCGGTTCGCGCAGGCGGTCCAGTCGGTTGCGCCGGATGCGACAGGCTGGCCGATCTCGACCGCCGCTTCGGGCGACAGCATTGTCGATGCGTTCCTGCAGGCGGGCGCTTACTCCTTCCTGGCCATCACGGGGCTGCTGGCCGCCGTGCTGCGCCGGGTGCGTGACGTCGTGCTCACCATGCTGCCGGTCATGCTGAGCGGCCTTCTGACGTTCGGCACCTGTGCGGCCCTCGACCTGCCGCTTAATTTCACCAACATCATTGCCTTGCCGCTGCTGTTCGGCGTCGGCGTCGCCTTCAACATCTACTTCGTGCTTGCCTGGCGCGCCGGCGAGACGGCCATGCTGCAATCGAGCCTGATGCGGGCGGTGGTCTTCAGTGCGATGACCACGGCAACGGCCTTCGGCGCGCTTTGGCTGTCGAGCCATCCCGGCACCGCCAGCATGGGCCGGTTGCTGATGATCTCGCTCGCCTGGGAGCTGCTTGTTACCCTGCTGTTCCGTCCGGCCTTGCTGGCACAACCCTCGACCGCGACGGTCGCCGCAACGGCTTAGCCTCCGGAGGGGTGCCCGGGCGTGCCACGGTCCGGTGGATCACCGGGTGGCACGGGCCTCCAGCTCGGAGATCAGCGGTTCGACCTGGCCGCCGTGATTGCGGATGTAGGACACAAAATCGCCCCGCCTCGTCATGATCATGCTGACGCCCTCGGACTTGACGTCGACGATGCGCGGGCCTTGCCCTTCATTGCGCACCTCCCACTGGAGGGCGACCGGGGCGCCGTCGCTCTGGTTGAGCGTGCTGTCGACGATGGACACACCGTTTCCGCGGGCATTGACGCGGCCCACCGTCAGCGTCTGGCCGCGGTATTGCCCAAAGCGCTCCGCATAGGCGCGCGCCTCCGCGCTCGCATTGGCCTTGAGGAAGCGCTGGCGCTGCTCGGGGGTGGTCTGATTCCAATAGTTGCCGAGCGTCTGGCGGCCCATATAGGCGAGATCGAAGTAGGCCTCGAGCGCCCCCCTGATGCCCGCCTCGCGGGCCGCGCCAGCACCGGCCCTGGCGGCCGCGATCACCTGGTCGGCCGCCCTCTGGACGAGCTGGGCGGCGGGATCCTGCTCGGCGCCCGCCCGCCCAGGGGCGACGACCGCAACACCGGGGACCGCGAGGGCGATGACGGCTGCGCCGGTGGCCAAATGCAGGACACTTCGACGGCGAACGAACGAGGACACGGATCTCTCCCTGCGAGCAGTTGCCGGCTTGGGCACGACGAGCATCATGTAGATTGCCGACGCGGCGGAACAAGTAGGCGTATACGCACCATTGCGCAGGACTGTGCCCCAATTGGGGCCTAACAGAGGCCCGATCCACCGCCAGATCTCGACGGTTTTTTCGAGACGGCTCCCGCGACAATGATCTGCCAAGGCCCGCAAGCGCGGCCCGCCGCCGGGGTGACGGGTCAAGACCTTCCGGTAGCCGCGCTCGTCAGCATCGGTTCGAACCGCCCGCGCGTCGCGCTCGGCGACCACGGCTCGCCACGCCAGGACATCGAAGCACGAGGTAAGCTTGACTTGGATCATGGCCATCTTGGCCGGCAATTGGCTAATCTGTCTCGATCTGGAGTGAATCCGTGAGCAATATCGCAGACTTGCCGTCCAATCCCGTCCCGGAACTCGAGCGTCCACCGCACTCCGTGCCGGCCGACGATCTCATTGCAGCCGGCAAGCGCCTGCGCGACACCATCCCCAGGGCAGGCCAGGGTACATGGAAGCGGCATAAGGATCGGCCTGACCCGCTCGAGCTTCTTCATGCCTCCGATGCAGGTCGTTTGCCGGACCTCATCCCAATCCGATATGGCCGGATGCTGCAATCGCCGTTCACCTTCTACCGGGGATCGGCCGGGGTCATGGCCGCCGACCTGGCGACCACTCCCACGACCGGCATTCGTGTCCAGGCGTGCGGTGACTGTCACCTGATGAACTTCGGCGGCTTCGCCACGCCGGAAAGAGCCATCAACTTCGACATCAACGACTTCGACGAAACCCTGCCGGCCCCTTGGGAATGGGACGTCAAGCGGCTGGTCGCCTCGTTCGTCCTTGCGGCAAGGTCCAACGGCTTTTCGGACGCGGCCGGACGCGGCGCGGCGGTCGCTTGCGCGCGCAGCTATCGCGAACGGCTACGGGAAGTCGCGGCGATGAGCCCGCTCGAGGCATGGTACGCGCATATCGGCGTCGAGGAGTTCATGGGCTTGATCGACGATCCAGCGGTACAGAAGCGCGTGCGGCGAAGAATCGACAAGGCGAAGGAGGAAAGCGCGTCGGAGGTGGACTATCCGAAGCTGGCCGAGATGGTCGGAGGCCAGATTCAGATCAAAGACCAGCCTCCGCTCATCTTTCACCACGAGACGATGCGCGGCTCCGGCGCCAAAGTGCTGTTGGACAAGTTGCTGGCCGATTATCGGGAGACCCTGTCGGAGGACCGGCGCGCCTTGCTCGATCGCTACCGTCTGGTCGACACGGCCGCCAAGGTGGTCGGGATCGGCAGCGTGGGGCGGTATTGCTCGATCGGCCTGTTCATGTCGTCGTCCAACCAGCCGCTGTTCCTCCAGTTCAAGCAGGCCGTCCCATCGGTGCTGGAGCCCTATGCCGGCAAGAGCCTGTACGCTCACCCCGGCGAGCGCGTGGTGCAGGGCCAGCGCCTCATGCAATCGTCTTCGGACATCTTTCTCGGTTGGCTGACCGGTCTGGAACAGCGTCAGCTTTATGCCCGGCAGTTGCGTGACGCGAAGATCAAGCCTCTGGTCGAGACCTTCAATCGCAGCATGCTGGAGACCTACGGCAAGGCGTGCGGTTGGGCACTGGCACGGGCGCACGGCCGGGCCAGCCATCCTTGGCTGATCAGCGGTTATCTCGGCACGAGTGATGCCTTCGACGAGGCGATGGGGAATTTTGCCGTCGCCTATGCCGACCAAGCCGAGCGCGATCACGCAGCATTGAAAGCGGCCGTGAGCGCAGGCAAGATCAAGGTGCACATCGAGGAAGACGGTTAATCAGCGAGTGGGGGATTCGCCGCGTCAGCCTTCGATCGCCGCGCTCAAGGTCGAGGACGTCACGCTCGCTGGCGGTAGGGCCGGCCACTGGATCACCATACGGGGCGCCAAGACATCGGGTAAACGAACCATCCCCGCCGATCCCGCAATCATTCCGCTACTCGAGCGGCTCCTTGGCAAGCGAAGCACCGCTACCCGAAGCCGTTGTGACATTCCAACTTTCCGGGCTACCCGCGAACATTGTAGGCTTCCCGACTAACGCCCTCGGGAAGGGGCAATGAATAGGGGGACGCAACATGACTGCACTTCAATCCAACCGTCGTCGCCTGCTGACTGCCGCAGCGGCTGGTGGCCTCGTGACAGCGGCCTTGAGTGCCTCCCGTGCACAACCAGCCAAGAAGACCTTCGTCTTCATCGCGGGAGCATTTTGCGGCGGCTGGGTCTGGCGTCGTGTGGCCGACCGGCTCGAGCAGGGCGGCCACAAGGTGTTCACTCCGTCGCTGACGGGCTTGGCCGACCGCTCACACCTTCTGTCGAAAGACGTCAATCTGGACACCCACATCGCCGACGTCGTCAACCTGATCAAGTGGGAGAGCCTCGACAACGTCTGCTTGGTGCCATGGTCGTATGCTGGCTTCGTGGGTGCGGGCGCACTTGAAAGCATCGGGGATCGCGTCTCTTCGATCGTGTGGCTTGATGCCTTTCTGCCTAGCGACGGACAGAAAGTGGTAGACTTCGCAGCCGGAGGCCCTTTTGCCAAAATGATACAGACGGTCGTTGACAAGGGCGATGCGAGCTTTGGTCCTCCAACGCTTGGGGAGGCAGGGGTTGCCGAACGTGACCGGCAATTCGCCCAATCCAAGGTGACCGCGCATCCGGTTGGCACCTACGTCCAGCCGATCAAGCTTACCGGGGCGCTTCAGAAGGTGGCGAAGAAGACGTACATCAGGCTTCCGAAGTTTCCTCAGCCCGGTTTCGACAAGGCACTCGCGGCTTGTAAGAGCGATAAGGCTTGGGCGACATTCGAGCTTCCCGCGGACATTGGACACTTCTCCATGCTCGACGCTCCGGAGCGGACGACCGAGTTGATACTGCAAGGTTCGTAATCCTGCGGCATCTTGCCCGTATATCGGGCGCACCTGCCACGTTGACGCCCCTTCTTCACCCCTCATCACTCCGCGGCAAGCCACACTGATCAAGACCCTCACTATGAACTCGCGTAGCCGGGAGGGCGTGCCAGCGAATGCGGAATGGGCCAGCGAGGCTACGCGCGGGTCAGTGTCAACGCGCAATTTCGCAGCAAGGATGGTCCGTTTGTCTCTTCTTGGCCACTTGCACGTATCGAGTTTCCGTCGAACGTGCCGCCCCTATCCGAGGATCGATCTCAGCTCGTAGCCACGCGAGGTCGTGCCGACGGATGAGAACGCCTCGCATGGCCTTGCAGACGCCGTGTCCGTTACCCATCTCGGCCTCAGGCATCACCATCCATCCACTAGGCGCGGGCCAGGGTGAGAATGCAGTCATAGGCGACATCTGCGCCGGGGTTAGACCCGCCGGACCTGCCACTTGCGCGAATCGAGTTGCCGTCGAAGCGCCCCACTATTGAACTCCTCGCCAGAGCTGGATTGGTCGTGTTCGTGAGCGAACGGCGCGTGACCGTGACGTTGGACGGTTCAACCGATACTTGAATTTCAACGGTTCGATCGTTCGACGAGTTTGGAAGGACACCTCCTCCAGCACTGACACCGTTGGTGAGCTTTAGAGCCAGGTCGATTGAGAAGCTGTGCGGGCTCGCGGTGCTACTTGCCGCAGTGCAGGCATAGGTGCCGCGCCATAGGCCATCAGGCGAGGCGCGCGTCGGCTCCGAGACCTCCGAGCTGGACTGCCTAGAAGTCGTCGATCGCGGATCGGTCGGCGCCGGAGGAACTGACGACTGCGGTCCCGCTGCAGCTGCTGTAGCACGAGGTATCGCCGCCACCCGCCCTTTCGCCTCCTCCTCGCCTTTCTTCCGCTCATCAAATTTCGACACCGCCACCACGGCCTCCTTGAGCATCGCCTGCTGCTGTGCTGCATTCACGAAGCCTGTCGTCGGCTGATTACGCGCCTTCTGCCACGCTGCGATCATCTCGCGCGAACGCGGCCCGAAGACACCGTCGAAGCCTTGCGTGTCGAACCCGAGCGACGTGAGCGCAACCTGCAGACGCTCGCGATCTATTGGCTCAAGACGCATCCCCTTCTCCGCTGCTTCGGCCTCTTCCTTGAGCTTGGCAAGCGCGGTGGCTGATTTGTCGGCCTCTGCCTTGGCCTTCGCATCGGCGTCCGCCTTCTCGCGTTCCGCCCGTGCTTTTGCCTGCGCCTCCTCGGCCTGTCGCTTGCTTTCCGCTTCGGCGGCCTTTCGCTGCGTCTCCTCCGATGCTTGACGCAGCGCCGCCGCCTCGGCTTCGGCCTTCTGCCGTGCTTCCTGATCCGCGCGTTGCCGCTCGGCTTCCGCCTTGGCCAGCGCCTCGTCAGCCTGCCGCTTGGCTTCGGCGTCGGCCTCAAGTTGTTTCTTGGCTTGCTCCTCAGCCTGCCGCATGGCGGCGGCGTCCGCCTCTGCCTTCCGTTGCGCGACAGCTTCGGCTTCACGTTGAGCAGCCAGGGTGATCTGGTCTCGTCCAGCCTCCTGAACCTTCCCCGCCTCAACGCGCGAGTTCACGGCGGCTAACTCCTGGTCAGCCCTCTGTCGCGCCTGACGCGCCTGCTCAAGCGCTGCCTCGGCCTGGCGCTTGGCCTCGGCTTCACGTTCAGCCCTCTGTCGTGCCTCCTCCTCTGCGCGCCGCTTGTCGGCAGCCAGGGTGTCAGCCTTGCGCCGCTCTGCCAGCGCCTGCTCGAGCTGCTCGGCGGAGAGATTGAGGGCCGCAGCGGTGACTGTCGGAGGTCCACTGGCCGTCAACGCGAGGTATCCGGCACCGCCCAGCAGGGCCACGGCGGCGACGGCCGAGAGGACAAGGGCTGGCGCCCCGACATTGAGGCGCGCTCGTCTGGTCTTTCTCGCGACGCGAGCAAGGCGTCCCGGCTGCCGCATGACACGGGTTGCATCAGGCGGCGACGACAGCATACCCCGCCATTCCGCGATGCTTCGGGGACGGTCATCGGAGGGGACGGCCATTGCAGTGTCGATGGCGGCCAGCATGGTGCGGCTGTACCCGGCCGGCTGAATGTCGATCAGCGGCTCATACTCGTCCTTGAGCATGCGATGCAGCGCACTGGGTGGAATGTGCCCCGAGATCGCATGGTAGAGCGTCGCCGCCAGCCCGTAGATGTCCGACCATGGACCGAGCTTGGTGGAGGTGAACTGCTCGACCGCGGCGTAACCGGGCGTGAAGACGGCGGTGATCGTCGTCGATCTTTCTGCGATTGCCGCCCGCGAGGCGCCGAAGTCGATGAGGGTGGGCTCCCCCTTCGGCCCGATCATGATGTTGGCGGGCTTGATGTCGCGGTGAAGGAAGCCGATTGCGTGTACCTGCTCCAGGCCATCGAGCAACGGGAACAGCAGCCGCTCGACCGCTTCCGACGTCAATCGCTGCTCGCGCAGGAGGCGATGGGCCAAGGTCTCGCCCTCGATGAGGACCATCACCATGTAGGCCGTACCGTTGGCCTCAAGGAAGTCGAGGACCGATACGATTGAAGGCGCGTGGTCAAGGCGCTTGAGGGTGTTCGCCTCCTCCAGGAACCGCTCTCGGCCCCAAGCGAACTGTTCGGCAAGCTCGCTCGAATGCGGAATAATGGTCGTGCGCCCTTCACGCAGGGCAAGCGTCGCCGGGAGATACTCCTTGATGGCGACCTCGCAATCCCGCTTGAAGTCTCGCGCCCGGTACGTGATACCGAAGGCGCCCTTGCCGAGAATGGATTTCAGCTCGTAGCCGCCAAGATTAGTCCCCGCCGGCAGTCCACCGCGGAATTCACCCCGTGCATCTGTTTCCGCGAGACCGGGCATCACTTCTCCTGCCCAACGATTCAGCATAGGCTGATACTCACGCTGCCGTCCATGCTGGGAGCCACCTCCCTGACGGTACCTCCAGTTTCGCATGACACCATGCTGGCGCTACGTGAGGTAGGTCACACAGGGAATGCCGATCTCGGTCCCTTGGTGGTCGTTGAGGGGGAGCCGCAAGCGAAAGAGCCCGCTGACGGACATGGCGAGTCCGCCGGGCCGGGAGATGCTGGAGCAGCAAGAGGCGCGGCACACGAGCGGAGAGGCCCCCAGCCGCGGGCAAGCGCTGCTCGGGTTCGGTTCGCTCCGGCCTCCTCCCCGTGTTCCCTACGGCGCACCTTGGCGGACTTCTGTCAAGCGACATCCAGAATTGACCCCCTGGCGACATTCAAAATTGACCCCCCAGACGTGGTGGTAGCGCTTCATCCTCGGAGTCCACAGGAGGGACCCGCGCGCCGCGAAGCGCCCGCGACGAGGCTGGCGTAGCGGCGCGTGGGAGGTCCCTGTGGGCCCCCGAGGAAGAAGCGCGGCGACAGGCGGTACGCTGGTCATGGCACAGCCTGGTCGTGGAGGTGGCCGGCCTTGACGAGGCCGGCGCGGCGCTTCTCGCGCAAGCGGTAGCTGTCGCCGCGAATGGTGACGACATGGCTGTGATGGAGCAGTCGATCGAGGATGGCGGTTGCGACGACGGGATCTCCGAACACGGTGCCCCATTCGCCGACCGATCGGTTGGAGGTGATGAGCAGGCTGCCGCGCTCGTAGCGCCGCGACACCAGCTGGAAGAACAAGTGGGCGGCATTGGGATCGAACGGCAGGTAGCCGAGCTCGTCGATGATCAGCAGCTTTGGCTTGGCGAAGAAGGCCAGCCGCTCGTCGAGGCGACCTTCGGCGTGGGCCTTGACGAGGCCGGCGAGCAGGGCCGGTGCAGTGGCGAACAGCACCGAGTATCCCTCGCGGATGGCCTCTCGGCCGAACGCGATGGCGAGATGGGTCTTGCCGACGCCGGGTGGCCCGAGCAGCAGCAGGGCATCGCCGTGAGCGACCCATCGGCACGCCGCGAGCTCGCGGATCTGGCCGCGGTCGAGCGAGGGCTGGGCGGCGAAGTCGAAGCCGTCGAGATCGCGCAGCGTCGGGAAGTGGGCGATCTTGCTCGCCATCTCGATGCGCCGCTCGTCCTTGCGGGCGACCTCGCGCTGGCACAGGAAGGCCAGCGTCTCGCGCAGCGTCAGCTGGCGCCGCGCGGCGTCGTCGAGCAAGCTGTCGAGCTGGTCGCGGATCGCCGTCAGCTTGAGCCTGCTGAGCATCTCGATCAGCGCGTCGTGGTCGTAAGCCGGCGAGGAGGAGGTCATCACCAGCCTCCCCCGAGCAACCGCTCGTACTCGTCGAGCGGACGCAACAGCTCGGCGCCGACCGCCGGCGGCACCATCACCTCGGCCGGCGCCGGCCGCGCCGGAACCAGGCCGGCCAGGTGCGCGGCCTCGACCACGCGTTGGCGCCGCCCGCCGGCTTCGGCATGAACCGCCACTTGCTGGCCGCGGTGCTCGATGCAGAGCCGGCCGCCGGCCACCACGACCCTGACCGTCTCGCCGAGCAGCCGCCACGGCACGCTGTAGGCGTTGGTGTCGACCTCCACGCAGCAGTCGCTCTGGACACGACGCTGCAGCTCGCGAACCTGGCGGAACGGCGGCCGCCCGGCGAGCGGCTGCAGCGCCGCCGCTTCCTCGCGCGCGAACCGCACCTGCGGCGCCTCGCCGGTCGTGCCGTGCTCGCGGCAGTCGGCGATCTCGCGCATCCACCACGACAGATGGCTCTCCAGCTCCGACCAGCTGGCGAAGCTGTGGCCGGCTATCGCGTTGCGCTTGACGTAGCCCACGCTGCGCTCGTCCTTGCCCTTGGTCCGCGCCCGGTACGGCGCGCAGGCTCGAGGCTTGAAGTTCCAGTAGCGCGCGAACGCCGCAAAGCGCTCGTTGAACCGCACCTCCCGCGTGGCAACGTCGTGGTGGTCCACCAGCGCCCGGGCATTGTCCACCAGCACCTCCCGCGGCACGCCGCCGAACGCCGCAAAGGCGCCCTCCAGCCCGTCCAGCCACGACGATTGCCGCTCGTGCCGGAACGCCTGCACCCAGCTGCGCCGCGAGTACCCCAGCGTCGCGACGAACAGGTAGACCCGCACCCGTTCCCCGCCGATCGCCACCCCAAGCTCGCCAAAGTCGATCTGAAGCTGCCGACCGGGCGGCGTCTCGAACCGCACCGTCGCGCGCGCCTCCGCCGCCAGCTCCTCGCGCAGCGGCGCGACCGCCCGCTCGACCGTCCGAAGGCTCACCTTCAAGCCGTGCTCTCGCTCCAGATCCTGGCGCACAACGTCGGCGTTGCCCCGGTGACCGCGGAACTTATCCGCAAGCCACACCTCCAGCCCGTCGAGCGCCCGCCGACCGCGCTCTCGACGGTAGCCACGCCACTCTCCGCTCTCCAGGTACCGCTTCACCGTGTTGCGGCTGCAACCCAGTGCCGCCGCTATCCGCTTGCTTCCCCAACCCAGCTTGCACAATCGCAACATCGCCGCGACCTCGTCCGGCGTACGCATCGCTTCTCCCCGCAATTCCTCGAACTGCGGTCCAATTGCCAGCTCTTCCTGTGACATCTCGACCTCTCCCGCGGCGACTTCGGGGGGCAGTTTTGCCTGTCGCCAGGGGGTCAGTTTTCCTTGTCGCCCGACAACTTCATCGCCGCTCAGGAGAGCGCCAAGGCGAAAAAGAGGAGCGCGAACGGGGTAAGGAAGGCAGAAGAGCGTGAGGACAGGCGAGCGAGGTACGCCCGAGAGAGCCCTCAAGGTCGGCGATCCCCAACCCGCCGCCGCCTCCGGTGACACTTTCGGCGAGACGGAAGGCGGACAAGATGGCAGCGGAGGAGGCCGAGCGGGAGAAGTGGATGGCGTTCATCGCCGAGCGCAAGGCCGCTCGCGGGGAGTAGAGGCGCGCCCCGCCGCTCCGAGGGGAAGGCTCTTGGGGGACATTCCCCCATCTCCTTCCCCCATGCGCTCCGCGGCCACATCGGGCAACCCCTTGTTTTATTGGCTTTTCTCGCTGTCCGCCAAACTTGGTGCCCCCGGTCGGACCGCCAGAGGCTATTTGAATCAAGGCTCTAGCAAAGGATGGGACACTCTGCTCGCTCATTGCTTTCTAAGGCCTTCCACATCGCAGTGTCCCACCTCAGTTGGGCGATCAGAGCAAGTCTGCTGCGTAGAGCGATGTCCGCTTTCAGAGGCAAGGCAGACTGCGATCCAATCTCGATCGAGGTCCGCGGATGACCCGAAACGGACATGCTGGCTGCTTTCCGCAATGCCAGCTACTCACCCGAGGTGGACAAGAGTGCCTCGGCACGACACGGCGTTCGACTGCATAATCGATTGCAGTCGCTTCCAGCGCGGACAGAGTCTTCGGAATGGACAGCGAGATGATCGACCGCGAAGAAAAAAGGCGGCCCTCGCAGGAGGACCGCCCTCTACTCGAGCCGGATCAGCCTACAGATAGCGCGACGGCAACACGATCCTGTCGTCCGTCAGTACCTGCTCCAGCACCGTGATGCCCTCGTCGTAATTTCCGGCATCGCACGCAGCGATCGCCTGCGGCCCCGGACCCTGTGCGCCCGTCCGGGAATAGGAACGCCACTTCCTAGCCAACGCGGCGCAATAGTCCTTGTCGCTCATGACCGGCCGCCCAATGACCGTGATGTGAACACTGCGGTTAAGCCGCTCGGGGACCTGGTCGGCAGTGGGGACCGGCAGGCTTTCCTCACCCAGGCTGCCCGACCGGATCGCCGACTCCGGCACGCCGGCGCGCATCAGCGCGGCCTTCACGGCCGCCGTGCGCGCCATGGAAAGCCGCAGGTTCATCCCCTGATCGCCGACGCGATCGGCATGGCCTTTCACGAGCACGTTTCTGCCGCCCTGCTTGAAGGTTGCGGAGGCCTGGGCAATCGTCGCCTGCCCATCAGGCAATATGTCCGATTGACCGGTATTGAAGTACACGACGAACAACTTTCTCACGTCAGTGATAGGTGGCGGGCTGGCCGTCTGCGGCTGTTGGCACGCTGCCAGCAGCAGCGCGGCTGCCGATGCGATCAGAAACTTCTTCAGCATGTATTTCTCCCCCCTAGTGTTGGCCCGAATACCTTTAACATCATGACTACTCTCTGACAACGAGAGGTAACGGTGCCGGTCGACCCGCCGACCGGCTACACTGACACGTCGGGCCAGGAGCCCTACAACGTGGCGCTGTCGCTGCCTCGAAGCAGCCTGCGCTTATGCACGGCCTATCTCGGATACGAAATCAGGCTCGCTTTGGAAACGGGAACTACGCCTTGCTTGAGCCCCTCCGTTGCGTGGGTTGTTGTTGGGCGCCCCCCGATGATTGGGAGCAGTTAGCCTATCTGCGCCGGCCACGGCGGGCGCGACAGCACTCATCAGTGCGCACGCGTTGCACTTGGTAGTCCGGCTGGTTTTGGAAAAAATGCCGGGTCGCTTGCCTTGCCCGTTTGTCATGCGCCTCGGAACATTTCGAAGCGAGGTGGAACAGGGATTACCAATGGACGGCTAGCCTTGAGAGCTCAGGGGGGGAGCTAACCGCCAACAGAGGCCTGCTTTGTTCGCTGCGCTGCCCGGCGCAGCGCCTGGGTGTTCCTCCATCCCCCGGAGTTCAGAAGACAAGTTCAATCTGAGCGGCACAACTCACTGCACCCTGCCCATATCCCTTCGACCTGCCCCCGTCCAGATCAGTGACGGTGCCGGTGGAGGCGGAAGCCAGGCATGATGACCGGACGCGTGTTCGGAAAGATGACGGGAGTCGGCGATCCGGCATATTGAATGCGTCGAGGCGCTCGACGCGCCGCTTCATGTGATCCCCCCCATAACGAAAGATACCACAAGCCGGTCAGCGATGTCTGCTCACTCACAACCCGTGCTGATGTCGGCCCTTGGCCCTAAGCGGACAATTCCCAGGAGCGAACGGATGTCCGCTTTTCAACGGTAGAGCGGACATGATGACGACGGATCATCGCATCGCTGATGCTTCAACGTGGGCGTGATGGACGCGCTAACTCGACACGAATGCGAGTCCGCATTGTTCGCGAGTGTCCCACCGCCGAAAGATCTTAGGAAAATCAGTCGCTTTCAAAGCGACAAAGAACGAATTGGTGCCCCCGGTCGGACTCGAACCAACACTTCCGTGAGGAAACCTGATTTTGAGTCAGGCGCGTCTACCAATTCCGCCACGGGGGCACGCTCTGGTGCGGCGCGAATAAAGCCGATGGACCGGGGCAGGTCAACGCTCGTGGCGCCCAATCTTCAGAGTGCGATCAGGCCGTGCCCCGCGCCGGCCAGACCGGCGGGTGGTGGCCGAGCGGGACCGAGGGCCGCGCCCAGCGGGGCGGCGTTTCCGACATCCGGGCGATCGGCCGCAGATGGCGGAGCGGGCCGTTCGGCGTCTCGCTGATCATCGACCAGCGCACGAGCTCTTCTCCGTCGAACTCGTCCGGCACGCCGGCCAACGACGCGGCCGGCACCTCGCCGAGATCGACCAGCCACTTGCCGACCTGGGCGAGCGAGAGGCGCACCAGCCAGCTGCCACCCTCGCGCGCGCGGCGCTGCAGCGCCACCATGGCGCCGAACGCCATCAGGTAGCCGGTGCAGTAGTCGATCGCCGAGACCGGATAGAATTGCGGTCCGGCGGTCTTGCCCGGCACGAGCTCGGCCTGGCGCTGGGTGATGCCGCTCACCGTCTGCACGACCGTGTCGAAGCCGCGCCTCTCCGCCCATGGTCCGGCATGGCCAAAGGCGCTCAGCGAGACATACACCAGCCCCGGCCGCAGCGCCGCCAGCGCTTCGGGCGAGAGACCTCTCTCGGCCAGGCTGCCTGGCCGATAGCCCTGCGAGAATACGTCGGCCTCGCGGATCAGCCCGCGCAGGGTATCGAGACTTCCAGGCTGGCGCAGGTCGAGCTGGGCCGACAGCTTGCCGTGGCCGGTATCCCACTCCTGGTAGCCGAGGTTGGGCAGATGGGCGGCGGTGATCTTCATCACCTCGGCGCCATGCTCGGCCAGGGTCCGCGCGCCGGTAGGGCCGGCGAGCACGCGCGTGATGTCGACGACTCGGATGCCCGACAGCGGCCGATCGCCCGCGGGGAGCGGCTCGGCTGGGCTGTCGCCGATGCGCACGATCTCGAGCAGCGGCAGGGACGCAATCGCGGCCGCCTGGGGATGGCCCGACCATTCGGCGCGCGAGCGCACCATGCCGCCGGCGCCCTTGGCGGCGATGATCGCCTCCTCGAGCTCGGCGGCGTTCCACTTGGCCACTGCGCGCGCAACCGACTCACGATCCTCGGCCACGGCCAGGACGCCGAGCGCCGCCGCGCGATGATTGGGAAAATTGCAATGCAGGTAGCTCCAGCGCCCGTCCTTCGTCGGATAGCAACCCATGATGGCATTGCGCCGATGCGGCAGCTCGCCGTCGCCCAGCTTCATGTAGGTCCCGCTGCGCAGCGATGCCGTGGCTTGGCGCAGGTCGACGCTCACCGTCTGGCGCCGCCCCGTGCGCATTTCCCACAAGGCCGCCGCGGCCAGTGCGGCAGCGGCGACGGTCGCCGCCCCGGCCGCGCCGATACGGAACGGCGTCGGCAACACGGGCTCGGCCCCACCGGTGAAGGCCGCATCGGCAGCGCGGTCAGGCGACCAGCCGGCGATGGGCAGGATCGAGCGCAGGGCGGCGTCAGCGGTGGTCATGAGGCCTCACATGCAGAAACCCGATCTTCAGTCAGCCGCCTGCCACGCCGCAAGCGTCAAGAGACGGCACCCGTTCCATAGGCGCCGACGAGCGGCTGGCCCTCGGCGTAGCGCGTGATGCGGTAGGGACGGATCGGCAGATCCGTCGGCAGGCGCAGCATCGACTGTGCCAGCATGCGGCCGATCATGGGCGACATCTTGAAGCCGTGGCCGGAGAAGCCGAAGGCGACCTGCAGGCCGTCGACGCCGGGAACGGGCCCGAGCACCGGGTTCCAGTCCGGGGTGGTGTCGTAGAGGCCCGACCACGAGCGTGCCAGGCGGCCCTCGGCGAAGGCCGGCATGCGGGCCGCCGCCTGCGCCGCCTCGTCGATCATGGCGTCGTGATCGGGCTCCAGATCGGCCATCTCGGGATCGTCGGTCAGCGTGCCCTCGTGGCCGCCGCCGACCAGCAGATGGCCGCCCATGGGCCGCGTGTAGAGCTTGGCCGACGAGGCCAGATCCTTCATCACCGGCAGATCCTGGCCGTAGGGCTTGTCGGCGGCCAGGGTGAAGACGTGGTGCGCCGTGATGGTGAGAGGGATGTCGATCCCCGCCCAGCCGGCAACCGTGCTGCTCCACACGTTGACCGCCGAGAGCACGACGCCGGCCTCGATCGGGCCCTGGTCGGTCATCACGCCGGTGACGCGGTTGCCGTCGCGCAGCAGGCCGGTGACCGGCGTCCTGGTCCGCACCGTGGCGCCGCGGCGGCGGGCGTTGCGCAGGAAGGCCGTGGTGACGAGATAGGGATCGGCGACGCCCGCCTCGGCCTCGAAGCCGATCGCGTCGATGTCGTCCAGAAGCATCCACGGATGGCGCTCGAGTGCCGCCTTCCTGTCGAGCAGGTCGGCCTCGACGCCGAGGCCACGCTGCATGGCGATGCTTGCGCGGACGGCATCCGAGGACGGGCCGGGCGGTGCCACGATCAGGTAGCCCGACAGGACGAGGCCCGCATCGGCGTCGGGATCGCCATCGCAGAGGTCGCGGAAACCCTCGAACATGGCGAGGCTCGCGCGCGCGATCTCGACATTGGCCGGCACGCTGTAATGGGTGCGCACGATGCCCGAGGAATGCGCCGTCATGCCGCCGGCGATCTCGCCGCGCTCGAGCAGCAGCGCCTTGCGGCAGCCCAGCCGGGTGAGCTGGAACAGCGTCGAGGCGCCGATCACGCCGCCGCCGATCACGATCGCGTCGAAGGTCTCGCTCATCGTCTCAGCAGTCGAGCGTGGTGCGGCGTTCCCATTCGGTCAGGTGGCGTGCGTAGTCGTTCCACTCTGCCGTCTTGAGCGCAATGTAGGAGTCGATGACCGTCTCGCCGAACGCCTCCCTCAGGACCGACGATTTCTCCAGGGCGCGCAGCGCGTCGAGCAGGTTGAGCGGCAGAATCTTGGCGCCCGCCGCCTTGTGGCGCTCGGTGTACATGTTGATGTCGAGCCGCTTGCCGGGATCGCGCGCATGCTTGATGCCGTCCAGCCCCACGGCGAGCAGCGCCGCCGGCAGCAGGTAGGGATTGGCCGCGCCATCGGGCAGGCGCAGCTCGAAGCGGTCCGAATCGGGGATCCGGATCATGTGGGTGCGGTTGTTGCCGGCATAGGTGACGGTGTTGGGCGACCAGGTCGCGCCCGACGTGGTCACCGGCGCGTTGATGCGCTTGTAGGAGTTGACCGTCGGATTGGCGATGGCGCACAGCGCCGGCGCCGAATGCATGACGCCGCCGATGAAATGATAGGCCAGCCGCGACAGGCCGAGCTCGCCCTTGGGGTCGACGAACAGGTTCTTGCCCGCCTTGCCCCACAGCGAGGCATGGACATGGCAGCCGTTGCCGGTCAGGCCGGCGAACGGCTTGGGCATGAAGGTGGCGCGCAGGCCGTGCTTCTCGGCGATCGACTTCACCATGTACTTGAAGAACACATGGCGATCGGCGGTGCGCAGTGCCGAATCGTAGCGCCAGTTCATCTCGAACTGGCCGTTGGCATCCTCGTGGTCATTTTGATAGGGATGCCAGCCCAGCCCCACCATGGCATCGCAGATCTCGGCGACGACGTCGTAGCGCCGCATCAGCGCCTGCTGGTCGTAGCATGGCTTGGCCTGCTGGTCGGCCGGATCGGAGATCGCAGAGCCGTCCGGCGCGATCAGGAAATATTCACACTCCACGCCGGTCTTGAGATCGGAGCCGCCCGCTGCCGCCGACGCCATGACGCGCTTCAGGATCTGCCGTGGATTCTGCTCGACTGGCTGGCCGGCCATGAACAGGTCGCCGGTCACCCAGGCGACCTCGGGCTTCCACGGCAGCTGGATCAGCGTATCGGCCTCCGGCATGACCAGCACGTCGGGATCGGCCGGGGTCATGTCGAACCAGGTGGCGAAGCCGGCAAAGCCCGCGCCCGCCTTGGCGACGTCGTCCATCGCGCTCGCCGGCACCATCTTGGCCCGCGTCGTGCCGAACAGGTCGACGAAGGAAACGAGGAAATAGCGGATGTTGCGCTTGCGCGCGATGTCACCCCAGGTCGGCATCGTCCCTCCCCTTCACTCGCGGCCCCGCCCCGGAATCCAGTCGGTGCCGACCAGGGGCACGCGCGCCATCGCCGCCGCCTCGACGGTCAAGGCCGCGAGATCCTCGGGCTCGAGATTGTGCAGATGCGACTTGCCGCAGGCCCGGGCAATGGCCTGAGCCTCGAGCGTGAGCACGGAGAGGTAGTTCGCGAGCTTGCGGCCGGCCGCCACCGGGTCGAGGCGTGCCGACAGGACCGGGTTCTGCGTCGTGATGCCGGCGGGATCGCGCCCCTCGTGCCAGTCGTCATATGCGCCGGCCGTGGTGCCGAGTGCGCGGTACTCGTCCTCGAGGTGAGGATCGTTGTCGCCCAGCGCCACCAGCGCCGCCGTGCCGATCGATACGGCATCGGCGCCGAGCGCCAGTGCCTTGGCGACGTCGGCGCCCGTCCTGATGCCGCCCGAGACGATGAGCTGCACCTTGCGATGCATGCCGAGCTCCTGCAGCGCCTGCACCGCCGGCGGGATGGCGGCCAGGGTCGGGATGCCGACATGCTCGATGAACACTTCCTGGGTGGCGGCCGTGCCACCCTGCATGCCGTCGAGCACGACGGCATCGGCGCCCGCCTTGATCGCCAGCGCGGTGTCGTAGTACGGCCGCGAGGCGCCGACCTTGATGTAGATCGGCTTCTGCCAATCGGTGATCTCGCGCAGCTCGCCGATCTTGATCTCGAGGTCGTCGGGCCCGGTCCAGTCGGGGTGCCGGCAGGCCGAGCGCTGATCGATGCCCTCCGGCAGCACGCGCATCTCGGCGACCCGCTTGGAGATCTTCTGGCCGAGCAGCATGCCGCCGCCGCCCGGCTTGGCGCCCTGGCCAACGACGATCTCGATCGCATCTGCCTGGCGCAGATCGTCGGGGTTCATGCCGTAGCGCGACGGCAGGAGCTGGTAGACCAGCAGGCTCGAATGCTGCCGTTCCTCCTGGGTCATGCCGCCGTCGCCGGTCGTCGTCGACGTGCCGACGGCAGAGGCGCCGCGCCCCAGCGCCTCCTTGGCGCGCGCCGACAGCGAGCCGAAGCTCATGCCGGCGATGGTGATCGGGATCTTGAGCGTGATCGGCTTCTTGGCGAAGCGCGCGCCGATCGTGACGTCGGTCGCGCATTTCTCGCGATAGCCCTCGAGCGGATAGCGGCTGATCGAGGCGCCGAGGAACAGCAGATCGTCGAAATGCGGCAGCCGGCGCTTGGCGCCGCCGCCGCGGATATCGTAGATGCCGCTCGCCGCGGCGCGGCGGATCTCGGCAATGGCCGAGTCGTCGAAGGTCGCCGACTTGCGCGGCGGCGTATGGATCCAGCGGTCGTCGTCGGGCGGGCTCATCAGTAGGATCCGGCCTTGTCGATGTGAAAGTGATAGAGCTCGCGCGCCGAGCCGTAGCGGCGGAACGACCCGACATCGACCTCGCCGCCAAGCCCCGCCGCATCGAGCAGTTGGCGCAGCTCGGCCTTGTGCCGGTCCAGCATCGGCTTCTCGACGCAGTCGGCGCCGAGCCCGTGCACCGCGCCGCGCACGAACAGCCGCGCCTCATAGATCGAATCGCCCAGCGCCTCGCCGGCATCGCCCAGCACCACGAGATTGCCGGCCTGCGCCATGAAGGCCGAGAGATGGCCGACGTCGCCCTTGACCACGATGTCGATGCCTTTCATCGAGATGCCGCAGCGCGCCGAGGCATTGCCCTCGATCACCAGCAGCCCGCCGCAGCCGGTGGCGCCCGCCGCCTGCGAGGCGTCGCCCTTCACCACGACCTTGCCCGACATCATGTTCTCGGCCACGCCCTGGCCGGCGTTGCCGTTCACGATGACCGTGGCGTGCTTGTTCATGCCGGCGCAGTAGTAGCCCACGTGGCCGTCGATCTCGACGACCACCGGCGCCTCGAGCCCGACCGCGACCGAGTGCTGGCCGCGCGGATTGCGTATCCGCCACTCGGTCTCGTTGGTGTCCGAAGCGAGGCGATGCAGCGCCGCATTCAGCTCGCGCACGGAGCTCCTGGCCAGATCGACATCGGGCATCAATGCAGTTCCCAGCGATAGACGCGGGCCGGCGCCGGTTCCCAGACGCGCGCGCCGTCGATGCCCGGAAGGTCGACCAGCGCACGGTATTCGGTGCCGAACGCGACCCAGCGCTCGGTCTCGGCCATGACGGCGGGCTTGCAGGCGATCGGATCGCGCAGCACGCCGAAGCCCTGCTCCGTGCCGATCACGAACGTATAGAAGCCGTCGAGCGCGCCGAGGGAGGCCTCCATCGCCTGCTCGAGCGAGCGGCCGCCGCGCAGTTGCGAGGTAATGAAGCCCGCCGCCACCTCCGAGTCGTTCTCGGTCTGGAACGACAGGCCCTCGCGGATCAGCTCGCGCCGCACCGCGTTGTGGTTGGACAGCGAGCCGTTGTGCACCAGGCACTGGTCGTCGCCGGTGGTGAAAGGATGGGCGCCGTCCGTCGTCACCGCCGACTCGGTCGCCATGCGCGTATGGCCGATCGCGTGCGTGCCGGACATGCGCGCGAGCCCGAAGCGCCGCGACACGTCGTCGGGCCGGCCGACTTCCTTGAAGAGCTCCATGCGCCGCCCGGCGCCGACCAGCGCCACGTCGGGAAAGCCGAGCAATGCCTGGCGCACGGCCGCCTCGCGCTCCACAGGAATCGAGACCACGAGATGCGTGTCGTGCCGCCGATGCACGACCGGTCCGCCAACCGCCTTGCCGAGGCCCTTCAGCAGCCCATCGACATCGAACGCGCGCGGGCCGCGCAGCGTCAGCTTCAACGTACCTGTCGCGCCCTCGCCATAGACGGCGAAGCCTGTCGAGTCGGGGCCGCGATCGCTGAGCGGGGCCAGCATCCCCGCCAGCAAGGCGCCGAGATCGCCCTCGAGCGACCGATCTTTGAGGAACAGGCCCGCTATGCCGCACATCGCAAATACTCCGCTGCAGCGCCGCCGGCAGTTTGCATCGCAGCAAGGGCATGTCAACTGTTGAGAACAAATCTTTCCTGTCAGTCAAACACCAAAAGCGCGATAAAGGCGGGATGCGAAAGAAGCGGACAGCGACCCGTCGCGCGCGCGACCTCCTGACCGGCTCGCTGGCGCCGGCCGATCCCACGCCGCGGAGCGTCGAGCAGGAGATCGGCATCGCCGTGCGCCGGCTGCGCAAGGGGCTCGACCTCACGGTCTCCGAGCTCGGCGCTGCCGCCGACATCTCGGCCGGCATGCTGTCGAAGATCGAGAACGGCACGATCTCACCCTCGCTTTCGACGATCGGCGCGCTCGCCAAGGCGCTCAACGTCTCGATCGCGAGCCTGTTCGCCGAATCGGACGAGCGGCGCGACTGTTCGTTCGTCAAGGCGGGCCAGGGGTTGCGCATCGAGCGGCGCGGCACCAAGTCGGGCCATCGCTACGACCTGCTCGGCCACTCGCTGGCCGGCGAGATCGGCGTCGAGCCGTTCCTGATCACGCTGAAGCGCGATGCCCAGCCCTACACCGCCTTCCGACATGCCGGCGTCGAGTTCATCTACATGCTGTCGGGCAAGGTGCGTTATCGCCACGCCGATCACACCTACCTGCTCGAGGCCGGCGACTCCCTGTTCTTCGACGCCGCCGCCCGCCACGGGCCCGAGGACCTGATCGAAGCGCCGATGGAGTACCTCTCCATCATCGTCTATCCGCGCCAGTGACCGCAGGCTGTCTGGCGTGCCTTCGAGAACGATCTGGCCGTAGCCCGTCACTCGAGGAACGCGACCATGGGCCACCTCCCGCGGTTCACCCCGTGGATGCAGGCCGCAGCCCCACCGCCGGAAAGTGAACAGTGGACGCGCGGTCGGCGATATGCGTGAAGGATCGTCGGATGAGTGACGTCTGGAACACGCTTGTTCACCAGACTGCGGTCGCGAAGGACGCAGTGTGGGATCTCGCGAACGTCGACACCCTGAGACTGGGCATCACGGGCCTGAGCGGCGCCGGAAAGACCGTGTTCCTCGTGTCGGTGATCTCCAATCTGCTGGCGATGGTCCGCGACCGGGACGCGGTCGATTCCCTGCCGCGATTCCGCAAAGCGCTGACCGACGAAAATGGCCAGCTCCGCCTTCTCGACGTGAAGATCGAATCGGCAGGTCCGTCCCGGATCCCCCGCTTCGCCTTCGAAGCGTTCCGCGGCATCCTCGCGCAGCCGGAAAGCCCGGCCTGGCCGGTCGGCACGGACAGGCCTGCCCGGATCGTCCTTCGTCTCACCTTGAAGGCACGCAGCACGCTGGGTCGATGGAAGGACACCGTCCTCGGCCCGCGCGTCGTGCGGCTGGAGCTCTTCGACTACCCGGGCGAATGGCTGCTCGATCTCCCGCTGCTCGAACAGTCCTACCAGGAGTGGTCGGCGGAGGCCTTGCGCCTCATGAAGGAGGCGCCGCGCAGCACCCTCAGCGCGCCGTTCCGGACCTTCCTCGCGACGCTTTCACCCGAGGCGCCAGCCGACGACAGGACGGCGGAACATGGCTTCGGGCTCTACCGCGACGCGCTGCAGCGGTGTCGCCACGAGGCCGAGCTGCGCTGGCTCCAGCCCGGCCGATTCCTGACGCCGGGTCCATGGGGTGATTTGCCCCTCCACCATTTCTTTCCCTGGACCGACGCGCCGGGGCCTCTTCCCGGCACACTGGCGGGGCAGCTTCACGAACGGTTCGACGCCTACAAGCGGGAGATCCGCGAGACCTTCTTCGAACCCCACTTCAGCGCCTTCGATCGCCAGGTCGTCCTGGTCGACGTCCTGGGCGCCCTGTTCGCCGGACGCACCGCCTTCGACGATGCCAGCCGCGCCCTGGGTCGCGTCGGCGCAAGCTATGCAAGGCACCTGGCCGGAGGCTGGTTGCTCGGCAGGAAGATCCAGCACGTCGCTTTCGCCGCGACGAAGGCCGACTATGTCGACGACCTTCAGCGTCCTCATCTGCAGGCGATGCTCCAGAAGATGGTCGAGTCCGCCCCCGGCGCCCATGGCAACGCACTCGGCGGCAGCTTCCATTTCGTCTCCTCGCTCCGCTGTACGTCGGACGCCAATGCTCCGGCGAAAGACGGTGTCGTCACCCGCGTGGTGATGGGCACCAAGCTGGGCGAGCACCATCAACGGGCGTTCTACCCCGGCATTGTCCCGGCGGGAGATGTACCTGCCGTGTTCTGGACCAAGCCGTACTTCGTCCTGCCCAAGCTGCGCCCGCCGGCCCTCCAGCCTGGCGATGCCCATCCCGTCGACCATATCAATCTCGACAGCCTCCTCGTCGACCTGATTGGGGACGCCCTATGAATCAGCGCCGCGGTTTCCTCGACGATCCGGAACCGGACCTCGCGCCGGCAATCCCCCCGCCGCCGCCGGAACGCGGCTGGATGATCGGCGTGGAGGGCGCCACCGGGCCTGTCCGCCACGTCGTTGCAGCGCCCTTGCCGGCGAAGACGATACGAGAGCCCCGTCAACCCCTGGCGATTGCGACAGGTGCCCTCGTCGCGCTGATCGGCGGCGTGGCACTCCTGGAACTGGCGAATTTTGCGAGCGCCCAGTTCGACAAATCCCCGGTTCTGGGCTGGCTCACGATCGCCCTCCTCGGCCCGCCCGCTGGCGTGCTCGGGTGGTCCATCGTCCGCGAATGGCGCGGCTATGCCAGCTTGCGGAAAGTATCGCGTATTCGCGACGGCCTCAGGAGCGACGACATCCACGTCGCGCGCCGCCACGCCCGCGCCTGGCTGCAGGCCATCGGCGCTTCGGACGACCTGATCCGAGGCGTGGAAACGGCATCCGATCCGGCGACGTTGCGGGCGCTGCTCCGGTCGGGGCCGCTGGCGCAGATCGATCAGGAAGCCACCAAGGCCAGCCGGACGGCCGCCCTGCAGATCCTGGCGACCACCGCCGTCAGCCCATGGCCCGGCATGGATGGCGTCTTGGTCATCTGGCGCGGGCTTCGCCTGATCAGGCAGATTGCCGAGCTCTACGGCATGCGACCGGGAACGCTCGGGACACTGCGCCTGTGGCGGCGGGTCGCCCTGGATGCCGGCTCGGTCGCGGCAGCCGACGTCGTCGTCGCCACGATGACCGACGCCCTGTTCAGCTCGCCGCTGGGCGGCGCGCTCGCCGGTCAAGCGTCGGGGTCTGCCATCGCCGCCCAGCGCATGCTCCGCCTCTCGGTCGCCGTCGCCCGGAGCTGCCGCCCGATCGACGAGGGAGATGTGACTTGATCATCGCAGGGAGCGCGCCACTGCGTGGCGCTCATGCCTCGTCGCTGGGACCCGACACCGATTACCGTCCAGTCAATTTGCAAACTCTCCGTGGCGCATTCATGAGCGGCACGGAGTGCCGCGCTCCCGACAATGGCTCTCGACTGACCTTCAATCGAACAGCGACAGATCGATGAGATCGCCCATGCGGTTGTAGCCCAGATCGCTCGGATGCAGGTGATCGCCGTTGTCGTAGATCGGCAGCATGCGCGGCCAGTGATCGGGATCGCGCAAGCCCTCGTCGAAATCGATGACGGCATGAAACGCGCCGCTGGTCCTGATCCAGTCGTTCAGCGCATTGCGCTTGGCCTCGCCTTCCGGCGTGTAGGCGCCGCGCAGGAAGGTCTCGTTCTCGAACGGCGTCAGGGTGCCGCCAAAGATCTTGATGCCGCGATCCCGGGCACGCAGCGCGATCTGGCCGAGGCCGGCAATCAACTCCTCGGCGGTCACGGCCTCCGCGGCGAGGCCGCGCCGATTACGGATGTCGTTGATGCCGAGCACGACGATCGCGTGGCTGACGCCGGGCTGGGCCAGCACGTCGCGATCGAAGCGCTTGACGCCACTATCGCCGCGGATGTCGTGCAGGATTCGGTTGCCGCCCAGCCCCTGGTTCATGACACCGAACATTCGCCCGCCGCGCGCGATCAGGCGACGAGCGAGCTGGTCGGGCCAGCGGCAGAACTGGTCGTAGCTCGAGATGTTGCCGTCGGTGAGCGAATCGCCCAGCGCCACGATGCCACCGATACTCTCATCGGCCAGGACGTCGATGCCGCAGAGGAAGTACCAGTCGTCGACCACGCGGCTGGCATGCATGACCTCGTGACCCGTGAAGTCGCCGGGCGGCGAGAGATAGGCAAACTGGCGCGAATAGCGCCCGGTCACGCCGAAGCTTGCCGGCAGATCGTCGGGGATGTGGAGGCTGACGGCCAAATCGTCGAGCGGCGCCACGGCGAACGATACCGGATCGCTGACCACGAAGGCGCCCGCGGGGATCTTCACCGCGGCGGAACCGTTGAAGGTGACGACGCGATCGGTCGCAGGATCGACCGCGGGCCCCGGCGCACGCCGCGCGACATGGGTCGAAGCGATGACCAGGTCGGCGGTACCCGCCGCATTGGAAAGACGCAGTCGGATCGTATCCCCGCCGATGCTGATGCGTGGGAACATGCGAATGGTGGGACTGGCCAGCGCCACACCGTCCGCCGGTGCAGGGCTCGCGGTCCAGGTGCCGACCCAATGCGATGCCATGATGTCCCTTTCCCGCAGTATGCCACCTGAATCGAAGAAGACCGCGACGCGCGGATCGGCTTCTTGTCGCCCGTCGTTGCTGTCGCACCAATCTGCTTGTATCGATAAGGCTATTCAAGCCATCGGCGGGTCAGCCTGCCGCCGTCCCGAGCAAGCCGGATCGCGAAACAGCCAACCGCTTGCGATTGCCCCGCTCGTCCGCTCATATGCGTCTCTCCATGCACCCCTACATTCACGCCCGCACGACGCCCGACAAGCCGGCCTACATCATGGCCGGCAGCCGCGAGACGGTGACCTATCGCCAGCTCGACGAGCAGTCCAATCGCATCGCCCAGCTCTTCCGCTCGCTCGGGCTCGAGGCGGGCGATCACATCGCGATCTTCCTCGAGAACAACGCGCGCTTCTTCGAGATCTGCTGGGGTGCGCAGCGCTCGGGGCTGATCTACACCGCGATCAGCTCGCGCCTGACGGCGGCCGAGGTCGGCTACATCACCCGCGACTGCGGCGCCAAGCTCTTCATCACCTCGAAGTACCTGGCCGAGCGTGCGGCCGAGCTGGTGCCCCTGCTCGCCGAAGTGCCGAACCGCTTCATGGTCGACGGCACGATCGCGGGCTACCAGTCGTGGGAGGCGGCCGTGGCACGCCATCCGGCGACACCGATCGCCGACCAGACCGCCGGCCACGACATGCTCTATTCGTCGGGGACCACGGGACGGCCCAAGGGCGTGCTGCCGATCGCCGAGCCGCAGGCGATCGATTTCGACAATCCCCTGTCGGCCATCACGCGCAAGCTCTACGGCATGGACGAGAACACGGTCTATCTGTCGCCGGCGCCGCTCTATCACGCCGCTCCGCTGCGCTTCAACATGAGCGTCATGCGGCTCGGCGGCACGTCGGTGATCATGGAGCATTTCGACGCCGAGGAGTTCCTGCGCCTGGTCGGCGAGCACCGCATCAGTCACACGCAGGTCGTTCCGACCATGTTCGTGCGCTTCCTCAAGCTGCCCGATGACGTGCGGCTCCGTCACGACGTGTCGTCGCTGCGCTGCGCCATCCATGCCGCCGCGCCCTGCCCGATCCCGACCAAGGAGAAGATGATCGACTGGTGGGGGCCGATCGTGTGGGAGTATTACGGCGGCACCGAGGGCAACGGCCTTACCATGTGCAATTCGGCCGAATGGATGGCGCACAAGGGCACCGTCGGTCGTGCCGTCATCGGCCAGCTCAAGATCTGTGACGAGGACGGCAACGAGCTGCCACAGGGCGAGCCCGGAACGGTCTACTTCGCCGAAGGGCGGCCGTTCGAATATCACAACGATCCGGTGAAGACGGCGGAGTCGCGCAACGCCAAGGGTTGGACCACGCTGGGCGACGTCGGCTACGTCGACGCCGACGGCTTCCTGCACCTGACCGACCGCAAGGCATTCATGATCATCTCGGGCGGCGTGAACATCTATCCGCAGGAGTGCGAGAACCTGCTGATCAACCATCCCAAGGTGATCGACTGCGCCGTGTTCGGCGTGCCCAATCCCGATTTCGGCGAGGAGGTGAAGGCGGTCGTGCAACCGCGCGACATGGCCGACGCCGGCCCCGCGCTGGCCGAGGAGCTGATGGCCTATTGCCGCCAGCATCTCTCCGCCCTCAAGTGCCCGCGCAGCATCGACTTCGAGGCGGAGCTGCCACGCCATCCCACCGGCAAGCTCTACAAGCGTCTGCTGCGCGACCGCTACTGGCAGGGACGCGGCTCCCAGATCGTCTGATCATGGCCAGCATCGAGGCAGCCGACGCGCTGCTCCTGGCCGGCGACGTCGACGCCGCGACTTCCGCCTACCGCGCGCTGATCACGGCCGATCGACATCATCATGCGGCCTGGCGAGGCCTCGGCGCCGCGCGGCTGCGGGCCCGCGCGTTCGGCGAGGCCAACGACGCCCTGGCCAGAGCCGTGCGGCTGCGACCGACTGACGACGAATCACTGAGCCTGCAGGCCGAGGCCTTGTTCAAGCTCGGCGAGGTCGAACGGGCAATCGACGCCTATCGCCGCGTACCGGAGTACACGGCGCTGCGACCGGCCGCGGAACAGAACATCGCCATCATGGTTCCGGGCAGCGCCTCGGCGGTAAACATCGATGTGCTCGCAGCCCGGCGCACCTTCGGGCGGCGACTCGCGGCTGGTGTCAGGCCGGTTCAGCGCCCTCCCCGGCCGCCGTCTGGCGGAAAGCTGCGGATCGGCTATGTCTCGGCCTTCTTCGACAGCGCCAACTGGATGAAGCCGGTCTATGGCGTCATCAACCATCACGATCGCGATCGCTTCGAGGTGAATCTGGTGTCGCTCGGCGGCGACCCGTCGGCATCGGCGGGTTATCGCGACCACGCCCACGATGTGATCTGGCAGGTGGGCGGCCTCGACGACGAAAAGACCGCCGGCCTGCTTGCCACGGCCGGCATCGACGTGCTGGTCGACCTCAATTCCTACAGCGCCCCGGGCGGATTGCGGTTGTTCCTGCGCCGACCGGCGCCGGTCCAACTCGGCTGGTTCAACAGCTTCGCGACCTCCGGCCTCGATTGCTTCGATGGCATCGTGGGCGACGGTGTGGTGATTCCGGGCGCCGAGGAACGCTTCTATTCGGAGCGCGTGCTGCGGGTGCCCGGCACATACCTCGCGTTCGAGGTTCTCTATGCCGTGCCGGATGTCACCCCGCCGCCCTGCAGCAGCAACGGCGGCCGGCTCACCTTCGGTGCGCTCACCTCGTCCTACAAGCTGAACGACCTCACGCTTGGCCTGTGGGCACGCGTCCTGCAGTCGGCACCCGATGCGCGCCTGCTGATCCGCGCCGCGTCGCTCGCCGACCAATCGAGCCGCGACCACCTGTGTGCTCGCTTCGCCGCGCTGGGCATCGCCCGCGAGCGCCTCGACGTCGAGGGTGGCGCCGCACATTTCGAGTTCCTGCGCAGCTATGACCGCATCGACATCGCTCTGGACACGTTCCCTTACAGCGGCGGCACCACGACGAGCGAGGCCCTCTGGCAGGGCGTTCCCGTCCTGACCTGCGCCGGAGATCGCTGGGTCGCCCGCACGAGCGAATCGCTTCTGCGCGCCGCCGGCCTCGAGGCTTGGGTCGCCGGCGATCAGGACGACCTGGTGGCCAAGGCCGGCGCCTTGGCACGCGATCCGGCGACCCCGGCCCGCCTCGCGGCGTTGCGTGCCGGCATGCGCCCGTGGCTCACCGCCTCCGCGGCCTGCGATACGGCCGGGTTGTGCCGTGCCCTGGAACAGATCTACCGGCAGGCCGTGACTTGACGAAATCGGCGTTTCCCAGGCAGGTCTGACGTTCGCGATCGAGGAGGAGGTCATGAAAGCAGCAGTCGTCGGCGAGAACGGTGTCGAGGTGCGCGAGGTGCCCAAGCCGTCGCCCAAGCCCCATGAGCTCCTCATCAAGATTCGGGCGGCGTCGCTCAATCGCGCCGATCTCGCCGTCGCTGCGGGCAACCGGCACGGCACGGTCGGCGGACTGGGCACGATCGTCGGGCTGGAGTGCGCCGGAGAGGTCGAAGCGGTCGGCGCCGACGTGCGGGACTTCAAGCCGGGCGATCGCGTCATGAGCTCGGCGGCCGGCGGCTTCGCCGAGTACACCGTCACCGATGCCGGCCGCGCCCACAAGATCCCGGCCAACAACATGACCTGGGAGCAGGCCGCCTGCATGCCGGTGGCGATACAGACCATGCACAACGCGCTGGTCGGCGCCGGCCGGCTGAAGAAAGGCGAATCGGTATTGATCCAGGGAGCCAGCTCGGGTGTCGGCCTTTTTGGCATGCAGATCGCCAAATACATGGGCGCCTCGATCGTCATGGGCACCTCGACGAACGACGGCCGTCGCGCCCGGCTCGGCGAGTTCGGCTGCGATCTTGCGCTCGACACGCGCGACCCGAAATGGCCCGACAAGGTCAAGGAGGCGACCGGCGGCAAGGGCGTCGACCTGATCGTCGACCAGGTCTCGGGCGGCGTCGTCAATCAGAACATGGAGGCCGCCGCCATCCTGGGCCGCATCGTCAATGTCGGCCGGCTGGGCGGCATGAAGGGCGAGTTCAACTACGACCTGCACGCCCTGAAGCGCATCGACTATATCGGCGTCACATTTCGGACACGGACGCCGGAGGAAGTGCGCACCATCGTCAAGGCGGCGCGAGCCGACCTGTGGCCGGCGATCGAGGCGGGCAAGCTCTCCCTGCCGATCGACCGTACCTTCCCGCTGGGCGAGGCGGCCCAGGCGCTTGCGCACATGAAGGCCAACGCCCATTTTGGCAAGATCGTTCTCGTCGTCTGACGCGCCCTTCAGTCCAGGGAAATCCCATGAGCCAGTCGATCAACCACCTCGCGACCGCCGACAAGCTGTTCTTCGGCAAGGCCGGCCTCGACAAGAAGCGCACCGACAAGCTGGTCGACGAGGCGTTGGCCGGCTGCGACGACGGCGAGCTGTTCCTGGAGTACGTGCAGAGCGAGGGCCTGTCGTTCGACGACGGCAAGCTGAAGAGTGCCGCGTTCGACACCACGCAGGGCTTCGGCCTGCGCAGCGTCGCCGGCGAGGCGACCGGCTTCGCCCACGCCTCGGCGCTCGACGAGCAGGCGCTGAAGCGCGCCGTCGCCACCGTCAAGGCGGTGCGGACCGGCCGCAGCGGAATCGTAGGCGAGCAGCCGCGCGGCACCAACCGGCTGCTCTATGTCGACGACAACCCGATCGACGGCGAGCCGTTCGCCCGCAAGGTCGAGCTGTTGCAGAAGATCGACGCCTACATCCGCGACAAGGAGCCCAAGGCCCGCCAGGTCTCGATCTCGCTCGCCTCCTCCTGGCAGGTGGTCGAGATCGTGCGTGCCGGCGGCTGGCGGGCGGCCGACGTGCGGCCGCTGGTGCGGCTCAATGTCAGCGTGGTTTGTGCCGACGGCAGCCGCATGGAGACCGGCGGCACCGGCAGTGGCCGGCGTGCCGCCTATGGCGAGATCTTCGCACCGGAGTACTGGCAGCGCGAAGCCGACGAGGCGATCCGCCAGGCGCTGGTCAACCTGCAGTCGGTGGCGGCGCCGGCCGGCGAGATGCCGGTGGTTCTGGGGCCAGGCTGGTCGGGCGTGCTGTGGCACGAGGCGGTCGGCCACGGGCTGGAAGGCGACTTCCATCGCAAGAAGACCTCGGTGTTCACCAGGCTGATGGGCGAGCGCATCGCTTCGGCCGGCGTCACCGTGGTCGACGACGGCACGCTGCAGGATCGCCGCGGCTCGCTCACCATCGACGACGAGGGCACGCCGACCCAGCGCACCGTGCTGATCGAGGACGGCCGCCTGGTCGGGCTTATGCAGGACCGCCAGAACGCCCGCCTGATGGGCGTCCAGCCGACCGGCAACGGCCGGCGCCAAAGCCATGCCTGCGCACCGATGCCGCGCATGACCAACACCATCATGCTGGGCGGCGACAAAGATCCGCAGGAGATCATCGGCTCGGTGAAGAAGGGCCTGTACTGCGCCAATTTCGGCGGCGGCCAGGTCGACATCGTGTCGGGCAAGTTCGTGTTCAGCGTCACCGAAGGCTACCTGATCGAGGACGGCAAGCTCGGCGCCCCGGTCAAGGGCGCGACCCTGATCGGCGCCGGCTCCGAGGCCTTGACCAAGGTCGGCATGATCGGCAACGACATGGCCCTCGACCCCGGCGTCGGCACCTGCGGCAAGGACGGCCAGGGCGTCCCGGTCGGCGTCGGCCAGCCGACGCTGCGCATCGACGCGCTCACGGTGGGCGGCACGGCGACCTGACGTCGTTGTCTTCAAGATCGCGAGCGCCTGTTGCTTGGAAATCTGGCTTGCCGGCAACCAGCGACCGATAGTCTTCGATCGACAACACGACCGCTCGCTCCGCGCCGTGGCGTGTAATGGTCTGCGGCCCTTCAGCACGCGCGCGCTCGATCACTTCGCCAAGGTGCGTCGTCGCATCCTGGACCTGCCAATTCGTCACAACCGCCCCCCAAGACCATCCAGTCTGACTAGACTATGGGGAATTCTGGTCAGAATACGATGGCGCAAGGATTTAGCGCTCAGCCGTGCGGAAATCGCGAAACGTGAAGTCGGGCGCGCTGGTGTTGTGATGCGAAGGGACCCGCCGTCCGGCCCAGAGCTCGACAGCGCGGGCTCGCTTGAACGACATCACGGGGGAGTCGACCCAAAGCGCGCTTCCCTGCTCGCGCCAGGCGACCTGGGCAACGTCGCTGTTGGTCTCGGTCACATGCATGGAGCGCAGCGCGGCGAATGGCTGTTTGGCGCCGACCGGCGGCTCGATGGCAACGCCGAGGTCGATGCGTTCCTGGTCGAGGGCGTCGAGGCGCAGCGTCGCGCTGCCGCCGCGTGCGAAGGCGAGCGTGAAGGTGCGCGTGGCCGGGTCGAACGTCACCTCCTTGATGTCAACCAGCGGCCGCCCCTGCGCCTCCACCGGCCCGACCAGAAAGGAAGAGCCGTAGGCGCTCGAGCGCAAGGTCTGCGGCGCCAGAGGGCGGGCGCGCCAGTAGCCGTCGGCGGGATACAGCACCAGCACCTCTTCGGCGCGCTCCTGGAAGCGCGTCCAGAGCTGCAGGAGATGAAAGCCCGACTCGGTTCGCTGCCCCACGCGCACCGGGACGCTGTTCGGACGCCAGAAGCTCGGAAAGGTGAGGCCGACGAGTTGCCAGTCCTCGGTCTCGTAGAGCGTGAGGCGACGGCGCTCGAACTTGTAGTCGGCAGCGCCCGACAGCGTGCAGTTGGTGAAATCGGGCGCCCAGCGATCGGCGACGATGGTGCCGACATAGGCGGGATGCCTTGCCTCGATCCTGAAGCGGCCGATCCGCTCGGCCTGAAGCTTGATGTAGACGTTGTCTTCCTCGGCGCATCGCGTCGGCGTGCTGTCGTTGATGATATCGACGGGCTGTTCGGCCTGTCCGGGCGTCGGAGCGAGGAGCGCCATCAGAACGGCCACGACGGCCCTACTCGCACCGCGCATAGATGTCCCCGGAGTTGGCTGCGTGCGGCAGCGTCGTGAGCCAGTCGGCGACCTCGACAGCGCTGCGCCACACGCTGAGCGTCTGGCTCTCACCGAGAGCCGTGCAGAAGCGCGTATAGCCGAGCGCAGTGCAGCGCTCGAGAGCGGCCAAGCCGACAGCGCGCTGGATGGTCGTGAACTCGAATGACAGGGCGGCGATGCGTTGGGACAGTCCGGCGAGCGCTTCGGCCTCGAACCCCTCGATGTCGAGCTTGATGAAGGCCGGCACGCCGTGCGCGTCGATCAAGCCATCGAGCGTCGTGACGGGAACCTCGAGCGATTGCGGCCAGGCCTCGCCCTCCCAGCCTGCGACGTCGCGGCTGGCCTCGATGAAGTCACTCGACAGCGTGGAGATCGTGGGATTGTCGAGATTGATCATCAGCGTCGACGTACCGGCCGTGCGGCCGACGGCAGACGGGACCAAGGTGACGGCATCATCGCGCCCGAACAGGGCCCGCAGCGTGCGATACAGGGCGGGCTGCGGCTCGACGGCGACCACGCGGGCGCCGAGGCGGCGAAAGGCGCGGATCCTGTCTCCGACATGGGCGCCGACATCGAAGACGAGATCGTCAGGCCCGATGAATTGCGCGTAGAGCGCGTCCATCGCGCGGTGGCGTGCCGGGTCGCCATGATAGAGGCGCAGGGATCGCAGGACGCCGCGCGCGGCGCGAAGGCTGCGCAGCATGGCTCAATCGAGAGAGGTCGAACGGGCGGCCCTCGAGGCCGGCAGATCGAGAGCCGCGAGCGCCTCCGGAGGATCCGTCTCCTCGGGCAGGCGGCCGATGCCGAGGCGCGCCAGCGCGAGCCCCACCGATGGACGGGAAGTGAGGACGCAGATCGGGACCGACAGGGCGAGCCCGCCCGCCATGGTGACGAAAACGTACGGCACGGCCGCCGGCTGCGTCAGTCCAAGCACGACGAGGCATGCCGTACCCACGAGGGTCTGCGGCCAGAACTGTCGCATTGCCGTCGACCACGCGATCGCGTGGTCATCGCGCACCTGTCCGATCCAGCCGATGGCACGCCCGAAGGGAATGCCGGCGAGCAGCAGGACGTGCGCAAGCCACATGATGGGCGACAGCAGCAGGAAGAAGGCCGTCTCGACCGCGACGCTGGCCAGAAGACGAAACGTGCCGCCGAACCGGCGGCGCAGCCGAGGTCGGCTCAGCACGTCGATGACCGTCCCGATCTTGGGCATGAACCACATCACAAGGATGACGGTCAGCAAGGCCGCTCCATAGTCGGCGTCGATGAAAGCGGCGGGCGATGGAGCGGCGGCCAGCGCAGCGGTCGACACCAGCAGCAAAGCGATCCAGGCTGGCGAGCCTACGAACATCAGCATGGCGAACACGAGCTGGAAGCGGCTGACGAACCGCAGGCCGGGCTGGCCGACAAAGAAGAAATACTGCAGGGTTCCCTGACACCAGCGCTGGTCGCGCCTGATGAACTCGATGAGGGTCGGCGGATTTTCCTCCCAGCCCAGATCCTCCTCCGGCAGGACGCGGACGTCATAGCCGGCGCGCCGCATCAGGGCGGCCTCGATCTGGTCGTGGCTCAGCACATGGCCGCGCAAGATCCCCTTTCCGGGCAGGGCCGGGATGGCGCAGTGCTGCTTGAACGGCGCGATGCGGATCACCGCGTTGTGACCCCAGTACGGACCGCAGTCGGCCTGCCACCACGCGCTGCCGATCGTCCAGGAGCGCATGCCGAGACGCATGCCGAACTGAAAGATGCGAGCAAAGGCGCTGGTCGACGGCAGGCCGACGACCAGCCCCTGCAGGATGCCGAGCTGCGAGTTGGCCTGCATGATGCCGACCATGCGCAGGAGGGCCGCCGCGGTCATGAAGCTGTCGGCATCCAGCGTCACCATGAGCTCGTGGTCGTCGCCCCATCGCTCGAGGAAGTCGCGGATGTTGCCGGCCTTGTAGCCCGTGTTGATGTCGCGCCGCCGGTAGGTCAGGGCAACGCGGCCCGCCCATCGTCGCGCCAGGCCGCCGAACGCCTCCGCCTCGGCGACGGCGATATCGGGCTGGCTGGTGTCGCTCAGGACGTAGACATGGAACCGATCGGCGCACCCGGAGGCATCGATCTCGGCCATCATGGCGCCGAGGTTGCGGATTGTCCGCTCGGACGGCTCGTTGCGCACGCACATCACGATGGCCGTCGATACGACGATCGCCGACGGCGGTATCGCCCGCCTGGCCTGCGGCACGACGTATGTGCTCGGGTCGCGAGCGAAACGGATGATGAGGAAGCCGATGGCGGCATTCCAGAAGCCGATGACCAGCCATGGCGTCGTCGCGCTGAACAACACCAGCAGGAGAAGATCGATCCGATCGAAGCCGCCGGCCGACAGAGCGAGGCCGGCGAGAACGAGCAACCCGACAGTCGATACCGCCGCCAGGGCCGCGAAAACAAGGCGTCGAACGAGCACATGCTGCTCGGCATGGGATCGGGCGCTCGAAAAGGCAGCCTGCTCGTCGAGCGTATGCGTCAACTGATGATCTCCCGAGAAGTCCTATGATAGCTTGAAGAATGGCATTTGGTATCACATCGCCTTGAGCCCATGAGCGCGGTTGCTGGCGAAGAAGCGGGTCGGGCGCTGTGGTACGTCGACGCCGGTCGGGCGGAGCTCCGCGACGAGCCGCTGGGCGGGCTTGAGGCCGGTACGGTACGGATACGGGCGCGCCATGGCGCGATCAGCCGCGGGACCGAGTCCCTGGTGGCCAAAGGACGCGTTCCGCCCTCGGAGTTCCAGCGCATGCGTGCGCCTTTCATGGCCGGCACATTTCCGTTTCCCGTCAAGTACGGCTATTCGACGGTGGGCGTGGTCGAGATCGGTCCGGCAGACCTTCGCGGACGGACTGTGTTCACACTGCATCCGCACCAGACCCTGTTCGACGTGCCCGAGGTCGCGGCCGTCCCCGTGCCACCCGATGTCCCGGCGCAGCGCGCCGTCCTTGCCGCCAACATGGAAACGGCGCTGAACGCGGTCTGGGATGCCGGTCCAGGTCCCCATGCGAGAGTGGCGGTGGTGGGGGCGGGCGTGGTCGGCGCGTTGACGGGCCTGTTGCTGCAGAAATTGGCGTCGGCCCACGTGACGCTGGTCGACGTCGCTCCTGCACGTTCCATCGTCGCCTCCGCCCTCGGCCTCGAATTTGCGATGCCGGCGCAGGCTCCACTCGAATGCGACCTGGTCGTTCATGCGAGTGCTTCGAGCGCCGGCCTTGCGACGGCGCTCGGCCTCGCGGCTGACGAGGCGACCATTCTCGAGCTGAGCTGGTACGGCGACACCCTCGTGTCGGTACCGCTCGGCGGTGCCTTCCACAGCCGCCGCCTCAGGCTCGTGGCGAGCCAGGTCGGCATGGTCGCGCCGTCGCACCGCCGCGACTGGACCTATCGCCGGCGTCTCGAGAAGGCGCTGAGCCTGCTCGCCGACGACCGGCTCGACGTGCTGCTCGAAGCGCCAGTGGCATTCAGCGATCTTCCGGCCCGACTGCCCCGCATCTTCGATCCGGCAAGCGGCATCCTGTGCCAACGAATCGACTATCCCTGAGGAGAAACACCCGTGCACTGCGTCGAAGTCCGTGACCACATCATGATCGCCCATTCGTTCAGGGGAGCAGTGTTTGGGCCGGCCCAGGCCCTGCATGGCGCGACCTTCGTGGTCGATGCCGCCTTCATCGCGGACACGCTCGATGAGAATGGCATCGTAGTGGATATCGGCCGCGCCCACGAGGTCCTGAAATCGGTGCTCGCGCCGCTGAACTACAAGAACCTGGACACGATCCCCGAGTTCGCCGGCAAGAACACCACGACCGAGTTCCTGACCAAGCATATCCATGACCGCCTCGCTGAGGCGGCGCGCGATGGCAAGCTGGGACGAGAGGGCGGCCAGCTGAAGGCGATCCGCGTCACCATCGGCGAATCGCACGTGGCGAGGGCCTGGTACGAGGCGCCGCTGTGGCCAAGCGCGTAGCCTTCGCGATACCCGGCGACCTCGAGACACGCACCGGCGGCTACGCCTACGATCGCCGCATCATCGCCGAGTTGCGCCGGTCAGGATGGCAGGTCGACATCGTCGGCCTCGGCGACGGCTTCCCGATGGCGAGCGAGGAGCAGCTCGCCCAGGCATCATGGCGGCTCCTGCAGGCACCCGGCGGCTTCCCCGTTGTCGTCGACGGTTTGGCCTTTGGCGCTCTGCCACACACGGCAGCGTCGTTGCATAAGAAGCGGCCCGTCGTGGCGTTGGTGCATCATCCGCTGGCAAACGAGACGGGCCTGGCGCCGGGCATGGTCGAACGACTGCACGATAGCGAGCGCAACGCTCTCGCCACGGCACACAAGGTGATCGTCACCAGTGAAACGACGGCCGATCTGCTGGTTGCCGACTTCGATGTCCCTCGGGCACGGCTGCAGGTAATTCCGCCCGGAACGGATCCTGTCCCGCCGGCGATTGGTAGCGGAGGCAATCCCCTCCAGCTGCTCGCGGTCGGCGCCATCAGTCCCCGCAAGGGCTTCGATGTCCTGGTCGAGGCCTTGTCGAGCCTGACCGATCTCCCCTGGCAACTGACCATTGCGGGCGACCGCAGTCGCGATCAGGGCGCGGTCGCACGACTCGATGCGGCGATCGCAGGGCATCGGCTCCAAGGGCGAATCCGGACGACCGGCCTGGCATCTGCTGAGCGCCTGGCGGCGCTCTATGCGACGGCCGATCTGTTCGTGCTGGCGTCGCACTTCGAGGGTTACGGCATGGCCTACGCCGAGGCGATCGCTCACGGGCTGCCGATCGTCGGCACCACGGGCGGAGCGATTCCGCGAACGGTGCCGGCGTCGGCAGGCAGGCTGGTGCCGCCCGGCGACGTCACGGCCCTCGCCGAGGCTCTGCGGGAAGTGCTGGAGAGCCCAGACTATCGGCGTGCGCTGGCGGCCGGCGCCCGCGCGGCGGCGGCAGCGCTCCCCTCATGGGCACGATCCGCCGAGGACTTCGCGCGCCTGCTGGACGGGGCATCATGAGCTTCTCCGCCGACTGGCTGACCCAGCGGGAGCCGTTCGACCGGCAAGCGCGCAATCCGAAGGTGCTCCGGCGGGTCATCGCCGCGTTGTCCGGCCGGCGCTCGATCACGATCGTCGACCTGGCGTGTGGCACAGGCGCGATGCTTCGGGCACTCGGTCCGCATTTGCCGATGCACCAGTCCTGGCGGCTGTTCGACAATGACCTCAGCCTGCTGGCGCGCGTACCGCCCGCCGCCAACGTGCAGGCCCAGCCGCTCGATCTCGTGAGCGATCTCGAAGGGGCACTCGACGGGCCGGTCGATCTGGTCACCACCTCGGCCCTGCTCGACCTGGTATCCGACATTTGGCTGAAGCGACTGATCACCGAGGTCGCAGCCCACCGGCTGCCGTTCTACGCCTGCCTGAGCTACGACGGTCGCATCGACTTCGCGCCGGGTGATGCGAGCGACGCCGCGATCATTGCCGCGGTCAATGCGCATCAGCGGACGGACAAGGGCTTCGGTCCGGCGCTTGGACCGATGGCGGCCCGGACTGCCGTCGAGTACCTCGAGACGGTCGGCTATGTCGTCGAGGCCGGTGCCGCCGACTGGGTGCTCCGTGAGGCCGACCTCGCCATGCAGGAGGCCACTTTGTCCGGTTGGGCCGCAGCCGCAGCCGAAACCGGCGAGCTCTCGACTGGAGCTGTTGCCGAGTGGTTGGCAACCCGCCGGACAATGCTCAGGACGAAGCGCTCGACGATCAGGATCGGTCATGTCGATCTGTTTGCGATGCCGACCGATGCACGTCGGCTCGAGAGATCGCAATCGAACAGCACCTCCTCACCCAGCAGGTGAGCGTGAACCGGCACGCGCAGCGCGTCGGTCACTCGGGCGATCGGAGGCAGGTCGAGGCCAGGAATTCCCGAACCCAGGATGACGGGCGCGACCACGACATGCAGGCGGTCGAGGCAGCCCGAGGCAAGGAAATGTGACACGGTCCGAGCGCCGCCTTCGATCAGCACGCGGTGCAAGCCGCGCGCGGACAAGGCGTCCAGGATTGCCGCAGGGTCGAGCACGGCTGTCGATCCCGCCAGGGCGATCGTCTCGACCTCCTCAGGCGCTTGCCAGCGCGTCTGCTCGAGGGTGATCACGATGCGACGTCTGCCATCGGCGGCAAAGACGCGAGCGCCCGGGTTCAGGGTCCCCCTCGGATCGAGCACCACGCGGACCGGATCAGGTCCCTCGACCCGACGGACCGTAAGCTGCGGATCGTCGGCGCGGACCGTACCGGCCCCAACCACGACGGCGTCGACGATCGATCGCAGGCGATGCAGATGATCGAGCCCCGCCGACCCATTGATGTAGTGGGAGTGGCCGGACAGCGTGGCAACGCGCCCGTCCAGCGATTGGCCGAGCTGTCCAATCACGACGGCGCCGGAGGGGTTGGTTGCCCGCAAGGGACCAAGCCGCGTCTCCCATGGCTCCGCCAGGGCCTCGCCAGCCCGTATGCGATGCGGAACCTCGGTCCACGACGCCGCGCTGTCCGCTCTCCCTAGCTCCATCATTGCACGTCCCAGCATCTCGCGATGATAACCGCAAGCAGCGGGCTGCCTCGCGGACCAGTAAATAATTCGTGTACGACGCGGTGTCGGGTGGGCCTTAAGCTCGAAGGGTCGAGAGGTGGGCATGCACAGCGGTAATGGTGGCGAGCATCTCTCGCCGATCCAGGTTCTTTTCGGCTCCGACGCACAGACGACGATCGGACGGGCGCTCGCGGAAGTGCGGGCCGGCCGCCCGATCCTGATCGTCGGGCCAGAGGGTGGCTCCGCGATCCCGCTCCTGGCCTTGCCGGCAGAGCGGCTGCAGGACGCAACCCTGATGGCCTTTCGCGAGTTCGTTGCGCCCGGCACGCCGCGACTGGTCCTGTCGGCAAGACGGGCGTGTGCCATCGGCCAGCACGTCAAAGAGCCAGTCCGGCTCGAGCTGCCGGCGGCAATCGACGCCGGCACGGTGCTCGGCCTCGTCAAGGCCCCTGCCGTGACGACGGAGCTCGAAACGACACCCGCCAGCGCCCTCGAAAGGGCTGGCATCCGGTTGACCAAGCACGCACAGTTGCTGCCAGCCCTGCTGGCGGCCGACGTGCCAACGGGACGACTGAATGCGATGGCGCGGCTGACCGTCCAGGTCGAGGAAGCGGCAATCGATCGCTTCCTGGGGGAGTCGCATTCGTCCCTGTCGATCGTCAGCGAGGCATACGTGCCGCTCGAGTCCAACGGCCGCGCCCGCTTCGTCATATTCCGCGATGGTCTCGGGGAGACTTCGACAGCGGTGATCGTCGGCAAGCCCGATCCGGCCGGCCCGGTGCCGGTGCGACTTCACTCCGCCTGCCTGACCGGTGACGTCTTCGGCTCGCGGCGTTGCGATTGCGGCGATCAGCTGCGGCTTGCCCTGGCGCGCCTGTCGGAAATCGGCGGCGGCATCGTCCTCTACCTGTCGCAGGAGGGCCGCGGACTTGGCCTTGCCAACAAGATGCGCGCCTATGCGCTGCAGGACACCGGGCTGGACACGGTCGACGCCAACACGATGCTGGGCTTCGACGACGACGAGCGCGACTATGGAACCGCAGCCCGCATGTTGCGCCTGCTGGGCTGCAATCAGGTACGCCTGCTGACCAACAACCCTGCCAAGCTCGAGGGCTTGGCTCGCGCCGGCATCGACCTCGCCGGCCGAATACCCCTCGAAGCGGCCATCAACGCCGACAACCGGCGCTATATGATGGCCAAGGCCGAGCGGGCGGGACATCAGTTCGAGGCGTTGGCCACGCAACGGGAAGACAAGGGAGCGCCGGAACCTGTCGCCTGAAGCGGCTGCCTCGGGTACGCGCGAGCGAGCAGGAGGAAACCATGTCCGATCGTGCAGAGGCCGGATACACCGGCATCGCCCGACTGTTTCACTGGTCGACGGCGGTGGTGGTGCTCCTGATGCTTGCCATCGGGATCGTCATGGCCAATCTCGACCTCGGCCCGGCGCAAGGTATGCTCTATCATCTGCATCGATCGCTCGGCGTGGCCCTGCTGCCCCTTGTGCTGGCACGCCTGCTCTATCGGATGAGGCATCCTCCGCCACCGCTGCCGGCAAGCGTATCGCCCGGCCAACGCCGGATTGCGCGGCTGACACATTGGGCGCTCTATGGGCTTCTGCTGCTGCAGGCGCTGGTCGGTTGGATTGCGACCTCGGCTTATCGTGCGCCCATCCTGGTGTTCTGGCTGGTCGAGCTTCCGCCGATCTGGCCGGAGGATCGACCGTTCTCGGAATCCCTGTTCGCAGTCCACCGCGTCCTGGGTCTTGCCTTGCTTGGTCTGATCGCTCTCCATGTCGGGGCGGCGCTTTTCCATCATTTCGTGCTGAAGGACGATGTGATTCGCCGCATGGTCCGGGGATGATTTCATGAACAGCCGTCTGCTCGGCAACCTCACCTTCGAGGAGATTGCGCGCCTCGGCGAGCGTTCGATGCTGGTGCTGCCGATCGGGTCGATGGAGCAGCACGGACCCCACCTGCCTCTCGATACCGATGCCATCCTCGCGGAGCGCCTGGTCGAGGCGATCGCGGCGCGCTTCGGCGAAGCCTTCGACCTGTGGCAACTTCCACTCCTGCCGCTCGGCCTGTCGCGCGAGCATGCCTGGGCGTCGGGCACGCTCTCGCTGTCGATCACAACATTGACGACACTCCTGCGCGAGCTGGCCGGCGAGATCGCGCGATCCCTGCCGGCGCGCAACCTGATGATCGTCAACGGTCACGGCGGCAATCGCGGCTTGCTCGAGGTGCTCAATTACGAATTGAAGGCCGAGTTCGGCTTGAACGTCTGCGCCCTGCATACCGGCGCTCTGATGGGCGCGGTCCCGGCTGCCGGCCTGCCGGAGATCCACGCCGGCCGGGACGAGACCTCGCTCATGCTGGCCCTGGCGCCCGACCGCGTGCGTCTCGAGCGCATTGCAAGCCTCGACAAATCCGTGGGCGAGGAGGAGGTGCGCACGACCATCCTCGACCCGGGCGTGAGCTGGCCGTGGAGCAGCGGTGACCCGCGAATCGCCCACCGTGGCGTCATCGGCGACCCAACTGGATCCTCGGCCGAGCACGGCAGGATCATCCTGGAGCGCATGCTCCAGGCCGCGGAAGCAGCATTGCGGCGACTTCTCGCGAACCAAGAAGCACAGAGGAAATGACCATGGCGCTAGGCGAATATCGCGGACTGATCCATCGCAACAATGCCGATCTCGCAGCCTGGCTGGCGCGCCGCCCGAGCGAAGCGGCACTCGAGCCCGAGCTGCCGATCATCGATCCCCATCATCATCTGTGGCACACCGACGTGCGCGGGCTTTACTTCCTGCCCGATCTGCTGGCCGACACCGGCGGCGGCCACAACATCGTCTCGACGGTGTTCCTCGAATGCCAGTCGATGTTCCGCGCCGGCGGACCGGTCGAGATGCGCCCCGTGGGCGAGGTCGAGTTCGTGAACGGAATCGCCGCCCAAAGCGCCTCCGGCCAGTACGGCAAGACGCGGGTGTGCGAGGCGATCATCGGTTGGGTCGACCTCATGCTGGGCGGCCCGGTGCGCGCGGTGCTGGAGGCCGAGATCGACGCCGGCGGCGGCCGCTTCCGCGGTGTGCGCTATGGCACGTCGTGGGACGCAAGTATCGTCGGCCAGCACGTGTCCCGCGTGATCCCGCAGCACCGTCTGCTCGATCCGAAGTTCCGCGAGGGCTTCGCCGAGCTCGGCAAGCTCGGCCTCACCTTCGACTCGTGGCACTTCCATCCACAATTGCCCGATCTGGTCGACCTGGCGCGCGCCTTCCCCGACACGACGATCATCGTCGATCATGTCGGCGGCGTCCTGGGGGTCGGCCCCTATGAAGGCAAGTCGGCCGAGATCATGCCGGCCTGGCGCAAGAGCATCGGCGAGCTCGCCAAGTGCCCGAACGTCAACATCAAGCTCGGCGGGCTCGGCATGACCTCGTTCGGCTTCGGCTTCCACGAGCGCGACACACCGCCCGGCTCGCAGGAGCTGGCCGACACCTGGCGGCCCTATATCGAACCCTGCATCGAGGCGTTCGGGCCCGAGCGCTGCATGTTCGAAAGCAATTTCCCGCCGGACAAGCAATCCTGCGGCTACACCGAGCTGTGGAACGCCTTCAAGCGAATCACATCAGGGGCATCGGCGGCCGAGAAGAAGGCGCTCTACAGCGGCACCGCTGCGCGCATCTACAAGATGATCGCGCCCTAACTCCTTTGGACCGCGGGCGTCTCGCCCGCTCATGGGCTTGATGGGCGCGCGAGACGTGCGCGGTCCGGAAGAGGTGAGCGCCACAGAGTGGCGCGCTCCCGGCGATCATGACCTGGTCTGCGCCAGCCGCAACGAGTCGAGGAAGCGGGAGGCGGCGGCCTTGTTGGTGTCGTCGTTCTTGGCGGTGACGAGCAGGCGGTAGAGGCGGTCCTTGACGATGTAGGTGCGCATCATCACGACAGCGCCGCCCTGATCCTCGATGTCGAGCGCGTAGCCGTCCCAGCCTTGCAGGGTGATCGGCTCGTCACGCACGTACTTGAACTTTGCTCGCGGAAACGCCTTCTCCGCCTCGCCGCGGCCGAGCTCGCGCGCCATCACCTTGGTGTCGCGCTCGGAATACCAGCCGGGCTCGTAGTCGACATAGTCGAAGTCGAACATCTCGCCGTTGAGCTTGGAGGCCCAGCCGATGCGCTCGCTGGCGTGACCCTTCTCCTTTTCCCCGGCCTTCGACTCGGTGGCGGGCGCCGGCATCTCGATCCGGAAGCGCAGGTCACGACCCACGATGGTCTGCCAGTCGGCAGGCTGCGACCGGCCCGCACCGGAACCAAGGGACATCATGGCGAGCGTTCCAATGAAAATCCGACGTTTCATGACTTGGGCACCAGATCCTCTCGGCCGGACCAATCCCACGCCAAGCCGGTGCGCGAGATGCCCAGCAGCAGGCCGTGAAGCTCCTTGGGATGAACCCAGCCGCCGTCCGGATCGCTCGCCGGATCGGAGCCGCGCGGCGTATAGCGCGCATTGGCCTCGAGCAGGCGCCCGCGCACCGCCGGCCAATCGTGCACCTCGACGTAGCACATATAGAGCGAATCGCCGTTCTTCTTCACGAAGCGGCCCATCGCGTGCACGTCGTCGGTGACCTGGCTGAGCTCGATGCGGTCGAGCCGGTTGGGCGGGTCGAACAATGTGAGCGTGCCGACATAGCCGAAGCGCGGGCTGCCGATCTCGCTGAAGCGTGCCGGATCGAGGCCGAACAGGCCGGCATAGGCGGCGGCGACACGACGCCAATCGCTCGCCAGCGTGTTGGTCGTCTCGTAGAGGAACGATACCGGCCCGACGCGCGGCCGGTAGGTGCTCTCGGAGATCACCATGGGCAGGCCGAAGGTCGTGCCGGCCGCCAGGTAGAGCTGACCGGCGTCTCGATCATAGGCGACGCCCAGGCCCTCCCAGCGCTTCACCATGCCATCGAGATCGGCAGTGCAGTAGCCTGCCGTCATCAACCCTTCGCCACGCTTGCCGAGAAAATCCTGCGTCAGGCCGGCGCCGTCGGGCTCGCAGAGCTCGAACTCGCTTTCGCCTACGGCGAGGATGGTGCGGCGGGCGGCAAGATGGCGGCTATGGTCGCGCCGTGCGATCTCCGCGCCCAGCAGCTGTCCGAAGCGCTGCGCCGCCTTGGCGGCGTCGTGGACGGCGAGCTGCACGCGATCGCACCGATCGAGCATATCGAACGATACCTCAGTAGGCGTGGTCGCGGAACAGCGGCGCGAACGACCGCCCCCACTCACCTTCCCACTTGGCCAGCAGCTCGTCGGCCGGCGCCAGCCCCGAGGCAACCGCACGGTCGAGCGGCGCCAGGTAGATCGTCTCGTCGTTGCCGTCCGCATCGAGCCGCTTGCGCGCCCGCAGGCCGGCATGTGCGATCTCGACCACCTCGCGAGCCCATTCGGCGAGGCTGCGATCGCGGAAGCGTGTCGCCAGGCCGCTGCGGGGCGTCTCTGAGCGCAGATAGTCGTGATCGGCGGTGGTCCAATCCTTCACCAGGTCCCAGGCGGCGTCGAGCGCCGTGGTGTCGTAAAGCAGCCCGACCCACAGGGCAGGCAACGCATTCAGAGCCGGCAACGGGCCCGAATCGGCGCCGCGCATCTCGAGGTAGCGCTTCAGCCGCACCTCGGGAAAGGCGGTGGTGATATGATCGGCCCAGTCGTTGACGGTCGGCAGCTCGCCGGGCCGCGCCGGCAGCCGGCCCTTCAGGAAATCGCGGAAGCTCTGGCCCGAGGCGTCGATGTACTTGCCGTCGCGATAGACGAAGTACATCGGCACATCGAGCATGTAGTCGGCATAACGTTCGAAACCGAATCCGTCGTCGAACACGAAGGGCAGCATGCCGCAGCGGTCGGGATCGGTGTCGGTCCAGATGTGGCTGCGGTAGCTCTTGAAGCCCGATGGCTTGCCCTCCTTGAACGGCGAGATGGCGAACAGCGCCGTGGCGATGGGCTGCAGCGCCAGTGAAACGCGGAACTTCTTCACCATGTCGGCTTCGGAGCCGAAATCGAGATTGGTCTGCACGGTGCAGGTGCGCAGCATCATGTCGAGGCCGAGCTTGCCCTTCTTGGGCATGTAGTCGCGCATGATGCGGTAGCGCCCCTTGGGCATCCAGTGCATGTCCTCGCGCGTCCATTCCGGCGCGAAGCCAAGACCGATGAAGGCGGCGCCGATCTCGCCCGCGACCGCCTTGACCTCGTCGATGTGCTGGGAGTTCTCGTCGGCCGTCTCGTGCAGGGTCTCGAGCGGCGCGCCGGAGAGCTCGAACTGGCCGCCCGGCTCCAAGGTGATGTTGGCCTTGCCGCGCGTGAGCGCGATCGGGTTGTTGCCTTCGACGATCGGCTCCCAGCCGAAGCGGGTCAGGCCCTCGAGCATGGCGCGAATGCCATCCGGCCCGTCATAGGCGAGCGGCTTCAAGGTGGCGGTGTGGAAGCCGAACTTCTCGTGCTCGGTGCCCATGCGCCAGTCGGCGGCAGGCTTGTTGCCGGCCGCGAAGTATTCGATCAGCTGACGCCGATTTTCGATCGGCGTGCCGCCGCCGGACGGAGGTGCGGACATGCGCTCAGGACTCCCTCGTCACTCCGCAACCGTGCCGATCGGGAGCGGCGCGGCCGCATGAGCATTTCTCACGCGAGCACGCGACTGGTTCATGATGTTCATCGACTGGTCTCCCATACCGGCAGGGCCGAACGCAAGCGGTCAGACGGCACCCTTGGCAGTGCGGTAGTCGACCTGGAGTCGCGGCGTCGGATGGCGCCAGTCGCCGACCAGCGCCTGCCAGCAGGCAAGAGCGGCAAGCGCCGCGGTGTCGGCGCGCAGGATACGCGTGCCGAGCCCGACCGCCATCACATCCGCTGTGCGACGAAGCAGGGCCAGCTCCGCCTCGGCGAAACCGCCTTCGGGACCAACCAGGATTGCCCACGGCGCCGCGCGACCCTCATGGTCGAGGCCGACCAGCGCTTCGGCGATCGGCGGTCCGCCGCCGGTTTCGTCGCACATCAGGAGTCGCCGGCCGGCCGGCCAGTCGGCCAGCAGTCGCGCCAGGTCGACAGGTGCACGGACCTCGGGCACGGTCAGCCGCTCGGTCTGCTCGGCAGCTTCGATGGCGTTGGCGCGCAGGCGATCGACGTTGACGCGCTCGACGATGGTGTGCCGGGTCAGCACGGGCTGTAGCAGGGCGGCGCCAAGCTCGGTTGCCTTCTCGGCGATGTAGTCGATGCGCGCGCGCTTGACCGGTGCGAAGCACAACCAGACGTCGGGCTCCCTTGCCTGCTCGCGCAGCCTCTCGGCGACCAGCGCCACCGCCGCCTTCTTGCCGCGGACCTCGAAAGTGGCGCGCCATTCGCCGTCGCGGCCGTTGAACAGCCGCAGCGGGGCACCGTCAGGCCGCCGCATGACGTGGCGCAGATAGTGAAGCTGCGCCTCGTCCAGCGGAGCTTCGACGCCGGCTGCCAGGTCGGCGGCGACGAACAGCCGCGACACGCTCATGGAGTTCGTTCGCTCATGGCGGCATGATGCCGCCATGAGCGCCGACGGAACAACCGGCTTCACCGACATCAACCGCCAGCACTGGACGCTGCGCTACCTGCCGCCGTGGATGCGGCCGTATGGCCGTCTGGCGCGCTGGGACCGGCCGATCGGCATCTGGCTGCTGATGATGCCGTGCTGGTGGTCGGTGACCTTGGGGGCCGCGCCAGACTGGATGCGGATCGTGGGCTGGATGGCGCTGTTCGCCCTGGGAGCGCTGGCCGCGCGCGGCGCCGGCTGCACCTGGAACGACATCGTCGATCGCAAGGTCGACGCCCGCGTCGAGCGCACGCGCGGCAGGCCGCTACCCTCCGGCGAGGTGAAACTGACCGAAGCGCTGGTCTGGATGGTGGCGCAGGCGCTGGTCGGCGCGGCGATCCTGTTCAAGCTCAACAAGTTCGCGGGCGGCGTGGCTCTCGCCTCGCTGGTGCTGGTGCTGATCTATCCCACCATGAAGCGCATCACCTCGTGGCCGCAATTCGTGCTCGGGCTCGCCTTCAACTGGGGCGCGCTGGTCGGCTACGCGTCGGTGACCGGGACGCTGTCGTGGGCCACCGTGGCGCTCTACGTCGGCGGCGTCGCCTGGACCCTGGTCTACGACACGATCTACGCCATGCAGGACCAGCGCGACGACACCATCGTCGGCGTAGGCTCGACGGCACGCCGCTTCGCCGAGGCGCCGCGCCGCTGGCTCACGCTGTTCGCGGTGCTCGCTGTCGCGGCCTGGCTGGCGGCCGGTCTGCTGGCCCGGCTCGGTCCGGGCTATTTCGTGGTGCTGGCGGCGATCGCCGCCCACTTCGCTTGGCAGATCGTCTTCCTGAAGCCGCACAATCCGGCCGACTGCCTCGCCAAGTTCAAGGCCAACGGCTGGCTGGGCGGCCTGCTTGTCGTGGCGATCGTCGCGGGCCATCTGTGAAGTGATGGCGCGTCTGCCTGCCGACCCCGAAGGCTTCATCCGTGCCAACACTGCACTCGAGCGGCCGGCGATGGTGCCCGAATTCCAGATGTGGCTGGCGAGCGAGTACGTGCCGATCTGGCAGGCCACCGAAAGCTGGCTGGAGGAGCAGAACATCGACCCGCCCTACTGGGCCTTCTGCTGGCCGGGTGGCCAGGCGGTCGCCCGCTACCTGCTCGACAATCCCCAGGAGGTTCGCGGCAAGCATGTGATCGATTTCGCCGCAGGCTCGGGCATCTCCTCGCTGGCGGCGGCGCGCGCCGAGGCCAGGTCGGTGCTGGCCAACGACATCGACGCCATGTCTCTGGTCGCCACCCGCCTCAACGCCCAAAGCAATGGCTTGCACGTCGAGGTGAGCGGCGCCGACTGGCTTGCCGGGCCGGACGGACAGCCGGCGGCCGACATCGTCATCGCTGGCGACGTCTGCTACGAACGCGAGATGTCCCAGCGTGCGCTGGCCTGGTTGCGCAGCCACGCCGGTCTCGGCCGGCTGGTCCTGCTGGGCGATCCCGGCCGCAACTATTTCAGCGCCCAGGGCCTGGAGGAACGCGCACGCTACCTGATTCCGACCTCGCTTCAGCTCGAGAATCGCGGCATGCGGGAAACAGTCGTGTGGCGGGTGATGCCAGTCGCCTGAAGGCGCGTTACAATTCCCCAACTGTTCATTTCCAAAGGATTGGGCTACAGGCCAAGCAATGGCAAAAGCCACCCTCAAAGCTGCCGACTTCGCCAGCCTCTACGACGGCTTCACCGCCTCCGTGTCGCGCTTCGATTGCGGCCGCAAATGCGGCCCGCTGAATGGCGGCGAGGCGGTCTGCTGCTCGACCCAGAACGCCGTTCCGGTGGTCCACAAGGTCGAGTTCGACCTGATCAAGACGCGGACCGACCTGTGGTCGAAGTTCAAGCCCTACGACTATGCCACGCGCCAGATCGTGAACGATCTGACCAGCGACTGCATGGCCATCCAGTGCAAGGGCGCCCGTTTCTGCGAGCGCGACAACCGCACCATCGCCTGCCGCGGCTTCCCGTTCTTTCCCTACATGACGCGCGAGAAGCAGTTCGTCGGCCTGGGCACCTACTGGGTGTTCGAGGACCGCTGCTGGATGATGTCCAACCTCGAGATCGTCGATCGCGCCTTCGTCGAGGAATTCATCGCGACCTACGAAGCGCTGTTCATCAAGGATCCGACCGAATTCAAGACCTACGTCGATTTCTCGGCCTCGGCGCGGCGGGTGTTCTCGCGCTGGAAGCGCCCGATCACGCTGCTCGGCCGGCAGGGCGAGCTGCTGGTCGTCGAGCCTTCGACCGGCGCGATTCGCCCGGGTCGCAAGAAGGACTTCCCCAAGGCCAAGCCCTTCACCTCCGAGAGGGAGTATCGTGCGGCGGTGAAGGAAGCCAAAGGCGTGATGCCCGCGAAAGGGCTGCGCCCGGAGTGATACGAGGCTCCCGAGGGAGACTGTCAATGCGCCGCGTAATCCTGGCTTTGCTGCTGATGCTGCCCGCCGCCGCGTGGGCCGAGGATATCGGCTCGGTCGGCTATCGCTTCCAGTGGCTTGGCCCCAACGACAAGATCACCATCGAGGCGATCGACGATCCCGACATCCCGGGCGTCACCTGCTACATCTCGCGGGCGCGCACCGGCGGCATCAAGGGCGCACTCGGCCTGGCCGAGGACCCGCCCTACGCCTCGATCTCCTGCCATCAGGTGGGACCGATCGACGCCAGCAAGCTCGACAAGATCAGGAGCCCGCACGAGGTGTTCAGCGAGCGCGCTTCGCTGATCTTCAAGACCACCCAGGTCGTGCGGTTCTGGGATCCCAAGCGGCGGGCTCTGGTCTACCTCACCTATACCGACCGCATCATCGAAGGCAGCCCGCAGAATTCGATCAGCGTCGTGCCGGTCGGGCCAAGGTAAATCTCACCGGAACAGAAACGTACCCAGCAGCACCCAGCGCGCCGCGCCGGGCTTGCCGGCCAGCGGCGTGGTGTAGTGCCAGAACGGCAGGCGATAGGCGGTGAGTGTCGCCGGCGCCGCGAGCGGGACGATCTCGCTGAAATGGCCCGCGCGGCTGTAGACCAGCCATTGATGGGCGACGCCGGGCGAGCACAGGCTGAGATGCAGGTCGATGTAGCCACTTCGCGCGCGCGGGTTCTCGGGATGATGATCGTTGTGCGGACCGGCATAGTCACCCGGCCCGTAGCGCAGCACCTGCAGGCCCCAACCCGCCGCCAGCGGGCGGCCGGCCAGCGCCTCGGCGAAGGCACGAAAGCTCGCCGAGCGCAGGAGCCGGACCAGGCCGATCCGCTCGGCCGCCTTGACCCCTGCTTCGCGTCGGGACTCGAAGTAGATGGTGTGCGCCCGGTTCGTCTTGGGCAGCATCTCGCCGTAGTCACGCCGCATCTCGAAGATCGATTCCGGCGGAATCGGCCGCTCGAGCCGCTCCAGCGTTTCGGTCAGCGCCTCCTCTAGAACACGGCGCAGCCGTTGCGCCTTGGCGCGGTCAACGAGGTCGTCGCGTGCCACGAAGCGGGTCCGCGGATCGGCGAGCGCGCCGCTGAGCGCGTGCGTGCCGGCCAGCACGCGCCGGCCCGCGCGTGTGAGCAGATCCTCGAACTCGGCCGGCACGTCGTTTGATCTCATGCGACGGCCACTCTAAAGGACATGCCCAAGATGCCCTACGCCTCGCTCCGGGATTTCATGGCCCGGCTGGAACAGAGCGGCCGGCTGGTGCGGGTCAAGGCGCCGGTGTCGCCGCACCTCGAAATGACCGAGATCCAGACCCGGCTGCTCGCCGAGCAGGGGCCGGCGGTGCTGTTCGAGAACGTCGTACGGGCCGACGGCAGCCGCTCGGAAATGCCGGTCCTGGTCAATCTGTTCGGCACGGTCGAGCGGGTCGCATGGGGGATGGATCGCGAGCCTGCAGGCCTGCGCGGGGTCGGCGAGACGTTGGCCTTCCTGCGCCAGCCCGAGCCGCCGGGCGGCTGGCGCGAGGCGCTCGACATGCTGCCCATGCTGCGCACCGTGATGGCGATGAAGCCGCGCACGGTCGGCAGCGCCGCATGCCAGGAAGTCGTGCTCAAGGGCGATGACATCGATCTCGGCCGACTGCCGATCCAGACCTGCTGGCCGGGCGAGCCGGCGCCGCTCATCACCTGGCCCCTGATCGTGACCCAGGGCCCCGATCCCAGGGGCGACCGCCAGGACAGCTTCAACCTCGGCATCTATCGCCTGCAGGTGACGGGCCGCGACACCACCCTGATGCGCTGGTTGAAGCACCGCGGCGGCGCCCAGCACCATCAGCGCTGGAAGGGCGCCGGCAGGCGCGAGCCGCTGCCTGCCGCGGCCGTGATCGGCGCCGACCCCGGCACCATCCTGGCGGCGGTGACGCCGGTGCCGGACACACTGTCGGAGTATCAGTTCGCCGGCCTCTTGCGCGGCAAGAAGGTCGAGCTGGTCGATTGCAAGACCATCCCGCTCAAGGTGCCGGCCGAGGCCGAGATCGTGCTCGAGGGCCATGTCAGCCTCGACGACTACGGCGACGAAGGCCCGTACGGTGATCACACCGGCTACTACAACAGCGTGGAGCGCTTCCCCGTCTTCACCTTGAGCGCCATCACCATGCGGCGCCAGCCGATCTACCTTTCGACCTTCACCGGCCGGCCGCCCGACGAGCCCAGCGTGCTGGGCGAGGCCTTGAACGAGGTGTTCATCCCGCTGTTCCAGCAGCAGTTCCCCGAGATCGTCGATTTCTGGCTGCCGCCCGAGGGCTGCAGCTACCGCATCGCCGTGGTGTCGATGAAGAAGGCTTACGCCGGCCACGCCAAGCGCGTGATGATGGGCGTGTGGAGCTATCTGCGGCAGTTCATGTACACCAAGTGGGTCATCGTGGTGGACGCCGACATCGACGCGCGCAACTGGAAGGACGTGATGTGGGCGCTCAGCACCCGCATGGACCCGGCGCGCGACATCACGGTGATCGAGAGCACGCCGATCGACTATCTCGACTTCGCCTCGCCGGTCTCGGGCCTGGGCTCGAAGATCGGCCTCGACGCCACCGACAAGTTCCCCGGCGAGACCAACCGCGAATGGGGCCGCCAGATCCGCATGGACCAGGCGGTCATCGACAAGGTCGACGCGATGTGGGGCGAGCTGGGATTGCCAGGCAGCGGCAAGAAGATCTGGCGGTAGTCTCGAGCTCTTCCGGACCGCGCGCATCTTGCGCGCTCATGATCATGAGCGCGCAAGATGCGCGCGGTCCGGAAGACAAGAATCAGGCCCGCATACCCGGCAACACTTGCTTTACAAGTAGTTCACGCCCTACGGCAGCTGCCTCTACCGACGCACCGCGCGTGGCGCCGCTGATCGCCACCTTGTCGAGGCCGAGCCTGGCGAGGTCGCGCAGGCGCTCGATGCAACGGTCGGGTGAGCCGACGATGGCCATGCGGTCGACGAAATCATCGGTGAGCGTCGCCGCCTGCCGCGAATCGCCGCGCGTGTGCGCCTTCATGTCGTAGTTGCTGTGCAGCGCCTCCAGCACCTGGCGATCGTCCGCCGACATCGGCACGTCGGTCCTGCCGTGCATCACCGAGAAGCGCGCGAAGGTCGTGAGCCCGCCGCGCACCAGGCTGCGCGCCACCGCCAGGTCGGTGTGGCAGCCGAGATTGACGTAGGCGCCGAAGGCGATGGCGTCCGGATCGAGGCCCGCGTCCTTGCGTGTCTTCTTCACGAGCTCGATGCCCCACGTCAGCCGCCCGACATCGGCGCCCAGGGTGAACATCACGCGATCGGCGTGCAGCGCCGACATCGCGATCACCTTGGGGCCGCTCGCTGCCACCTCGACCGGCACCTTGGCGCCGTCGGCGATCCAGGCGATGCGACTGGCCGGCGGCGCATCGTGCAGGTGCAGCTCCGACATCGGCGGCGCCACGTCGTGCGGGATGTCGATGTCGTCGAAGCTCACCGAGTCGCCCTTGAGGTAGGTCTGGAGTTGGCGCAGGTAGCGCTCGAACTGCGCCAGTCGCGCCGGCGCGCGACCGAGATGGGCAAGCGCAGAGTCGCCGCGACCGATGCCCAGCACGGCACGGCCGTTCGAGACGCGATTGACGCTGGTGATCGCCGTCGCGGTCGCTGCGGCGTGACGGGTCACGGAGTTGGTGACGCCGGTGCCTAGGCCGAGCCGCCGGGTCGTCGTCGCCGCCAGCGCCAGTGCGACGTAGGGATCGCCCGACAGGTTCTGCGAATCGACCACGAACATGCCGTCCCAGCCGGCCGCCTCGGCCTCTTGCCCGGCGCGCGCAGCGCCGCGCGCCGAGGCCACCGTCGTCATCCACAACTGCACGATCTGTCCTTCCCAAACGTTCCCAGCGTGCGATTTGACCATCTTTCGGGCGTCCAAGGCCAGCCGAGCCGCGCTATAATTTAGCTATGCCCATCGTCGACCTCGCCCTGGTTCGTGAATTCAAGCGGCGTGCGGAACTCGCTCTGCCGGGCAAGGTCGCGCGCGTGATGTTGTATGGATCGCGCGCGCGCGGCGACGCTCGGCCTGACTCTGATTGGGACGTTGCAGTGTTCGTCAACGGCCCTCCAACCCCACGCGACCGCGAGGTACTCTCCGACATTGGCTATGATCTCATGATGGAGAGCGGCCAGTACTTCCAGACCATCGCCATCGATTTGGGACGGTCGCCTGAAGGATCATACTTTCTCCGGAACGTGCTCAGAGACGGACTTGCTGCGTGACGCCCGAGGCAGAGAAGCGGTATGCAAAGGCCTTGCGCTTCCTGGATCAGGCCGATAGCTGCACGCCGCCGCGGCGGTGCTGTTGGACAGAACAGGTGAAGTACCCAAGTCACATGCCGGCGTGATCGGACAGTTCTGTCGCTTGATTGTGCAGGATGGCGAGCGAGGGCGATCGTTCGGGCGCGCGTTCAACCACGCTGAGCAGCTCCGGCTGTTTTCGGCCTACGAAGACAGCGCCATCCCATCGGCCGACGAAGCCACCGAGTTGCGGACACTGGCCAGTGACTTCGTTGCCTATTGTCAGTTCCTCCTCAGGGAATGACCGAAACGGCTGCCTGTTGCCGCTCGCGGCTTTAATGTAAACTTCGTTAACATGAGTTGGAAACGAGGCGAGCGCGAGGAGCGTGGCTACCACCACGGCAATTTGCGCGAGGCGCTGATCAAGGCGGCGCGCGAGCTGATCAAGGAGAAAGGGCCGGCCGGCTTCACCTTTGCCGATGCGGCCCGCTCAGCGGGTGTCAGCGCTGCCGCGCCCTACCGTCACTTCCGCGATCGCGATGCGTTGCTGGCCGACGTGGCGCGCGAGGGCTTCCAGCGTTTCGAGGCCATGCTGTCGACCGGCTGGGCAAACGGCAAGCCGGACGCGCTGACGGCCTTTCAGAACGTCGGCAAGGCCTACCTCGCCTTCGCCCATGCCGAGCCGGCCTACTATGCCGCCATGTTCGAATCGGGACTGTCCCCCAACGTCAACAACGAGCTGCGCGCCGCCTCCGATCGCGCCTTTGGCGTGCTGCGCACGGGCGCCGATGCGCTCGTCGGCTTGCTGCCCGCGGGCAAGCGGCCGCCGGCGCTGATGATGAGCCTGCACGTCTGGGCGATGGCGCACGGCATCGCCTCGCTGTTCGGGCGCGGCGACGCCGGCCGGCGGACCTTGCCCATGACGGCGGAAGAGCTGCTCGAATCGGCCATGCTCATCTACCTGCAGGGCCTGGGCTTCCCGCAAAAAGCCTGACCGGCCCCTTGACACCCACCGGGCGAGAGACCAATGTAAATGTCGTTAACATTTACATCCGTTGACGCTGACATAGCTAGGGAGCCCCCGATGACGGGCTTTATGGAAAGACTGGACGACATCCCCCGGCCCGCCTGGATCGCCCTGGTGGTCGTGAGCTTCATCCTGTTCTGGCCGATCGGCCTTGCCCTTCTCATCTACCTGAAATGGAGTGGAAGAATGTTTTGCTCGAGGCATGGCCGCTACGGCCAGTGGTACGGGCCCGAAGGCCGTGAAGCCCGCCGCGAGGCACGCGAGGAATGGCGCGCCTGGAAGCGCCGCCATCGCTGGGGCCAGGGCAGCAGCGGCAACGTCGCGTTCGACGAATATCGCGAGGAGACCCTGCGCAAGCTCGACGAGGAGCAGCGCGAGTTCCGCGATTTCCTCGACCGGCTGCGTGCCGCCAAGGATCGCTCCGAGTTCGACCAGTTCATGAACGAGCGTCGCAACCGGCCGCCGACCACCGAACCGCCGCCGGCCTCGTCGCCGACGACCGCCTGATCACGGCACGCCCCCGAGAAACCCCTCCCGACTCCGTCGGGAGGGGTTTTTCGTTTCTGCCTCATGCCCTTCCGGACCGCGCGTCCGGGAGAGCATGAGCGCCGTTATTGCGGCTCGAGGTTGAGGCCCTTCACCAGCTCGATCCAGATCGGCCCTTCCTCGGCGACGATCTTTTCGAAGAAGATGTGATCACGCGCGGCATTGTCGATGCCGAAGGTCGTCAGGATCTTCTGGATGCGCTCGGTCTTGCCGATCTCGACCATCATGTCGGAGAGCTTCTGCACGATCTCCTTGGGCATGCCGGCAGGGCCGACCAGGCCGATCCAGCCCTGGACCTGGAACGCACGGTCGGTGACGCCCTGCTCCCAGAACGTCGCCACGTCGGGCAGCTTCTTCATGCGCGTCTTGGTCGGAACCGCGATCGGCCGGCCGCTGCCGGATTGCAGCACGCCGCTCGCGGCGGCAACGCTGCCGCTCCCGCCTTGCACGGCGCCCGAGCCGACGTCCTGCCACATCGGCGCCTCGCCGCGATAGTGCACGGCCTCCATGGTGAGCTTGAAATGGCGGTTCAACGCCTCGACCGCGACATGGCTGTAGGAGCCGGCGCCGTAGGTGCCGAGACTGGTCTTGTTGGCGCGGGCATAGTCGGCAAGCTCTGCCAGGTTCTTCACTGGCAGCTTGGCATTGACGATCAGCGGCAGATGACCGGCATCCATCCACGAGATCAGGACGAAATCCTTGTCGGGGTCGTAAGGCAGCTTCTTGAACAAGACCTTGTTCATGATCATCGTGGTCGAGATGGTCCACATCAGCGTGTGGCCGTCCGGCGTCGCGCTCTTCACCTGCTCGGCGGCGATCGCACCGCTGGCGCCGGCCTTGTTCTCGACATAGACCGGTTGCCCGGTCATCTGGGCGATGCCCTCGCCGTAGGCGCGGGCGAAGATGTCGGTGAGCCCGCCCGCCGGATAGCCGCAGATAATCTTGATGGGTTTGCTCGGCCAAGCCTGCGCAATCGAAGGCGCCGCCAGCAAGCCGACAGAAGCAGCGGCGGACCCGAACCGAAGCACCTCGCGCCGCGTTGCACGCACGATCATTGATTTCCTCCCTGTGACGCCACGGACGGTCTCAGCCATCCTTGTCGCGCCAGCCGCTACCATGGCGTCGATTGCGACGCCGGTAAACCCCACGACTTTGTTCAAGTCGTGACGATGGCTCAGGACGGTGGCGCCTAGCTGGTCTTGGTGGCGCCCGACTTCAGCATGGCGTCGATCTCCGCCTGGGCGAAGCCCGCCTCGCGCAGCACCTCGACACTGTGCTCGCCCAACTTGGGCTGCAGGCGCGTGATCTCGGGCTTGGTCTTGCTGAAGCGCGGCGGGATGTCGGGCATGCGCAACCGGCCTTCGGTCGGATGCTCGACCTCGTGCCAGAAGCCGGTGGCCTGGAGCTGCGGATCGACGAACAGGTCCTCGAGCGTGTTGACCGGGCCGTGCGGCACGTTCGAGTTCTTGAGCAACTCCACCCACTCCGCGTTGGTCTTGGTGGCGCAGATCTCCGCCAGGGTGGCGTAATAATACTCGACGTTCTTCAACCGGTTGGCGAGCGAGGTGAAGCGCGGATCCTTGGCGAGATCCTCGCGGCCGACCAGGCCACAGAATTCCTTCCAGTGGCCGTCGGTATAGGGCAGCAGCGCGAAGTAGCCGTCCTTCGACGGGTAGGGCCGCCGCTCCTTGTTGAGCACGCGCTTGTAGCCGGCCGTCTCGAGCGCCGGGCGGAAGGTCTCGCCGTAGAGATGCTCGACCATGACGAACGAAACCAGAGTTTCGAACATCGGCACCTCGACCGCCTGGCCCTTGCCGGTGCGCTCGCGCGCGAACAGGGCGGCGAGCAGCGCCGAGACGACGCCGTTGGAGCTGGTCTTGTCGGCCACGATGGTCGGCAGGAAGCGCGGCTGGCCGGCGACGACGGATTGCAGTGCCGCAAGTCCCGAACCGGCCTGGATGATGTCGTCATAGGCGGCCTTGGCGCCCATCGGCCCGGCCGAGCGGTAGCCATAGGTCGCCAGGTAGACGAGCCGCGGATTGATCTTCTCGAACGCCTCGTATTCCACGCCCAACCGCTTGGCGGGCTCGGGGCGGTAATTGTGCATCAGCACATCGGCCGTCTCGGCGAGCTTGAACAGCGCCTTGCGGCCGGCATCCTGCTTGAGGTCGAGCACGATCGAGCGCTTGGACCGGTTACAGCCGAGATAGAAGGCGGCCATGCCGGGATTGCGCGCCGGCCCGAGCTGCCGCGTCGTGTCGCCCTCGGGGGGCTCGATCTTGACCACGTCGGCGCCGAGATCGCCCAATTGCTGCGCCGCCCATGGCCCCAGCACGACCGTCGTGCAATCGAGAATCCTGACGCCGGCCAACGGACCCGCCATCGACGCTTCCTCCTAAGTCCTTTCTCCCCGAGTACCACAACTTGGTCACGACGCGCAGGAAACATGACGCGCTATTTTCACCTGGGCCGCATTGAGGAAATGCAACGCTGACGCGGCTTCATCGTTTTTCAGAACGAGAGAAACAGGAGAGGAGTGGTGAATGGCACTCTCGGTCCGGACCGCTGGATGGCGGAGAACCTTGCTGGCCGTTCTCGCCGGCGGAGCGGCGCTGGCCAGCGCGGGCGCAGCGCAGGCCGATCCGCCGTGGAAGAAGCACCACCGCCACCATCACTACTACGACGATCCGGAGTACGTGGTCGTCAAGCCGCGCTATCGCGCGCCGCGGACGGTCTACGTCGTGCCGGAACCGGTCGTCGTGCCGTATTACTCGGCGCCGATGTCCTATGGCCCGGCCTATCCGCCGAGCCTCAACCTGAACTTCAACGTACCGCTGCGCTAGCCACGGGTCACAGCTTGGCCACAGCCCAGTGCAGGGATACGCGCTGATTTCCTAAGAGCCGTCACAATTCGAGCCGTATCACCCTCATTGGGACGAACAGCAGATGTCCTTGTTGTCACAGGAGGAGGCTGCAATGCGTTTATTCAACTGGCGGACCGTCCTGGTCGCTGCGATCGCCGGTGCCGGTGTCACGATCACCACGGCGGGTGCGCAGGCACACGACGACGACTGGCGATGGGAGAAGCGTCACCATCGCGAGCATTGGCGCCACTATGATCCGCCGCGGCGCGTCGTCTATGAGCGCGCGCCCCCTCGTGTCGCATATGAGCGCCCGCCCGTCGTGGTCGCACCGGCCCCCGTCTACATGGCACCGGCCTACTCGGCACCGGCCTATTCGGGGCCGTCCGAACCGAGCATGAACCTCAATTTCAACATCCCTCTGCGCTGACTCCCCCCTGCGTTGACCTGACAGGCCAACGCCCCGCCGGGTGAGTCCCCCTCATCCGGCGGGTTGACTCCTGGCCCCGGGCCCGTATTGTGGCTTTGATGCTGCGACTGACGACGCTTCGACTTATTGGCTGATCCGCCGCCCTGACACCAGGGCCCTGCGGATCGCTCGTCGTTCGTCCTATTCCACCACCAGTCGCCGCCACGTTTCTTTCCATCGCAGTGTTCGTCCCGAGCCATACGGCCGTGCGCGGCGCGAGGAGCCAGTCATGTCACCCCAGAAGCCGATGATGCCGAACGCGGGCGAGAAGTACGTTGCCTTCAAGCCCGTCCCCCTGCGCGACCGACAATGGCCATCCAAGGTCATCACCAAGCCGCCGATCTGGTGCGCGGTCGACCTCCGGGACGGCAACCAGGCGCTGGTCGAGCCGATGGATTCCGACCGCAAGACGCGCATGTTCAGCCTGCTGTGCCAGATGGGCTTCAAGGAGATCGAGGTCGGCTTCCCGGCGGCGTCGGAGACCGATTTCGACTTCGTGCGCGAGCTGATCGAGAGCAAGATGATCCCGGACGACGTCACCATCCAGGTGCTGACGCAGAGCCGGCCCGAGCTGATCGAGCGCACGTTCGAGGCGTGCCGCGGGGCCAAGCGGGCCATCGTCCACCTCTACAACTCGACCTCGACCTTGCAGCGTCGCGTGGTGTTCGGCCTCGACCATGATGGCATCATCGACATCGCCGTCTCGGGCGCCAAGCTGGTCAAGCAGCTCGCCGATGCCGACCCCGACACCGAGTGGGTCTACGAATACTCGCCGGAAAGCTTCACCGGCACCGAGCTCGAGTTCGCGCGCGACATCTGCGCCGCGGTAGGCGACGTCTACCAGCCGACGCCGCAGAAGAAGATGATCATCAACCTGCCGGCGACGGTCGAGATGGCCTCGGCCAACGTCTACGCCGATCAGATCGAATGGTGCCATCGCAACTTCAAGTACCGCGATTCGATCATCCTGAGCCTGCATCCGCACAACGACCGCGGCACCGGCGTCGCCGCCGCCGAGCTCGGCTACATGGCCGGCGCCGATCGCATCGAGGGCTGCCTGTTCGGCAACGGCGAGCGCACCGGCAATGTCGATCTCGTGACCTTGGGCCTCAACATGTACACCCAGGGCGTCGATCCGGAGATCGACTTCTCGAACATCAACGAGATCCGCCAGACGGTCGAATACTGCAACCAGTTGCCGGTGCATCCGCGCCATCCCTATGGCGGCGACCTGGTGTTCACCGCTTTCTCGGGCTCGCACCAGGACGCCATCAACAAGGGCTTCAAGGCGCTGCAGGCCTCGAACAGCAAGATGTGGGAGGTGCCCTACCTGCCGATCGATCCGGCCGATCTTGGCCGCACCTACGAGGCGATCATCCGCATCAACAGCCAGTCGGGCAAAGGCGGCGTCGCCTACATCCTGAAGAGCGACTACGGCATCGACATGCCGCGCCTTCTCCAGGTCGAGTTCTCCAGGGTGATCCAGCAGATCGCCGACGAGACCGGCAAGGAGATCCTGCCGGCGCTGATCTGGGACACGTTCCGCCGCGAGTATCTCGAGAACCGCACGCCGGTCGACTTCATCAGCCATACGACGGTGCCGGAACCGGGGCATCCCGACATCCGTCTTCTCGACGCGAAGGTGACGTATCGAGGCGTGGAACAGACGATCAGCGGCCGCGGCAACGGCCCGATCGCGGGATATGTCGATGCGCTTGCCAAGAATTGCGGCGTCGGCATCAAGGTGCGTGACTATCACCAGCACGCCACCGGCGCCGGATCCGACGCCCAGGCCGTGAGCTTCATCGAGGCCGAGACGAGCGACGGCCGCGCGCTGTGGGGCGTCGGCATGGACTCCAACATCGTCACGGCGTCGCTCAAGGCGGTGACATGTGCGGCCAATCGGGCGGTGGCGGCGAAATAGCGGTATCGTCCGGCGAAGGCGTTCACTACCATCGTGCGCGAGGCGGTCGATCACGACCGCCTCGCTCAACGTCTGGAGTGCCCCACATGCCCCGCATCATTCCCAAGTCGCCGGTCGCATTGCTGGCTATCGGCGCGGCCGTCGGTGCCGTGATCGGCGCCTGCGCCGCCGGCGCCAACCAAGCCAACATGCAAAATGCCCTCGGATCATTGCAGGCCGCCCGCGCCGAGCTGATCCAGGCCAGGCCGAACAAGGGCGGCCATCGCGAGCGCGCCATCAATTTCGTCGATGCCGCCATCGCCGAGACCAGGTCTGGCATCGCGTACGCCGGGAACTGATTTCCATGTTTCCTCCCCCGTCATCGGGGGAGGTGGCCCGAAGGGCCGGAGAGGCTTCAGTCGAGATTCATGAAGTTCCGATGTCGGAATTTCACCAATCTCGCCCGAGGCCTCCCCCTCCTCCCCTACCGGGCACCTCTCCCCGTACGACGAGGCAGGAAGACGACAATCTCGACGACTTGGACCCTTAGCGCGTAGAACGCGGACATGGCCAAAGCGAAGAAATCCTCCCCCAAGAAGCCCCGGACGAAAAAGCAGTCGAGCGGCCCCGACGCCGATCTGCTCGCCGACCTGATGAAATGGGCGAAGGCCTCCGGCGCCGACGCGGCAGATGCGCTGTACGTCAACGGCGAGTCGATCTCGGTCGCTCAGCGCATGGGCGAGCGCGAGAAGCTCGAGAGCAGCGAAGGCCGCGATCTCGGCTTGCGCGTGTTCGTCGGTCAGCGCCAGGCCTTCGTGTCCTCGACCGACTTCGCCCCCGCCTCGCTGCGGACCCTGGCCCAGCGCGCCGTCGACATGGCGCGAGCGGTGCCCGAGGACCCGGTCTGCGGCATCGCCCCAGAGGAGCTGCTGGCGACCAAATGGCCGGATCTCGACCTCTTCGAGAAGAAGCGGCCGACAGCGAAGGCGCTTCTGTCGCTCGCGGCCGAAACCGAGGATGCAGCACGCGCCGTGAGGGGCGTGACCAATTCCGAAGGGGCGGAGGCGAGCTGGAGCCGCACATCCGTGATGCTGACCGCCAGCAACGGCTTTTCCGGCGCCTACCGGCGCAGCGGCTACAGCCTGTCCTGCGCCGTGCTGGCCGGCGAAGGCACTGCGATGGAGCGCGACTACGAATGGTCGAGCGCCATCCATCTGGACGATCTCATGAGCGCGTCGCAAGTCGGGCGCAACGCCGGCAAGTTCGCCGTCCGCCGCCTCAACCCGCGCAAGGCGCAGAGTGCCCGTGTGCCGGTGGTCTACGACCGGCGGATCTCGGGCGGCCTGATCGGCCACCTGGCAGGCGCCATCAACGGGCGTTCCGTGGCGCGCGGCACGTCGTTCCTCAAGGACAAGATGGGTGCCAAGATCTTCGCCGACGGCATCCGCATCCTCGACAACCCCTTGCGCAAGCGCGGCCTGGGCAGCCGGCCTTTCGATGCCGAAGGCCTGCCGACCAAGCGTTATGCTGTAATCGATGACGGCGTCCTGACGACCTGGCTTCTCGACCTCGCGGCGGCACGCCAGCTTTCCCTGAAGCCGACCGGTCACGCCGCGCGCGGCACCTCGGGCCCGCCGTCGCCCACGACCTCGAACTTCTATCTCGAGAAGGGCAAGCTCTCGGTCGACGAGCTGATCGCCGACATCAAGAGCGGGCTGTTCATCACCGACATGATCGGCTTCGGCGTCAATGGCGTCACCGGTGACTACAGCCGCGGCGCGTCGGGCTTCTGGATCGAGAACGGCAAGCTCGCCTGGCCGGTGAGCGGCATCACCGTTGCGGGCAATCTCAAGGACATGTTCCTGAACATGACACCTGCCGACGATCTCAGGTTCAAAGGCGCCACCAACGCGCCGACCGTGAGAATCGAGGGAATGACCGTCGCCGGGTCGTGATAGACTCGGCGGCATGAAAGCCCTCTCCAAGATTGCCCTTCTTGCCGCAACGACGGCCCTCTTTGCCGGCCCGACCTTCGCCCAGAGCGACTTCCAGGCCTGCCTGCAGGACATCAAGGCCGAGGCGGTGCGCCAGGGCGTGCCGACAAGCCTCGTCGACAAGGCTTTCCAGGGCCTGACGCCGGATCAGAAGATCATCGATCTCGATACGCGCCAGCCGGAGTTCTCACAGACCTACGCCAAGTATGTCGGCAACTCGGTGACGGCGGACCGCATCGTCAAGGGCCAGCAGCGGATGGCGCAGAACCGCGCCCTGCTCGACGCCATCCAGGCCGAGTACGGCGTGCCGGCGCAATACCTCATGGCCTTCTGGGGCATGGAGACGAACTACGGCGGCTTCATGGGCGACTTCCAGGTCGTGCGCTCCGTGGCCACGCTCGCCTGCATGACCAAGCGGCGGGACTTCTTCAGCAACGAGACGGTCCAGGCGCTCCGCATCCTCGCCCTCAATCACATGACCCGCGACCAGATGCGCGGCTCGTGGGCCGGCGCGATGGGCAACATGCAGTTCATGCCGTCGACCTTCATGAAATGGGGCGTCGACCGTGACGGCAACGGCCGCATCGACCTCTGGACCAGCCTGCCCGACGCTTTTGCCTCGGCCGCAAATTACCTTCGCGGCGTCGGTTTCAAGCCCGGCCTGCCATCGAGCGAGGAGGTGATCCTGCCGCAGGGCTTCCCGCTCGATCAGGCGGATTCGACGATCGAGAAGCCGGTGCGCGTCTGGGCGGCGATGGGCGTCAAGAAGGCGGGCGGCGCACCGCTGCCCAATGTCGACGAGCCGTCATCGATCATCCTGCCGGCCGGCTGGCGCGGCCCCGCCTTCATCCTCTATCCCAACTTCAAGGCGGTGATGAACTGGAACCGCTCGACGCTCTATGCGCTGGCGGTCGGCATCCTGGCCCGCCAGATCGCCGGTGGCCCGGCGGTCATGCAGGCGCCGCCGGCCGACGACGAACCGCTGTCGCGCGACACCATCATCGATATGCAGTCGCGCCTGGCCAGGCTCGGCCTCTACACCGACGAGGCAGACGGCCTGGTCGGCCCCAAGACCCGATCGGCCGTACGCCTCTTTCAGAAGAAGGCCGGCCTGCCGGCCGACGGCCATCCGACCCCCGACATGGTGCGCCGGCTGCAGCAGGCAGTGCGCTAACCAGGCTCACTACGCCGGATGGAGCAGGCGCACCGCTCCTGCGGCGAGGCCGATCGACACCGGCAATGTGAGCGCGTCATCACCGTCGATCTGCACAGGCTGCCGGCCGTTCTCGCCGGCGTCGCTCAGAACGGCGATACGGACCTCTCGGCCTGCAATTACCCGGTAGCCGCCGGTATTGGGCAGGCGTCCCCGCAGCAGGGCCAGGCCGAATCGCAGGGTATGGGCGCGGCCCCAGCGCTCGAACAGGCAGACATGCAGCAGCGGCTTGCCGAGCGCGGCATCGGGCGCGACCACGAACGGCCCGGCATAATGCCGACCGCGCGTCACGATCACCGACGCTGCCTCATGGCGCACACCGTCAACCTCGACACTGTAACGGACCGGCCGATAGCGGCACGTCTCGACGAGCGAGCGCCAGACATAGGCGGCGCGGCCCCAGCGGCGCTTGAGCCGGGTGGTGACGCCCGCCACCACCTTGGCGTCGAACCCCGCTCCGGCCATCAACGAGAAGCAGCGCAGATCGTCCGATCCACTGCCCGCCTGGCCGGGCTGCATCAGCACGGCGTGGCCCGAGATCATGGTCCGGGCGATGGCGGCGGCGGAAAAATCCAGCCCCAGCTCGTGCGCCAGCACATTGGCCGTCCCCAGCGGCACGATGCCGACGGCCGGCCCATCGCCGCCCCGCCGGGCCAGGCCGTTCACAACCTCGTTGATCGTGCCGTCGCCGCCGGCGACGGCGATGACGGCGTAGTGCGAGTCGCATTGCTCGGCGAGGCGCCGCGCATCGCCCGCCGCCCCGGTTTCGACGGCGTCGACGGTCCATCCCTCGTCACGGATATGCCGCACGACGGCATCCACCAAGCCGCGCCGACGACGTCCAGCCGTCGGATTGAAGATCAGCAGCATTGCCTTGGATGAGGGGAATGTCATCGAAGTGCCATAACCGGTTCACGGCGACGCAACGGCGGACATACACAATCCAAAGCGTACCGTGCAATCGCGCACGTCAGATTTTGTGTCGGTCGCCCACTATCAACATGACTGTGATCGAACGCCATCAACCGGCCCGCCATCGCGCGATCTTCCTGTCGGACATCCATCTTGGCACCCGCGGTTGTCAGGCTGAACTGCTGCTCGATTTCCTGAAAAGGAACGAGAGCGAATACCTGTACCTGGTCGGAGACATCGTCGACGGCTGGCGCCTGAAGCGCTGGTGGTACTGGCCGCAGGCGCACAACGATGTCGTGCAGAAGATCATGCGCAAGGCGCGCAAGGGCACGACCGTCATCTACGTTCCCGGCAATCACGACGAGGCGGCGCGTCAATACTGCCAGCTCACCTTCGGCGAAGTGCGCGTCCAGGAAGACGCGATCCATGTCACGCCCGAGGGACGCAAGCTTCTGGTGATCCACGGCGATCAATTCGACGGCATCGTCCGGTATGCGCGCTGGCTCGCCCTGCTCGGCGATTGGGCCTACACGATGGCGCTGCGACTCAACACGCTGTTCAACTGGGGGCGCCGGCGGCTCGGCCTGTCCTACTGGTCGCTGTCGGCGTATCTCAAGCACCGGGTCAAGAACGCCGTTCAGTTCATCGACAATTACGAGCAGGCCGTGGCGGTCGAGGCGCGCCGCCGCGGCGTCGACGGCGTCGTGTGCGGTCACATCCACCATGCCGAGATCCGCACCATCGACGGCATCCTCTACTGCAACGACGGCGACTGGGTCGAAAGCTGCACCGCTCTGGTCGAGGATTTCGACGGCCGGCTGCGCATCGTGCACTGGGCCGAGGAGCATGCCAGGCGGCAGGCCGCGCCACGGCTCGTTCCAGCCCCGGCCCGCGTGGCCGCGGAGTAGGACGCACCGCTCTTGCGCATAGCGATCGTCTCCGACGCCTGGCGGCCACAAATCAACGGAGTCGTCCGCACGATCGAGACCGTGGCCCAGATCCTGCGCGGCGAAGGGCACGATATCGAGGTGTTCGGGCCCGATCGGTTCCGCACGCTGCCCTGCCCGACCTACCCGGAAATCCGCTTGTCGCTGTTTCCCGCCGCCCGGCTTGCCCACATGCTGAAGCTCTTCGCGCCCGATGCGATCCATCTGGTGACCGAAGGCCCGCTGGGCTGGGCGGCGCGCAAATTCTGCGTCGACCGCGGGATCCCCTTCACGACCGCCTACCACACGCGCTTTCCCGAGTACGTGCATGCGCGCATCCGCCTGCCCGTCTCGTGGAGCTACGCCTTCGTGCGGCGCTTCCATGCACCGTCGGCCGCCGTGCTCGTGGTTGCACAATCGATCCGCGACGAGCTCGCCGCCCGCGGCTTCAAGAACCTGGTGCCATGGTCGCGCGGCGTCGACATCACCGCCTTCCGCCCGCAGCCCCGTCGCGACACGGACGAGCCGCGACCGATCTGGCTCTATGCCGGACGGGTTGCGATCGAGAAGAACATCCAGGCCTTCCTCGACCTCGACCTGCCCGGGACGAAATGGGTGGTCGGCGGCGGCCCGCAGCTCAAGAAATTGAAGCGCCGCTATCGCAACGTCCGTTTCTTCGGATCGGTCGACACAGACGAACTATCGGCGCGCTACGCCGAGGCCGACTGCTTCGTCTTTCCGAGCCGTACCGACACCTTCGGCCTGGTCATGGTCGAAGCCCTTGCCTCGGGCGTGCCGGTGGCGGGCTATCCGGTAGCGGGTCCGCTCGACGTCATTACCGATGCGAAGGTCGGGGCACTCGACGAGGACCTGCGCAGGGCATGCCTGGCCGCGGTCGGGCGCGATCCCGCCGATTGCCGTCGTCACGCCGAGACGTTCACCTGGCAAAGCTGCGCGCAGCAGTTCGTCGACACCCTGCAGCCGATCCCGCGCGGGTCCTGGCAACCGCTGAAACGGCGCGTCCTGCCCGACGCCGCGGCCTCCTAGAGACGGTTGAACCGCCAGCCGACGTGCCTATGTTGTCGGGGTGAGTCTTGCGGAGGCAGCATGCCAGCCCTCAATCACATCATCATTCCAGCCAGGAACAAGGACACCTCGGCGGCCTTCCTGGCCGATATCCTGGGTGTCGAGGCGGGGCCTCAATGGGGAGTTTTCCGCCCGGTGCAGACCAGCAATGGCGTGACCCTCGACTTCGTCGATTCGAAGGACGTCCGCACGTCGCACTACGCCTTCCTGGTTGAAGACCACGAATTCGATACGGCTTTTGCCAAGATCAAGTCGGCCGGCATCGCCTACTGGGCCGACCCGCACAAGCATGAGCCGGGCAAGATCAATCACCATTGGGGCGGCCGCGGCGTCTACTTCGACGATCCCAACGGTCATCTGCTCGAGCTGATCACCAAGCCGTATGGCGCCCTGCCGCCTTGAGCTGCACTTAGGCCTTTGCCGAAGGCGAATGGTCCCTCGCGGTGCCCGGGATGACAGTCGGTGCTGGCCTCGACACACCCTGTCATCCCGAGCACCGCGAGGGACCTTTGTTCATGTCTTCAGCGCGACGGCGCAACGCTATTGCCGGCCAGCACGGCGGCACGGCCCGCTTCCGCACCGGTCTCGCGGATGGTGCAGCCCTGAGTGGCGGCGGAGCCTTCAACATCGACGAACTTGATGTCACCCGATGCCAGGGTGAGTGACGAGGGATTTGCCGCCTCGCTCGCAATGCATCGCATCGCATGCCAGCCCGGGCTGAGATCGACCCTCATCCAGCTCTTGGGCGGCAGCTGACCGACCACCATCTGTCCTGCCATCACATTGACGGATGGTCCGCGGGAGGCAGGATTGTAGAAATAGACCGCCGCCATCCCGGCAGGCGGCGGACCGAACTGCCGGTCGGTCGCCTCCTGGTTGGGCGACGCGGTCGAGCCGCAGCCCGCCACGATCGACGCCATCGCGCCTATCGCCATCAAGCGCATGCCGCCGTTCCCTTCAGTCGGCAGCCGGCTCGCCGGCCTTGATCCAGGCTTCGTAGAGCGCCTTCGTCTCGTCGTTCGGCGGGTAGGTGCCGGCGATCGGGATGCCCTGGCTGATCCGGATGGCGACGAACTTTTCCAGTCGCTCCTGCTCGAATGAATCGCGCGCCACCTCGTCGGCGAGGTGGCGCGGCACGACGATGGCACCATCCTCGTCGGCCACGATAACGTCGCCGGGATAGACCGGCACGCCGCAGATTCCGACCGGCGTCTCGGTTTCCACTGGATGCAGCCGGGTCATGCTGGGCGGCGCGGCGGCAGCGGTGCAGTAGACCGGGAAATCCATCTTGCCGATCACCGGCGTGTCGCGCATCGCGCCGTCGCTCAGCACGCCGGCGACGCCGCGCACCTTCAAGCGCAGCGCCAGGATATCGCCCAGCGTGCCGGCGGCCGTGTTGCTCTCCGTGCCGATGACCAGCACGTGGCCAGCCGGCGTGCCCTCGATCGCTTCGCGCTGGGCGCTCGGCGGATCGCTGGGCTTGGGCGGCTGGTCGAGATCCTCGCGGCCGGGAATGTAGCGCAGTGTGAAAGCCGGCCCGACCATGCGCGCCGCGGCGGGATTGACCGGCCGCACGCCGTTGATGGCGCTGTTGCGAAAGCCGCGTTTCAGCATCTGCATCGAGACCGTGGCCGTGCTCGCATACATGAAGTTCTTGATCGTATCCGTCGACAATGGCTCAACCGTCATGGTCTCTCCCCGATTCACCTGAAGAATTCGTTACAACAACGAGCCCTGCCCGCCGCCGCCATCGCGACGACGCGGCGGGGCAGCAGGTCGCGGCGCCGTGCTGGCGCCGTCGGTCACGCGGGCGCCGATGCGGCCATCGGCGAAATCGATGGCGAGCGTGTCGCCGGCGCGGACTTCAGCGGCGGCCAGCACCGGATGTCCGTCCTGGTCCCGCACCAAGGCGAACCCGCGCGTGAGGACGGAGCGGAAGGAATAGCTTTCGAGCAGCTTGGCCGACTGCTCGACCCGACGCAGGCACTGTTCGAGGAACGCCGTACCACCGCGTTGCAGTCTATCGCCGATCTGCTCGAGCCTGTCGCCGGTGCGTTCCATCTTCTGGAGCGCTCCGTCCTTGTAGCGCTTCATCGCGCTGTCGAGCATACGGGCTTCGCTCAGGAACGCCTGCTGCTTGGCAGCCAGCACGGCAACCGGGCTCACCAGTCGCGCAGCCGCCAGCGCATGCGCGCGGCGCTCGACGAGTTGGCGCGTGGCCAACGCCAGGCGCTCGCCGCGCTCGTCGAGGCGCTGCTGACGCTCCTCGATCAGGCGACGCGGATCGCCCAGCCCGCGCCCCAGACCGGCGAGCTCGACTCCGCGCTCGCGCAACAGGCGGCTCATGCCGCCCAGCAGACGCTTGGCATAATCGAGGGTCTCGGCCACCAGGTCGGCGCGTACCGGCACCGCCATTTCCGCCGCCGCCGTCGGCGTCGGCGCCCGGCGGTCGGAGACGAAGTCGATCAGGGTCGTGTCGGTCTCGTGGCCGACAGCGGAGATCAGGGGGATGGTCGACGCGGCGGCGGCGCGGACGACGATCTCCTCGTTGAAGGCCCACAGGTCTTCCAGGCTGCCGCCGCCGCGCGCGACGATCAGCACGTCGGGTCGCGGGACGGGCCCGACCTCGGGCAGGCGATTGAAGCCGTTGATGGCGGCCGCAACCTCGCCCGCCGCCTTCTCACCCTGCACCGCGACCGGCCAGACCAGCACGCGCCGCGGGAAGCGGTCGGCCAGACGATGCAGGATGTCGCGGATCACCGCGCCGCTGGGCGAGGTCACCACACCCACGATTTCGGGCAGATAGGGCAAGGCCCGCTTGCGCTCGGCATCGAACAGGCCCTCGGCCTGCAGCTTGCGGCGGCGATCCTCCAGGAGCTTCAGCAGCGCGCCGGCGCCGGCGATTTCCACGCGATCGACGATGATCTGATAACGCGACGAGGCGGCATAGGTCGTGAGCCTCCCGGTCGCGATGACCTCCAGCCCCTCCTCGATCCGGAGCCCGAGCCGCGGGATCGTCGCCTTCCAGCAGATGGCATCGAGGACGGCGTTCTCGTCCTTGAGGCGGAAATAGCAATGACCGGAGCGCGGGAACGTCGGTTGGCTGATCTCGCCGCGCACACGCACGCGCGGGAACGCCGTCTCGACTTCCCGCTTGAGCGCGAAGGAGAGCTCGGAAACGGTGAATTCCGGGACGTTGCTGACGACCTGCTCCGGTGCGCTTGCTTCCATGCGCCGAAGCTATACTGCCGCGCCAGGGCGGGTAAGCCGGCCCCTGTGGGTCGCTGTCACTTGTCCACCACGGGCAAAAACTCCGCTTTGCACCCGGGTGCTTTCATGATTTTTGTCGCTGCCGGACGCACTTGGTCATATCAGAAATTCGGCCATTGATTTCAAGGGGTTGGGGAACATGCGGGTGTTGGTCGTAGGGGGCGGCGGCCGCGAGCACGCGCTATGCTGGGCGATTGCCGCGTCGCCGCTCTGCAGCAAGCTCTATTGCGCTCCCGGCAATGCCGGCATCGCCCAGGTCGCGGAATGCATCGATGTCGCGGCAGAGAATGTCGCGGGCCAGGTGGCGCTGGCCCTCGCCCAGAAGATCGATTTCGTGGTGGTTGGTCCCGAGGTACCACTGGTTGCGGGTCTGGCCGACCGGCTGGCTGAAGCCGGCATCAAGGTTTTCGGTCCATCGGCACAGGCAGCTCAGCTCGAAGGCTCCAAGGGCTTCACCAAGGATCTGTGCCGCCGCTGCGGCATCCCGACCGGCGCCTATGAGCGCTTCACCGATGTCGACAGGGCCGTCGATTACGTCAAGGCCCGGGGAGCGCCCATCGTCGTCAAGGCCGACGGGCTGGCCGCCGGCAAGGGCGTGATCGTCGCCGACACGGTCGATCAGGCCATCGCAGCGGTTCGCGACATGCTGTCGGCCAATCGTTTTGGCGCGGCCGGCGCCTCGGTGGTCATCGAGGAGTTCCTGGTCGGCCAGGAAGCCAGCTTCTTCGCCCTGTGCGATGGCGAGCACGCCCTGCCGTTGATCGGAGCGCAGGACCACAAGCGGGCCTTCGATGGCGACAAGGGCCCCAACACCGGCGGCATGGGGGCCTACTCGCCTGCCCCGATCTTCGATGCGGCCATGCAGCAGCGCACCATGGACGAGATCATCCTGCCGACCGTGCGTGCCATGTCCGAGGCTGGGACACCGTTCAAGGGTGTCCTCTATGCCGGCCTCATGATCACGGCGCAGGGGCCAAAGATCTTCGAGTACAACTGCCGCTTCGGCGATCCGGAGACCCAGGTCCTGATGATGCGACTCAAGTCCGACATCCTGCCGGCGTTGATCGCGACCGCCGATGGCGGCCTGCGCCATTTCGATCTGCGCTGGTCGGACGAGACGGCCCTGACCGTGGTGATGGCGGCCAAGGGCTATCCCGACGCCTACCAGAAAGGCAGCGAGATTCGCGGCCTGGAGGCCGCGTCCCGGGTCGAAGGCGTCGAGATCTTCCACGCCGGCACCAGGCCAGACGGCAAGCGGGTGCTCGCCAATGGCGGCCGGGTGTTGAACGTCACGGCGATGGGACCGACCGTCGGAGTGGCGCGAGACCGGGCCTATCGGGCAGTCGACCTGATCGACTGGCCTGAAGGCTTTTGCCGTCGCGATATCGCATGGCGGGCCATCGGTTCGCAGCCGTGACACCGGCGGGCATCTGTGTCTAGTTAGATTCATGCCCGATTCACCCGACATCGCCCAGCGACTGCTGGCCCAATTGCGCTTTCCCTGCGGGGACGTGCCGGAACCCGGCACCGTCAAGAAGGTCGCCCCTGGCATCTACTGGCTGCGCATGCCGCTGCCCTTCCAGCTCAACCACATCAATCTGTGGCTGATCGAAGATCAGGACGGCTGGATCATCGTCGATACCGGCATCAACATGCAGCAGACACACGAGCTGTGGGAGCGGATCTTCGCCAACGACCTCGCCGGCAAGCCGGTCGTGCGCGTCATCGCCACCCACATGCATCCCGACCATGTCGGCATGGCCGGCTGGCTGTGCGAGCGCTGGGACGCGCAGCTCATGATGACCCTGGGCGAGTACATGAGCGCCGTCGCCGCCCGCAACGACTTCATCGAGAGCGAGGGCGTGCGCGCCGCCCATCTCGCGCGCAATGGGGTGCCGGCCGACAAGATCAGCCTGTTCCATCGCCACAAGGGCGGCTACGCCAAGGGCGTGGGGCCGTTGCCGACCTCGTTCCAGCGCCTGATCCATGCTCATCCCATCACGCTGGCAGGCCATCGCTGGGACGTGATCGTCGGTCGCGGACACGCGCCGGAGCACGCCTCGCTGTGGTGCCCGGAGCTCAATGTCCTGATCGCCGGCGACCAGGTGCTGCCCAAGATCAGCACCAATGTCGGCGTATGGCCCAACGAGCCGCGCGCCGACGCCCTCACTTGGTTCCTCGACGGCTTTTCGCGCTTCCGCCGGCTGCCGGCCAATGCGCTGATCCTGCCCTCGCACGGCTTCCCCTTTGTCGGGCTGCACACCAGGCTCGATCAGCTGGTGGCCCATCACGATGCACGCATGAACGACATGACCGCCGCGATCGCCCATCGCGGCGCCGAGGGCGCGACCGGCTGGGACATGGTGCCCGTCCTGTTCCCGCGCCATCTCGACAACAACCAGGTCGTGTTCGCCTTCGCCGAGACCCTTGCCCATCTGCATTGCCTGGAAACCCGGGCCCGCGTTAAGCGCGAGGTCGTGAACGGCGTCCATCGCTTCGTCAGCCTGGTCGATCCCTCCACGGAGCCGCCGGCCGACGATTCGGACGCCGAGGTGATGGATATCGGCCAGACCTGATCAACTCTCCTGCCCGGCAACGCTGGGGAAGTGTCGCCGTCTATGCGCTTTCGAGCGAAGCTCGAATGTCGCACTGGCGACGGAGCAACTGTGCCGTAGCAGGCGTGGGTTTTAGAGGCATGAAGAAATCTACAGTGATGGACGGTAGGCGCAGTATGGCCGGCAGCGAGCGACGTGGCCGGCAGGCAGGGCCGACCGGTCACGCCGTCATCACTGTGAGTTTCTTGCCGGCTATTCCTCGACGGGGTGCTCCCCAGCAGAGCCCGTCTCCGCTTCACCGGCGCGACTATCCTACAACCAGTCGTACTTTTGATGCCATCGGCAAGGAAGGCCGATGGCCCCGGTCATGCCCGGGCGTACTTGTCGGGATCCCATTTCTCGCCGCGTTTGAGCATGGTGTTGAGAATGGTGATCAGCTTGCGCATGCAGGCGATGAAGGCGACCTTCTCGGGCTTGCCGCGGGCCAGCAGACGCTTGTAGTAGGCCTTGAGCACAGGATTATGCTGAGTGGCCGCGCCGACGATCGGCATGTAGAGCAGCCTGCGCAACCTGTGGCGGCCGCCCGCGATGTGGCGCGGGCCGCGTCGATCGCCACTGTCGTCATCGTAGGGGGCGACGCCGAGCAAGGCGGCAGCGGCCTGGTCGTCGACATGGCCGAGCTCGGGCATGAGGGCGACAAGGCCAGAGGTTGCGACATCGGCCAGCCCCGGGACGCTCTGGATGATGTCGGCGCGTTTGGCGAATTCAGCGTCGTGCTCGATCTTGTCGGCGATCGCGGCCTCCAGCTTGGCGATCTGCGTGGCAAGAGCCTTGGTGGCCGCCCGATAGGCCTTGCGCACTTCCGTCGGCTGCTGGTGCACGCCCCGACTGACCATCCGATCCTTCAGGCCGCCCAGGCTCTGACGGGCCTTGACCAACTGCTCGAGGACCCGACGCTCCTTGTCGCGAGGCTTGCCCGTCAGGTTGGCGAACGTCTCGCCGAACCAGGCGATCATCCTGGCATCGATCGGGTCGTTCTTGGCCCGTTGGCCAGCCGACTTGGCGAAGTCGCGGACCCGCCTGGGATCGACGATCACCACTTCCACGCCGGCCTGCTCGAGCAGCTCCGCCCAGCTCTGCTCGTAGCCACCGGTCGCTTCCATCACCGCCCTGCCGACGGCGTGCTCGGAAAGCCAGCGCGGCAGCTCGCGATGATCCTCCGCGGTGTTGGCGAACGTCCGCTCGGCCGACGCCGAGCGAATGCACGCATCGATTTTGTCCTTGGCAATATCGAGGCCGACAATCGTCCTGATCTGTGCCATCCTCCGGCTCCCTTCCTTGCTCGTTCGGGCTCTAAGCCCAAGCAACTGTTCGGGTTTAAGGAAGACATCGGCCCTGTCCCACGCTCCGTCACAGGCTTCCGCCTCTGGGGTCAACGGGCTCAGGGTCGACGACGGGCGGTTGCGGCCAACAGCCGCCCGTTCGCACATTCTCTCAAATTTTCCGGACACAAGGGGCCATGGAGCGATGATTCATGATTCCTCCGTCCGCGAAGACGCAGACACCTCCCCAACTTCGTTGGGGAGGAGAATGAGAAGAGCCGCAGCTTGCGATGCGAGTCGATCTATTCGATTTTGCGCTGCCCGACGATCTGGTCGCGCAGCGTCCTGTCCAGCCGCGCGATTCCGCGCGGCTGCTCGACGTGAGGCCGGACGGACTGCACGATCGCAACGTGCGCGACCTGCCCCACCTCCTGCGTCGCGGTGATCTGCTGGTGTTCAACGACACCAAGGTGATTCCGGCGCGCTTGAAGGGCGTGCGGCACGGCATGCAGGGCCGCCAGGACGTCGCCGTCGAAGCTCTGCTGATTCGCGACCTGGGCGGCGGAAGATGGCTTTGCTTTGCCCGCCCCACCAAGCGACTACGGCCGGGCGACCGGCTCGCCTTCGCCGACAGCCTCGGCGCCACAGTCGACACCAAGAACGACGACGGCTCGCTGGTGCTCGCCTTCGAAACCAGCGGCGCCGCCTTTCTCGCCACCCTCGAACGAACCGGTGCGGTGCCGCTGCCGCCCTATATCCGATCCGGCATCGCCGATGCCCGCGACCGCGGCGACTACCAGACGCTGTTCGCCCGGCACGACGGTTCGGTGGCGGCGCCCACCGCCGGCCTCCACTTCACGCCGGGCCTGATGGCCGCACTCGGCGAGGCCGGCATCGCCACGGCAGGGGTGACGCTCCATGTCGGCGCCGGCACCTTCCAACCCGTGCGGGTCGACGATACCGACGCCCATACGATGCACGCCGAGTGGGGTGAGGTTCCGACCGACACCGCCCGCGCCATCGAGCGCACGCGGGCCGCGGGCGGCCGGATCGTGTCGATCGGAACGACGTCGTTGCGTCTCCTGGAGACCGTCGCCCGCCTCCACGACGGGGCGATGGCCGCCTGGACCGGCGAGACCGACATCTTCATCGTCCCGGGGTTCCGCTTCCGTGCCGTCGACCTGCTGCTCACGAACTTCCATTTGCCGCGCTCCACCCTCTTCATGCTGGTCGCGGCCTTCGCCGGGCTGGAACGCATGAAGGCGGCCTACGCGCACGCCATCGACCGGCGTTACCGCTTCTATTCCTACGGCGATTGTTGTCTGTTGCACCGATGAGCCTCACTTTCGACCTGCTGGCCACAGATGGCCAGGCGCGGCGCGGCCGCATCGGCACCGCGCACGGCACGGTCGAGACGCCGGCCTTCATGCCCCTTGGCACCGGCGGCACGGTCAAGGCAATGATGCCGCAATCGGTCGTCGAGACCGGCGCCGAGATGATCCTCGGCAATACCTTCCACCTGATGCTGCGTCCCGGGGCGGAGCGCGTCGCCAACCTGGGCGGCCTGCACAAGTTCATGAACTGGCCGCGGCCGATCCTGACCGATTCGGGCGGGTTCCAGGTGATGTCGCTCAAGGAGCTGCGCAAGCTCGACGCCGACGGCGTCACCTTCCGCTCGCCGATCGACGGCACCCAGCATCGACTGACGCCCGAGCGCTCGATCGAGATCCAGAAGCTGCTCGACGCCAACGTCACCATGTCGTTCGACGAATGCACGAGCTGGCCGGTCGAGGAGCCCGAGGCCGCCGCTTCGATGCGGCTCTCGATGAAATGGGCGGAGCGCGGCAAGCGGGCCTTCAGCGAGCGCGCAGGCTATGGCCTGTTCGGCATCGTGCAGGGGAGCGTCTATCCTGCACTTCGAGAAGAGAGCGTGGCTGCGCTGACGGCGATCGGCTTCGACGGCTACGCGGTGGGCGGCCTGGCCGTCGGCGAAGGCCAGGAGCGGATGTTCGCCGTCCTCGACATGACCGTGCCGATGCTGCCCGCCGAGCGGCCGCGCTACCTGATGGGCGTCGGCCGGCCCGCCGACATCGTCGGCGCGGTGCGGCGCGGCATCGACATGTTCGATTGCGTCCTGCCCACGCGCGGCGGCCGAACGGCGCAGGCCTTCACCCGGCGCGGCGAGCTCAACCTGCGCAACGCCCGCCATCGCGACGATCCACGCCCGATCGACGGGCAGTGCGGCTGCCCGGCCTGCCGACATCACAGCCGGGCCTATCTGCATCATCTCATCCGCGCCGAGGAGATCCTCGGCGCCATGCTGCTGACCTGGCACAACCTGCACTACTATCAGGACCTGATGCGCGGGATACGCGGCGCCATCGACTCGGGCACGATCGACGACTGGTCGGCGGCGTTCGAGGCGGAGCAGCAGCGCGGCGATATCGCGCCCCTATAGGAGCCGGGACCGATGCCCCATGAGGCCCTGATCGTCATCGACCTGCAGAACGATTTCTGCGAAGGCGGCACCCTTGCCGTTCCCGGCGGGAATGCCATCGTGCCGCTGGTCAACCGGTTGATCGCGCACCACGACAACGTGGTCCTGACGCAGGACTGGCATCCGCCGGGCCACGCGTCGTTTGCCAGCGCCTGGCCGGGCGCTGATCCTTTCAGTGCGCGCGACTTCCCCTACGGCCCGCAAACCCTATGGCCGGACCATTGCGTGCAGGGCACCCCGGGTGCTGCGTTCCACCCCGACCTGCAGGTCGGCAAGGTGCAGATGGTCGTCCGCAAGGGCTTTCATCCCGGCATCGATTCCTATTCGGCGTTCCGCGAGAACGATCGCGTCACGCGCACCGGGCTCGATGGCTACCTGAAGGAGCGCGGCTTCACGCGCCTGGTGATGTGTGGACTGGCCCTCGACTACTGCGTCGGCTGGTCGGCGCTCGACGCCCGCCAGGCCGGCTTCGAGGTCGCTGTGGTGCAGGCCGCAACCGCCGCCATCGATCTCGACGGCAGCAGGCAGCGCATGCTGAGCGAGATGCGCCAAGCCGGCGTCAAGCTCCGCGAGGCGGTGTGAAAAAATGAAAGGTCCCTCGCTGCGCTCGGGATGACAGTCTTCGTGTCATCCCGGGCGCAGCGAGGGACCCTTGTTCATGTCGAATTCAGACCCGCTCGAGCGCCAGCGCGATGCCCTGGCCGACGCCGATGCACATGGTGCAAAGGGCGCGCTTGCCGCCGGTCGCCTCGAGCTGATTGAGCGCGGTGATCATCAACCGGCCACCCGAGGCGCCCAGCGGATGGCCGATGGCGATGGCGCCGCCGTTCGGATTGACGTTGTCGGCATCGTCGGAGAGGCCGAGCTGACGCAGCACCGCCAGCGCCTGGGCGGCGAACGCCTCGTTGAGCTCGATCGTGTCGAAGTCGCGCACCGTCATGCCGAGCTTGGCCAGCAGCTTCTGGGTCGCCGGCACTGGACCGATGCCCATGACGCGCGGCGGCACGCCGGCTGACACAGCGCCCAGGATACGCGCGCGCGGCGTGAGGCCGTTGGCCTTGGCGGCGGCCTCCGAGGCGATGATCATCGCACACGCGGCGTCGTTGAGGCCCGACGAATTGCCCGCCGTCACCGAGCCGCCCTCGCGGAAGGCCGCCGGCAGCTTCGAGAGAATCTCCATCGTGGTGTCGCCGCGCGGATGCTCGTCCTTGGCGACGACCGTCTCGGTCTTGCCCTTCTTCACGCAGACCTCGACGATCTCCTTGTCGAAAAAGCCTCGCTCCTGCGCCGCCTTGCAACGCCGCTGGCTGCGGTAGGCGAAGGCATCCTGGTCGGTGCGGCTGATCTGATGCTCGCCGGCGACATTCTCGGCGGTCAGGCCCATGGCATCGACGCCGTAGGCCGCCTTCAGGCGTGGGTTGATGAAGCGCCAGCCCAGCACCGTGTCCTCGAGCTTCATCGAGCGATCGAACGGGCCTTCGGGCTTGCCCATGACATAGGGCGAGCGCGTCATGCCTTCGACGCCGCCCGCGATCATCATGTCGGCCTCGCCGAGCTTCACCGCGCGCGCGGCATGGCCCGCCGCTTCCAGCCCGGAGCCACACAGGCGATTGACCGTGGCACCGGCGACCTCGACCGGCAGGCCGGCCAGCAGGCCGGCCATGCGCGCGACATTGCGATTGTCCTCGCCGGCCTGGTTGACGCAGCCATAGATCACATCGTCGACCGAGCCCCAGTCGACACCTGCGTTGCGTTTGATCAGCGCCTTGATGGGATGGGCGGCAAGATCGTCCACGCGCATGGCGGCAAGACCGCCATTGTAACGGCCGACCGGCGTGCGAATGGCATCGCAGATGAAGGCTTCGGTCATGTTGCTACTCCCGACTCAGTCGATCTGCCGGGGTAGCATCGCCTCTCGGCCTTGCCAACACCCGGTCGGGAAGGGTTACCCGTTCGGCCCGCGACGGAACACGGCGTACTGGGCATATCCGCCATGTGGTCGGTCGAGGCACCTCAGCGAGCCGGAATGACCCGCGAGCGCCGCCAGTTCCGCCTCGAGCCCCATGCGGGGCTCGACATGGAACCAGGCCAGCCACCGGCGGAGGCCGGCGCCGAACCACGGCGGCAGGCGCTCCTGGCCACCGAAATCGACGATGTGGAGCTCACCGCCGGGCGGCAGCCAGTGCAGGGCGCGTGCAAGGGCGTCGCGCCAGGCCGGGATCATCGACAGGCTGTAGGAGAAGAAGATGCGCGAAAACCCCGGCACCCCGAACAGCAGGGCAGGGTCGAAGCTGGTCGCGTCGGCGCGGGCCAGCCGGATGCGGTCGCCGAGGCGGGCGCGCTCGACGGTCTGCCGCGCGGTCGCCAGCATCTCGTTCGAGAGATCGACGCCGAAAAAGCTGGTCCCCGGCCACAGCCGTGCCGCGTGCACGAGGTTGCGGGCCGTGCCGCAACCGACCTCGAGCACCCGCCCGCCCGGCGGCGGCGCCAGCTCGTCGATCAGGCGATCGCGACCCAGTAGATAGAACTTCCGCGTGACGTCGTAGACATGCCGCTGATGGCGGTAGATGCGATCCATCAGGTCCAGAGCGCCCGGCTCGCCCACGCGCCTAGTCCGCGAGGATGTAGAGGTGGAAGCCGCCATAGACGGCCGACCGGTCGCGCGCCGTGAACGCCAGCGAGGCCGCCTCCTCGTAGCGCCAGCGCGCCAGCAGCGCAGGATCGAGACGGCCGGGCAGCAGCGACGGCTCGGCGGCGGTGCGGAAGATCGCGCGCGCGCCCGGTCGCGCCGTGCGGGTGATCTCGGTCCAGAGCGCATCGAGCTGGGCGTCGGTCATCCAGTCCTGGGCATCGAGCAGGACGTACCGATCGCACGAGGCCGCGGAGCAAGCAGCGAGATACTCGGTTGCCGACCTGTTCAGCACCTCGATGCGATCGACCCGCGCCCGCACCGTGTCGAACTGCTCGCGCCGCAGATAGGGCGGCAACGGTCCGTCGCCGTCGGTGCTGTAGCACCGCCCGAAGGCCTGCCAGGCGAAGTAGTTGTCGTCGAGGCTGAAGCCGCAGGCCAAGCGCTCGACGCGCGCGCGTAGCACCGAGCCCATGTCGCGGCCGCCCGCCAAGGCCTCGTACTGCGCTGGCGGGATGCCGAGACCGTAAAGCGACAGGCGGTTGGCTGTCGCCCAGCGCACCACCGGCTTGTCGAACAGCGGCGCCAGCATGGTCTCGAAGAACGCGCGCTGATCGTCCAGCGTGCGCGCGTTCAGGAGCTCGCGCAGGTCGACGCCGTGCAAGCGTGCCGCGGCGTGGGCCACGCCGATGAAGCGGCCGAGCACGCCGTGCCGGTAGGCATTGCGCGCGAAGATCGAGATGCGGCGGCGGCCGAGCTGCTGCAGGCTGCGGCCTTCCCAGTACTCACGGCTCTGAGCGTCGAGACATGGCGCAATCAGGCGGTCGTAGGCGTCGAGATTGGCTTCGTCGTCGGCCGCGCCGAAGAAGCTGTAGAAAGCCTGCCATGACGGCAAACGGCTGGCGCCGACGATCTTCAGGCGGTTCAGCGCAACGTGCGCGCGGCTGAGGTCCAGGGCCGTGATATGCGCAGGGTCGCGGGTCAGATACGACAGGACATTGCAGCCGCCGGAAGCGATCGCCACCACGCGAGAGGCTGGCCCCAAGGCCAGCGCCTCGAGATCGATCTCGGGATCCTCCCAGATCTGGGTGTAGACCAGACCGCGGAAGAGCCGCTCGAACATCAGCTCCAGGATCCCTTCGAGGGAGAGCGCTCGATTGCGCCGCACCGCCTCTTTCAGGCGAACGCGGCTCTCGGCCCGCAGATCGACCACTCCCACCCACCTCGGATCGACTCGATCCGGGACATATAAGCCATCATGCATGCCAGTTTGATGACGGCCCTCCTGACGGGGTGCCGAGGCCGGCGATCACGGGCGTGCCGAGGCCATCGCTTCGATCATGATACGATCTTGACCGGTTGATCGGTTAGGCCGACCGTAGCCCGCATGACCATCACGACCGCACGGGCCTTCGCCCTCTTCGAGACGCGGCTCGGCACCTGCGGCATCGCCTGGAATGTCCGCGGCATCACGGGTCTTCAACTGCCCGAAGCGAACGCCGACGCCACGCGGGCCCGCCTGCGCCGACGCTGGCCGGGTGCGGTCGAAGGTGAGCCGCCGGCCGAGGTGCAGGGCGCCATTCATCGGGTGCTGGCGCTGCTAGCCGGCGAGGCGATCGATCTCGCCGACGTGCCGCTCGACCTCGGCGGCGTGCCCGAGTTCCATCGCAAGGTCTACGACGTGGCTCGCACCATCCTGCCCGGCCAGACGCTGACCTACGGGGACATCGCCAAGCGCCTCGGCGTGCCGCAGGAGGCGCGCGAGGTCGGCAAGGCGCTTGGCCGCAACCCGGTCGCCATCATCGTGCCCTGCCATCGCGTCCTGGCGGCCAACGGCAAGATGGGCGGCTTCTCGGCCAACGGCGGCGTCGCCACCAAGCGACGCATGCTGGAGATCGAAGGCGGCCTCAGTAGCGGGCCACTGTTCGATCTTACAAGGCGATGACACGCGGCCTGCGGCATTTGCGATTGTCGACGGCACTGCGGCGCCACGGTCGCCATGACATAATGAGGCATGGTCCTTCCTCTTTCCAACACCGTCGATCGCACGCTGGAGCGGTTGCGCGCCGCCTTCGTCGACACGGCGCGCGGCGCCCGCGAGGTGGTGGGCGCGCCGATCCGTTCCGAACTGCCCGATGACGACATCCCGCGCCTGAAGGGGCGCATCGACGCCTGCCTGGAAGGCAAGGGCGGCGAGACGGCGCAGCGCCGGCGAGCGGCCGAGCTCGGCCAGACCTACCTGTCCCTGTCGCCGGCCGGACGCAAGAAATTCCTGCTGATCCTGGCGCACGACTATGGCCTGCCGCGCGAGGCAGCGATGGCGACGGTCGAGCAGTGGCGCGCCTCCAAGGACGCGCCGCGCGCGCTGGTCAAGGCGCTCGAGCCGCCAGCGGTGCGCCTGCTGCGCGAGTTCGTCGGCGTGCCGCAGGGCGTGAAGTTCGTGGTCGATCTGCGCGCCGAGCTCTTGACGCTCGGCAGGAACGACGCTGCGGCACGCATGCTGAGCGAAGACCTGCGGTCGCTGCTCGGCGCCTGGTTCGACGTCGGCTTCCTCGACCTGGTGCGGATCGACTGGAAGACGTCGGCGTCCCTGCTCGAGAAGTTCGTCGCCTACGAGGCGGTGCATGCCATCCGGTCCTGGCGCGACCTCAAGAATCGACTCGACTCCGACCGGCGCTGCTTCGCGTTCTTCCATCCGCGCATGCCGGACGAGCCGCTGATCTTCGTCGAGGTGGCGCTGGTCAACGGGCTGGCCGGCAACGTGCAGCGCCTGCTCGACGCGCGCGCCGAGACGAACGATCCGCGCCAGGCCAACACCGCGATCTTCTATTCCATATCGAACTGCCAGCAGGGCCTGGCCGGCATCAGCTTCGGCAACTTCCTGATCAAGCGCGTCGCCGAGCAGCTCGCGCGCGACCTGCCCAACATCAAGGAGTTCGCCACCCTCTCGCCCATCCCCGGCCTGCGCCACTACGTCGACGGCCGCCTGAAGGCCGAAGGCGACCAGGTGCTGACCGCGACGGAGATCGCCTCGCTCGTGCCGGTGACCGACGAAGCGCACGGCGCCGCCGCGGTCCGCAGGCTGCTCGACCGGCCGGTGTGGTGGGAAGTGCCGGCGATCGCCAAGGCGCTGCGCCCGATCCTGACGCGGCTGGCCGCAAAGTACCTCACCGCGACCGACGATCGCGGCCGCGCCGTCGATCGGGTCGCCCATTTCCACCTCGGCAACGGCGCCATCGTCGAGCGGCTGAACTGGCTCGGCGACACCAGCGGCAACGGCTTCAAGCAGTCCTACGCCATGATGGTGAACTACCGCTACAAGCTCGCCGACGTCGACGCCAACCACGAGGCGTACGCCTCCGGCAAGGTCATCGCCAGCCGCGAGGTGCGGGCGCTGGCCAAGGGGTAGAAAATCAAAGGCGGCACGGAGTGCCGCCGCTCCCGGCGATGACTCCTACTTGTTCAGATACTCGAGCTTCAGTCCCGGCCGCGGCCATTCGAAGCTCACCAGCTTGCCGGTCAGCGAGAGCGTGGCGTAGGCAGTGCGCAGATCCTTGCCGCCGAAGCAGACGTTGGTGACCATCGCGTCGGGCAGCTTGTATTGGGTCACCGACTGGCCGTCGGGCGAGATGTCCGACACCGCGCCGGTGATCAGGGTGGCAACGCAGATGTGGCCGGCCGAATCGACGGCGAGAGAATCGAACATCTGGTAGCCGCCGAGGCCGACGATCACGCGGCCCTTCTCGCCACGATAAGGGCCGTTGGCCGACTTGATCTCGCCCGGCGCCGAGAGCTCGAAGCCCCAGCAGCGCGCGGTCGGCGTCTCGACGACGTAGAGCATCTTGCCGTCGGGCGACAGGCCGCAGCCGTTCGGCCGTTCGAGCGGGAAGATCTTCTCCTCGATCTTGGAGCCGTCGGCCTTGGCGTAGTAGACGGCGCCGCGATCGTTGTCGCGCTCGCGGGTCTTGCCGAGGTCGGTGAACCAGAAGCCGCCGGCGTCGTCGAACACCAGGTCGTTGGGACCGTTCAGCTTCCGCCCGTCGCACGAATCGTAGAGCGTCTCGAACTTGCCGGTCTCCGGATCGACGACCTGGATCGAGCCGCCTTTGTAGTCGGCCGGCTGCGTGCCGGGAAACGTCCGTCCATCGGGCAGCTTGATCCAGGTGAAGCCGCCGTTGTTGGTCACATAGATCTTGCCCTTGGGGCCCATTGCCGCGCCGTTCGGGCCGCCGCCGAGATTGGCGATCACGTGCTGCTTGCCGTCGGGCATGACGCGCGTCAGCGTCTGGCGGGCGATCTCGACCAGGATCACCGAGCCGTCGGGCATGGCGATCGGGCCCTCCGGAAACATCAGGCCCGAGGTGATCTCCTTGTGCGGCGTCGTCATGGTCTCTCCCTCATTCACTTGCCTTTGAAAGCCGGCTTGCGCTTGGCGAGGAAGGCGGCGACGCCTTCCTTGAAATCCTCGCTGTGTCCCAGCTCGCGCTGGAAGTCGCGCTCGACGTCGAGCTGCTGGGCGAGATCGTTGCCGCTGGCGCGCCCCATCGCATCCTTGATGCGGGCGAGCGACAGGGTCGGCCCGTCGGCCAGCCGACGCGCGATGTCGGTCGCAGTCTTCATCAGCTCGGCATCCTCGACCACGTCCCAGATCAGGCCCCATTCCTTGGCCTGCGCCGCCGTGATCTGCGGCGCCAGCATGGCGAGCGCGCGGGCGCGCTGATCGCCGACCAGGCGCGGCAGGAACCAGGTGCTCCCGCCGTCGGGCAGCAGGCCGATGCGGGCAAAAGCCTGCAGGAAGGTCGCCGACTTGGCCGCCACCGTGATGTCGGCCGCCATCGCGAAGCTCATGCCGACGCCTGCCGCCGGGCCGTTGACCGCCGCGACGATCGGCTTGGGCAGGGCGCGCATCAGCCGGATCACCGGATTGAAGAACTTGTCGAGCGCCGAGCCCGAATCGGCGTTGACGCTCTGCTCGCGATCGGGATCGGCGAGATCGGCGCCGGCGCAGAAGCCGCGGCCGGCGCCGGTCAGCAGCACGGCGCGCACCGAGGAGTCCGCGGCGAGCGTCTCCCAGCAATCCTTGATCTCGGCGATCATCTTGCGTGACACGGCGTTGAGCTTCTCCGGCGCGTTCAGCGTCAGCGTGGCGAGCCCCTGGTCCTTGGCGAGGGTGATCCTGTCGTAGGTCATCTGGTCATCGTCCGGTGAAGTTGGCGGGGCGCTTGGCGAGGAAGGCCGCGACGCCCTCCTTGTGGTCGGCGCTGCGGTTCAGCGTGCGCTGGCTGTCGCGCTCGAGGTCGAGCTGCTGGGCGAGCGTGTTGGTGGCGGCGGCGTTCAGCGCCCGCTTGATCGCGGCATAGGAGAGTGTCGGGCCCTTGGCCAGCCGATGGGCGAGCTTGCGCGCCTCTGCCATCAGCGCCTCGTCGTCGACGACCTGCCAGACCATGCCGATGCGCGCCGCCTCTTCCGCCGGCACCGAGGTCCCCAGCATCGCCAGGCCGCGGGCGCGCGCGTCGCCCACGATGTGCGGCAGGAAATAGGTGCCGCCGAGATCGGGGATCAGCGAGATGCGCACGAAGGCCTGGTCGAAGCGGGCCGAGCGGGCCGCCAGCACGATGTCGCAGGCCAGCGCCAGGTTGGCGCCGCCGCCCGCCGCCACGCCGTTCACGGCGGCGACGATCGGCTTGGGCAGCTCCCGCATGGCGCGGATCATGGGATTGAAGATGCGGTCCATCGCGGCGCCAAGATCGCGCGGGCCTGTGTCGGCGTCCTCGCCCGGACCGCCGTCGGCCAGGTCGGCGCCGGCGCAGAAGCCGCGGCCGACACCGGTCAGCAGCACGGCGCGGATGTCGGCATCGTCGCGCGCCCGACCAAGCTCGTGGTTGATGCGCTCGATCAGGGCCGGGCTCATGGCGTTGAGTCGCTGCGGCCGGTTGAGCGTCAGGGTCAGCACACCGTCTTCCAAGGCGGCGATGATGGGCGTTCGTTCCATGGCGGCGGAGACTGGCATGCGGGCTGCCGCCGCGCCATCGGGTCGCGTCGCATCGCGGCATTCTCGGGCCTTATCTGCGTCCAGAGATGGCGAGCATCCTGAAAGTCGGAGGCCGGCTCGAGGCTCGACGCCGCCGCGCAGCCGCTGCCCGACGCCGAAGCGCTGGCCTGGATCGAAGGCTGGAAGAGGCTCGTCCGATCAGCTCGGCAGGGTGAAGACCTCGACCGGCTTGGCCACGCCGCGCAGCTCGTGGAAGCCGAGCGAGTTGAGCGGCTGCACGCAGACTTCCTTGAAGTCGGCCGAGGCCAGCACCGGCACCTTCAGCACCTTGGTCAGGCTCTCGAGGCGCGCCGCCAGATTGACCGCCGGACCGATGACGGTGAAGTCCAGACGATTGCCGGTGCCGACGTTGCCGAACGTCACCGTGCCGACATGAAGGCCGATGCCGAAGCGCACCGGCTCCAGCCCGCCGGTGGCACGCGCCTCGTTGGCGGCCTCGATGTCGCCCAACAGGCGCCGCGCGGCGCTGAGCGCCGCCGACGTGACCATCGGCAGGAACAGCGCGTCCTCGGCAGGGAAGTAGCCCATCACGCCGTCGCCGATGAACTTCAGGATCTCGCCGCCATTCGAATCGAGGGCGTCACCGACCAGTTGCAGGTAGTTGTTCAGCAGCTCGAGCAGCTCGCCCGGCGCCATGCGCTCGTTCATGCCGGTGAAGTCGCGCAGGTCGGAGAACCACAGCACGGCGCGGATTTCCTGGCCCTCGCCGCGCCGGATGGCGCCGTTCAGCACGCGCTGGCCGATCTCGCGGCCGAGATAGGTCCGCGCCACGGTCTCGGCGATGTTGTGCTCGATATACGATTCGACGACGGCGCCGGCCATGTCGACCACTTCGGTGAGATCGGCAATGTCCTGATCGGAGAAGCCTGCCGGATTGTCGGTGGCAAAGGTCACGACCGGCAAGGGGCCTTCGCGGCGCAGCCGCATCGGCAGGGCAACGTAGTCGACGCCGCCCTCGGCCTTCAGCTCGCGCAGGAGGAGGTGATGCTCCGAGCCGATGTCCTTCATGCGATAGCGCACGACGCGGCTCTCCTCGCGCGCCTCCTGCAACGGGCTGCCGACATAGGCCGAGGTGAACTGGATGCCGACGGCACGGGCGATCGACTGCACCTTCTCGCCGCGCCGCCACATGTAGCCCATCGCCTCGAGCTCGGGATGGACGAGCTGCAGGCCGATATAGATGCGCCACAGCGGCAGGCCGGCCTTCACCAGCTCGGCCGCCAGCCGCTCGACGAAGGCCGACGGCGAGGCGATGAGCCGGCCCTCGCGCTCGAGCCAGCCGGCGACCCCCTGAAGGCGGTCGCCCCTGCAGCCGTTCCTGGTCAGCTTCCGACCACCGCCGCCACTTCCTCCGACGAGGTCCGGAAGACCTTGTTGGTCGAAAGATCGGCGATCTTCTCGATGTTGTCGGCCACGTCCTCGATGGTGGGCGCGCGGCCCTGGATGCGCACGCCCGGCGCCTCGCGATACTCGATGCGTGCGAAGTTGCCGGCGCCGGCGCTCCAGATCTCGCCGGTGCGCTGGCACTGCTCGCTGCACAGGTAGGCGACCATGGGCGAGACGAAGGCGGGATCGAGCTTGGCCAGAATCTCGGGTGTCATCAGGCTCTCGGTCATGCGCGTGCCGGCGACCGGTGCGAGCGCGTTGACCAGCACGTTGTACTTCTGACCCTCGAGGCGCAGCGCGTTCATGAAGCCCACCACGGCGAGCTTGGCGCCGCCGTAGTTGGACTGGCCAAAATTGCCGTAGATGCCGGAGTTCGACGAGGTCACCACGACGCGGCCGTAAGCCTTGGCGCGCATGATCGGCCAAGCCGCGTGCGTGACATAGGCGGTGCCGAGGAAATGCACCTTCACGACGAAATCGAAATCCTCGACCGTCATGTTGTGGAAGGTCTTGTCGCGCAGCACACCGGCGTTGTTGACCACGATGTCGACCGTACCGAAGGTGTCGACCGCCGTCTTGACGATGTTCGCAGCGCTCTTGGCCTCGGCCACCGAATCGTAGTTGGCGACAGCGCTGCCGCCGGCCGCCTTGATCTCGGCCACCACCTTGTCGGCGGCCGCGTGGTTGCCGCCCTTGCCGTCGACCGCGCCGCCCGGATCGTTCACCACCACCTTGGCGCCGCGTGAGGCCAGCAGCAGGGCGTGGGCGCGGCCGAGCCCGTTGCCGGCGCCGGTGACGATGGCGACGCGATTGTCGAAGCGGATTGTCATTCCCGATCTCCCCTCAGCTCTTACCGTGCTGGAGCCGCTTATAGGGCCATCGTCCCCGGCTATGGAATCCATTCCTGATCGGCATTTTCGCTTCACGCCGCCTGCGTCGATGCTCCGCCCATCGCCGCGACCGGCCTGGTCACGGTCCAACAGACGGAGATGCCCATGTTTGTTCGCAGCACGCTTCTTTCAACCCTCCTGCTTGCAGGTCTCGGCACCGCCGGCCCGGCCTTCGCCGGCGCATGCCCCACCGACAAGGTCAAGGCCGACGCCACGAAGCCGGTCAGCCATGGCCCCAAGGGCGTGACCGACAACGTCCTGTCGACCATCGACCTCGCCGGCGAAAAGGTCGCCCTCGAGGGCCATCTGATGCGGGTGCGCAAGCTCGAGGTGCAGCCCGGCGGTATCGTGCCCTGGCACAGCCATGCCGAGCGCCCGGCCCTGATCTATGTCGTGAGCGGCGAGATCGTCGAGAACGCCAGCAACTGCGCCGTGCCGATCCTGCACAAGGCCGGCGAGGTGGCGCGCGAGACGCACGCCACGGCGCACTGGTGGCAGAACAACGGCAAGGCCACGGTGGTCCTGCTGTCGTTCGATATCGCGGCCGATCCCAACGACCATCACATGTAAGGCGAGGAGCCAGCGATGTCCGGTGTCCTGCGCGCGTTCACGATCGGCCTTGCCGCCTTCCTCACCGTGGTCGACCTGTTCGCGACGCAGGCCATCCTGCCGGCGCTCACCCGGGCCTATGGCGTGACACCGGCCGAGATGGGCTTCGCCGTCAACGCCACCACCATCGGCATGGCGGCGGGCGGCCTCGCGGTCGCGCTGCTCGGCCGCCGCCTCGACCAGCGACGCGGACTCCTGATCAGCCTGTCGCTGCTCGCCGTGCCGACGGCGCTGCTCTCGACCATGCCCGACCTGCCGCTGTTCACCCTGCTGCGCATCGCCCAGGGCCTCTGCATGTCGACCGCGTTCGCGCTCACCCTCGCCTATCTCGGCGAGCATACGAGCGCCGCCGACACGGCCGGCGCCTTTGCCGCCTACATCACCGGCAACGTGGCGAGCAACCTGTTCGGCCGTTTGCTCGCCGCAGGCCTGGTCGATCACTGGGGCCTCGCCGCCAACTTCCACGTCTTCGCCGCGCTCAACCTCGGCGGTGCGATCCTGGTCTGGTTCAGCGTCGAGAGGACGCCGCCGATGCGGCTCGCCGACATGAGCCACGCGCACCCCTTCGACAGCTTCCTGGTCCATCTCGCCAATCCGGCGTTGCGCGCCGCCTTCGCCATCGGCTTCCTGATCCTGTTCGCCTTCATCGGCACCTTCACCTACGTGAACTTCGTGCTGGTGCGCCCGCCCTTCTCGGTCGGCATGATGATGCTCGGCATCGTCTACTTCGTGTTCGTGCCCTCGATCGTCACCACGCCGCTCGCCGGCAAGGTCGCCGTCCGCATCGGCACGCGCCCCGCCTTGTGGTCGGCCTTCACGCTCGCCCTCGCCGGCCTGCCCTTCCTGCTGGCCGACGCGCTGTCCGCTGTGCTGAGCGGTCTTGCCCTGATCGCCGTCGGCACGTTCTTCGCCCAGGCCACCGCCACCGGCTTTGTCGGCCGCGCCGCCGCCACGGACCGAGGTGCCGCGAGCGGCCTCTATCTCGCCAGCTACTTCCTGGGCGGCCTCACCGGCAGCGCCGTGCTCGGCATCCTGTTCGACCGGTTGGGTTGGCGGGCCTGCGTCGCGGGGATCGGCCTCTCCCTGGTGCTCGGTGCACTCCTGTCGATGCGGCTCGTCCTCCCTTCGCCGCAGCCTCGCTTGGTTGGCTTTCGCCGCGTTTGAGCGTATCCACGGGGGCCTACGCCAGCCACCCTACGCTGCTGGGCAGCTTCGGCAGGCCGAGGCAAACGACTTAACGCAGGTCGCCCGAAGCTCTGCAGGAGCGAAGGGGGACCAGGAGAACCGCAATGGCCGCCCTGGCCCAGGCAAAAGCCCCCGAGGTCGACATCACCGTTGCCGAGCTGAAGAAGCTCTTCGGCGACCGCGTCAGCACCGCCCATGCCGTGCGCGAGCAGCATGGCAAGGACATCTCGTTCCACGAAGCGCACCTGCCCGACGCCGTGGTGTTCGCCGAATCGGCCGAGGAAGTGCAGCAGATCGTGCAGGTCTGCGCGCGCCACAAGACGCCGATCATCGCCTTCGGCACCGGGACCTCGCTCGAGGGCCATATCAGCGCGCCCAACGGCGGCATCTCGCTCGACGTCAGCCGCATGAACCAGGTGCTGGCGGTCAACGAGGCCGACCTCGACGTGGTGGTGCAGCCCGGCGTCACGCGCAAGCAGCTCAACGAATACATCCGCGCCACCGGCCTGTTCTTCCCGATCGATCCCGGCGCCGACGCCTCGATCGGCGGCATGACCAGCACCCGAGCCTCGGGCACCAACGCGGTGCGCTACGGCACGATGCGCGAGAACGTGCTGGCGCTGCAGGTCGTGACGCCCGACGGAAGGCTGATGCGACTGGGACGCCGGTCGCGCAAATCGTCGGCCGGCTACGACCTGGTGAAGCTGTTCGTCGGCTCCGAGGGCACGCTCGGCATCATCACCGAGATCACGCTGCGCCTCTATGGCATCCCCGAATCGATGGTGTCGGCAACCTGCGCCTTCGAATCGCTCGAGGGTGCGGTCAACACCGTGATCCAGACCATCCAGTCCGGCATCCCGGTGGCGCGCATCGAGCTGATGGACCCCGCCACGGTCGACACGGTGAACAAGTACTCCAAGCTCGACCTGCCGCTGAAGAGCACGCTGATGCTCGAGTTCCACGGCACCGAGGCCAGCACCAAGGAGCAGGCCGAGATGGTGCAGGCGGTGGCCGAGGAGAACGGCGGCGGCCACTTCGCCTGGACTGGCCAGGCCGAGGAGCGCAGCAAGATGTGGCAGGCCCGCCACGACGCGGCGTGGGCGGCGAAGGCCGCCAAGCCGGGCTGGGGCATGTGGGCGACCGACGTCTGCGTGCCGATCTCGCGGCTCGCCGAATGCATCCTCGAGACGCAAAAGGACATCGTCGCCTCCAACCTCTACGCGCCGATCGTCGGCCATGTCGGCGACGGCAATTTCCATCTCACCATGATGGTCGACCCCGACGATCCGACCTACCTGCCGCGCGCCGAGGCGCTGAACGACCGCATGGTGGCCCGTGCGCTGGCGCTCGGCGGCACCTGCACCGGCGAGCACGGCGTCGGCATGGGCAAGATCAAGTTCCTCTACGAGGAGCATGGCGAGGCGATGTCGCTGATGCGCTCGATCAAGAAGGCGCTCGATCCCGACAACATCATGAATCCCGGCAAGATCCTCGGGCCGATCAACTAGCAATCGTCGGGCCTCGCGCGGCGATCTTCGGGAAGAATCATGAACGAGCAGTTGCTGTCGACGCTGTACACCGCCTCGACCTGGGTGATCCCTGTCCTGCTGGCGATCACCCTGCACGAGGCGGCGCACGCTTTCGTCGCCTCCAAGCGCGGCGACCCGACGGCGGAGCGGCTGGGCCGCGTCACCTTCAATCCGCTGAAGCATGTCGATCCGTTCGGCACGGTGCTGCTGCCCGGCATGCTGCTGCTGATGCATGCGCCGTTCCTGTTCGGCTACGCCAAGCCGGTGCCGGTGAACTTCCGGATGCTCAAGAACCCCCGGCGCGACATGGTGCTGGTGGCGGCGGCCGGCCCCGGCATCAACATCCTGCTCGCCCTCGTGGCCGGCCTGCTGGCCCACCTGCTGCCCCTGCTGCCCGCGCCATGGGTGCCGTGGGTCGTGCAGAACCTCGAGCACACGATCGTGCTCAACGTCATCCTGGCGGTGTTCAACATGCTGCCCCTGCCGCCGCTCGACGGCGGGCGCGTCGCCGTCGGCCTGCTGCCCGACGTGCTCGCCGTGCCGCTCGCCCGGCTCGAGCGCTACGGCATGCTGATCATCATCGGCCTGCTGTTCATCCTGCCGCTGATCGGCACCCAGCTCGGCACCAACCTCAACGTGCTCAGCTGGCTGCTGTCCGATGCTTTCGACGTCGTGGTCAGGCTGGTGCTGCGGGTGACCGGCAATTCGTGAGAGGAAAGGCCTGAAGTCAAGGTCCCTCGCTACGCTCGGGATGACAGTTCTTTTGTCATCCCGAGCATCGCGAGAGATCCTTCATCATGAAAAAGGGCCGGCGATCGCCGGCCCTTCGTCTTTGGCGAGAGACGAAGCTTACTTCGCCGCCTGCACCATGATCTCGACCTTGAGCGCCGGGTTGGCGAGCTTGGCCTCGACGGTGGCGCGGGCCGGCGCGTTGCCGGGGGAGACCCAGGCGTCCCATACCTCGTTCATCTGGCTCCAGGTCGTGATGTCGGTCAGCCAGATGTTGGCCGACAGGATCTTCGACTTGTCGGTGCCCGCATCGGCCAGGAACTTGTCGATCTTGGCCAGGATCTGCGCGGTCTGGCCCTTGACGTCGGCCTTGGTGTCGTCGGCCGTCAGGCCGGCGAGATAGACCGTGTTGCCGTGCACCACGGCGCTGCTCATGCGCGGACCCGCATTGATACGATTGACGCTCATCGTCTTCTCCTCTCCTCGTTGGCTCCAGGGCGGCGGCGACCTTAGCAGAGGCTAGAGCGCCGCGACGACCATGATTTCGACCTTCATCTTCGGGTCGTTCAGCCGGGCCTGCACGGTCGCGCGGGCCGGCGTCCGGCCGGGCACCACCCAGGCGTCCCACACCGCATTCATGGCAGCGAAATCGGCGATGTCGGCCAGCCAGATGACAGCGCTCAGGATCTTCGTCTTGTCGCTGCCACCGCGCGCCAGCAGCGTATCGATCTCGGCCAGGGCCTGCTTCACCTGGCCCGTGATGTCGAGCGAGGTGTCCTCCGGGATCATGCCCGAGAGGTACATGCGCCCGTCATGGACGCTCGCTTCGCTGAGCCGCGGGCCGGGGTCGATGCGGGAGACGGATGGGTTCATGGAGACTCCTCTTCGTTCTCCTCCCCAATTCTGTTGAGGAGGTGTCGCCGTCTTACGGCGACGGAGGGCTCACGCTTCACGAATCGGGCCCCTCCGTCGCGCATGACGCGACACCTCCCCAGCCGAGCTGGGGAGAAATTGTTAGGCCCTCTCGCGAATATCCGAGAAGCGGACCTTGGGCGAGCGTTCGGCGATGTAGCCCAGCTCCCACGCATTGCGCGCCAGGAACACCGGCGAGCCATCGCGATCCTCCGACATGCCGCCGCGGTTGGCCGACATGAAGGCTTCGAGATCGGCCTTGCTGTCGGCGGAAATCCAGCGCGCCGTCTCGAACGGCGCCGGCTCGAGATCGATCTTGACCTGGTACTCCGCCTCGACACGGGTCTTCAGCACGTCGAGCTGCAGCTCGCCGACCACGCCTACGATGTGATCGCCGCCGATGATGCGGCGGAACACCTGGGTCACGCCCTCCTCGGCGAGGTCGTCGAGCGCGCGCTTGAGCTGCTTGGACTTCATCGGGTCCTCGAGCTTCACGCGGCGCAGGATTTCCGGCGCGAAGTTGGGAATGCCGGTGATCTTGGCTGTCTCGCCTTCGGTCAGCGTGTCGCCGACCCGCAGCACGCCGTGATTGGGTATGCCGATGATGTCGCCCGGCCACGCCTCGTCGACGATCTCGCGCTCGCGGGCGAAGAACAGGATCGGCGAGTTCACCGACAGCACCTTGCCGGTGCCCATCTGGGTGAGCTTCATGCCGCGGCGGAACCTGCCGCTGCACAGGCGCAGGAAGGCGATTCGGTCGCGATGGTTGGGGTCCATGTTGGCCTGGACCTTGAACACGAAGCCCGCGACCTTGGGATCGATCGGATCGATCGGCCGGGGTTCGGCCGGCTGCGGCCGCGGTGGCGGCGCCCAGGTGGCCAGGGCATCGAGCAGCTCGCGAACCCCGAAATTGTTGTAGGCGCTGCCGAAGAACACGGGCGTCAGATGCCCGGCGCGGTAGGACTCCAGGTCGAACGCCGGATAGCCGGCGCGCACCAGCTCGACTTCCTCGGCCAGCCGCTCGTCATCGATGGTGTAGTTCTCGATCACCTCGCCAATGCGGCTCCTGTCGGTCGAGTCGAACACCAGCATCCTATTGCGCGCGAGATCGTAGGTGCCCTTGAACGCCTGGCCCGAACCGGTCGGCCAGGTCATCGGCGCCACGTCGAGCGCCAGGGTCGAGGCGATCTCGTCCAGGAGCTCGATCGGATCCTTGGCCTCGCGGTCGAGCTTGTTGATGAAGGTGACGATCGGCACGTCGCGCAGCCGGCAGATCTCGAACAGCTTGCGGGTGCGCGCCTCGATGCCGCGGGCGGCGTCGATCACCATCACCGCCGAATCGACCGCGGTCAGCGTGCGGTAGGTGTCCTCGCTGAAATCCTCGTGGCCCGGCGTGTCGAGCAGATTGAACACCGCGCCGCCATACTCGAAATGCATCACCGATGTGGTGACCGAGATGCCGCGCTGCTGCTCGATCTTCATCCAGTCCGAGCGCGCCCGCCGCGCCTCGCCGCGCGCCTTGACCGCGCCCGCGACATGGATGGCGCCGCCGAACAGCAGCAGCTTCTCGGTCAGCGTGGTCTTGCCGGCGTCGGGATGCGAGATGATGGCGAACGTTCGCCGCAAGCCGGCCGGGTGGCCGGCGAGATGGGCGTCGAACGCAGGAGAAACGGCGGAATCGGGCACGGTCGGGGTTCCAAAGGACTGCGCGGGGTAGCCGAGGCGCTCCGGGGCGTCAACCGCCGTGGCGATCCGATGTGAGAATTTGCGTCATTTGCGTCACAGCGTCATTTGTCTTTCGTTTCAATCGGTTGGCCCTGACGCAAAACATCTGCGGTAATTCAGCTTGCGTCGGCTACGTCACTCTTGAGCGGCTACTCTCATGCTCTCCTCCCCACGCTGATGCGTGGGGAGGTGTCCGCGTCACCGCGGACGGAGGGGTCAAGAGTCATGATCCTTGACCCCTCCGCCGCGTATGTGAGCAACCGGGATGATAGGTAACACTTTGGACCGGGAAGATGGGTGACAGTTGGTAGTGTACGTTGAGTTGAGGGGAAGCGACAGATTTGTCGTCCCGGTAGTCCACAGGAGAGACCCGCGCGCCGCGTAGCGACCGCCACGAGTCTGGCGGAGCGGCGCGCGGGTCTCTCCTGTGGACCCACCGGGGCGACCGAGTGAGGCATGGTCAGCTGATGCGGCCTGACGGAGCGCCAGCTCCGTGCGTTTGCGCAGCTTGTCCATGTTGAGGTTCACGGCGCCCCGGCCGAGGCGCCGTGAAGCGACGCAGCTTGTTTACCCTGCGGTCAATGAAACCGAGGTCGACGCCAGCGAAGCGGACGAACCAGTCGCCGTCGTCAGTCTCGGCAACCCCGACCGGCTCGCCGATCAGGGACTGGCTTATGAAGATCAACTGGCCAGCCCACTTGATCTCGCCGCTGGAACGTACTCGCCGCACGGCGTGGTCAGACGGGTATGTCGGCTCCTCGAGGCGCGAGGGATAGGCCCTGGGGCTCGGCTGCCACAGCGTAGCCGGCGGGACCTGGCCCAACGCCTCGTGCGGGCGCTCGTGATTATAGACTTGGCGGAAGTCGTCAAAGCGGACCTGCTGAGCCACCACCGTGGCCGCTGGAGGGCGCAGCGTTTCACCCTTGAGCGTGCGGTGCAGACGCTCGTGCCGACCGTTCTGCTGCGGACAGCCGGGCTCGATCCGCTCCAACCGGATACCGAGCTTGAGCCATTCAACCGACAGCCGACTAAGGCCGCCGGCCGCAGTACTGGCAAAGGGAGGGCCATTGTCGCTGCGGATCGCCCGGGGCAAACCATGCTCGCGCAGCAACCGCTCGATTTGCGGCTGCACGCCCTCGTAGGTCGGCGATACGATCCGGCAGGCCAACAGGTAGCGGCTATGGGCGTCGCTCACCGTCAGCGGATCACAACGAATACCGTCGCCGGTCCGGAACCAGCCCTTGAAATCCAGGCACCACGTGTCGTTGGCTTGCTCGATCGCCGCGAACGGCCCGGCCTGCTCCAGCGCCGCCCGCCGCCCGCGGCGGCGCGCCACCAGTCCCTCGCGCTGCAGCAGATCCCCTATCGTGCTCGCCGCCGGCCACGCATGCCCAGGCTCTTCTCGTTGCAGCGCCGCTCGCAGCTTGCGCGGCCCCCAGCTCCGACGCTTCTTGCGCAGCGACACGATCCGTGCCGCCACTTTCGCTTCAATCTTATGCGGAAGATTCTGTGGGGCGCGCGAGCGATCTGACAGCCCGCCCAGTCCTTCGCGCTTGTACCGCGCAGCCCATTTGTAGCCCGTCTTCCGGCTCACCCCGTAACGCTCACAAAGGCTGCTCCGACTCTCTTCCTCCGAAAGCCACGCCGCCATGAACTTCAAACGTTCCTCTATCAGACAGGTCTCCTTCCACGACATCGACGGTCCCTCCCGTCGACATACAAACCTGTCACCCATCTTCCCGGTCTAAAATGTTACCCATCTACCCGGTCTGTACCATGACGCGACACCTCCCCAACGAAGTCGGGGAGGAGAATGATCGTCGCGACAGGTACTCGCGAAAGACTATTGGCGAAGACAGCGCTCCCCGCTACCCCCGCCAGCCGCCAAGCCCCCCTTTCTGGACTGAATCAGGGCTTGCCCGGACTGAATCAGGGTTTGGCGAGCTCCTCGCGCAGGAGCTCGAGCTCGAGCCATTCGGTCTCGGCGGCCTCGAGCTCGGCGTGGGCAGCACCGAGCCGGCTCGTCTTGGCGGCGAAGGACGCGGCGTCGCGGCGGTAGAGGTCGGCATCGCCGAGCGCCTGCTGCAGCGATCGGATCTCCGATTGCAGGCCTTCGATCTTGATCGGCAGCTCGGCGAGCGCCCGTTCGCGCTTGTAGCCCAATCGCTGCCTGGCAGGCGCCGCGATGGCACGGGGCTCCGCCGCCGCCGGCCGCTCGCGGCGCGCAGCTACCGTTGGCGCCTCGCGCGGGCCGCGCTGCGCCACATAGTCGCTGTAGCCGCCGGCGTACTCGATAGCCGTGCCATCGCCCTCGAGCGCGATGGTCGAGGTCACCAGCCTGTCGAGGAAGTCACGGTCGTGGCTCACCAGCAGGACGGTGCCGTCATAGTCCGACAGCGCCTCCTGCAGGAGGTCGAGCGTATCGGCGTCGAGATCGTTGGTCGGCTCGTCGAGCACCAGCAGGTTGGAGGGCGCGGCCAGTGCCTTGGCCAGGAGCAACCGATTGCGCTCGCCGCCCGACAGGGTGCGCACGGGCTGGCGCGCCTGCTCGTCGCGGAACAGGTACTGCCGCAGGTAGCTCATGACATGCATCGGCCGGCCACGCACCGAGAGATGGTCGTTGCGGTCGGCCAGGATGTCCCACGGCGTCTTCTCGGGGTCGAGCGCGGTGCGACGCTGGTCGATCACCACCGGCACCAGGTTGGCGCCGAGCTTCACCGAGCCGGTGTCGGGCTCGAGCTCGCCGATCAGCATGCGCAGCAACGTCGTCTTGCCGGCGCCGTTGGGCCCGATCAGGCCGACGCGGTCACGCCGAAAGATCCGGATGGAGAAGTCGCCCACGATCGTGCGCTCGCCCCAGCGCTTGGAGATGTTGCGCGCCGTAATGGCGAGCGAGCCCGACTGCTCGGCGGCGCCGACCTCGATGGTAGCGCGCCCGACAGCGCCGATTTGCTGGCGGCGCTGCTTTCGCAGCTCATTGAGCTGGCGCAGGCGGCCTTCATTGCGCGTGCGGCGGGCGCGGATGCTCTTGCCCGCCCATTCGGTCTCGCGCTCGATCAGGCGGTCGAGCTTGTGTCGCTCCGTCGCCTCGCGCTCCAGGATGTCGCCCGACCACTCCTCGAACGCGGCATAGCCCTTGTCGAGCCGCCGCACGATGCCGCGGTCGAGCCACAGCACGGCACGCGCCAGATTGTCCAGGAAACGCCGATCGTGGCTCACCAGCACGTAGGCGCCCTTCCAGGCTGCGAGCTTCGCTTCCAGCCATTCGATGGTCGGCAAGTCGAGATGGTTTGTCGGCTCGTCGAGCAGCAGCACGTCGGGCTCGGCCACCAGGGCGCGGGCCAGGGCGGCGCGGCGGGCCTCGCCGCCCGACAGGGTCGCCGGATCGAGCGCGCCGTCGAGCTTCACCTCGGCGAGCAGCGCGTCGACGCGATAGTCGGACGGCCCGTGCGAGTCGACGAGGGCCGACGCCACGTAGTGCGCGACGCTGGGATGGCCGGAGAAATCCGGCTCCTGCGGCAAGGTGGCGATGGTGACGCCGGGCTGGGCGAAGCGCGTGCCCGCATCGGCGATCGGCTCCCCGGCCAGGATGCGCAGCAGGGTCGATTTGCCGGCGCCGTTGCGGCCGACCAGGCTCAGCCGCTCGCCGGGCGCAATGCCGAGCTCGACACCGTCCAGGATGACCTGGCCGCCGAGGCGGTAGCGGATGTCGGAAAGCGCGAGAAGGGGCGGATCGGCCATGGTCGAATTCGATGAGGGAGGCGTACATGGCCCAACCTGTCCACATCGGCAAGAGCATCGAGCGGCGCTAGAATTGCGCATGTTGCATGTCGTCGAGGAGCCGCGGCGCATCGAGCGCGCCGTCAAGCGCCTGCACAGCGCCCTGAAAGGCGTGCCCGCCCGCAATGTCCGGCTGACATGGCGCGGCGGCGAGCTCACCACCACCATCCGCTGGATGCGCGACGAGGGCTTCTGGTGGGCCTTGGAGGCGCGCCCGGCGCGTAACGCCGCCGCCGGCCGCTACGCCCTGCTGCTCGGCCATGCACCGGATGCGCCGGCGCGGCGCGAGAGCGTCACCTGCGAGATCAACCTGTTGCGCGCCGGCACCGACCGCAGGCTGGCCGGGCTGATCGCCCGTGACGACGCGGGCGCCCTCTACCTGGTGCATTCCGGCCGCATCGGCGGCACGCGCCGGGGCCGGCGCAAGGCAGACTTCCGTGCCTTCCTTTCCGACGGCGTGTGGAGCGCGCTCACCTGGCCCGACGGCAGGGAGACCGAGGCGCTGGTCGTGGCGCCGCTCGACAGCCCCCGTTTCGCACGCCTGCTGGGGCAGTTCGTCAAGACCGTGCGTGGCTTCAAGGCGGGCGAGATCCTGGCGGCGCGGGCCGGACTGTGCGTCCCGCCGGCGCTCCTCGATTCGGCGCGGGCCGCCTGCGATCGCCGGCTGGTCGACGGCGCCTTGCACGAGGAGCTGGCCAAGCGCGGGCTGTTCGGCGGCGCCGCCGATCTCTTCACGCTGCGCGGCGAGCTGCCGCGCCCGCTGTTTGCACTGGTGGCGGACAGCCGGCCGGACGAGCTCGCGCTGGCGGTCGGCTCGCTATCGCTCGCCGCCGCGCGTGGCGACAGCCGGGTGCGGCCGATCCTGATCGCGCCCGCGGCCCTGGTCGACAGCCACGACGCGGCCCTGCAGGCCCTGCCCTTCGCCTGCGTGCGCTACCGCTGGCGCGGCACCAGAGCCGTGTTCGACAATCTCGACGCCGCGCTGGCCCGAGAAAGCCGGCGATGGTGATGGGGCTCACCACTGGCCTATGGGTAAGCGCTCAGGTGCGTCTGTGCGACCGTGCATTCATTCCCGCCACCGTCGTGCGACGCGGCGATCCCGATGCCGGCACGGTGTTGCTGAAGCTCAATCGCTTCGAGGCCGGCGTCACCGTCTACACCCAGACCAGCTCGTTCGACGACGAGCCGGCATGGAGCCGCGGCACAGGGCCCCGACCGGTACCCGAGGCAGAGGCCGATGCCTACATCGCCCGCCAGGTAGCGCGCGACCCTGATCTGTGGGTGCTCGAGATCGAGGACCGTAGAGGCGTCTACAAGATGGATGGACGGATCGTCTGAATCCGGCAGGCCCTCCGCTTGACGCAAGGCGCACCGCGGTAATTACTCTCGGACGACCATCGCAAAGGGATACGCCATGAAAGTTCGGCTGGTCGTCACCATCAATGCGGCCCCAGGCAAAGGGGCGGAACTCGCGCAGGCCTTCCGGCAGCGTTGCGCCGAGGTCGCGACGGAACCGGGATGTGAGCAGTTCGAGGTGTTTCAGAGCGTGCTGAACCCCGACCACCTCACGCTGCTGGAATTGTGGTCCGACCAGGCCGCGCTCGATGCCCACGCCAAGGTCAACCTCACCCGTGCGCCGATGCCGCCGGGACTGCGGGCCGAGGGCGGAACGCGCGAGGACTACCAATACAACCGGACCCGATGACCTGGCGGAAGCGACCGTCATGAAGGTCGCGTATTTCGAGACAGGCCGTTACCAGGCGCCGGCCGGCACGCCGGCAATCTGGCCGATGCCCGCCGCCTCAGGAGAGTGTTCTACGGCGGCCGCGACTACGAGGCGCTTATCGGTGACGCAGACGATCTCTAGCGCCCCAAGTGTGTTGCGTGTCGCGAACTTGCGGCCGTACTCCGGCTTTCCTAAGCTTTGTCCAATTCGTCGGACAATCAGGCAACAAGGGCACGTGTAATGCAGCAGTCGCGCCGCGCTTTCATCGGCGGCTTGGCAGTGACTCCACTGGCCATCCCGTCCTTGGCTTCGGCGAACGAGGCTTGGCCGTCGCGCCCGATCCGCTGCATCGTGCCGCTGCCGCCCGGCGGCGGAACCGACTCGGTTGCCCGGATTTGCATGCAGCGCCTCTCGGAAGCGCTCGGCGTACCGGTGGTGGTCGAGAACAAGCCCGGCGCCGGCGGCACGCTGGGCAGCGAGATCGTCGCCAAGGCCGAGCCTGACGGCTATACGATCGGCATCGCCACCGCGAGCAGCCATGCCGCGGCGCCGGTGTTCCGCAAGGACCTGCCGTACGATCCGGTGAAGTCGTTCACGGCGATCACCATGCTGGGAACGACGCCCTATATCCTGATCGGCGGATCGGCAGCGGGCGCGCGCGACCTGCCGGGTTTCATTGCCAATGCCAAGGCGCATCCCGGCAAGCTCACGTCGGCGTCGGTCGGCGTGTCGACCCTGGGTTACCTGCTGACACGTCAGTTCGAGTCGATCGCCGGGCTGAAGATGGTCGACGTGCCCTACAAGGGCTCGGCGCTCGCTTATCCGGACCTGATGAACGGCACGGTCGCAGTGATGCTCGACAATCCCTCCGGCTCGGCCGGGTTGGTACGCGAAGGACGGCTCACGGGTTTCGCCGTGACGCGGCCCTCGCCAGTGCTGCCCGACGTGCCGACTTTCGAGAGCCTGGGCGTCAAGGATTTCGACGCCGCGTTCTGGTACGGCGTCGTGGCGCCCGCCGGACTGCCGCAGGAGATCGCGCAGCGCATCCAGCGCGCCCTTGCCGACGGCATGCTGGCCGGGCCGGGCGCATCAGCGCTGCGCGCCCTGGACGTCGAGCCCGTCATGTCGACGCCGACATCGTTCGCCAGCACAATGGCTCAGCAGACGGCGGATCTGCGCGCGCTGGCCGACCGCCTCGGCATCAAGCCGGAATAGAAAGGATCCTCCAAGATGGACGGCAGCACGCCCAAGACCTACCAGGTCAACGAACTGACGCCCGAGCCCAATGTCGCCTTCGATGCGAAGGTGACGAAGAGCTACGTCACCTACGCTCATCGCCTGGCGGCGCGCGGGCTGGTGAACAGCAGCGTCGGCGGCATGGTGATCCGCGCAGCCCATCCCGAGCACGAGCACGGCGTCTGCTATGCCAAGCCGCAAGGCATCAGCCTGGAGGAGGTCGAGGAGGAGGACCTGGTGATCACCGACATCCCGTTCGGCCGCATCCTGCGCGGCGAGCGGGCGACGACGGTGGGCCATCAGATGAATCGTGAAATCCTGCGGCTCAGGCCCGATGTCAACTGCGTGATCCACCTGCATCACGACGAGACCATCGCCTTGCTGGCTGCGGGCTTCCAGGAGATCCGGTCCTTCAGCCTGACCTATGGCTACCTGATGCAGAAGCCGGCGCATTACCTGCCGGCCAGCATCAACGTCGAGGAGGACGTGGCGCCGATCAAGACGTTCATCCAGGACACCAACTGCATCATCATGCGCCGCCACGGCTTCACCGTGTTGGGGCGCAGCGTCTCGGAGGCCTATCACCGCACCTGCGTGCTGGTGAGCGAGGTCAAGCGCAACATCATCGTCGAGACGCTTTGCGCGTCGACCGGCAAGACACCGGAGTACATTTCCGAGGCAGAGCTCGCCTACATGGCGACGCACGGCGACGCGGTGATGTATCCCGGTCTCGTAAAGCGCAAGACGGCGTAGCGGAGCGTGCGCAAAGACCTTTTGTGGAGGGCGTCCGTGGCAGACCCCGAGTGGGCGACCATCCGTATCCTGTCCGGCAAGTGCTTCTGCGGCGCCGTCGTCTACACCGTGCCCGACACCTTCCTCTACGCGATGAACTGCCACTGCTCGAACTGCCGGCGGACGACGGGCTCGGCCTTCAAGCCGTTCGCCGGCATCGAGCACGAAAAGCTGATCGTCACGCAGGGCGAGAGCAAGCTCATGATGTTCGGCGACGCCAACGCCAATGACACGCACTGCCGGGTCTGCGGCTCGCTGCTCTACTCGGTCGTCCGCCAGGGTGCTTTCGTGCACGTCGCCATGGGAACGCTGGTCGATGCGCCCACGATCCGGCCGAGCGCGCACATCTTCGTCGGATCCAAGGCGCCGTGGTTCACCATCATCGATGGCTTGCCGCAATTCGAGGAGTTTCCGCCGCGCGCCTCCGAGGACTGATATTGGTTGCCAGCGCCTCCTTCGCAGAGTTCCTGCGCGAGCAGCTCGCCCCGCTCGGCCACATCACGATGCGACGCATGTTCGGCAAGACCGGTGTGTTCTGTGAAGGCGTGATGCTCGGCATAGTGACGGAGGACACGCTCTACGTTCGCGTCGACAGCCACAACCGAGCGACGTTCAAGGAAGCCGAATCCTCGCCTCCCCTCAATTATGCCAAGAAGGGCAGCCTCATCGATCTGGCATTCTGGTGCGTGCCGGAGCGGCTGATCGACGAACCGGACGAGCTCGTCACCTGGGCGCGTGCCGCCCTGGCGGCGGCGCACCGGGTTGCGGCCGGAAGATCCAAACCGCCGCGACACCAGCCATCCAAGTCGCGCTCAGGGAAGAGGGGCTAAGGAGGCCTCGTGAAACCCATGAAACATCAACCTGCGCTCGCGTTACCGGCTTGTGACAATGGCTGATGTAAAAGGACGGCATGTCGGCCATCGAGAGTCAGCCCGCCACATTGTCGGCCGCCCTTCGGCGATTGAAATTTGCCGAGGAAGCGCTGGTCCACGAGACCGAAGCCGCAGCCGGTCTGCGCGCAGAGCTCGCGGCCGTGCGCAGCCTCATGGAGACGATGTGCGAGGGCATGACGGACGGCGTGGCATTGATCGGCGCCGACCGCCGCATCGTCCACCTCAACAAGGCGGCCGAGGAGTTTCTCGGCGTCGGCCCGGTGCCACCAGGCACGGCCATGGAGGCCATCCTGCGCACGCGCGAGGCCACCGGCGACGCGGCGATCGTGGAAGGCCGCCGCTTGTCGATCGACGAGCGCCTCGAGCTGATCTTCGACCCCCGCGGCAGCCGCTTCGAGCGTACGCTGCCGCGTCGGCGCCACGGTGAGATCGTCTTCCGCCCGGTCGCCGGCGGGCGCACCCTCTGCATCTGCCGCGACATCACCGCGCTGAAACAGCGCCAGGTCGAGCTCAAGGAGGCCCGCGACAACCTCGCCCGTGCCCACCGCCTCACCACCACGATCCTCGATACCATGGCCGACGGCGTGGCCCTGTTCGACGCCGATCGCCGCCTGACCTACATTAATCCGGCGCTGCAGGAGCACATGAACCTGCCCGGCCGAAAATACATCCGGCTCGGCATGACCATGGAGGAAGTCGCGCGTACGCGCATCGAGGCCGGTGAAGAGGCTTTCGAGGATGGCAACGTGCTGACGGCCGAACAGCGCGTCCAGCGCGCCTTGGCACCGGGCGGTGGCCGTTTCGTGCGGCGGCTGGTGACAGGCCGTTACGTCGAGTTCGTGTTCAAGCCGGTCGGCGACGGCCGTCTGCTCGGCCTCTACCGCGACGTAACGGAGCTGAATCAGCGCCAGCAGGAGCTCGAGGAAGCGCGCGACGAATCGCGTCGCGCCTGTGATCTCTTGAGGTCGGTGCTCGACACGATGGGCGATGGCGTCGCCCTGATCGAGCACCACCGCATCGTCTACTGCAACAAGGCGGTGGCCGATTTCTTCAGCTTCGCGGGCCCCATGGAGCCCTGCGGCATGGCCGTCAGGGACGTCGTGCGCAAGCTCGAAGCGGCCGGCGACCGCATCGTCGAGAAGGGCAGGATGCTGTTGCTCGAGGAACGACTGCAGCGCGCGCTCGATCCAGGCGACAGGAGCTACGAGCGGCGGCTGCCCTCGGGCCGCTACATCGATGTCCGCTTCTCCTCTCTGGGCGGCGGCCGCCTGCTGGCCGTCTACCGCGATATCACGGAGCTGCGCCAGCGGCAGACCGGACTAGAGCAAGCGAACGCCGCGACGACGCGCTCGCAGCAGCTCATGACCGACGTGCTCGACAACGTGACCGACGGGGTCGTGCTGATCGACACCGACACCCGGCTGCAATACGCCAACGGCGCCGTCCGGACGCTGTTCGGCCTCGAACCCGAGACGGTCCTGGTTGGCCGCCCGCTCATCGACCTGCTGCGCCTGCAGGAAGCGGCCGGTGACCTGGTCGAGATCGATGGCCGCACGCTGTCGCCCGAGGAGCGACTGGCGCGCATCCTCGACCCGCGAGTCGATCGGATAGCGCGTCCGCTGCCATCCGGGCGCTACATGGAACGCTACTATCGCCGGCTGAGCGACGGCCGCCTGCTCGGAGTGTTCCGCGACATCACCGAGCTCAAGCGGCGCGAAGCCGAGCTCGAGGACGCGCGGAACCGGATGTCGGACACGATCGGCGGCATGCCGGACGGCGTCTGCGTGTTCGACGGCGAGCGTATCGTCCATTTCAACCAGGCGATGGCCGACCTGCTCCGTCCTACCGGCGTCACGCTCGGAATCGATACGACGCTGCGTGACCTGGTCGAGGCGCAGGAAAGGCATGGCGACCGAGTCGTGGTCGACGGTCGCGCCTTGACGGTGGAAGAGCGCATCGCCCGCGTCCTGGTCCGGCACGGCGCACGCTTCGAGCGGCAGATATCGACCGGCCAGCACCTCGAGTTCCGCTGCGTTCCGCTCAGCGCAGGCCGCACGCTCGGCTTATGCCGCGACATCACCGACCTGCGTCAGGGCCAGGCCGAGGTGGAGCGGGCGCACGCTCAGAGGGACGCGGCTCGCAGCCTGATGGTGGCCGTCCTCAATGGGATGCCGGGGGGCGTCTCGGTGTTCGATTCAGAGCGCCGGCTGGTCTGCGCCAACGGCAAGATGCGGTTCGGCAGCTTCCAGATGCCGAGCGGTTTCCTGCAGCTCGACATCAAGGCCGACGATCTCATTCGCATGCAGCTGGCGGCCGGCGACCACGTGTACGGGCCGGACGGAGTCGCCCTTACGCTCGAGCAGCGGCTGGCGCGCACCTTCGATCCCAAGGGCAGCCAGTGGGAGCGTCGCATACCGTCGGGGCAGCATATCCAGCTCTCGTTCACGCCGATCGATGCGGGTCATACGCTGTGCCTCGTACGCGACGTCACCGCGACGAAGAAGCGCGAGCTCGAGCTGGAGCGCGCACGTGATGAGGTCGCGGCCACGCAGAAGCTGTCGGATGCAATGCTCAAGGGGCTGCCGATCGGCGTATCGCTGTTCGATTCCAGCCGCCGGCTGGTCTATTCCAACCGCAAGGTGCTGCATCCCGAGCCCGACTTGGGCCCTGATGGCAGCCCGCTCCGATACGCCACGCTCGACAGCATCATCCGCAGCCAGATCGAGCGCGGCGACCATCACTACGACGACCAGGGCAACCCCTTGACGTTCGAGCAGCGTCTCGCCCGGACGCTCGCACCAGAGGGGAGCCGCTCGGATCGCCGCCTGCCGTCGGGACGCCACATGGAGTTCACCTTTCGCCCCCTCGGCGACGGCAACACGCTGAGCGTCGTGCGTGATATCACCGATATCAAGGACCGCGAGCGCGAGCTCGAGCGCGCGCGAGACGAGCTCGCGAGCGCTCACCGGCTGACCAACATCATTCTCGACGGCATGACCGACGGCGTCGCCTTGCTCAATGCGGATGGAGCTGTCGCCTATATCAACTCGGCGATCCGCCAGATATTCGGCTTTTCCGATGCCAAATCTGCGGCCGGCCGGTCGATACACGACCTGGTGAGGCTGCTTATCGAAAGCGGCGATGACGTCGTGGTCGATGGCAAGACTCTGTCGGTCGAGGAGCGCGTTGCCCGCGTGCGCGATCCGCGCGGCGCCCATTTCGAGCGGCGTCTGGCGTCGGGGCGTCACGTCGAATTCACTTTCCGCCCCATCGAAGGCGGCCGCACGCTCGGTCTCTATCGCGACATCACGGAGCTCAGCAATCGCCAGGCCGAGATCGAGCGTGCCCGCGACGCCGCCGAGGCAGCCAACCAGGCCAAGTCGACGTTCCTCGCGACCGTGAGCCACGAGATCCGCACCCCGATGAACGGGGTCATGGGGACGGCAGAGCTGCTCGAGCGCGAGCCGCTCGGCGAGCGCCAGAAGCGGTTGGTGCGCACCGTCCGCAATTCAGCGGCCGCGCTGCTGCGCATCATCGACGACGTGCTGGACTTCTCGAAGATCGAAGCCGGCCGCATGGAGCTCGAGACGATGCCGCTGCAGCTTCGTGCCTTGGTCGAGAGCACGGCGGAAACCCTGTCGGTCCAGGCCGACGGCAAGGGGCTCGAGATCGTCACCGAGGTCGACGCCAGCACGCCGGACCAGGTGGCCGGCGATGCCACGCGCGTTCGCCAGATCCTGCTCAACCTGATCGGCAATGCCATCAAATTCACCGAGATCGGCGAAATTCGCGTCTCGGTCCGTGGACAATCCTCAGCCGACGGGCGCGTCCGCCTCGAGCTGGCGGTGACCGACAGCGGCATCGGCATGACCGAGGTGCAGATGGCGCGCCTGTTCCAGCCCTTCTCCCAGGCCGACAGCTCCACGACACGCCGCTACGGCGGCACCGGCCTCGGTCTGTCGATCGTGCGCCGCCTGGCAGAGCTGATGGGTGGCGGCGTTTCCGTCACCAGCGTCCCCGGCAAGGGCTCGACCTTCACCGTGACACTCGATCTGGCGTTGTCGCCCGGCGAAGCCGGGGCCCGGACACCCGCGCCGGCGGCGCGCGCAGCGGCCGGCAGGATCGGCGGCAGGGTGCTGGCGGTCGACGACTATCCGATCAATCTCGAGGTCCTGGTGGGTCAACTCGAGGTGCTGGGCGTGCCGGTCGATACCGCGTCAGACGGTCTGGAGGCGCTGGACAAGTGGCGCGAGCAGTCCTACGCCCTCGTCCTGACCGACATTCACATGCCGGATATGGACGGCTTGGAGCTCACCCGGCAGATCCGCGCGGAGGAGGCGCTCACCCGCTCGTCGCGCCGCACGCCGATCGTGGCGCTGACCGCGAACGCCCTGAAAGGCGAAGCTGAACGGTGCCTGGCGGCCGGCATGGACGACTATCTCACCAAGCCCCTTACGCTCGACCGTCTGCGCGACACGGTCGAGGATTGGCTGGGCGCCGACCTTGCCGTAGCGGCCGACCTCGCCCCGGCGCCTGCCGGAAGCGCCATCGACCGCTCCGTCATCGCGCAGATGTTCGGCGACAATCCCGACATGATCGAGCGCATACTGGGACGCTTCGTCGAGTCCGGCGCCAAGCTTGTAGCCGAGATCGCTGCCGCGACCGACGACGCAAAGCTCATCGCGGACCTCGCGCACAAGCTCAAGGGAGCGGCGCGGGCCGCCGGCGCGATGCGGCTCGGCGACATCGCCGCCGTCCTCGAGCAGTCCGGCGACCAAGCGGACATCGCGACCTTGGAGGCCGAATGGCAGCGCATCGTCGAGTCGCTCCGGCCCGCGCCAGCGACCTGACCAATCCAAATTCCGCGAGCGTGGCCGTCGGAGCTGTCCCGGCCCGTCCTTATTGGGGCGGCAGGACCGTCATCGGGTCAACGGTGCGGCTGCCGCCGCGCCTCACCTCGAAATGGACGCGCGGACTCGCGGCGCCGCCCGAGTTGCCGGCCTTGGCGATGGCCTGGCCTTTCTTGACGGTGTCGCCCTTCTTCACCAGCAGCGCTTCGTTATTGCCGTAGGCGGTGATCAGGCCGCCGGGATGCTGCACCAGCAGCAGGTTGCCGAGGTGGGCGACCTCGCTGCCGGCATAGACGACGGTGCCGTCCTCGGCAGCCTTCACCGGCGCGCCGGTCTCGGCCTGGATGTCGATGCCGTCGTTCTTCTGGCCGCCCGCCGCAGCGCCGTACGGCGCCAGGATCTTGCCCTTGATGGGCCACGCCATGCGCGCCGGCGGCGGCGCGGGCGGCGTCGCCGGTACGGTGACGCTGGTCTCGCTCGACGGTGGGGTGATCGGTGTCGGTTGCCCTGGCGCCGCCGACTTCGGCGGCTCGCCCTTGATGGGAGAGGCGAGAGTTTCGCGCTTGACCGATCCCGGGGCATTGTTGGCCGCCGTCGGCGTCGGACCGCCGGTCGAGTCGGGAACGAACCGGGCGCCCGGCATCGCCAGCGACTGACCGGGCTTCAGCGTGTAGGGCGGCTGCAGCTTGTTGCGCTCGGCAATGGTCTGCACCGGCACGCCGTAGCGCTGCGAGATGCCTTCGATGGTGTCCTTGTCCTTGACGACGTAGACGGCCGTGGCCTCGCGCCCTGCGCCCGAGCCAGGATATTCCATGGTACCGTCACGGGCGCCGAACATGCCGGAGCAGGCGCCGAGCGCGACCGACAACACCGCCATTGTACCCAGCGCGCGCCATCGACCGGCCCATCGCGAGGGGAAGCGAGGGGCACTTTTCATCCTCGCATTTTACTGCAGGACGATTTCGGCGAAAATACGGTCGCAGGCACTTTTTCTCATTCTATTTCAGCTATTTGAAGCCTGGAATTCATCTCCACATTTAGGCTGTGGATTGGCCTCGTGATTTTCCCGACCGCGCGCGGCTCGCGTGCTCATGGCGCGGCTCGGCGAAGCCGAACGCGCCCTCATCATGATCATGAGCGCGCGAGACGCGCCTGGAAGAAGACCTCACCCCTGCCCCAGCACCGGCAGCGCCCCCGTCACCAATGGCACGAAGCGGACCGGCATCAGGGTGTCGCGCTGCAGGCCCTTGTCGCTCTTGACGATGCGCTCGACGACTTGCGCCGTGGGATCGCGGCCGACCGGGACGATCAGGATGCCGCCCAGGGCGAGCTGGTCGATCAGGGCCTGCGGGCGCTCCTCGGCGGCGGCGGTGACGATGATCCGGTCGAACGGCGCCTGGCCCGGCCAACCCTTGCTGCCATCGCCGACGTCGAACACGACGTTGTGGATGCGCAGGTCGATCAGCAGGCGCTCGGCCTCGCGCGACAGCGGCTTGTAGCGCTCGATCGAGTAGACCCGGCGCGCCAGCTTGGCCAGCACCGCCGCCTGATAGCCCGAGCCGGTGCCGATCTCGAGCACCTTCATGCGAGGCCCGACGCGCAGCGCCTCGGTCATCGCGGCCACCACCAGGGGTTGGCTGATGGTCTGGCCGAAGGCGATGGGCAGCGCGGTGTTGTCCCACGCTCGCTCGGCAAAGGTGGGGGAAACAAAACGCTCCCGATCGACAGCGCCGATGGCGGCCAGCACGGCCTCGTCCGAGATGCCCGAATTGCGCAGCTCGGCGACCAGGCGTTGCATGGCCGGAACATTCACGGCCGGGAGCCCTAGTCGGCCTCGGAGCGGAGCGCCTCGAACTGCCCGGCAAGCTTGCGCCGCATGCCGTCGTGCGTCAGGTCGAGATGGAGCGGCGTCACCGAGATGTGGCCGGAGCGGACGGCGGCGATGTCACTGCCTTCGTCGATCTCGCTCTCCTGCGGCTGGTAGCCGATCCAGTAGTAGGTCCCGCCGCGCGGGTCGCGTCGCTCGATGATGTGGCCTCCGAAGCCGCGCGTGCCCTGGTGGGTGACCCGCACGCCCTTGACCGAGGCCGCGACGACGTCGGGGAAATTGATGTTGATCAGCACGTTGCGCGGCCAGTCGGCGGTGAGCACGCGGCGCGCCACGGCGGCACCGTGATGGGTGGCGGTGCCCCATTTCACCGGATGATCATGCATGTAGGCCTGGCTGAGAGCGATCGACGGCAGGCCGAGCAGGCAGCCCTCCATGGCCGCGGCGATGGTGCCCGAGTAGGTGACATCATCGGCCATGTTGGTGCCGCGATTGACGCCCGACAGCACGATGTCGGGCTTGCGGTCTTTCAGCAGATGCTTGACGGCGAACAGCACGCAGTCGGTTGGCGTGCCCTCGATGGCGTACTTGGCCTCGCTCACCTCGCGGGCGCGAATGGGTCGCGACAGCGAGAGCGAATGGCCGGCGCCGCTCTGGTTGACCTCGGGCGCCACGATCCAGACATCGCTCGAGAGCTGCGTCGCGATCTCGACCAGCGCCTCGAGGCCGGGCGCGTGGATGCCGTCGTCGTTGGTGACGAGGATGCGCGCCCGTGCGAGCTCGGCCGGCTTCACTTCCGCGCCGCCGGCGACGGCAGGACGGTGAGGCCGCCCATGTAGGGCAACAGCGCCTCGGGGATGGTCACCGAGCCGTCCTCGTTCTGGTAGTTCTCCAGAACAGCGACCAGGGTGCGGCCGCAGGCCAGGCCCGACCCGTTCAGGGTGTGCACGAAACGCGTCCCCTTCCCTTCCTTGGGCCGGTAGCGCGCGTTCATGCGGCGCGCCTGGTAGTCGCCGCAGTTCGAGCAGCTCGAGATCTCGCGATAGGTGTCCTGCCCGGGCAGCCAGACCTCGATGTCGTAGGTCTTGCGCGAGGCCGGGCCCATGTCGCCACCACACAGCAGCATGGTGCGGAACGGAATGGCGAGCCGCTTCAGCACCTCCTCGGCCCGGCTGGTCATGCGCTCGTGCTCGGCGGCCGACTGCTCGGGCGTGGTGATGCTGACCAGCTCGACCTTGGGGAACTGGTGCTGGCGGATCATGCCTCTGGTGTCCTTGCCCGCGGCGCCGGCCTCGGAACGGAAGCACGGCGTCCAGGCAGTGAAGCGCAGCGGCAGGTCCTTCTCGTCGACCACCTGGTCGTTCACCAGGTTGGTGAGCGAGACTTCCGCGGTCGGGATCAGCCAGAAGCCGTTGTCGGTATGGAACATGTCCTCGGCGAAGCGCGGCAACTGGCCGACGCCGTAGGCCGCGTTGTCACGCACCAGGAGCGGCGGATTGATCTCGGTGTAGCCGCCTTCGGGGCTGGTGTGCAGGTCGAGCATGAACTGGGCGATCGCCCGCTCGAGCCGCGCCAGGTGGTTCTTCAGGAACACGAAGCGGGCGCCCGAGATGCGGGACGCCGAGGCGAAATCCATCTCGCCGGTCGCCTCGCCCAGCGCCACGTGATCCTTGGGCTTGAAGCTGAAGTTGCGCTGGCTGCCGACGCGGCGCAGCTCGACGTTGCCGGTCTCGTCGTCGCCATCCGGCACGTCGTCGAGCGGCAGGTTGGGCAGCACCTCCAGCCGTTGCTTGAGCTCCTCGTCCAGGCGACGGGCGTCCGCCTCGCCCGCCTTGAGGCCGGCATCGATCTCCGCGACCTCGGCCATCAGCGCATCGGCCGGCTCGCCCTTGCCCTTGGCAATGCCGACCTGCCGGCTCAGCGCCTTGCGCCTGGCCTGCGCCGATTCGCTTTCGGTGATGGCGGCGCGTCGGCGCTTGTCGATCTCCAGCAGCTCGGCCGAGAGCGGCGCCAGGTTGCGCTTCTTCAGTCCGGCGTCGAACGCCTGCGGATTGTCGCGGATGAATCGGATGTCATGCATGATCAGGTACCGGCCGCATCGGCCTTGTCGGCCTCTTCCTCGGCCTTCTTGTCCTCGGCCTCGCGCCGCTTCTCGATCCGGGCACCGATCAGGATGCTGATCTCGTAGAACAGCATCAGGGGCACGGCGAGGGCGATCTGGCTCACGACGTCGGGTGGCGCCAGCACCGCGGCGACGATGAAGCAGACGACGATGGCGTAACGCCGCTTGGAGCGCAGGCTGTCGGTGCTGATGATGCCGACGCGGACCATCAGCGTCAGCAGCACCGGCATCTCGAAGGCGAAGCCGAAGGCAAAGACGAGCTGCAGCACGCGTTCCAGGTAGTCGGAGGCGCGCAGGTTCTTCTCGATGTCGGCAGGCGCGTACTGGGTCAGCATGAAGTTGATCACGTACGGCATGACCACGTAGTACATGACCAGGCAGCCGGCATAGAACATGAACGGCGTCGCGATCAGGAACGGCAGGAAGGCGCGCTTCTCGTGCCGATAGAGTCCCGGTGCGACGAACAGCCAGATCTGCGAGGCGATCAGCGGAAAGCCGACGATCAGCGACACGAAGGCCGACAGCTTCACGGTGACGAAGAAGAACTCGAAGATGTCGAGGACCTGGAGCTTGTAGCCGTCAGACCTTGCCGGAATGATCAGGATCTCGAAGATCGGCTTGGCGAAGTAGAAGGTGACGAAGAACACCAGCATGAAGCCGACCAGCGCATAGATCAGGCGCTTGCGCAGCTCGATCAGGTGATCGAGCAGCGGCATCGGCTTGTCGTCTTCGGGTCCGTCGTGCGCCTGGGTCACTATACGCTTCGCAGCATGAGTGGCGGGTTATGCCGCCCTTTGGCTTTCAATTCAAAGCGCTAATTCACGATCGGCGCAGTTCGAATGATGCAATCTCATGTTCCTCTCCCCCGCTGGGGGGAGAGGAGCCTGAAGTCGAAATCCGTCGTCACCCGGCAGCAGCGGCCTTGGCCGGCTTGTCCTCGGGAACGTGATTGCCAGCCAGGGCGGTCTCCGTGACAGGAGCCGTTGTCGGCTCAGCCGCCGCCTCGAGGCGCGGCGCTTCTGCCGGGGCCGGTTCGGCGGCAATCTGGGGAGCGGACTCTGGCTCGGCCAGCGGATTGTCGAAGGTCGATTTGGCTTCCTCGATCGCCTTCTGCCCGTCGGCCATGCCTTCCTGGATGATGCTGCGGATTTCCTTGGTCGGATCGAGCGATTTAAGGTCGACCCCTGAAGTCGATTCGAGCTGCTTCTTGACCTCATCGAGCTCGGACTGGCGGACCATCTCGTCGACATGGCCGCGGAACTCCGACGCCATGGCGCGCGCCTGGGCCATCCATTTGCCCCAGCTGCGCAGCATGCCCGGCAGTTCCTTGGGGCCAATGACGACCAGCGCCACGACGGCGATGACCAGCAGCTCGGGACTGTCGATTCCGAACATCGGCGTTCAGTCCAGGGGGCCGCGGACCGTCAGACCTTGGCGGCGCTGTCCTGGCGGACCTGGCCGCCCGGCGGTGCCGTCGTGGTCTGCGCAGTGATCGGCTTGGCGCTGTCGCCCGGCTGTCCCGCCGGGTTGGCTGCCGCCTCGTCCTGCGCGCCGCCCACGCCCTTCTTGAAGGCCGACAGGCCCTTGCCGAAGTCGCCCATGAGCTGCGAGATCTTGCCGCGACCGCCAAACAGCAGCAGCACGACGGCCAGCACGATCAGCCAGTGCCATACGCTGAAGCTACCCATGTGAAAATGCTCCCAATACATTTGCGATCGGCGTCGGCCCGATTATGGCACCGCGTCCGAACGCCCGGCAACAAATCGAATAAGGCCCTTTAGCGACTGTTTTCGTCCGCCGCCAGAGGCTCTTGGGCCTCGTCCTCGCTGGGCTCCAGCGGCAGGTCGGGCTCGTCAGGGCGAAATATGGGGGGTTGCGAGCGCGGGTCCAAGAGGCCGGCGGCCTTCAATTCCTCCTGGCCTGGCAGGTCGTCGAGGCTCGCCAGGCCGAAATGCTCGAGGAAGAATTCCGATGTTCCCCAGGTGACTGGCTTGCCGGGCGCTCGGCGGCGCCCCATCGGCTTGATCCAGTTCTGCTCGAACAGCAGGTCGAGGGTGCCCTTGCTGAGGCCGACGCCGCGTACCTGCTCGATCTCGGCCCGCGTCACCGGCTGATGGTAGGCGATGATCGCCAGGGTCTCGACAGCCGCACGGGAGAGCTTGCGCGTCACCGGCCGCTCGATCTGCAGCTTCTCTGCGAGATCGGGCGCGGTCCGGAAGGAGTAGCCGCCGGCGACCTGCACCAGGTTGACGCCGCGACCGGCATACATCTCGGCGAGATCGGCCAGCAGGCGCTTCACGTCGGCGTCGTTGGGCAGGCGCTCAGCGAGTTCCTTCTCGTCGAGCGCCTGGGTGCCGGCGAACACCAGAGCCTCGAGCAGCCGCAGATGCTGGGCATGATCGGGCGAGACGACGTCGGTGACCGGGGCCGCCTCGGCAGGTTCGCGCTCGGGGGTCGCGGACTCGGCGGTGACGGTGTCCGGCTCGATGATTTCGGCCTCGGTGACTTCAGGGTCGATCTGGGACATGGGGAACGCTGTCACTTCTGATCGCTGCGTTTGCGTAGGTAGATCGGTCCGAAACGTTCGGTCTGGCGAAGCTCGACGGCGCCCTCCTTGGCAAGCTGCAGGCCGGCGACGAAGGTCGACGCCATCGCCGAGCGCCGCCGGGTCGGGTCGGTGAGGCCGGCCGGCAGGAAGGCCTCGAGTGTCTGCCAGTCGATGGCGATGCCCAACATGCGGCCCAGCCGCTCCGCTGCCTCCTCGACCGAGAAGAACTGCATCGGCTCGATCTGGTAGGTGTCGGCGTCCTTCGGCCGCACCTGGTGCCCGTACGCCGACAGGAGGTCGTAGAGCTTCACGTCCCACACCGTGCGGCGCACGACGACGACGCCTTCGGGCCGGCCGCGCGCGAAGATGTCGCGACCGAGCTGGGGGCGGGCCATCAGGCGGACGCCGGCTTCCTGCATCGCCTCGAGCCGGCGCAGCTGCCATTGCAGGGCGTCTGCCATCTCCTGGCCGGACGGTTCCTCGCCGGGTGGCGGCTCGGGCAGCAGCAGGCGCGACTTGAGGTAGGCGAGCCAGGCCGCCATGACGAGATAGTCGGCGGCGAGCTCGAGCCGCATGCGTCGCGCCTGCGCCACGTGCGCCAGGTACTGATCGACCAGGGCGACCATCGAGATGCGGCGCAGATCGACCTTCTGCTCCCGCGCCAGGGTGAGCAGGAGGTCGAGCGGCCCTTCGAAGCCCTCGAGATTGACGATCAGCTCGCCCTCGCCCGGCGCGATGATGTCGGGGCCGGCGGTGGTGAAACCGTCAGGATTGGCGGGGCGGAGGGGCTCGTCCATGCAGCCTCGGTTTAGTCAGTGGCAGCCGCCGCCGCCACAGGATTTGGCCCCCCCTTATCCCCATTCCGGCAACAGCGCGGCGAAGCGGCGGGTCGCCTCGGCCAGCCCGGCCTTGCCGAGCGGTGCACGGTGGCGGGCAAGGGTTTTGCGGCCGGCCTCGAAACGGTCGACCGCGGCCTCGGTCATCGGACCGGCGCGGGCAACGATGTCGGTCATCTCGGCCATCTGGCCGTTGCAGTGCAGCGCCACGTCGCAGCCTGCCGCGAGCGCGCGTGCCGCCCGCTCGCCGAGCGAGCCGCCGAGCGCTTGCATCGACAGGTCGTCGGTCACCAGCAGGCCGTCGAAGCCGATATGGCCGCGGATGACGTCGGCGATGGCACGGGCCGACACCGTCACCGGCGTGGTGGGATCGACCGCCTCGAACAGGAGATGGCTGGTCATGCCCCACGGCAGATCGGACAGCAGCCGGAAGGGCAGGAAGTCGGTCTGCTCCAGCGTGGCGCGCGCGGCGGCGACCCGGGGAAGCGATTCGTGGCTGTCGACGGTGGCGCGGCCGTGTCCGGGCATGTGCTTCATCACCGGCATAACGCCTTCTGCCATCAGCCCCTCGGCCGCGGCGCGCCCCAGGGCGGCGACCGGCTCCGGCCGGCCAGCGAAAGCGCGATCGCCGATCGCGCTGTGGGTCTCGGGCAAGCCGAGATCGAGCACCGGCAGGCAATCGACATCGCAACCGATCGAGGCCAGGTCGGCCGCGATAAGGCGGGCATTGACGCCGACCGCTTCCAGGCCACGCTCTGGATCGCGGGCATAGAGCTCGCCGAGCAGGCGCGCCGGCGGCGCCTTCCGCCAGTGTGGTGGCCGCAGACGGGCGACCCTGCCGCCTTCCTGATCGATCAGGACCGGCGCCTCGGCGCGCGCGACCGACGATCGCAGTTCCTCGACCAGCCTGTGGGTGCGCTCCGGCGTGTCGACATTGCGCGCAAACAGGATGAAGCCCAGCGGGTCGACCTCCCGGAAGAAGGCGCGCTCGTTGGCCGAGAGATCAGGCCCGGCACAACCGAAGATGACGGCACGGGGGGCAGTCATGGGGTATCCCCGATCAGACTCCTCGCCCCCGTCAGGGGGAGAGGGGCGGCGCGGTTTCCCGCGCCGGGGGTAAGGGGGTCACGCACGTCGCTGCCCCCTCACCTAGCCTTTCCCCCTGGCGGCCCTGGCGGGGGAGAGGAACATGAATTGATGAGGAGCACCCCGCTCAGCGCGCCGGCGGGACCGTGACGCAGTCGGCCTTGCGGCTCTTGAGCGTGCTGCACACGCCCTGGGCCTGTTTCTCGTCGAGCGGGCCGGCCTGGACGCGGTACCACACGCCCTTGTCGCCGAGATCGACCCGCACGGCCTGCATCTTGAGGTTGGCCATGACGTCGCCGTGGGCGCTCTGCAGGCGGGCCCAGGTCGACTTGGCGACGTCCTCGTTCTTGACCGAGGCGACCTGCACGCGCCAGCCTGCGGACGGACCCGACATGTTGTCGATCAGGCTGGCGATGGTCGGGCCGCTCTCGGCGGTGCCGGGCTTGACGTCGGTCGGCTGCACGGCGGCCGGAGCCGGGGTCGCTGTGCCGCTGGTCGACGCGGTCTGGACCGGAGTCGGCGTCTTGGCGGATTCGGGTTCCTTGGGCGCCGCCGGCGTGGGCAGGCCGTTCGCCGGCAGCTTGGGATTGGTCGCCGCCGGCAGGAGCTTCTCGGGCTGGGTCGGCACGGCGCCCGGCGCGATACGGTTGAAGACTTCCTTGTCCTGGTTGGGCGGCACCAGGCCGCCGGCGTTCTCGGGCTTGGTGCGCGACGGCGTCGTCGGCGCCTGCACCACCAGCGGCTCGAGGCCCTTGCCGCCGGCTTTGACGTCTTGGTTGTGCGCCCACCAAACGACCGAGCCGAAGCTCGCGATGGCGGCGATCGAGACCATGACGGTCAGGATCTGGCCGCGTCGCCGATTGACTCGCATGAGAAGCGAATCGCGCGGCGGCGGCGGAATCGAATCGGGCTCGTGCGCGACGGGTCGCGGCGGCGGATCGAGCCGCATGGCTACCGACTCGTTGGGCCGGTAGATCGTCGGACCGTCGCCGGAGGGGGACCGGCGGATATGCATGCCTTATCTCATTTCCTCGACGGGTGTTACGCCGAAGACCTTTAAGCCTGATCCTATCACAAAACCGATGGCCTGTACCAACGCGAGGCGGGCACGTGTGAGTTCATCGTCGCCCTCGACGACGAAGCGCAGGCCGGGCTCCTCGCGACCGCGATTCCAGTGCGCATGGAAGGCGGCGGCGAGGTCGTAGAGATAGAAGGCGATGCGGTGCGGCTCATGCGCCGCCGCCGCCGCCTCTATGGTGCGCGGCCACTGGACGATCAGCTTGATGATGGCCAGCTCACCCTCGTCGGTCAGTCGGTCGAGTGCCGCATCGGCCAGCCCGTCGGATGCAATGCCCGCGGCCGCGGCTTGACGCATCACCGAGCGGGTGCGCGCATGGCCATACTGGACGTACCAAACCGGGTTGTCGCGTGATTGTTCGGTGGCCTTCACGAGATCGAAGTCGAACGGCGCGTCGTTCTTGCGCGTCAGCATGGTGAAGCGCACGACGTCGGGCCCGACCTCGTCGAGAAGATCGCGCAAGGTGACGAAGGTGCCGGCGCGCTTGGACATGCGCACCAGCACGCCATTGCGCAACACGCGCACGAGCTGGCAGAGCTTGACGTCGAGCGTGCCCCTGCCATCGGTGACGGCGGCGACCGCCGCCTTCATGCGCTTGACGTAGCCGCCATGGTCGGCACCCCAGATGTCGATCATGTCGGCGAAGCCGCGCCGGTACTTGTCGTGGTGGTAGGCGATGTCGTTCGCGAAGTAGGTCCAGCTCCCGTCCGACTTCTTGAGCGGCCGGTCGACCTCGTCGCCGAACTTGGTGGCGCGGAACAGGACCTGCTCGCGATCCTCCCAGTCGTCGGGCTTCTTGCCCTTCGGCGGATCGAGGCGGCCGGTATAGATGAGCTCCTGCCGGGTCAGCTCCTGAAAGGCCCGATCGACGGCTCCCGAATCGACCAGGGCGCGCTCGGAGGAATAGACTTCTATGGCGACACCCATGGTCTCGAGATCGGCCTTGATCTCGGCCATCAGCGTGGCGATGGCGAAGTCGCGCATCGGCGCCAGCCAGTCCGCCTCCGGCTTGCCGACCCAGCGTGCGCCGTCGCGCGCCGCGATCGCCGCACCGACCTCCTTCAGGTACTCGCCGGGATAGAGACCTTCCGGGATCTCGCCAATCGAATCGCCGAGCGCCTCAAGATAGCGCAGGTAGGTCGAGCGGCCGAGCGTGTCGACCTGCGCGCCCGCGTCGTTGATGTAGTATTCCTTGGTGACGGCGTAGCCTGCTTTCGCCAGCAGGTTGGCGAGCGCATCGCCCACCACGGCGCCGCGCGCATGGGCCACGTGCAGCGGTCCGGTCGGGTTGGCCGAGACATACTCGACATTGACCTTCTGGCCGGCGCCCATCGTCGAATCGCCGTAGCCGATACCGTCGCGCAGGCAGTCGCGCAGTCGCGCGCGCCAGAAGCCGTCGGCGATCTCGAGGTTGATGAAGCCCGGCCCCGCGACCGCGCCGCGCGTCACGTCGGGATTGGCGACGAGGCGCTTCAGCAGGGCGTCGGCGATATCGCGCGGCTTCTTGCCGGCCGCCTTGGCCAGCACCATGGCGGCGTTGGTGGCGATGTCGCCGTGCGCCGGATCACGCGGCGGCTCGGCGGTGATGGCGGAAAAGTCGAGCAGATCCGGCAATTCGCCGGCGGCCTGCATCGATTGCAGCGCGCCCACGATCTCGCCGATGAAATGACGGTAGGGATTCATGCGCGCGGTATTGCGCATCGAGGCCGGTTTGTCATGTTTTTCGCTGCCCATCTTCTCCTCCCCGACGAAGTTGGGGAGGAGAAGAACCCTACTCGTACAAATCGAACAAACGCCTGTGCTCGTCGAGGGCGTAGCGGTCGGTCATGCCGGCGATGTAGTCCGCGACCAGGCGGGCGCGGGCGTGGGGCTCGGCCTGCTCGGCGCGCTCGCGCCACGGCGAGGGCAGGCAGTTGGGCTCGACGAACAGCAGGCGGAACAGGTCGGCAACGACGCGGCGGGCCTTCGAATGGGAGCGGTTGAGCTTCCAATGCTCGTACATGCGCTTGTAGAGGAAGGCCTTCACCGTGCGGTCCGTCGCCGCCATGTGCTCGGAGAAGGCCGCCACGGGCCTCGCCCCGGCGCGAATGTCGGCCACCGACCGGGGCGCTGTCTCGGCAAGCCGCCGTTTCGTCTCCGCCAGCAGGTCTTCGACCATGGCATTGATCACCCGGCGCACGGCTTCGTGGATCAGTCGCGACTGGCCGATGCCGGGATATTTCTTGGCGACCATCGAGAACATCTCACCAACCAGCGGCAGCTCGCCGAGGTCGGCGATCTCGAACAGGCCGGCGCGCAGGCCATCGTCGATGTCGTGGTTGTTGTAGGCGATGTCGTCGCTCAGCGCGGCGATCTGCGCCTCCGGCCCGGCGTAGCCGCCAAGCTCGAGATCGTGGTCGCGGCAATATTCGACGATGGCGGCCGGCAGCTGGTCCAGCGTGCGGCCGCCGCTCAGCAGCGGGCCGTTGTGCTTCACCGCCCCCTCCAGCGTCTCCCAGGTGAGGTTCAGACCATTGAACTCGGCGTAGCGCTCCTCGAGCTTGGTCAGGATGCGCAAGGTCTGGGCATTGTGGTCGAAGCCGCCATGGGGCGCCATCGCGGCGTGCAGCGCCTCCTCGCCGGCGTGGCCGAACGGCGTGTGGCCGAGATCATGGGCCAGCGCCACCGCCTCGCCGAGGTCCTCGTCGAGCCGCAGGGTACGGCAGATCGAGCGCGCGATCTGCGCCACCTCCAGCGAATGGGTGAGGCGCGTCCGATAGTGATCGCCCTCGTGATAGACGAACACCTGGGTCTTGTGCTTCAGCCGGCGGAACGCAGTCGAATGAATGATGCGGTCGCGGTCGCGCTGGAACGGGCTGCGGCTCGGCGATTCGGCTTCGCGGTGCAGGCGGCCGCGGCTCTGCCACGGCAAGGTGGCGTAGGGCGCAAGCGGCTGGCGTCGCCACAGCTCGTCGGCCACGATCAGCGAACCTCCTGGAGCGCATTCCGGTCAGCCGGAACGTGCCCTGTGAAACCACCATCCACCGCGCGCACATTCCCATCCCGTGGAACCGCAAGCGGTTCCACGGGATGGGAGATCGCCTGGGTGGCACGGCGCGGTTTTACGCTGCCCCGCCCGGCACAACAACCGCGTGCAAGCCGCTATTTGACCAGGGTCACCGGCACGCCGACATGGGCGATCACGTCCTGTGCCACCGAGCCCATCAGCACGCCGGCAAGCCCGGTATGGCCGCGCGTGCCTAGCACGACGGCGCCGGCACCGAGCTTCTTGGCGAAGTCGCTCACCACCTCGCCGTGACGGCCGACGCCGATATGGACCGCGGCCGGGACCCCCGCCTTGCTCGCCAGCGCGACGGCCGAGGCCAGCGCCTTTTCACCTTCCTCGCGGCGATAGGCATCGATCTGCGTCCGGTCGACGAAGGCCGAGATGGCGCCGCCGAACGACGGCTGGACGTTGAGGAAGTGCAGCTCGGCGGCCAGCCCGCCGGCAATCATCTCGAGCGCGTGCGCTACCGCACGGTCGGAGTTCGCCGACCCGTCGACCGGCACCAGGATCGCCTTCTTGGCCATGTCGGCTACTCCTTGCCCGATGGTTTGTTGGCGAGATCGACCGGCTCGGCATGCCCGCGCCGCTTGGCGAGGTATTGCAGGAAGTAGCCGAGCGCAACCGTGATGACCGCACCGCCGATCTGGAAGACCAGATGGGCGTGCGGGATCATGGCCGCGAGCTTGTCGGCATAGGCCGGGTCGGTCGCCAGCACCTCGCCCGAGATCCAGCCGATCAGCGCGCCGCCGGCGATGACGATGATCGGGAAGCGGTTGAGCAGCACCATGATCAAGGTCGCGCCGAAGATGATCAGCGGAATGCTGATGATCAGGCCGAGCACGATCAGCGTCGTGTCGCCGTGCGCCGCGGCGGCGATGGCGATGGCATTGTCGAGGCTCATGACGGCGTCGGCGATGATGATGGTGCGCACGGCCGCCCATAGCGAGCCGGCCGCCTTGACGCCGTCGCCGCCCTCCTCCTCACCCTGCACCAGCTTGACGCCGATCCACAGCAGCAGCAGGCCGCCGACCAGCTTCAGGTAGCTGATCTTCAGGAGCTGATCGATGATCAGCACGAAGATGATACGCAGCACGATGGCGCCGGCGCTGCCGATCAGGATGGCCGGCTTCTGGTGCTGCTTCTGGAGGTTCCGGCAGGCGAGCGCGATGACCAGCGCGTTGTCCCCGGACAGGATGATATTGACCAGAATGATCTGGAGCAGCCCGCTCCAGAATGCCGGCGTCAGCTCAAATCCCATGATTATCCGATCCCCGCCCCAGCTCGGTGCACACGACAAACTTCATTGCGTCTGTCGAAGGTGTTAGTGCAGCGTCTGCCGTCCGGCAAGCCCGGACCGGCGGGGAGACTGGGTCCATGGCAAGCAGCGCCGGCTACAACAAGATGTTCCCCGTGTCGTGGAGCGAGCTGCATCGCGACGCCCGGGCGCTGGCATGGCGGCTGGCCGATCTCGGGCCGTTCAAGGGGCTGGTGGCGATCACGCGCGGTGGGCTGGTGCCGGCCGCCATTGTCGCGCGCGAGCTGAACCTGCGGCTGATCGACACTGTCTGCTGCTCGACCTACGACCGCATGGCGCGCGGCGCCAAGGTCGAGCTCCTCAAGGGCACGACGGCGGAGCAGGAGAAGGGCAAGGGCTGGCTGATCGTCGACGACCTGGTCGATACCGGCGTCACTGCCCGCGCCGTCCGTGCCATGCTGCCGGAGGCGCATTTCGCCACCGTCTACGCCAAGCCGGCCGGCCGGCCGACCGTCGACAGCTACATCACGGAGGTGAGCCAGGACACCTGGATCCTGTTCCCCTGGGACCAGGAGGCGGTCATGGCCAAGACCATCGTCGAGCTGAAGGGTGGCCAGTGATGAAGTGCTACGTCATTCCCAAGCCGCAGGGCATCGATTCGCTCACCCTGGCTGAGCGGCCGGATCCGGTGCCGGGACAGCGCCAGGTCCTGGTGCGCGTTCGCGCGACCTCGCTCAACTACCGCGACCTGATCACGGTCGAGGGCAACTATGCCCGCGCCGCGCCCAAGCCCGACCTGATCCCGTTGTCGGACGGCGCGGGCGAGGTCGTCGCGGTCGGCGCCGGAGTCAGCCGCGTCAAGGTGGGTGACCGGGTGGCCGGCTGCTTCATGCAGAAATGGCCGGGCGGCGCGATCGACGACGCGGCGACCGCCTCGGCGATGGGCGGCGCGATCGACGGCATGCTGACCGAGCTCGCCGTCCTCGAGGAAGATGGCGTGGTGAAGCTGCCGGCCGGCTTGAGCTTCGAGGAAGGCGCCACCCTGCCCTGCGCCGGCGTCACCGCCTGGCACGCCCTGGTGGAGATCGGCAAGCTCAAGGCGGGCGACCTGGTGCTGGTGCAGGGCTCGGGCGGCGTCTCGATCTTCGCCCTGCAATTCGCGCGCGCCTTCGGGGCACGGGTGATCGCGACCTCGGGCTCGGCCGCCAAGGCCGCGCGCCTCGAGCAGATGGGCGCCGAGGCCGTGATCGACTATCGGGCCACGCCCGACTGGGACCAGGAGCTGATGAAGCTCACCGGCGGACGCGGCGCCGATCTCGTCGTCGAGGTCGGGGGGGCCGGCACCCTGCCGCGTTCGTTTCAGGCCGCACGCATCGCCGGCAAGATCGCGGTGATCGGCCTCTTGTCGGGCGCGGCCCAGGTCGATCCCATGCCGATCCTGCGGCGCAACCTGCATGTCCAGGGCCTCTACGTGGGCAACAAGCAGATGTTCGATGCCATGAACCGGGCGATCGAGGCGAACGGACTGAAACCTGTCATCGACAGGGTGTTTCCTTTCGCCGAGGCGAAGGAGGCCTATCGACATCTCAAGAGCCAGCGCCATTTCGGCAAGGTCGTGATCGCGCATGGCTAATATTGACGTCACGTCGCCGGGAGCGCGCCACTCCGGGGCACTCTCCCGGCAATGAGCTGAAGGAACGCAAATGCAGAATCTGTGGTCCGATACCGATGCCAAGGAATCGATCGCCCGTCATGCCGCCAAGGGCATCGGCGAGGACCTGGCACTGCGCGTCTACACGACGCGGCTGCTGGGCGGCGAGCCGCGGCTGGTGCTGCATGGCGGCGGCAATACGTCGGTAAAGACCAAGGTGGCCGACGTCACCGGAGAGCCGGTCGAGGTGCTGTGCGTGAAGGGCAGCGGCTGGGACATGGGCACGATCGAGGCGCCCGGCCTGCCGGCGGTACGGCTGGCGCCGCTCGGCGGCCTCGTCGGCCTGCAGGCGCTGTCCGACGAGGACATGGTCAACATCCAGCGCTGCAACCTGCTCGACAGCAAGGCGCCCAACCCGTCGGTCGAGACGCTGCTGCACGCCTTCCTGCCGCACAAATTCATCGACCACACCCATTCCAACGCCGTGCTGGCGCTGACCGACCAGCCCGACGGCGAGGCGCTGGCGCGCGACGTGTTCGGCAAGCGCGCCGCTCTGGTGCCCTACATCATGCCGGGCTTCGCGCTGGCCAAGAAGGCGAGCGAGGTGTCCAAAGCCCATCCCGACGTCGAAGGCCTGATCCTGCTGAAGCACGGCATCTTCTCGATGGGCGCCACGGCGGAAGAAGCCTATGTGCGGATGATCGACCTGGTGACCCTGGCCGAGCAGCGGCTCGCCAAGGCGACGCGCAAGATTTTTCCCGGCGCCACGCTGGCCGAGGCGATCGCCAGTGCCGCCGACGTCGCGCCGATCCTGCGCGGGCTCCTCTCCTTGCCCGCCAAGACCGGCGGCCGCGAAGCGGCGCAACGCTTCGTCTTCGAATTCCGCACCAGCCCCGACATCCTGGCCTATGTCGGCGGGCGCGAGATCGATCGCTACAGCCGCCAAGGCCCGGTGACGCCCGACCACGCGATCCGCACCAAGAACCTGCCGCTGGTCGTGCCGGCGCCCGAGGCCGGCAAGCTCGACGTCTTCAAGGCCGGGGCGAAGAAGGCGCTCGATGCGTTCGTCGCCGACTACCATGCCTATTTCGAGCGCCACAACGCGCGCCAGCTGCCGAGCAAGACCGAGCTCGACCCGATGCCGCGCGTCGTGCTGGTGCCCGGGCTCGGCCTGTTCGGCCTGGGCAAGTCGTCGAAGGACGCCAAGATCGCCGCCGACCTCGCCGAGACCACGGTCGAGGTGGTGGCCGACGCCGAGCGGCTCGGCACCTACCAGTGCATCCCCGAGCCCGACATCTTCGATATCGAGTACTGGTCGCTCGAGCAGGCCAAGCTCGGCGCCGAGGCGGAGCGGCCCTTGGCCCGCCGCATCGTCGTCGTGACCGGCGGCGGCTCGGGCATCGGTGCGGCAACCGCGCAGGCCTTCGCACGCGAGGGCGCCGAGCTGGTGGTGATCGACCAGGATGCCACCCGGGCAAAGGAGATCGCCGGCAAGGTGAAGGGCCTCGCCATCGCCTGCGACGTCACCGACCCTGCCGAGGTGCGCGCCGCCTTCGACCGAATCGCGGCGACCTACGGCGGCGTCGACATCGTCGTCTCCAACGCCGGCGCGGCCTGGCAGGGCCGGATCGGCGACGTCGACGAGGCGACGCTGCGCAAGAGCTTCGAGCTCAATTTCTGGGCTCACCAGAGCGTGGCGCAGAACGCCGTGCGCGTGATGCGCGCCCAGGGGCTGGGCGGCTGTCTGCTGTTCAACACGTCCAAGCAGGCGGTCAATCCGGGACCCGATTTCGGGCCGTACGGCCTGCCCAAGGCAGCGACCCTGTTCCTGATGCGCCAGTATGCGCTCGACCACGGCGCCGACGGCATCCGCGCCAACGCCGTCAACGCCGACCGCATCCGGTCCGGCCTGCTGACCGATGCGATGATCGCCCAGCGCAGCAAGGCGCGCGGGCTGAGCGAAGCCGACTACATGGGCGGCAACCTGCTCGGCCTCGAGGTGACGGCCGATGACGTGGCGCAGTCGTTCGTGGCGCTCGCCAAGGCGGGCAAGAGCACCGGCGCCGTGATCACCGTGGACGGCGGGAATATCGCGGCGGCGCTGCGGTGACGCACTCATGCTCATCGGACCGCGGGCGCCCCGCCCGCTCATGGGCTGAGCGAAACGGATGGTCTCGGATCGACGGAGAGCATGAGCGGGGTAGAGTCGAGGACGGGCGCGGTGGCGACGCTGGATCGCTCCGTTTCCACGTCCCCGCTCATCAAACCGGACGTGCGGATTTCCCGCATCCGGCTTTCCGACAGGCTTCACGGCAGGCTCACGGCCAGACGTCGGGCCAGTTTCGGTCGCAGCACACCCCGCCGTCCAAAGACGTCGGTGTCGGGATTGCCACCTCGATCGGCCTTGTGTCGTCGGCGCAGGAAGCGATACACGCGATCCCAGATGTGATGCTCGAGCGCCCGGTACGCCAGCGCGCACGACCCGTAAGAGAAGTACGCCGTCCAGCCCCGCACAAGGCGGTTCAGACCGTCGCGCACCACGTCCCACGGCGCCATGTTGCCCGCGCCCAGCAACTCGCTCACCCGCTCCTTGCATCGCTGCACGCTCTTCCCGCTCGGACTGGCGCCCAGGTACAAACTGCCGTCACGCCGCAAACAGTGCGGGCCAAAGGAATAACCAAGGAAAGTGAAGCGCTCCTGCCGGGCATCCTTCAACGTGGTCTTCTCCTCGTTGAGCTTAAGACCCAGCCGCGTCAGTACCGCTTGCGCCCACGCCTTCGCCTGCGCCGCATGGCCACGGCTCAGGATCACAAAGTCGTCGGCGTACGACACGACGTGCGCTTGGAACGTGCGGCTGCAGTCCTGCTGCCGCCAGTGCTTCAAGAAGCGGTTCATGTACAGGTTCGCCAGAAGCGGGCTGATTACCCCACCCTGCGGCGTGCCGCGGGTGTTCTTCCGGCCTCCTGTCAGGCGCCGCCCCCCATCACCATCCCGCTCCTCGACCGGCGCTCGCAGCCACAGCTTGATCAGCTGCAGAACGTGCCGGTCCACGATGCGCCGAGCCACCGAACGCATCAGCTCCTGGTGCGGGATCGTGTCGAAGTACTTCGACAGATCAGCATCCACCACATCGGTGTAGCCTTGCAGCACGCGACGGTGCACTTCCTTGATCGCCTCCAGCCCGCCCCGACGGGGACGATAGCCATAGGCACTGTCCTCGAAGTCCGCCTCGAAGATCGCTTCCAGCACCAGCTTGGCCGCGGTCTGCACCACCCGGTCCCGGATCGTCGGGATGCCGAGCGGACGCTCGCCGCCGCCGGGCTTCGGGATCAGCACCCGTCGCACCGGGGCCGGACGGTACGTCTTCTCAACGAGCTCCGTCCGCAGATCGCCCAACCACTTCTCCCAGCCGCCCGCCTCGATCGCCTCGAACGTCACCCCGTCCACCCCGGCCGCCCCGTCGTTGCTCCGGCACAGCCGCCAGGCATGCTCCAGCATGTCGGTCCGATAGATCTTGTCGTACAGCAGGTAGAACCGGTACGCAGGCTCCGCCTTCGCCTTGCTATACAGCTTCCTCTGAAGTCTCCGGATGCTTTCTGGTGTTGTCAGGCTCATCGCCAATCACCTCTCCTCAACCCCTTCAAAAGCTCGCCTGAAGCAAGGGTCCTTCCCTCCACCGGCATTACCCGGCTTCATCAGTACTATGACCCTCTCCGACTCCCACCGGGTGCGCATCGCCGCGGCTATGGAGATAAGCCCCCACCCCAATGGGGCTCCCACGTTGCCCGTATCACCTTCACGACGTGCCGTGCCCACTACCCCGGCGGATCGGATGGGTGCTTCTGTCGATTGCCTTCCCACATCCGTGCTGCTTTCCCCCGTCTCGGAGGGTCAGCATCCGCTACTGCACTTTCGAGGCCTGCTCAGGCTTTACGCTCGTTCGGCCCGCCGCTTCGCTCGACCGCCTACGCGGCCTTTGTCACGAGGCTTCAACGCCACCGGTTTCCCGGAAACGCCGCTCGTCAGCTACCGGTCCAATCGACAATTCTCCGGGTAGATCCCTCCTCTACTGGTGATACGCGCCCTCGTGGCGCACCGGGACGCCCGCGGTCCGGTGAGCATGAGCTTGAGCGCGGATTACCGAGCCGTTGGTGCCTGCAATCCAGGGATCGCCGTACCTGGGTTTCCCCCCACGCATGACTCGGCGCGGCTATAGTGCGCACATGCCTCTCTCGATCACGCCCCTCACGCCGCATATCGGCGCCCGCCTGACCGGCATCGATGCGCGCGAGCCGCTCTCTCCGGAAGCGGTCGCGGCGATCGAGGCCGGCATGGACCGTCACGCCGTGCTGGTGCTGCCCGGGCAGGATGTCAGCGACGAGCAGCAGCTCGCCTTCACGCGCAATTTCGGGCCGCTCGAGGAAGGCGCCAACAGCACGGTGCGCAATGCCGAGCTCAGGCTCGCGCCGGCCTTTGCCGATGTCTCCAACCTCGACCGGAACGGCACCAGGCTGGCGCGGGACAACCGCCGGCGCATGGCCTCGCTGGGCAACCGGCTGTGGCATTCCGATGCCTCGTTCCGTGCCGTGCCGGCGCGCTACTCGATCCTGAGCGGCCGCATCGTCACGACAGCAGGCGGCAACACCGAGTTCGCCGACATGCGCGCCGCCTACGAGGCGCTCGATGCTCAAACCAAGGCCGAGGTCGAGAACCTGGTGTGCGAGCATTCGCTGATCTACTCACGGGAGCAGCTCGGCTTCGCCGAGTTCCTGCCGGACGAGCGGGTGTCGATGAAGCCGGTGCTGCAGCGGCTGGTGCGCACGCACCCGGTCACCGGCGCCAGGTCGCTGTTCCTGTCGGCCCATATCGGCGCCATCGTCGGCTGGCCGCGGCCCGAGGCGCTGGCCTTCATCCGCGACCTGATCGAGCACGCCACGCAATCCCGGTTCGTCTACGTCCATCGCTGGACGCAGCACGACCTGGTGATCTGGGACAACCGCACGACCATGCATCGCGTGCGCCGCTTCGACGATCTCGCCATCGTGCGCGACATGCGCCGCACGACAACACGCAGCGACGGCCCGACTGTCGCGCAGGAGGCTGCCTGATGACCACCCTTCCCCGCCGCCGGGTCGGCCGCACCAAGATCGAGGTCACGACCTTGGGCCTCGGCGGCGCGCCGATGGGCGGCTTTCGCGCCACCATCACCGAGGCCGAGGCGATGGCGATCACGGACGCCGGCTACGAGGCCGGTGTCCGCTATTTCGACACCTCGCCTTACTACGGCTATGGCCGCAGCGAGCTGCGCATGGGCGCCGCGCTGCGCGGCAGGCCGCGCGACAGCTTCGTGCTGTCGACCAAGATCGGCCGCATCTTGCACGCCATGAAGCCCGGCGAGAAGCCGCCGGCCGATTTCCGCGACGCCGGCCTGCCGGGCTTCGCGCCTGAATTCGACTACACCTACGACGGAGTCATGCGCTCGCTCGAGCATTCATATCTTCGGCTCGGCCTCTCGCGCATCGACATCGCCCTGGTGCACGACGTCGATTTCTGGACGACCAAGGATCGCGCCGTGCTCGAGGAGCGCTTCAAGACGGTGATGGATTCGGGCTTCAAGGCGCTCGACGAGCTGCGCCGCGCCGGCGTGATCGGGGCCATCGGCGTCGGCATCAACGAGGCCGACACCAGCCTGCGCTTCATCGAGGCCGGCGACTTCGACTGCATGCTGCTGGCCGGTCGCTACACGCTGCTCGAGCAGGGCGGACTCGCCGAATTCCTGCCCGAATGCGTCAATCGCGGCGTCTCGGTCATCCTGGGCGGCCCCTACAACTCGGGCATCCTGACCGGCGGCGTGAAGCCCGGCGCCACGCACGACTACGCCCCGGCGCCGACCCAATTGATCGAGAAGGCGCAGAAGATCGAGGCGATCTGCCAGCGCCATGGCGTCGAGCTGGGCGCGGCGGCCATGCAGTTCCCACTGTTCCATCCGGCGCTCTGCGCGGTCATCCCGGGGGCGCTGAGCGTTGCCGAGGTGAAGCAGAACGCAGCCCGCCTGTCGGCGCCCATCCCGAGCGACCTTTGGAGCGAGCTCAAGCGCGAGAAGCTGATCGACCCGGCGTCGCCGACGCCCAACTGACGGATCAGCGGCGGGCGGTGATCGCGATCGCCTTGATGCGGCCTTCGACGGCGCCGTCGCCGAAGCGACGTGCAACCGCCGCCGCCGCCCGATCGGTCGCCTCCTCGAGTCGCGTGGCGTCGCGTGCCTCGATCTCGTTGCGCAGCGGCGTGCCCTGGCAGATCGCGATCGCTGGAATGCGCGGTGAGTCCGCCTTGCTCACCCCGTCCACGGCAGCCACGTCGATATCGACGAAGCTCGCCGCCTCGAGCTCCTGCCGGATGCGGGCCACATCGTTGTAGCCGTGCGGCGTGCGCGCCATGAAGCGCGGCGGATCCTGCGGAAACACCTCGGCAAGCGCCCGGGTGACGACGTCGGCGAACTCGTTCTCGGAAATCCTGTCCCACACGTTGAACACGAAACGGCCGCCCGGCCTCAGGACCCGGCGCGCTTCCTTGTAGCCCTGGACCTTGTCGGGGAAGAACATCGCGCCGAATTGACAGGCGACAGCGTCGAAGCTCTCGTCCTGGAACGGTAGCGCCAGCGCATCCGCCTGCTTCCACTCGACCCGCCCCGGCGGTTGCCGCCGGGCGGCCTTGTCGAGCATCGGCTGATTGAGGTCGGTAGCCACGATCCGCGCCTCGGGCAGCCGTGATGCCAAGGCCCGCGTCAGGGCTCCGGTGCCCGCCGCGATCTCCAGAACAGTCCCGGGCCTCCCGCCGGCGACGCGGCCGGCGAGATCGTGTGCACAGGAATCGAAAATGAGAGGAACCAGCAGGCGGTCGTAAATTTCGGGGATCGAGCCTGCGAACAGCTTGTCGGTCGTCGCCATGGAATTGCCCCGCCAAATCAGCGCACAATGCTAGCACAATCCCAACAAGCAGCGGGTGAAACGCCATGAAGATCATCGACGCCCAGATCCATATCTGGACCCAGACCGTCACGCCGCCGTCCGGCCTGCATCGCAAGGTGCCGAAGTATACGGCCGAGGAAGCGTTGAAGGAGATGGACGAGGCGGGCGTCGATGGCGCGTTGATTCATCCGCCCTACAGCTGGGATCCCGATTCGAATGCCTATGCCGTCGAGTCGGCGAAGAAATATCCCGAGCGCTTCGCCGTGATGGGCCAGTTCCCGCTCGACGACCCGGAGAGCCGCAAGCGCATCGTCGGCTGGCGCAAGCAGCCCGGCATGATGGGCCTGCGCTGGGCGCTGCTCTATCCCGAGCAGCAGAAGGCGCTGCACGAAGGCAAGCTCGACTGGGTGTGGCCGGCGGCCGAGAAGGAAGGCCTGCCCGTGGCCACCATGGCCGGTCTGTTCCTGCCGCAGTTCAGGAAGATCGCCGAGGCCCATCCGCAGCTGAAGCTGATCATCGACCATTGCGGCCTGCTGCGTCTCGAGAAGGACGCGGCGGCGTTCGGCAAGCTCGACGAGCTGTGTGCGCTGGCCAAGCTGCCCAATGTCGCGGTCAAGGCGACCGGAGCGCCGGGCTATTCGACGGGTCCCTACCCGTTCCGCAACCTTCACGACGGCCTGCACCGCATCTTCGATGCGTACGGCCCCAAGCGCTTCTTCTGGGGCACCGACATCACCCGCATGCCCTGCACCTGGCGCCAATGCGTCACCATGTTCACCGAGGAGCTGCCCTGGCTCAAAGGCAACGACCTCGAGCAGGTGATGGGCCGCGGCCTCTGCGAATGGATCGGCTGGAACTACAAGTTCGACTAGACCACGAGGATCCCGCGCTGCGCTCGGGATGACATCCGATACTGTCATGCCGAGCGCGGCGAGGGATCGTTACTTCTTCAGAGGCAGGATCTGTCCGCGAAGCTCGCCGCCCGGGTAGTTGATGGTGAGCACGTTGACGTACCAGCGGCCGGCCAGCACCTGCTCGGCCTGCAGCGGGGTGAGCGTGACGCCGTCCCAGATCGTGCTGTCGTAGATCGGGATGTTGATCGGCGCTACCTGCTGGGCGTTCTCGTCGGGGCCGGCCGGGCCCTGGAGGTAGCCCATGGTGATCGGGCTGCTCAAGCCCACCAAGTTCAGCCGATATTCGAGCACCTTCGTCGATGGCCGATAAACCGCCTCGAAATAGCCCGAGGCCAAGCTGTCGGCCGATGGCACCTCGCTGGCGCCGCTCAGTGTCGCCCGGAAGTCGGTCTTCGCCACCCGGGGCTCACCGAGATAGGCCGAGCAGCCGGCGGCGAGCAGCACTGCCAGGACGAGACCGGTGCGGGCGGCGGCGTGGATCATGCGTGGACGGCTCTCCCTTGTCCCGTCATACGCGGCAAGAGGGGCGAGTCTCCCTCCTGTCCTACGACTTGTGATGCACCGGGGCACGGCCATAGACCGGCGTCGGCAGGCCTTCGAGGCGGGCCTTGAGCTGCAGCGCCAGATAGCGCGAGTAGTGGCGCGACTGGGCGAGATTGCCACCGTGGAACCACAGCCCGTCCTGTGCCGTCGGCTTCCACATGTTGCGCAGCTCGCCTTCCCACGGGCCAGGGTCCTTGGCGGTCTGCGAGCCAACCCCCCAGCACTTGCCGACCTTGTCGGCGACCTCCTGCGAGATCAACGCGGCCGCCCACTGGTTCATCGAACCGTACCCGGTCGCATAGACGACGAGATCGGCGGCGATCTCGCGGCCATTGGTCAGCACGACGGCGTGCTCGGTGAGCCGAGCCACCTCTACGCCGGAGCAAAGACCTATCTCACCGTTGGCGATGAGCTCCGACGCGCCGACATCGATGTAGTAGCCCGAGCCGCGGCGGATATACATCGGACCGATGCCCGACTCGTCGTCGCCATGCGTGAGCAGGAAGCCCGCGTCGGCGAGCCGTGCGTAGAACTCCGCATCGTCGCGCTTGATCTGCTCGACCGTAAGCCGCGTCGCCGCGGGCTGCAGCGCATAAGGCAGCGAAGCGACCGCCAGGTCCGCGTGATCGGTCGTGACGCCGGCCTTCACCGCCGCCTCCGAGTAGAGCGTGCGGAAGCGCGACAGCGTCTCGGCGCGCGCCACCAAGGTCGGCGAGCGCTGGATCATGGTCACGTCGGCACCGTGCTCCCACAGATCGGCGGCGATGTCGTGTGCCGAGTTGTTCGAGCCAATGACGACGCAGCTTTTGCCCTGCCAGCCTTCGCCACCGGCATGCTGGCTGGAATGATGCTGGGTGCCGGCGAATCGCTCGGCACCGGGGATGCGCGGCATCTCGGGGAAGCCCGACATTCCGGTCGACAGCACGAGATGCTTGGGACGCAGAACATGGCGTTGCCCCGCGCGCTCGACCTCGACCCTCCATTCCTGCCGGCCCTCGTCCCATGCCGCACGTGTGCAAGCGGTCGATGGCCAGTAATCGAGTTCCATGATCTTGGTGTAAGCCTCGAGCCAGTCGCCCATCTTGTCCTTGGGCGTATAGACCGGCCAATGATCGGGAAACGGCAAGTACGGCAGATGGTCGTACCAGACCGGATCATGCAGGCAGAGCGACTTGTAGCGCCGCCGCCAAGCATCTCCCGGGCGCGGCAGCTTGTCGACGATCAAGGCGGGCACGCCGATCCGCTTCAGCCGGGCGCCCAATCCAATACCGCCCTGTCCGCCGCCGACCACCAAGACATAGGGCTGGCGGGTGATGCCGAGCTCGTTTGCATCGGCGGCGCGCCGATCGCTCCAGGTGCGGCGGCCACGGATCGCGCCGTGCTCGACGCCGCTCTCACGCGTCGGCCCGCTGGCCTCCTCGAAGCCGTCCAAGCTCATCAGCGCCGTGAACAGGGTGTGGCACTTGCCGTCTTTCAGGCGAACGTGTCCGCGCCCGCGACCGGCCGACGTCGCGAAAGTGAACCAGCCGTCGCTTCCCTCGGCCTCGAACGAGTCGGGCCGCACGTCGGACAACCGCGCCTCGAGCATGGCAGCAATCGCATTGCGGCTCTCGAAGGTCACGATGTTCCAGGTGAAGGCGACGAGGTCGCGCCAGTAGCTCGTCTCGTGAAAGCGGTCAGCGGCCGCGGCGATGTTCCCGCGCCTCAGGTCGGCGGCGAAGCAGGCGAGCCATTCCGAATGGTTCATCGTTCTTCCGTTGCAGCGAAGAGAGGAGGAGCGCAGTCTAGATCGTCATTGGCCCGCGAGGAATGTGCCCCATGAAGTACGATGTCATCTCCGCTGATGGTCACGTCGATCTGATCTGGCTGCCGCCCGATCTGTTCACCGCCAACGCATCGTCCGCCCTCAAGGATCGCATGCCCCACGTGGTCGAGGGACCGAAAGGGCCGGAATGGGTGAGCGCCAGGGGCGCGAAGTTCGGCCTGATGAACGGCATGGGCTCGGCCGGCCGCGAATATGTCCCGGGCGTGATTCATCGGTCAGACCGCATGGCCTCGACCGGCCTGTTCGAAGACGGCAAGAAAGGCATTCGCCGCCTCACCGAGCCCGGCATGCGGCTCGAGGACCAGGATCGTGATGGCGTGCAGGCCGAGATCCTGTACGGCGTGCTGGGCTCGAGCGGCCGGTTGAACGATCCCGAGGCCGCGCTCGAGATGCTGTGCATCTACAACGACTGGCTCCATGACTTCTGCAAGCAGGCGCCGGAGCGGCTGATCGGGCTGGCCAACATCCCCGGCTACAACATGGAAGAGTCCGTCGCCGAGATGATGCGCAACGCCAAGCGCGGCGTGCGCGGCTTCGATGTCGCCAACCGGCCCGACATGACGCCGCTGTGGGACCCGTTCTGGGAGCCGCTGTGGAAGTGCGCCCACGAGACCGGCATCCCCGTCCACTTCCACACCATCGGCGGACGCTCGCCCGACACCAGCAAGCTGCCGCAGTACGTGGTGCGCCGCGTGCAGGCCGCGCAGATCACCAACTTCCAGATGCACATGAGCTACATGCTGATGTCGCTGATCTACTCCGGCGCCCCCGAGCGCTATCCCAACCTCAAGATCGTGATCGGCGAGGCCGGCCTCGGCTGGATCCCCTACGTGCTGCAGCACATGGACCTCGAATGGGAGGACCAGTTCAAGGATCTCGAGCTCAAGATGAAGCCGAGCGAGTACTGGTACCGCCAATTCTACGCCACCTACCAGACCGACCCTATCGGCATCCGCCTGCTCGATGTGCTGGGCGAGGACAACGTGATGTGGGGCTCCGACTATCCCCATCCGGACGGCATCTGGCCCGATTCGCAGGAGTTCCTCGATCGCGAGCTCGCCGGCGTGACCCCGGAGGTGCGGCGCAAGCTGACGCGCGACAATGCGATGAAGCTCTATCGTTTGGGCAACTGAATCATGTTGTCCTCCCAGCTTCGCTGCTACGGAGTGGACACATCTCATGCTCCTCTCCCCCGATAGGGGGAGAGGAGCATGAAACGAGATGTGCCCACTCCGTATAGCTTCGCCGGGGAGGAGAATGACGACTGCGCGTGGTAGGAACGCCGCGCAATGAATGCCCTCGGCAGCACCCCGCGCATCGCCCTGGTCACCGTCCTTGCCATGCTGGCCTTCGCCAGCAACTCGATCCTGTGCCGGCTCGCGCTCACCGCCACGACGATCGACGCGGCGAGCTTCACGGCGATCCGGCTGGTCTCGGGGGCGCTGATCCTGGTCGCCATCCTGCGGCTGCGTGGCGTGCGGCCGACGGCGGGCGGAAGCTGGCCGATGGCGGCCATGCTGTCGGCCTATGCCGCCTTCTTTTCCTTCGCCTATCGCGAGCTCACGGCGGCGACCGGCGCGCTGCTGCTGTTCGGCAGCGTGCAGTTCACCATGACCGGCTATGGCCTGTGGAAGGGCGAGCGGTTTCAGGGACTGCGGCTGGTCGGCCTGGTCGCGGCGGCGGCCGGCCTGGTCGGCCTGCTGCTGCCGGGCCTCGCCGCTCCGCCGCTCGCCGCCGCCGTCATGATGCTGCTGGCCGGCGCGGCATGGGGCGTCTATTCGCTGCTCGGAAGGTCGGCCGGCGAGCCGATCGCCGCGACCGGCGGCAATTTCCTGCGCTCCGTGCCGTTCGCCGCCGTGCTGATCCTGAGCACGTTCGGCCGGGTCGACGGCGACCTTGCCGGCGCGCTCTACGCCGTCCTGTCGGGTGCGATCACCTCCGGGCTGGGCTACGTGTTGTGGTATGCCGTCCTGCCCGCGCTCCGCGCAACCTCCGCCGCCACAATCCAGCTCAGCGTTCCGGCCATTGCAGCGATCGGGGGAGCAATGGTACTCGCCGAGCCGATCACGTCTCGGCTGTTGCTGGCCTCGGCGGCGATCCTGGGCGGCATCGCTCTGGTGATCAACAAGAAGGACTAGAAGAAGACCATGTTCGAAGTCGCCGAGCGTCTCAGGAACGTCAAGGTGTCGGCCTCGGCCGCCATGACGCGCAAGGTGCGCGAGTTGCGCGCCCAGGGTGTGAAGATCGTCGGCCTGTCGTCGGGCGAGCCCGACTTCCCGACCCCGAGCCACGCCATCGAGGCGGCGCACAAGGCGGCCCTGGCCGGCGATACCAAGTATCCGCCGCAGGACGGCGTGAAGCCGCTCAAGGAGGCGATCCAGCACAAGTTCAAGCGCGACAACAAGCTCGACTACGCGCTCGACGAGATCATGGTCAGCAACGGCAGCAAGCAGATCATGTACGACGCGCTGATGGCGAGCGTGAACCCGGGCGACGAGGTGATCATCCCGGCGCCGGGCTGGATCTCCTACGCCGACCAGGCGGTGATCGCGGGCGCCCGGCCGGTGCCGGTATCATGTCCGGAGAACAACCATTTCAAGCTGCGCGCCGCCGATCTCGAGGCCGCCATCACGCCGCGCACCAAGTGGACGGTGCTGAACTTCCCCAACAACCCGACCGGCGCGGTGTGCTCGCGGGCCGAGATGAAAGAGATCGCCGACGTCCTGCTGGCCCATCCGCAGGTGCTGATCATGTCCGACGACGTCTACGAGCACCTCGTCTATGACGGCTTCGGCTTCTGCACGATCGCCGAGGTCGAGCCGCGGCTGCGCGAGCGCACTCTGACGGTGAATGGCGCGTCGAAGGCCTATGCCATGACCGGCTGGCGCGTCGGCTTTGCCGGTGGCCCCAAGCCCATGATCGCGGCGATGACCAACATGCAGGGCCAGATCGGATCGGGCATCTCGACGATCAGCCAGGCCGCGGCGACGGCAGCGCTGATGGGCCCGCAGGAGCTGATCGCCGAGCGCGCCGCCGACTACTGCAAGCGGCGTGACGAGGTGGTGGCCATGTTGCGGGAAGCTCGCGGCATCACCTGCCACAAGCCCGAAGGCGCGTTCTACGTCTTCCCCAACATCGCGGGCTGCATCGGCAAGACGACGAAGGGCGGCCGCAAGCTCGCGACGGATACCGATTTCGTCACGGCGCTCCTGGAGGAGAAGCACGTCGCCACGGTACAGGGTGCGGCCTACGGCATGAGCCCGTACTTCCGCATCTCCTATGCGACCGACATGGCGAGCCTGCGCGAGGGCTGCCGGCGCATCCAGGAATTCTGCGCCGAGCTCAGCTGAGTCGGCCAAAGGGCCGAGAAAACGAAGGATCCATCGCTACGGGCGGGATGACAAAAGTGATGTCCTCTCGAACGTAGCGAGGGACCTCTTGGATCGAGATCAGCGCACCTGAGCCTGCATCGACAGTGTCTTGATGTGGGCCATCTCGTCGCGCAGGCCGATCTTGCGCGCGCACAGCGGCCAGTGCCACGGCTCCTCGAGCTCGAAGATGATGTACTTTGCAAGCTCGCCGGCGCGTACGTGGTCATGCGCCAGGTCGGCGGCTTCGCGGCCGGTGAGCTGCGTGCCGTCGCGCTTGCGCTGGTAACTGATCACGGTGGTCACGGAGAACTGGAAGCGTCCGAGATACGTACCACGGCCACCATAGATCGGCCGATCGGACGGACCCGAACCGCCGGTCTCGCAATGGGCGAGCTGACGCATCATCTCGTCCTTGCGCTCGTCGATCTCCGATTGGAGCGCGTCGGGCGTGGAGTACGACACGAGGTTCATGGGCTGCTCGTGCGGCTTGCAGGAGCACAGAGCGAGAGCGGTCGTCGCGAGACCGATAGTCTGTTGTATTTTTGTCACCACGGATCAGTGTTCCCACGATTCGCGATCCCAGGTAAACCCACAAAATCCACATCGTGGCAGGCGCAACGGGACCGAAGCGGGAACGCGTCATGAACCTCGGTGTGTTCTTTCGGTGGTCCCCGTGAAGATTCAGGCGATGCGCGATCAACCAACTTGCCGCGACTGGCCGCTCCAATATTTTGCGCGCAACACCTTCTTGTCGATCTTGCCGACCGCGGTAAGAGGCAGGGCCTCGACGAACTCGACCTGCTTGGGCGTGTGCGTGCCGCCTTTGCGCTCGCGGACATGCTGCATCAGCGCGTCGGCGACCGGCCGGGTGCCGGGCTTCGCGACGATCAAGGCCGTCACCGCCTCGCCCCATTTCTCGTGCGGCACACCGATCACCGCGGCCATCGCCACGTCGGGATGGGACGACAGGACGTCCTCGACCTCGCGCGGATAGATGTTGAAGCCGCCCGACACGATCATGTCCTTCTTGCGATCGACGATGTAGAGGTAGCCGCGTTCGTCGGCGCGCGCGATGTCGCCGGTATGCAGCCAGCCGCCGGCGAACGCTTCGTCGGTCTGCTCCGGACGCTTCCAGTAGCGCTCCATGGTGTGCGGTCCGCGCACACAGATCTCGCCCGCCTCGCCCGGCAGCACCTCCTCGTTGGCCTCGTTGCGCAGGCTGACACTGCAGGCGGCGACCGGGAAGCCGCACGAAGCGAACAATTCGGGCCGCGCCGCATCGTGGTCGGCGCGGCTCAGCACGCTCACCGGGTAGCATTCGGTCTGGCCATAGAGCTGGCTGAACACCGGGCCGATGCGCTCCAGTCCCTCGACCAGCCGCGTCGGCGACATCGGAGAGGCGCCGTAGAGGATGAGCTCGAGCGACGACAAGTCGGTCTTGTCCAGCCGCGGATGATCGAGCAGCACGTAGATCATCGTCGGCACCATCAAGGTGAAGTTGATGCGCTCGCGCTCGATGGTGGCCAGGAATTTCTCCGGATCGAAACCCTTCAGCAGATGCACCGTGCCGCCGCGCAGCAGCGCGGGCACGACCTTGGTGCCCGAGACGTGGGTGATCGGCGCCGCCGCGAGATAACGCGGCGTGGCGGGAAACTCGAAATCGGCGGCGATCGCCAGCGACGAGGCGACGCTCGAGCGATGGCGGCGGATCGCGCCCTTGGACTTGCCGGTCGTGCCGCCGGTGTAGTTCAGGATGGCGTAGTCGTCGGGACTGCTGAGATCGACCGGCTGGGCGGCGCCGATCGTCGCGGCAGCCCCCATCACGTCGCGGCCGAAGTCGGCGCGTCCCATGGTGAGCACGACCCCGAGGCGATCGGCCGCCTTGGCTGCGAGCTCGGCGCCGCGCTCGCCGTGGGTGCGCGGATCGACGATCAGCACCGTCGCGCCCGAATCCGCGATGACGTCGAGATGATCGCTGAGCGCGCCGAGCGGGTGCAGCCAGGTCGATACCAGCCCCAGCCCGCCACTCGCCACGCCGGCACACCAAGTCTCGGCGCTGTTGGCGCTGAGGAAAGCCGCCGTCTGCCCCTTCTTCAGGCCGGCCGCAACCATCGCCGCCTGCAGACGGCCGATCAGGTCGAACGCAGCGCGGTAGGTCAGGCTGCCGCCGTCCCACACGAAGGCCATGCGGTCGGGGAAGCGGGCCAGCGCGCGCAGCACGAGCGTGGCGGAGGTCGGGGTTTGATGGAGTGCGGCGGTCATGGCGCTGTTTACCATGGCCGCCGCGTTGCGTACCGCCCGGCCCCCCTCACGCCGTTCCCCCTCGCTATCGCCACGTTTGCCACTACACTCGCAGCCAATGTCCCAGGTGTCCCATGACCGAATCGCTGATCGTCGCCTGCCCGTCCTGCAACACCTTGAATCGTGCGCCGCGCGGCAAGCTCGAAGGCGGTGGCGGCAGGTGCGGGCAGTGCAAGTCGCCGCTGTTCTCCGGACATCCGGTCGCGCTCGATGCGGCGAGCTTCAACTCTCATGCCGTGAAGAGCGATATTCCCCTGCTCGTCGACTTCTGGGCACCATGGTGCGGCCCGTGCAAGGCGATGGCTCCGCAATTCGAGAAGGCGGCAGGCCGTCTCGAACCCTCGGTGCGGCTCGCCAAGATCAATACCGACGACGAGCAGGAACTCGCTGGCCAGTTCGGCATCCGCGGCATCCCGACCCTCATCCTGTTCAGGCACGGCCGTGAGATCGGCCGGCAATCGGGCGTGATGGATGCCGCCGCCATCGAGAGCTGGGTCGGCCAGACGCTTGGTGCATAGCGCTTCTTGTCGTCCGATGGCGAGAGCGCGAGCAGTCCGGTTACAGACGACCTGCCTCACTTTTGGGCAGGATGGACCTTGATCCAGTGCCGGGCGATCTCCTCGCGAGTTGCCACCCAGACCTTGGGCTTGGAGGCGACGTAGTCGAGGAAGCGCGCCAGGGTGGCGGCGCGGCTCGGCCGGCCGCACAGCCGGCAATGCAGGCCGATCGACATCATCTTCGGGCTGCGCGCGCCCTCGGCATAGAGCAGGTCGAAGCTGTCCTTCATCGCCTGCAGCCAGCCGTCGCCCGCGGTATAGCCCGGCGGCACGGCGAACTTCATGTCGTTCACTTCCAGCGTGTAGGGCACGATCAGGTGCGGCGTGTCGTCGACGCTCACCCAGTAGGGAAGATCGTCGGAATAGGAATCGCTCGAATACAGGAAACCGCCGTGCTTGATCACGGCCGACAGCGTATGCATGCCGAAGCGGCCGGTGTACCAGCCGACCGGTGGCTTGCCGGCCGTGTCGACGATCGCCTTGACCGCGCGGCGCATATGCTGGAGCTCCTGCTCCAGGGTGAAGTCCTTGTAGTTGATCCAGCGCCAGCCGTGGCTCGCCACCTCGTGACCGGCCTGGGCCATCGCCTTGCCGGCGATCGGGTTCAGCTCCAGCGCGCGGCCGATCGCCCAGGACGTGAAATGCATGTTGCGCTCGGCGAACAGGCGCAGGATGCGCCAGAAGCCAGCGCGGCTGCCGTACTCGAACATCGATTCGGTCGACAGGTCGCGGCCACCCTGGATCGGCGTGCCGCCCGGCGTCTCGGTCAGGAACACCTCGGACGCTGCGTCGCCGTTCAGAATGTTGTTCTCGCCGCCTTCCTCGTAGTTCAAGACGAAGCTGACGGCGATGCGCGCGTCGCCGGGCCATTGCGGATCTGGGGTGTTGGGGCCGTAGCCCAGGAAGTCACGGTCGAGATGGTTGTGCATGATGGAAATCCCCAAAAACGCCGACGATTGAACGGCAACTATGCCGCCGCTATAGCTCGCCGGACAAGGTCGGGGGGAAACCATGAGCGCGTTGGCGAACGCAGTGCGCGAAGATCGGCTCTGGCAGCGGCATGCCGACATGGCGAAGCTGGGCGGCACGCCCAAGGGTGGCGTCAACCGCCAGGCCCTGTCGCCCGAGGATGCTGCCGCCCGCAACCAGCTCGCTGCCTGGGCCAAGGCCCGCGGCTTCGCGATTTCCACCGATGCCATCGGCAATCTTTTCGTGCGCCGTGAGGGCAGCGATCCGGCTGCCCTGCCGGTGCTGAGCGGCTCGCACATGGACAGCCAGCCGACCGGCGGCCGCTTCGACGGCATGTACGGCGTGCTGGCGGCCTTCGAAGCGCTCGAGGCGCTGGAAGATGCCGGCATCAGGACCAAGCGCCCCGTCGTCGCCGTCGCCTGGACCAACGAGGAGGGCTCGCGCTTCCAGCCCGGCGCCATGGGCTCGGCGGTCTTCGCCGGCCACTACGGGCTCGACGACATGTTGTCGGCCAAGGACTGGAAGGGCGTGAAGCTTGGCGACGCCCTGGCCGAAACGCTCGCCGCCGCGCCGGCGCCGATGCGCGCGGGCAAGCCGGGCTTCGCGCTCGACTATTATGTCGAGGCTCATATCGAGCAGGGCCCGCGGCTCGAGAATGCCGGCACGACGATCGGCGTCGTCACCGGCATCCAGGGCAGCCGCCGCTACATCGTCGAGACCGACGGCGAGGAGGCGCATGCCGGCACAACGCCGCGCGCCGCCCGCAAGGACGCCTTCGCGGCGGCAACGCGCATCGCCGCGGCGATGTACGAAGCGACGACCGACGCCGACGACACGCTGCGCTTCACCATCGGTCGCGTCGAGGTTCATCCCGGCTCGCCCAACACCGTTCCCGGCAAGGCGAGCTTCACCATCGACATGCGCCATCCGCAGGATGCCGTGCTCGAGACCCACGACAAGACGCTGCGCGACATCATCGCCAGTCGTGCCGCACCTTGCACGGCGAGCATCCAGCGCGTGACTGCCGTGGCGCCGACCGACTTCGACCCTGCAGTCATCGACCTGGTGCGGGCCAAGGCGGGCTCCCTCGGCCTCAGCCACATGGACATGCCCTCCGGCGCCGGCCACGACGCCATGCACATCGCCAGGCTCTGCCCCGCCGGTATGATCTTCGTGCCCTGCGAACGCGGCATCAGCCACAATGAGATCGAGAACGCCACCCCCGCCGACCTCGCTGCCGGCACCCGCGTGCTGGTCGAGGTGCTGGCGGAATTGGCGAACCGGTGAGCAACACGCGCGTCATTCCGAGGCAAGGCAAGAGAAAGGTCCCTCGCTTACGGCGCTTGCTTCGCAAGCGCCTTTCTTGGGATGGCAGCAGATGGTGATGAGGCGCAACCCTGTCATCCCGAGCGCAGCGAGGCACCTTTGATCGCTGCACGATCCGCAATAGAAATCGCAAAGAGGAACTACCTTCCGTGCCCAAGAAAATCGCCTCTGACCTCGTCACCATCCTGTCCGATCTGATCGCGCTGCCGAGCCCCTATCCGCCCGGCACGTCAGTCGGGATCTGCGCCTATGCGGCGAAGCGGCTGAAGAAGGCCGGCTACAAGGTCGAGGTCGCGGCCAAGACCAAGGGCGTCGACAACGTCGTGGCGCGGCTCAAGGGCAAGGCGAAGGGGCCGGTCGTCGCCTTCAACGCCCATGTCGACACGGTGGGTGTCGGCGAGCGCGCGAACTGGAACAGCGATCCGTTCAAGGCGCTGGTCAAGGGTGGACTGGTCTACGGGCTCGGCGCCGGCAACTGCAAGGGCAGCATGGCGGTGCAGATCTGGCTCGCCGAGGAGATTGCGCGGCGCGGCGGCCCGGCCAAGGGCGAGCTCGTCTTCACCTTCGTGGCCGACGAGGAGAATCTCGGACCCGACGGCATGTCGTTCCTGCGCGACAGCGGCCGCGTGCGGCCCGACGCGCTGATCCTGGGGGCGCAGACCGAGAACAACCTGATCGTCGCCGAGCGCGGCGTGATGTGGGCCAGGATCACCACCAAGGGCAAGGCGGCGCATGCCGGCAATCCCTCGGCCGGCGACAACGCCATCCTGCGCATGATGCGCCTCGTTGGCGCGCTGCAGGCCTACTACGACAAGGTCCTGCCCAAGCGCGTCGCCGGCGCGATGAAGTCGACGGTCAACATCGGCATGTTCCATGGTGGGCACAACACCAACGTCGTGCCGTCGGCCTGCACCGTCGAGATCGACCGCCGCCTCCTGCCCGACGAGAAGGTCAAGGTCGCCTTCAAGGAGCTGAAGCGCGTGGTCGACGGCGTGGGCGAGCCGCGCAAGCTCTACACGGTCGATTTCCTGACCGGCACCAACGGCTTCTTCGCCCCGGAGAACGGCGCCGCCGTCGCCGCCTTCGAAGCCGCCGTGAGGGCACAGACGCGGCGCAAGGTGAAGTTCCTCAACGCGACCGGCGTCAGCGACGGCCGCTACTACGCCGACGACGGCATCGAGATCATCAATTTCGGGCCCGGTTCCGGCGCGCAGGGTCACGCCGCCAATGAATCGGTGCCGATCGAAGAGATGGTCGCGGCGGCCGAGATCCAGCTCGACGTCGTGCAAAGGCTGACCGGCACGGTTCGGTGACGCCGCCGCCCTTCCGCGCCGATCACGTCGGCAGCCTGCTGCGCCCGGCCGCGCTGCGGCAGGCGTTTCGGGATCATGCTGCAGGGCGCATCGACAACGCGACGTTCGGCCAAATCCAGGACAAGGCGATCGAGGACGCGCCGTCCGGCGTCGTCTTCGCGATCCACATGTGCCGCGGCAACTTCAAGGGCCGCTATCTGTCGAGCGGCGGCTACGACGACGTGGCCGAGCAGCTCTTCGAGCGCGCCGAGGTCGGTCACTTCCTGCTGGAGTACGACACGCCGCGTGCCGGCGATTTCTCACCGTTGCGCCACGTG
>JAXMCP010000011.1:0-364415 GCA_046349295.1 Reyranellaceae bacterium
ACGGAATTTCCCGGAAAGGATCGTCGACGGCGCCGAGCTTGCTATGATCGGCATGCCGCGACAACACCGCGGGCCGGAACGGGAGCCCGCCCCGTCGTTGCCCCGGTTCCGGGAAGGGTCCGAAGAGAGGAGAACACGTCATGCCCATCGAGCGCTTCATGGTTGCCGGCGAGCTCGAGCCGGTCAGCCATTACTGCCATGTCGTCCGCGCCGGCGACTTCATCTACCTCTCGGGCATGGTCGGCATGCGGGCGGACGGGACCATCCCGGCGGACACGGTCGGCCAGTTCGAGATCGCGCTGAAATCGATCGACACCTGCTTGCGCCATGCCGGCGGAAGGGCCGACCAGGTCGTCAAGGTGCTGGTCTTCATGACCGACATCGCCGAACGGGCGAGCATCAACCCGATCCGCCAGCGCTATTTCGGCGAGCACCGCCCGGCGTCGACGCTCGTCGAGGTCAAGGCCTTGGTCGATCCGCGCATGAAGGTGGAGATCGAGGCCGTGGCCTACGTCGGGAGCTAGCCAGCTACAGCGTCCTTTAGTCTGCACTGAGGCAGGCCGTGTCGTCATAGAGCAGGTGGGCATGGTCGAGGTAGGGGCGCTTCACCAGAGCGGCGGCCCGATCTGCGATCGTCAAAAGCTCCTCGACGCTGGCCTTTCCCTTCCGCCGCTCGAGCCGGGCATATCGCTCGCGGAGGGCTTCCTTGACGACGCTGCTCATGCTCTCCCCGGTGGCGCGGGCAATCGCTCGAGCGAGCCGATGGGCTCTTCTCGTTCGCTCCCCGCACTGGCCGGACGTACGTTGAGAAAGATCCAGGTGCTTGCGCAAGAACCTGATCCCTTTGCCGCCGAGCGTGCCGGCTCTCCCTGCCAGGCTGCGCGCCACGGTGTTGTGTCTCGATCGTCAAGCCGCCTTGGGCAGCCGGCGCACAAGCGTCCACCAGCTCGCCAGCCCGACGATGCCGGTCACGGCGACGCCGAGACCGATATTCAACTGGTCGGTATGCGGCAGGTAGCCGATCAGCAGCGTCAACAGGGCGGCCGCGATCATCTGCACGAACCCCATCAGCGCCGAGGCCGCGCCGACGCGGTGGGCGGGCACCGAGGCGAGCGCGTTGGCGATCGCGTTGGGCATGTTGAGGCCGTTGCCCCAGCCCATCAGGACCAGCGGCACGATCAGCGCGAGCGGCGTGACGTAGCCGAGCAGGGCCGTCGCGATCATCGCCGCCGCGCCTGTCGTGAGGATGCCCTGGCCGACGGGGATCAGGAGCAGGCTCTGCACCCGGCCCTGCAGCCGGCTGGAGACCAGGCTGCCGACGACGAAGTTGCCCGCCCAGGCCAGCGTGAACCAGCCGAACAGCTCCGCCGCCACGCCCATCCCCTGGATCAGCAGGATGGGTCCGCCGGAGAAGAACACGTTGAAGCCGGACGAGGCGCAGGTGGCCGCGATCATGAGGCCGACGAACCGGCGTTCGCGCAGCACGCCGCGGAAGCCGTCGAGGTAATCCCGCACCACCCCTGAGGTACGCGGCGGTGCTCGAGGGGCGGTCTCGCCGAGGATGTGCCAGACGGCGGTCAGCGTCACGAAACCGACGGCGGCCGTGAACCAGAAGCTGCTCTGCCAGCCGAAATGGCCGAGCAGCTGGCCGCCCAGCAGCGGCGCGAGCGCCGGCGCCACCGCCATGGCCGACGCCATGTAGCCCATGGCCCGCGGCGCCTCCGGACCGGAGCGGCTGTCGCGCACGATGGCGCGGCCCAGCACGACGCCGCCGCAGGCGCCGCAGGCCTGGATCAGGCGCGACGCGATCAGGGCCTCGATCGTCGGGCTGAGGGCGCAGCACAGGCTGCCGATCGTGAACACGACCAGGCTTGCCAGCAGCACCGGCCGCCGGCCCATGCTGTCCGAGAGAGGGCCCACGGCGAGCTGCGCGAAGGCGAACGCGAACAGATAGACCGACAGCGTGAGCTGCGCCGTCCCGTAGGCGACACCGAAGCTTCGGGCGATGGCCGGCAGCGACGGCAGGAAGATGGTGAGTGCCAGCTGCGAAGCCACTGTCACGCCCATCAGCAGCCAGATCGGTGGTTTAGTCGTGCGCATGCGCGGCGGCTTTCGGATGGCCAGGGACGGTCGAAGGAACGGGGGGACAGCGGAAGGGCGCGCTTCATAGCAGCGTCCGCAGGCGCGTGTCAGTCTTTCACGCGGACCCTGGTTTCAGCGCCTGTGCTTTCTGTCGCGTGCTTCCGGCTTTCGGGGAGCGGCACCGCCTCAGCACGAGGTGCAAATCGAGGCGGCGGCCGGCGCAGCGGTCTGGCATCTTGCGTCGACGACACGACAGCCGTCCCATGACACGAGGAGACCACCATGGCGAAATTCACCCACGACCACGTGCACCTCCGCAGCCCCGACCCGGAGGCGACGGCGCAATTCTATGAGCGCATGTTCGGAGCCGAGGTCTTGCGCTCCGTGCAGCAGGGCAAGCCGCGCGTCGATCTCGACCTCTGCGGCCTGAACGTGTTCATTGCCCAGGCGACGGGAGACAAGATCGGCGCGGCGCCGAATTCGCCCTATCTCGGCCTCGACCATATCGGCCTGACCGTCTCGGGCATCGACGCTGCGGTGGCTGAATTGAAGGCCAAGGGCGCCGAATTCACCATGGAGCCCACCACGATACGGCCCAACGTGCGCATTGCCTTCCTGCGCGGACCGCAAGGCGTCTCGATCGAGCTGGTCGACCGCAATGCGGCCTGACGCGACCGGCGAACTGCAACAATCCGGCCCGGTGTGCGCTGAACGGCGCCGCGGCGAGAAACGCAACGCTCTCACTCTGGAGGAACGGCCATGCCCCGCTACGAAACCCTGACACCGGAACAGATGACGCCGGAGCAACGCAAGGTGGTGGACAACGTCGCCGCCGGACCGCGTGGCCCCGGCGCGCGCGGGCCGTTCATGGCCTGGCTGTCCTCGCCGAAATTCGCCGATCTGGCGCAGGCGCTGGGGGCGCACACCCGGTTCGGGTCCAGTCTTCCGGCGAAGCACTACGAGATCGCCATCCTGATGGTGGCGCAGCAATGGCGCGCCCAGTTCGAATGGTATGCGCACGCGCGGCTGGCGAAGAACGCCGGCATCAGCCAGGACATCATCGATGCCATCCATCGCGGCGAGAAGCCTGCGACGATGGACGCCCAGGAGGAGGCGATCTGGCAGTTCGCCAAGGAACTGCTGCAAACCCAGAGGGTGTCCGAGCCGACCTTCGCCAAGGCGAAGCAGCTGTTCGGGCAGAACGGCGTGGTCGATCTGGTCGGCGTGATGGGCTACTACGGCCTGGTGTCGATGACGCTCAATGCCTTCCAGGTGCCGCTGCCCGAGGGCGAGAAGCTGCCCTTCAACGAGTAGCGCGCGGTCGTCACACCCTCCAGCTTCCTCTCATGCTCCTCTCCCCCGCCCTCATGAGGGCGGGGGAGAGGAGCATGATTGCGAGTGTGTCGCCCTACGCGCCGGCGATCGCCTTCACCTCGAGGAAGTCCTCCATGCCGTACTTGCCCCACTCGCGACCGTTGCCGGACTGCTTGTAGCCGCCGAAGGGAGCGAGGCGGTCGTTGGGGACGCCGTTGAGGTTGACCATGCCGGCGCGGATCTGCCTGGCGACGCGCTTGGCGCTTTCGACCGAGCCGGCCGAGACGTAGCCGGCGAGGCCGTACGGCGTGTCGTTGGCGATCTTGACCGCTTCGGCTTCGTCCTTGGCGCCGAGGATGGCGATGACCGGTCCGAAGATCTCCTCGCGGGCGATCGTCATGTCGCTGGTCACGTCGGCGAACACCGTCGGGCGAACGTAGAAGCCCTTGTTGACGCCCTCGGGCAGGCCCGGGCCGCCGGCGACGAGCGTCGCGCCCTCGTCGACGCCCTTCTTGATCAGCGCCTGGATCTTGTCCCATTGCGTGCGGTTGACCACGGGACCGATCGTGGTGCCCTCGGCCTTGGGATCGCCCGCCTTGGTCTTGTCGGCGACGGTCTTCGCGATCGCCGCCACTTCCTTCATCTTGGCCGCCGGCACGATCATGCGCGTCGGTGCGTTGCAGGACTGGCCCGAGTTGTTGAACACCGAGGCGACGCCGCCGCTGACCGCCTTCGTGAAGTCGGCGTCCTCCAGGATGACGTTCGGCGACTTGCCGCCGAGCTCCTGGCTGACGCGCTTGACCGTGTTGGCGGCCCGCTTGGCGACGTCGATGCCGGCGCGGGTCGAGCCGGTGAACGAGATCATGTCGATGCCAGGGTGCTCGCTCATCGCGACTCCGACGTCGGGACCGAGGCCGTTGACGAGATTGAACACACCCTTCGGCACGCCGGCTTCGTGCATGACCTCGGCGAAGATCAGGGCCGAGGTCGGCGTGAACTCCGACGGCTTCAGGATCATGGTGCAGCCGGCGGCGATCGCCGGCGCCACCTTGCAGGCGATCTGGTTCAGCGGCCAGTTCCACGGCGTGATCATGCCGACCACCCCGATCGGCTCGCGCACGACGGTCGCCGAGCCGACCTTCTCCTCGAAGTGATAGTCCTTCAGCACCTGCAGGGTCGTCATCAGGTGGCCGAGGCCCGAGCCGGCCTGCGCCCGCTCGGCCATCGGGATCGGCGCGCCCATCTCGTCGGAGATGGCGGCGGCGATATCCTTGGAGCGCGCCTTGTAGGCGGCGATGATCTTCTCCAGGAGCGCAATGCGCTCCTCGCGCGTCGTGAGCGAGAACGTCGTGAACGCCGCGCGGGCGGCGGCAACCGCCTTGTCGACGTCCGCCTTCGAGCCGACGGCGACATCGTAGATCCGCTCTTCAGTGGCCGGATTGACCACCGGGACCGTCTTCATGACGACCGGGTCGACCCACGCGCCGTCGATGTAGAATTTCATGCGATTGACCATTTTGATCCTCCTCGAGATTTCGGGGCCGTATCGGGACGGTGACCATTCTACAGCATGATTTTCTTGGGTTGATGCACCAAAGCATGACCTCACCCTGAGGAGCGGCCGTAGGCCGCGTCTCGAATGCGCGCGGTTTACCGCGCGTGGGCGGCAACAGATGCTGTCGCCCACCCACGCGCGGTAAACCGCGCGCATTCGAGACGCCACGCGCCGCGTGGCTCTTCAGGGTGAGATTCCACTTGAAGCAATAGCGCTTGAGTCCCGGGCAACCGCTATCGGCGCGCGATCCCCAGGATCTTGATCGCTGCCGCCGCGGCGCCGAAGCCATTGTCGATGTTCATCGCCAGGACACCGGGGGCGCAGCTCGACAGCGCAGAATTCAGGGCCGCCGTGCCGCCGGCAGCCACCCCGTAGCCCACGGACGTCGGCAGCGCAATCACCGGCGCGGCGACCAGGCCGGCAATGACGCTGAACAGCGCCCCTTCCATGCCGGCCGCAACGATGATGACGCGGGCTTCGCGCAGCCTGCCGACCTGCGCGTCGAGCCGCCATAGCCCGGCGACGCCTACGTCTGCGATCACCGGCGCGGCGTGCCCGTGGAAGGCCAGCGTGCGCGCCGCCTCCCGAGCCGGGGCAAGGTCGGCGGTGCCGGCGGCGACGATCAGGGCGCCCTCGACCGGCGTGCCGGGATGCGGTCCACCCAGGATCGCGGTGCGGGAAAGCGCGTCGAAATCGAGCCGCCGGCGCAGCGCTTCCGGCAGGTCATCGTGCTGCGCTGGCGCGAGCCGCGTGAGCAGCAGGCGCGCGCCACTCGTGGCCGCCGTATCCAGGATTGCGGCGATCTGTGCCGGCGTCTTCGGCTCGCAGAGCACGGCCTCGGCAACCAAGGTGCGCGCCTCGCGCTCCCAGTCGAGAGAGAAGTCGCTCACCTCGGGCCAGCCCGTCCGTGCAGGAATGCGGCGCCGCGGCGATAGGGGCGGAAGCCCAGGAAACGGCGCTGCTCGTCGGCGCACAACTCGTTTGCAATGCGACGCATCGCGTCGTCCGAGGCAGGTGACTCGACGACGATCCCGTCATGGGTGACGCGGCAGCGGAGATCGGTCCCTTGCGGCACGTGGGGGCTGAGCGCCCGCTCCATGCGCGCGACGAAGGCGAGGTCGCTCGGGCTGATGGCAATGCCGGTTTCGACGCGGCTCGACAGGCAGGGCTGCGCGGGCAGCTCGGAAATGTCGGCAAGATCGAACGCGCGGGCGAGGGCCCGCACGGTGGCCTTGTCCATGCCGGCCTCGACGAACGGATGGCGGACGCGGTGCTCGGCCGCAGCGATCAGTCCGGGCCGGTAGTCGCCGAGATCATCCAGGTTGGCGCCCGAGGCGATCGGCCCCACGGTCACGTGGGCGATGCGCGCGTAGAGATTGGTCTTGCAGAAATAGCAGCGATTGACCGGGTTGGCGCGGTATTCGGGATCGGCGAATTCACCCGCATCCACTTCCGTGAGCCGCCAGCCGAACCGGCGCGCATGATCGCGGACGCGGGCCGTCGCCTCTGCCGGCACGGCAGGAGACAGCGCATGCACGACCAGCAGGCCGGGGATGCCGGCACGGTGCGCGGCATGGGCCAGGGTCATGCTGTCCACCCCACCGCTCACCGCGATCGCGAGGTTCGGCAGGTCCGACAGGATGGCTTCCAGCGCCGTCATGACTCCTCCGCCTTACGTTTGGCGGCGCGGCGCGCGTCGAGGCCCGCGATGTGGGCGAGGTCCTCGCTCTCCGCCTTGTGGCTGAGGCCCGCCGGCCGCGTCACCGTCTTCACGCGCACCGCACCGGCCTCGGCATTGGCCCTCGGCAGCACGGCGCGGCGGGCGGCCTGCCAGCGCAGGCCGATGGTCGCGGTCTCGGTGAAGCAGGCGCCGGTCACGGCGTCGCGCGCCGTCGGCTCGACGAGCAGGCGGAACGTGTGGACCGGCCGTCCCTTCTTGCCGATGGCGGGGATCAGCACGAGGTCCCGGACACCGGCGGTCGCGCGCAGCCGGTCCGCCGCGACGGCGATCTCCTCGGCGGTCATGTCGTCGATCTCGAAGCTGAGCACGAGGATGTCCTCTTCACTCGGCCCACCTTCACTCGGATCTTCCGCCGCAGCGCCGAACAGGGTCGCGCGCAGGATGTTGGGCTGGCCCGGAAGCTCGCGCGTGCCGGCACCTGTGCCCGTGCCCTGCAGGCGGCCGGCGATCCGCGCCGACGCGGCGTCGACCAGATGACGCAGAATGGCCGCCCCGGTCGGCGTGACACGCTCGCCGCCGATGCCATCGTCGCGCCAGGTGAAGCCCTCCAGCAGCCATGCCGTCGCCGGCGCCGGCACGGGGAGCAGCCCATGGCGCGTGCGCACCAGGCCGTCACCCCGCGGCAGGGCGGAGACGTTCCAGCGCGCGCCCTCGAGCGCCGCGGCGATGCTGCCCGCCGCCGTCACGTCCATCAGAGAATCCCAGTCGCCGATCTCGTGGAAATGCACCTCGTCCACCGGCACATGGTGGATCGCGGCTTCGGCTTCCGCCAAGTGGCGCAGGATGGCGGTCGCATGCGCGGCCGTGCCAGGACTAAGCGGCGCGGCTGAGAGTCGCGCCACCATGTCGCGAAAGCCGGCGTGAGCGTGGTGGGGGTGATCGTGGTGGTGCTGGTCGCCGGCGGGCGCCGAAAGCCCGAAGCGCAGGCAGTGCAGGCCGGCGCTGGTGCCCGAGGTGAAGACCGGCGTGCCGGCGCCGTGCGGCAGCACGGCCGTGGCATCGGCCAGCACGCGGGCACGCAGATCCGGCAAGGCATCGACCATGGCCGCGGCAAACATGTCGCCCGCAATGCCGCCCACCGCGTCGAGGCGGATTACGAGAGTCATCCGCCGGCGAAGACCGGTACGACGTAGGGACCTTCGGGAATGAAGGCCACGTTCGGATCGTTGTGGCGGGCGATCGCCTCTTGCAGCGCGAGATCGACGTTGGGCGTGATGGCGACGCCGGTGATGCGACGCTCCTCGTCGTCCAGGCCGGTGGTGTACAGCTCGACGCGCCCCAGCCGCATCGCTTTCATCTGCATCTCGGTCTGCCACTCGTCGATCTCCGCCAGCGACTTCGCCGTCAAGGTGGCAAGGAAGCGCTCCGGCCCCAACGCGACCAGACGGGCCTGTGCCTCGCGGAACTCGGGCGAGCCGAACCCTTCTGAGCAGGAGGAGGCGATGATCAGCGTGCCGCCGGGCTCCAGGATGTCGAGCGGCGTCACCATGCCTTTCACCGTCTGATAGTAGGTCTTGTCCAGCGGATAGCCGGCCGAGGACGTGACGATCGTCTTGTAGCGCCGGTTCATGCCGATCCTGGTGGAGGCGGTGACGAAGTCGACGGCCGCCACGTGGCTTTCGATGACCTCGCCGAACGTCACGTGCACGAGGTCACGGTCCTCGTCGATCACCGTGTTCAGCGCGTAGCAGTCGCCGAGCCCGCGCACGATCTCGAGCTGTTCCTCGTGCAGCGGATTGCCGACGAGGTTGCACTGCACGGCAAGTGGATCCTCCATGAAGCGGGCGGAGTGGAAAGTGCGGATCGTGGCGTGATGGGCCACGCCCGGGGCGATCACCTTGCGACCGCCGGACCAGCCCGCCATGAAGTGCGGCTCGACCAGGCCGGTGGCGATGCGCAGCTCTGCCTCGACGAAACGGCGGTCGAGCCCGATCGGCGTGCCGCGCGTCTTGGTGTGCCCGAAATGGACATGCATGGCTTCGTCGCGCGCGTCATGGTTCTCGATCCGCACGTGGGCCATCACCCAGGGATCGCCGACCAGCTCGGCGAGCTCCTCGCCCTCGTTCGGGCGGTGCAGGCCGGTGGCGACCAGGATCGTGATGGCGCCGAGAGGAATGCCGGCGGACACCATGGTCTGCACCATCGGCCGCAGGAACAGCCGGTTCGGCACCGGGCGCGTGATGTCGCAGATCAGGATGCAGGCACTCTTCTTGCCGCGGGCGAGCTCTGCCAGCGCAGGCGCGGCGATCGGCCGGGCGAGCGCGGCTGCGATGGCGCCGTTCGGGTCCGGCAGCTTCGGCATCGCCCCCTTGCGGATGACCGTGGGACGGACGCCGGACGGGAGCGCGACCGGCAGATGGCCCTTGCCGAACAGCAGGTCGATCGTCGAGTCGCTCATGGCCTGGCCTCGTCCATCAGGAGGTCACCCATCGGCTCCGCCAGCGTGGGCCAATCCGACAGGAGGCCGGTGCCGATGGGCGGCGCACCGGCGTTGAGCCGTGCCTGCTGGCTGATGTGACGCATCGAGGGTTTCCTTGTCGTTTGACCGGACAGTAGGCCCGATCAGCCGGCGGCGGCAACCTGACGCCGAGCACCCGCGCGCCTGTTGAGGCGACGAGCATGATATGCTGAGCATGATGGTTCGCAGTCGGTCTTGCTATTGGGGAGCTGTCGCTGCAACGGCGCGATGGTGGGGCGCGGCCGTCGGCGTGGCCTTCGTGCTTCTTTGCGCCGTGGGACCCGCGCGCGCCGAGCCGCCGGGCGGACGTGCGACCGCGCCTCGGCCGTCGGTCGACGCGATCTGCCAGGCGCTGGTCCAGGCGGCGGCGGGCAACGATCTGCCGGTGGAATTCTTCATCCGCCTGATCTGGCAGGAGAGCCACTTCAATCCGTCGGCCGTCAGCCCGATGGGGGCGCAGGGCATCGCGCAATTCATGCCCGCGACGGCCGCGATGCGCGGGCTGACCAACGCTTTCGAGCCTTTGCAGGCGCTGCGCGAGTCGGCGAGCTACCTGCGCGAGTTGCGCGTCACCTTCGGCGGCAATCTCGGCCTGGCCGCGGCCGCCTACAATGCCGGTCCGGGTGCCGTCACCGCCTGGCGTGCCGGCCGAGCCGCCCTGCCGTTCGAGACGCAGGCCTATGTCCGTCTGGTTACCGGCTTCACGGTCGAGGCGTGGACGGCGCGGCAGATGCCGGAGATGACGTCGCCGCCACCGCTCGTGGATACGCTGATCGGGGCGCGCTGCGTCGAGCTGGCCAACGGTGTGGTCAATCATGCCGTCCCGCGCCGCGACTACACCGCCGACCCGGCCTGGGGGCCTTGGGGCGTACAGTTGGCCGGCAGCTTCTCGGAAGGCGACGTGCTCGCGCGCTTCGAGCGGGTTCGCCGCCGCTACGAGGCGGTGCTGGGCGACCACCTGCCGCTTGTCGTACCAGGCCGCCTGACCGACGCCTCGACCTACGTCGTCCGCGTCTCGGCGAAAAGCCGCGCCGACGCCGATGCCCTGTGCGCCCGCCTGCGCGCCGCCGGCGGTGCCTGCATCGTTCTCAGCAACCCGCGCGGATAGCGCGCGCGGGCAGCCTCTCGCGCGATGCAGGCACTCGGGCGCGCTCTGCAGCCCGTCAAGCGGGCTCCCTGCGCATTCGTGCGATTGCAGCCCGGCTGCCGCTCGAGGGGCGGCATGGACGGCAGGAGGAGATACCCGGGATTTCCGACGCTGCTAGCTCATCGGCCACGATTGCCGCCGCCACCGCCGCCGCGGTAACCGCCGCCGCCGCCGCCACGGTAACCGCCGCCATCGCGGTAGCCACCACCGCCACCATCGCGGTAGCCACCACCGCCGCCGCGGTAACCGCCACCGCCGCCACGATCGCCACCAGGCCCGCGCTCAGTGGCTTCGCGGACAGCGATCGAGCGGCCGTCCATCGCAGCTCCGTTCATGGCCTCCATGGCCGCCCTGCCTTGTTCGTCGGTTTCCATCTCGACGAATGCGAAACCGCGACTACGGCCGGTCTCGCGATCCATGACCACCTTTGAAGAAGTGACGGCGCCGTATTGGGAAAAGGCTTCCGATAAGTGCTCGGACGTGACCGAATAGGGAAGGTTTCCCACAAACAATTTTCGGGTCATGCAAGGCTCGCGGCTGGAGGAAGGACGAAGCGGAGTCTCAACCCGCCGCCATGGAGCGGGGGAAGCGTATCGCTCATATTAGCCAGGAAATCAGGGCAAAGATACGTAATCGTCGTCAGCGTCCGAGCCTCCACTCCGGCAGTCGACGACTGGACCCGGAATCCCCGGCTGCCGACGGCGATTCGGTCCGGTCTTGTAGCTTGGGGAAATCGCCCGTCCGTCAGATGAATTGGCGGCACGGCGGAGCCGCGTGCCCTGCAGGGGAACCGACTCCCATGGATGGGGGTGTGGCGATGGGGATCAGAGGCCGCCGATCATGCGGGGAAGCGGTGACTGCGCTCAACTTGACCGAGTCATCGGGAGCGCGCCGTATCATCGCTCCGCAGCCTACGCTCCGTAATGCCTGGGTTACTGCCGGCGTTCCGCGAGGGCCGAGTCTTTTTCTGCCCCCACAGTCTCGCGCAGCTCTCGCTTGAGGATCTTGCCGTAGTAGCTCTTCGGCAATTCCTCCAGACGGTGATAGGCGCGCGGTCGCTTGAAGCGCGCGATGTTGTCGAGGCAGAGCGCATCGAGCTCGGCGTCGGTCACGGTCATCCCGGGCCGGGAGACGATGCAGGCGACGACCTCCTCGACCAGGTCCTGGTGAGGCCGTCCGAACACGGACACCTCGAGCACCGCGGGGTGCTGCTGCAGGACTTCCTCGATCTCGCGCGGATAGATGTTGAAGCCACCGCTGATGATCATGTCCTTGGCGCGATCCTTGATCGTCAGGAAGCCGTCCTTGTCCATCGACCCGAGATCGCCGGTATGCAGCCAGCCATTGCGCAGCGTTTCCGCCGTCGCTTCCGGCGCGTCCCAATAGCCCGCCATGACGGTGTCGCCGCGCACCAGCACTTCGCCCAGCTCGCCTGGCGTCACCTCGCTGTCGTTCTCGTCGCCGATGCGCAGCTCGATGCCGGTACGGGCAATGCCGGCGGACGAGAGCCGCTCGAGATAGCGGGGATGCGTCGTGTCGGCGTGATGGTGCTTGTCGAGCACGGTACCGGTGTTGGGCGTCTCCGCCTGCGCCCACATCTGCGCCAGGCGAGGTCCCAGACGATCGATGGCCTGATGGAGATCAGCGAGATACATCGGGCTGCCGCCGTAGAACACCGTGTCGAGATTCTCGAGCCGGGCGGTGGCGAGCGCCGGATGATTCACCAGGCGCTTCAGCATGGTCGGCGTGTGATACATCGTGACGCCGCGGTAGCGGCCCAGCAGATCCAGCACCTCGTCGTGGTCGAGGCTGCGGCTCTCGAGAACGACGTTCGCGGCCGCCTTTGCGACATAGGGCAGGGCCATCAGGCCGGTGCCATGCGATAGCGGTGCCGCGTGAAGGATCGTCGAACGCGTGGTGACATGGGTGATGTCGCCCAGGTAGCCGAGCAGCATCGCCATCAGGTTGCGATGGGTCAGCGTGGCGCCCTTGGGCCGACCGGTCGTGCCGCTCGTGTAGAAGAGCCAGGCGGCGGACCCGGGCGCGACGCGCTGCAGGTCGAGCCCGTCGCTCGCCTTCAGTCGAGCATAGTCCGGGCTGTCGACCGACACGACCGTGAAATCGCGTTCGACCGCAATCGACCCGACGACGTCCTCGATATCCTTGTTGGTGAAGCAGACCCTGGTGCCGGCGCTGGCGAGGATGTAGGAGACCTCGCGAGCATGGAGCCGGGCGTTGATCGGCACGGCGACGAGCCCGCCCCACCAGATCCCGAACAGCACCTCGAGATAGGCGGGGGTGTTCGTCATCACGACGCCGACACGGTCGCCCGCCTGCAGCCCGAATCGACCGCGCAGCGCGGCCGCGAGCCCCGTGGCGCTCGAGGCGAGGCCGGCGTAGGTCGCCACCATGCTGGGCCCGATGCAAAGTGCGGGTCGTTCACCCTTCGCGCGAGCCGCGGCGAGGAGCAGTTGCGCGATGTTCATGCTCACCTCCTGACGAGCGCCAGCGTGACCGCGGCGATGATCAATCCGAGCGCGAAGACGTCGAGCCAGGCGATCGGCGCCGTCGCCGACCAGGTCGCGCCGTCAACAGTGGCTTCGTGGCGCATGTCGGGTCCCCGCCGTTTCGTGCATCTACCCGGGCATTCTTGCTTGGTGGAGATAGAGTCGATGTCGAGAGCGCTTGCGGTGGGTCCCCTGGTCGCGCTTCTAGCTGCAGGTTCGGCGTACGCCCAACCCGTTACCTATGCCTGGACTGGGTATGGCATCAACGTTCCGGGAAGCTCGAAGTGCCCATCCTACCAAATGACGATCAAGGTCACGGTAGTGGGCGACAGCGTGAAGGCTCTCTTTCAGCAGGAGGGGCGTCCGGAGCGGCACTTCGAGGCGACCAAGGACGCCAAAGGAATGTTCAAGACGACGGCCGCGCTGAGTGGTGGCAACGTCATCCAAGTGTCGGGGATGATCAGCGACGGCGATAGCAATGTCCTCCTCGACGGCTACTGCAAGTTCGGGGGCAAGCTGACGAAGAAGTGATGCAGCGAAGTTCTCTAGCGCCTCTGTCCCAGGAACATCATCAGGAACTGGAACAGGTTGACGAAGTCCAGGTAGAGGCTCAGCGCGCCGAATATCGCGACCTTCTCAGCCGTGTCGCTGCCCCACGCCTCGGCATACTGTTCCTTGATTTTCTGGGTGTCGTAGGCGATCAGTCCCGAGAAGATCAGCACACCGGCGGCCGAGATGATGAAGCTCATCGCTCCCGACGGCCAGAACATGTTGACGAGGCTGGCCAGGATCAGGCCGATCACGCCCATGAACAGGAACTTGCCGAACGCCGACAGGTCGCGCTTGGTGGTGTAACCGTACAGGCTCAACGCACCGAAGGCGGCGGCCGTGACAAAGAAGGTGCGGGCAACCGAAGCGCCGGTATAGCGGAACAGCACCAGAGACAGGCTGACGCCCATGAGTGCCGTGACCGCCCAGTAGACCGCCTGGACCGACCCGACGCTCATCGTGGCGGCGCGGTAGGAGACCAGCATCAGCAGGCCGAGCGGCGCGAAAATCGCGATCCACCCGAGCATGTTCAGGCCTACGACGCTGCCGGCCTCCACCTGGAAGAAAAGGCCAGCGAGCTCGGCCGAACTGAATAGCCCAAAGGCGACGATGCCCGAAAGCACGAGCCCCGACGCCATGTAGTTGTAAACGCGCACCATATGAGCACGCAGGCCGACATCGAATGCTGCCTGGTCGGCAACAGTGCCGGCGCGATTGGACGTGTCGAAGCGCGGGTTGGCCATCTGGTCTCCAGCTTCCAAGAGTTATGCTTCGTGAATGATCGCGGCCCTGCGCCCCGTTGTCCATGTTTCGCTTTCGCGGCGATGGGGCCGCGCCCGGCGGATGTGGATCGGCGTTGGAGCGATCGACCTCCGATCTTGACAGGATCAGCCGGGATCGACGAGCAGTTGCGCGATGTCCTTGCTCACCTCCTGACGAGCGCCAGCGTGACCGCGGCGATGATCAATCCGAGCGCCACGACGTCGAGCCAGGAGATCGGCGCCGCCGTCAACAGGGCGCTGCTGCCGAACCCGATGCACGGCACCACCAGCGTGGTCAGGCTGGCTACTGCCGCCGGCAGGGCGCGTATGATGCGGAACCAGCAGTAATAGGCCAGCACGTTGGATACCAGGATCAGCCAGGCGAGAGCGAGAAGCCCGCGCACCTGCTCGGGATGAAAGTAGGCGTCGCGGGCGAAGAACAGCCAGACGACCAGCACGGGCGCCGTGCCGAGCAGGATCTGCCATGCGGCGTTGATCGTGGTGTCCCCCGCGACCGCCATCCGCTTGGTGAGGACGGTGCCGATGCCGAAGGAGATCGCCGCCAGCAGGGTGAGCAACGTTCCCACGGGGGCGCTGCGGACCGCCGCTTCCTGGCTGATGACGAGGCCGACCGCTCCCAGGCTCAGCGCGAGCGAGAGGGCGATGCGCAACGTGATCCGTTCCTTGAGAACGAACACCGCCAGCAGCGCAGACCAGGTCGGCATCGTGTAGACGATGATCGGCGTGCGACTCGGTCCGAGCAGGGCGACGCCGGCGATCAGGAAGATCTGGAAGAGGCCCATGTTGAACAGGCCGGTCAGTGCGAGCTGGCCCCACAGCCGGCGGTCGGGCAGCGCCGGCGCGCCATTGAACACGCCGAGGGCGAGCAGGATCACTCCCGAGATCGGCATGATGATCAGTCGGCTGGAAAACAGGTCGACGGCCTCGAGCGACCAGCTCATCAGCGGATAGGCCACGCCCCAGGCGATCCAGACGCAGGGCAGGAGAAAACGCGTCATGCCCGGCGTGCTTCCGAACTCTCAGCTGACATTCCGGCGATGACGCCTTGGCACGGCGTCCATGTCAACGTCCTGCCGGCCATCATGGCATTGCCGAAGTCATGGCGAACGCGCGGCACATCGAGCGCGTCCAGGCCCGGCGAATACCGCAAACGGTCGATGAGGAGGCCCAGGCGGCGCGATCGGTAGCGTCGCCGGACAACGAAAAGGAGCGATGACGAACGTTCAGGCACCTGGCGCGGGATATCGTGCCAGGCGCTCGAACTTCAGCGCCGTCGGGAGTGCATCTCCTGATACTGCTCCTTCGTGGGGAGCTCATCGTACGGTGGTTGATGGCCTAGCTTGTCGTACTGTTCCTTTGGAATTTCGCCAAAGTCCGATGGCCTTCCAAGGTCGAGAAAGACGTACTTGGTCCCCGCCGGCGAAACGGTCCGGTACAGTCCTCTCGGGGTCACCCGCACGCCTCCCTGAAGGGTTGAGTCGAATTGTCGACCACACGCAGTTAGCAGCATGGATCGTGTGGTCGTCAAGCCGGAATGCGGAAATGATCCAATTTGGTTGGTCTGGCGGAAGCCGAGGCCGGCTGGCGACGATCGCCGAAACGACAACGGCGCCCAAGCAAGGCCTGGGCGCCGCGCAGCTCGTTTCGGCTGTTCCAGCCGAACCGAATGTGCTCTAGCCGCGATGCAACGCGCAGATCTTGTTGCCGCAGGGATCGCGCAGATAGGCGAGATAGAGCTTTGCTCCACCTGCCTCTCGCAATCCCGGCGGATCCTCGATGCTCTTGCCGCCGTTTGCGACCCCCGCATCGTGGAATGCCTTGACCTTCTCAGGACTATCGCAAGCGAAGCCTATCGTGCCGCCATTCGCATGGGTCGCCGCCTTCCCGTCGATCGGCTTGGTGATGCCGAAGGCGCCGGCCGGTGTGCGATAGAAGACCCGGCCTCTTGGATCGGCCTTGCCTTCCGCGATGCCAATGGCGCCCAGCACCGCATCATAGAACTTCTTCGATGCGGCGACGTCATCGGCGCCGACAAAAACGTGAGTGAACATCCGGTCGTCCTTTGTGTGCAACGTGAAAGCGCTTCATTTCCGGCGATCGTGATTTAGAGCACGCCGACGCGAGGCGGACTATACAAGCCTGCGCCCTCCTGTGACGATCGTCGGCGGCAACCCTCCCATGCAGATGCAGATCGTATCGTGTAGGCACAGGGTGTTCTGTCCAATAGACTGTATCGATTGCTCTGCAAACGAGGTCCCGGAATGGAGCGCGCCAATATCGTTGTCGCTGAAGGATCACGGCTCGCCTGACCGCGCCTGCAGCGCTGGCCATTTGCGCAGCCTCTTCGATGACGAGCGCTTTCCCATCTTCCAGGATCTCGGTGCAGGCTCAAGGTCGGGATGGCAAGAACAAGGAGGAAGTCGATGGTCGATTCGAGCCGACGCACCATTCTTGCAGCCGGTGCCGTCGCCGCAGCAGCATCAGCCGCGCAGTCGGTGTTCGCGCAAACGCCACCGGCAGCAGTGCCGCCGGCCTTGCCCGCCGGGCTCAAGATCGGCTTTTACGAGAAGGGCGATGTCCGCATCCGCTATGCCGAGATCGGCTCGGGCTTCCCGCTGCTGGCGACGCCCGGCGGCGGCCTGAACTCGCGCATGAGCGTCTGGCCGAATGCGGTGATCAACATCGTGGAGGAGTTCAAGAACGACTTCCGCGTGATCACCATGGATCAGCGCAATGCCACGAACGGCGAATCCACCGGCCCGGTCCCGGTCGCAAATCCCTGGGACGCCTTCGCCGACGACCAGCTCGGCGTCATGGACCATCTCGGGATCCGCCAGTTCGCGTTCTTCGGCAACTGCATCGGCGGCCCATTCGCGATGAAGCTGATGGAGCGCGCGCCGCAGCGTGTCGTCGCGGCGATCCTGAGCCAGCCTGTCGGACACAAGCCGGACATGCCGGATTACATGTACGATTCCGGCAGGAACGTGTGGGCCAAGGAGTTCCTCGCGCGCCGGCCCGACGTGTCGATGGCGACCATCGAGCAGTATCTGCACAACCTCTACCGTGTGCAGCCCGACTTCGTGTACAGCGTCTCGCGCGACTTCGCGAAGACCTGCCCGACACCCATGCTGGTGCTGCCCGACGATGTCGTCGCCCATCCGCTTCAGGTCTCGATGGACATCGCATCGCTGGCGCCCAACGCCGAGATCACGGTGTATCCCTGGAAGGAGCCGTCGGATCTGAAGGCCCGTACCATCAACCGCGCGCGCACCTTCCTGAAACGGCACCAGACCGCGTAGTGCGATCTCTCGACTCGATGAAGCCGCTTGCCGTCGCTTAGGGCGCGGTAAACCGCGCCCCTGCTCAGGACGACAGAAAAGGCATCGGCGGCATGACACCGGCGAACCGATTTCGAATGGTCCCTGTCAATCCAGCGCCACCCGTTCGTCTACCTTGCAGAGGGCGGAATGGTCCGTCCCTCCGGAATGGACGGGAACATGGTGTCCCGTACCAAACAGGAGACACTGACATGTTGATCAAGTTCATCGGCAGCCTCACCGGTGCGGCCCTGGCGATTGTCATTGGCGTGACGGCGGCGTCGCAGGCCGCCAATGCCGGCCCCTGGTGCTACAGGACCGGTCCGAACACGGTCCAGTGCACGCGCTGACAGCGCCCGCGCACTGTGAACCTCCATGTCGGGGCGGCGCGGCTGAACCGTGCCGCCCCGTGCGGCGCGGAGCGCCGAAGCGAACCTCCACCCGACCGTGAATGGAACTCCTACGGCGACTTGGCGATCAGCCAGACCGCGACAGGTTTGGCACGCAAATCGACTAACGACCGGCCGGCGGCCTCGCTATTCGGTTGCCGCCGCCGCGCAGCTCCAGTTCGAGGGATCGGTCAGCTCTCCCGTGCCGCGATAGCGCGCTTGCTGCGGGTAGGGGCAGAGCGGCAGCCGGTGCTGGACCGGGCTTTCCGGCCTGGTGCTCGCCTGGATGACATCCGGAGCCTTGCCGCGCTCGACCCACGCCTCGAGGGCGGACAGCGTGTCGAACCGGTCGGGGCCGGGGCCGCCGTTGCAATGATGCATGCCGGGCACGAGGAACAAGCGCACGTTCTTCTGCGCGGCGTCGATGCCTCCCTGCCGCTCGGCGAGCTCGCGATAGAACGCGATCGATTGCGAGGCCGGGATCGAAGGGTCGCTGGTGCCGTGATAGAGGATCATCTTGCGGCCCTGCGCGATGAACGTCTTCAGCCTGGCCGGATCGCGCGTGTTTCCCTCGGCGTAGGTCGCCTCCATCATCGCGAGCATCTTGTCGCCGATCGTGTTGGTGTCGGGATCGATATCGAGGTCGGCGACCGTCGCGCCGGGCCCGAGGCCGAGCCAGTGGGCCAGCGCCTCCTTCACCAGGACCCACGAGCGCGGAGCCGTCTTGGGGTCCGCCTTCCACGGCGCGACCGGGTCGGACAGGTCGGGCGCGGCGCGCCCCGTCACGTTGAACGCAAGTCCCTGAGGTCCCGACAGGTCGGTGAGCGCCCAGGGACCGAACAGCACGCGGCCTCGTGAATCGCGGAACGGCGAGGTGAAGCTCTTCAGCACGCGCACCTGGTCGGCATTGAGGCAGGCCTCCGTCTCGCCGGGACGGCAGAGCAGGTCCTCGGCCTTGACCGGGCAGGCCGCGGTGGACTGAACGAGGCCATCCTGCGCTCCGTCGATCGCATCGCAACGCTTGGTCACCCGCGCATCGATCGCGGGGATGGTGGCTTCGGGGATGTAGGCGGCGGGCGATGAGAGCGCAGCCTTCTGCACGACGGCGCGCGCCGTGTAGGTGTGGAAGCTCATCATCGGATCGCCGGCGATCACGCCCTGGTAATCCTCGGGATAGCGTTGAGCCTCCATCATCGCCATTCGTCCACCGGTCGAGCAGCCGTCGAAATAGGCGTGCTCCACCTTGGCGGCGTAGTAGGCCTCGGCGAAGGCTTTGCCGGCGACCGTGACGACGTGGGTGCTGCGATGGAAGAAGTCGATCATCTTCGCCGTATCCGGCTTGCCGTCCGGCAGCCGCGTCCACTTCGCGCCGGTGCCGTCGCCGACATGGCCGGTATCGGTCAGGATCGTCGCGTAGCCCTTGCCGAGCGCCGACGTGCGGTCCGTGACGTTCGCCGAGGGCACCAGGCTGCCCGCGTTGCCGCCGGCGCCGAGAAACAGGAAGCGCTGCCGCCAGGCGTCGGGTAGCTGCAGGACGAAGCGGGCGAGCCCGTCGGCTGCCTCGGCGCCCTTCGTGACGACGGTGCCCTGCACCTCACAGTAGGCAGGAGTCGTTGCTGCCGCCGCCACCGGCTTCGCCTCGGTCACGCTGACATCCGGCACGTGCAGCGCGTTGAGCGCCTCCACGCTGCACGACGGCGCCGCCCCAGCCGATGCGGCGGCCCCGGTGATACCGACGACCAATCCAACAGCGGCAAAACCGATACGCATGGTTCCTCCTCCCAGGTGACCCTTACGGTGGCATCTCCCCAAGGCATGGGCAATTCACACATTCCGAAGGCGCAGCGCAGTGCAGTAGCTGGCGCCGCCGGCGAGGATTACAGTGGCCCCGATGGCAATTGCCTGATCGCAAGGCATGTGGAGAAACCGTGCACCAACTCCGATACCAAGAGCTCCATCCCGAGCTCGGCGCCAGCGTCCGTGGCGTCGATCTCGGCAAGCCGCTCACTCCTGACCTGGCCCAGGAGATCAAGGCGGCGATCGATCGGTATTCGTTCGTCTGCTTTCCCGATCAGTCGATGGACGACGACCGCCAGCTCGCTCTCACGCGCCAGTTCGGCAACCCCGAGCCCAGCCATACCAGTGTCGGCCGCATCGAATATTTCGGCACCATCGGCAACGTCCAGCAGGATGGCACGGTGCTGGGCAATACGCACAAGAAGACCATCTTCCTCACCGGGAACAACATGTGGCACTCGGATGCCTCGTTCAAGCCGGTGCCGGCGTTCCTCTCGATCATGTGCGCCTACGAAACGCCCGCCGAAGGCGGCACGACGATGTTCGTCTCCCTGCGCGCGGCCTACGATCGCCTGCCGCCCGAGCGCAAGGCCGAGCTCCAGCCCCTGATCGCGATCCACGATTATGTCTATTCGCGCTCCAAGGTCGCCCCCGATGCGGTATCGCCCGAGATGGCGGCCACGCTGCCGCCGGTGCGCCAGCGGCTCGTGCGGACCAATCCGTCGACCGGGGCCCGGAACCTGTTCCTCGGTTCCCACGTCCGGGAGATCGAGGGCATGAGCCAGGCCGCCGGCCGCGCGCTGATCGACGAGCTGACCGAAGCGGCGATCCAGGCCGAGCACGTCTACGACCACGCCTGGCAGCCGGGCGACGTCGTCTTCTGGGACAACCGCTGCCTCCTCCACGCCGGAAGCGGCTACGACGCCGACCGCCACCGCCGTTACATGCGCCAGACCCGCGTCAGCGGGACGTGCTCGTCGCTGGAGGAGGTTGGTTAGATTCTCCTTCCCCAGCTGCTCTGACAGCTTCTCTGGGGAGGTGCCCCGTCATATGGGCAAGGGGTCAAGAGCCTCGGTCGAACCTCCCCAACGCAAGCGTTGGGGAGGAGGATCAAGAGAGCGCTCCATGTGTGAATCGCCCTGCGGTCCTGCGGGACGTGGTAGGGTTCCGCCGGCCAACGACGAGAGCGGGCGAATGAAGACAATGAACCGGCGTGGCGTGATGGCCGGCGGCGCTGGCTTGGCGGCCGCTGGTCTGGCGCAGGCGCATGCGCAAGGCGCCGTACGCACCGTCGGCTACCTGTCGAATGGTGAGCGTGGCGATTCACTGAACGCCGTTTGGAGCAAGGCCATTCTCGAAGGGCTGGCCAGCCAGGGCTTTACTGTGCCGGGCAGGCTGCGATGGCTCGACCGCTACACAGGCCGCCCAGGTCGGGAGGGACTCGAGGCGTTGGCGCTTCGGCTGCTGGAGGAGGGCGCCGAGCTGATCACGACCAACGGTGCGTCGGTGCGCGCGGCGATGAGTGCCGTCGGCGGCAAGGTCCCCATCGTGTTCGGGTTCAGCGCCGATCCCGTGCTGGCCGGCCTGACGGACAGCCTGGCACGCCCGAACCACAATGCGACCGGCGTGACCATGATGATGGTCGAGCTCAACGCCAAGCGCATAGAAATCCTGAAGCAGCTCGTGCCGACCATCCGCCGCATCGCGCTGCTGTCCTTTCCCAATCATCCCGGCGAGGCGGGCGAGATCGACGTTTGCCGGCGCACCGTGGCCTCGCTCGGGATCGAGCTGCAGTATCTGCCGGTGCTCGATACTTCAGCCGTGCCCAAGGCGCTTGCCGATGCTGAGGCCGCCAAGGCGGATGCCCTGATTGCCCTGCCCGATCCGGTGTCGATCCGCAGCCGCAGCGAGCTCGCGGCCTGGGCGATCGCGCGACGAATGCCCTTCGCCTCGGGTTGGTCGGTGCTTGCCGATGCCGGTGCGCTGATGACCTACGGGCCATCGCTCAGCGCCTCATACCAACGGGTCGGCTGGTATGCCGCGCGCATCCTGCAAGGCGCCAAGCCGGCCGATCTGCCGGTCGAGCAGCCGACGCAGTTCGAGATGGTGCTCAATCTGGCGACAGCGAAGGCGATCAACCTGCAGGTCCCGCCGATGCTGCAGGCGATAGCGGACCGGACAATCGATTAGAGCGCGACCGGTTCCATTGGAAACGGGCTGGGCACGGAGAGTAGTCATTGCCGACGCTCGTCCTTGCCGGACCGCGTGAGCGCGTCTGACGCGCAGTCGCGTCTCGCGCGGCCCGGAAGGGATGAGCGCCTCGGAAGAAAGGGCATAGGCGGCTAAGCCGCCTTCGCCAACACCTTCTCGACCAGGGCCGCCAACCGCTGGTAGTCGGCATCCTCGTTGTAGGCGTGCGCCGAGAGACGCAGCCAGAAAGCGCCGGCGATCGCGTTGATCGGCGCGTCGGTGCCGGCGGCCAGCAGGACGCGGCGCAGAGTGCGCGCCTGCTCCTGGGTGGCCGCTCCTTCCCCTGGCGCGCGGGCCACGGGCAATCGCACCAGTCCCATCGCGCCCCTCATGGCGCTGGCCGCCCCGACCTCGGTGCCGAGCCGCGCCGCCATCGCGTCGGCGCTGGCGGCCGCCAACGCCGCGTTGCGCGCCATCAGGGCCGCGCCACCCAGCTGTGCGAAGAAGTCGAGCGCTGCCGGCACCGCCAGGAAGGCGCTGGGATCGTCGGTGCCTGTCCAGTCGAACTCGGCGAGGAAACCCTGCTCGAAGCCGTGCGAGATGGTGACGGGATGCAAGCCGGACTGCCGGTCGCGCCGGACGTGCAGGAATGCGCTGCCCTTGGGCGCCATCAGCCATTTGTGGCAGTTGCCGACATAGTAGTCGGCGCCGAGCGCCGTCAGGTCCAACGGCACCTGGCCCGGCCCATGCGCTCCGTCGACGAGCACCGGCACGCCGCGCGCGTGGCAATGCGCCACCATGTCGGCGATCGGCAGGACCAGGGCCGAACTCGAGAAGATATGGTCGAGGACGGCGAGCCGGGTGCGCGGCCCCAGCGCCTGGTCGAGCCGCGCGATGACTTCCGCGCGATCGGGGCGTGGAAAAGGCAGTTCCGCCATCACGAGCCGTGCTCCGCGCCCGGCCGAGACATGGCGCATGGTGTTGCGCACCGCGTTGTAGACATGGCCCAGGCACAGGATCTCGTCGCCCGGCTCGAGCGCCAGCGAGCGCAGCACGGCGTTGCAGCCCATCGTGGCGTTGCTGACGAATGCGAGGTCCTCGCCGTAGGCGCCGACAAACTCGGCGAGGCGCGCTGCGACGGCGCGCAAGGCGGCGGGCAGCTCCTGCGCGAAGAAGCGCGTCGGCTGCGCCTCCATGCGCTGGCGCCAGGCGTCCTGTGCCGCCAGCACCAAGCCCGGCGTGGCACCGTAGGAGCCGTGATTGACGGTGAGGAAATCGTCCGTGAGGGCGAATTCGCGCCGCACGGCGGCGCCAAGCGGAGGCAGGGCAGGGATCATGGTCGGGGGAAGCAAGGGTTGAACATCATGGTGCCAGATTGCACTCTCGACTGCATCCCGGAGTTTCCCTCGCCATGTCTCACAGCGCGCCGGCGGGCGCTGCGTGACAGAAATAGCCTGCGCGACCTAAGCTCGGCGTGCAGGGAGGCACGCTTGACCCAGACCATCGAACTCAATGTCAATGGCGCGCACAGGGCCGTCACGGCAGAGCCAGCCACGCCGCTCATCTATGTCCTGCGCAACGACCTGAAGCTCAAGGGCACCCGGTCCGGATGCGGCGCCGGCGTGTGCGGATGCTGCACGGTGCTGCTGGACGGGCGTAGCATCCAGTCCTGCAACACTCCGTTGTCCGCGGCGGAGGGCCGGGAGGTCACCACGATCGAGGGCCTCGGTGTCGGAGGGGCGGGAGGCAAGGCGGCGGCGCATCCATTGCAGCAGGCCTTCATCGAGGAGCAAGCGGGGCAGTGCGGCTACTGCCTGACCGGCATCGTCATGGGCGCCGTGGCGCTGCTCGGCCGCAATCCGTCGCCGACCGAGGCGCAGATCCGTTCCGAGCTGGACATCCATCTCTGCCGCTGCGGCGCCTACGACCGCATCCTGCGGGCGATCCGACGCGCCAGCGAGACGATGGGCAAGAGAGGCGTGTGACATGACGATCGATTCGCTTCCTCCCAGCCTGGCCCGCAATCGTCGGCTCGACCGGTGGGTCGAGATCAGGACCGACGGCGTGGTCGAGGTGCGCACCGGCAAGGTCGAGATCGGCCAGGGAATCGTCTCCGCCCTGGCCCAGATCGCGGCGGAAGAGCTCGACGTCGACTACACCCGCATCCGCATGATCCCGGCCGACACAGGCCGCAGCCCGAACGAGGGTGTCACCGCCGGCAGCCGGTCGACGATGGACGGCGGCGGCGCGCTGCGGCAGGCCTGCGCCGAGGTCCGCGACGCTTTCCTGCAGGCCGCGGCGCGGCGGCTCAATGCCGGCATCGACGAGCTGTTCGTGCGCGACGGCACCATCCATCGCACGGCGAGCAACGAGAGCGCGACCTATTGGGAGCTGAGTCCGGAGGTCGATCTCGCCCGCGACGCCGACGGCCGCGCGGCGCCCAAGCGTGCCGATCAGCTGACCCTGGTCGGCAAGCCGCTGCCGCGGCTCGACCTGCCGGACAAGGTGATGGGCGCCGGCGTCTACCTGCACGACCTCGAGCTGCCGGGCATGCTGCACGGTCGGGTCGTGCGCCCGCCCTCCTATGGCGCGGTGCTGCAGGCCTTCGACGGCAAGCGGATCGAGACTATGCCGGGTGTGCGGGCCGTCGTGCGCGACGGGCGCTTCCTCGGCGTCGTCGCCGTGCGCGAGGAGCAGGCCGTTGCGGCGGCCGCGGCACTGGAGAAGGTTGCCGTCTGGCACGAAGCCGCCGACCTGCCGGACGTCGACGCCATGCCGGCCTTCCTGCGATCCCAACCGTCGAAGGTGAAGATCCTGAGCGAGAAGGGCGGGACGCAGGAGACGGGCGCGCACGCCGTGAGCGCCAGCTATTCGCGGCCGTTCCTGGCCCACGCATCGATCGGGCCGGCCTGCGCGGTGGCACGGGTGCAGGCCGGCGCCATCGAGGTGTGGAGCCAGAGCCAGTCGATCCATCCGACGCGGGTGGACATCGCCAAGACGCTCGGCGTCGCGCCCGACACGATCACCATCCGCCATGTGCAGGGCGCCGGATGCTACGGGCACAACGCAGCCGACGATGCGGCGCTCGATGCGGTGCTGCTCGCCCGCGCCGTGGAAGGCCATCCGGTGCGGCTGCAATGGAGCCACGAGGACGAGCTGGGCTGGTCGCCATTCGGGCCGGCGATGGCCGTCGCCATGAACGGCGCGGTCGATGACGCCGGCCGCATCGTCGACTGGCGCCATGAGCTGTGGAGCAATCCGCATATCGCGCGGCCCGGGCTTCAGGAAAGTCCGTCCCTGCTGGCCGCATGGCATCTCGGCCAGCCGTTCGTGCAGCCGCCCGGCATCGATTCCCTGCCGGGAATTCAGCCAACCAGCGTGCGCAATGCCGTGCCGATCTACGACTTCGCCAACCAGCGGGTCGTTCTGAACGCCCTGGAGCGGCTGCCGGTGCGCACCGGCACGCTGCGGGCGATCGGCGGGTTCCTCAATACGTTCGCGATCGAGTGCTTCATGGACGAGCTGGCGCACGCCGCCGGCGTCGACCCGGTCGAGCTGCGCCTGAAGCACCTCTCCGACCACAGGGCGATTGCCGTGATCGAGGCGGCGCGCGAGCGATCAGGGCTCGCGTCGCGCTCGCGCCACGGCAGGTCTGGTCGCGACGGGGCGGGAGGCGACGGCGCGCGCGGCATGGGCATGGGCTTCGCGCGCTACAGCAACGAGGCCGCCTACGCCGCGGTGGTGGTCGAGGTCGAGGCTGGTGCCACGATCAAGGTGGTGCGCTCGGTCGCGGTCGTGGATTGCGGCCGTACGATCAACCCCGACGGCGTGAAGAACCAGGTCGAGGGCGGCATCGTGCAGGCGACAAGCTGGGTCCTGAAGGAACAGGTGCGATTCGACCGCACCCGCATCACCACGCGGACCTGGGACGATTATCCGATCCTGCGCTTCAGCGAGGCGCCTCCCGTCGAGGTCTCTCTCATCGACCGGCCGGACGAGCCCTCGCTCGGCGTCGGCGAGGCGGTGGCCGGGCCGGCTGCGGCAGCGATCGCCAACGCGGTGTTCGACGCGATCGGGGTGCGCGTGCGCGATCTGCCCTTGACGCGCGAGCGGATGCTGGCGGCGATCAACGAGGCCTGATCGTAGGCCACCCCGTCATTGCACCGCGAATGCCGGGAGCCGTGCCCAAGCCGCTTGCCGCAGGGTCGCGCGGCTCACCATGCCCTGCTCCGGAGAAAGTGCCCGCGCGACCCCAGACCAGGGCAGGCCGCGGGCACCGAAGATCTGGGCGAGGGCGGCGATGGTTTCATCGTCGCGCCACGCCCAGAGACGCTCCATCAACGGCTCGAAGGTTCGAGTCCATTCCGGACCACTCGATCGACCCGGTGCGAAGGTCTCGATCAAGCCCACGAGCTGCTCGACGCTTGCCGCGCCGATCGCCCGGCGCATCTGTTCCTCGCTGAGGGCGAGGGTCGTGGCGGCGGCATTGCGAATCCGCCAGAGCTCGTCCAATGAGGCTCGATCGTCGCTCATGCTGGGGTCCTCAGGCAGTGGGTCCGAAATAGTCGGCGTAGACCCGATAGCAATCGTGGGTTGGCGCTCGCTTGATGTAGCGTGACTGGTGCTTGACGAAGCCGCGAATGATGTCGTCCCGTCGCGACGTTCTGTTGTGGCGGAACTCCTCGAGCGAGGAGCTGCAGTTGCGCATGACATGCGGATCGTTCTGCCAATGGCAGGCGGCATAGGTGATCGTGTCCAGCAGGTCGTGCCGCTCCCCGGTTCGGTCGAGATACGAATCGACAAGCGCGCAGGAGCGGGAGGCGTCCTGCGCCAGCACATGCTGCGTCAAGACAGGCAACAGGCGATCGAGGGCGATGCCATCGGCCCAGGCGCGATGGTTCCGGCGCGGCTCCAGGTTGAACGCCGGATCGCGCGGAAAGATCGCGTTCGAACGGATGGTGTCGTTCATGAAGCGCGCACCCATGAACACCGCCTTGGCCTGGTGCGGATTGTCATGGCCCCTGATCCAGGACTGCACGACATTCATGTAGTCCAGCGCATGAGTCGGGTGGAGGAAGGCATTCGGATGCTCCAGCACGTCGATGAGATAGGGCTGGAAGCAGACCGTCACGGCATCGCCGACATCGAGGATGCCCGCACCGCGCTTGAACAGGCTCATGATCGCCGCGTTGACGTCGAACGGGCCGCCCCAGACGATCGCTTCGGTCAGGATGTCGAGCTCGCGCTCGCTCGGCGGCTTGTCGGAACGCTTGGGAATGGACGCAGAACCCGGCAGTTCCATGCGGCAGATCGTGCTGATCTCGGACCACAGGCCGTACAGACGCGGCGAGCAGCCGAGGTCGGGCACCACGGTGTAGATCAGCTCGTGGGCATTGTCCCAGCCCAGATAGTCGGCGATGTCCACCAGCGCCCGCGCCCGCAACGCTTTGTGGCCAATGTTCTGGTAGCCGCCCCGGTTGATGATCGTGTCCTGCAGGTCGATGATGCCGGCGAACAGGATGGCGTCCTTCAGACGCTTGCGATGGTCCGGCTGCTTTGCCAGCCCGAGGAAAAGACCATAGGCTTCCGCCTTGTCGCCCTCGGCGATGGCCCAGCTCATCCTCGCCAAGCGGTCATCCACGGAGCCGCCCTCGATGGGCGCATGTTCCCCGAAATAGATCTTGGGCGGATTCCAGGCAGGTCCATCGAAGCGATCGACGCTGCCGTCGGACCCGGGAAATTTCCGGTTGCACTGCTCGCCGTCGCGCGCGTAGTGGCCAGGGAATTCGCAGGTGACCTGTTCCCACACGTTGAGGCCCTGCGGCACGTACCACATCGCCTGAACGTTCGGGAGGATGCCGCGTACGCCCGTGAGCTCCGACATCAGCGCGATCGCGCCACGCCAGCCCAGGATGGTGTGGTCGTAGTTCACGCCCCGCAATTCGCCGTTCGGCAGACGCATCAGATGGGAGGGGACCTGGACATACGGGGCTGCCGAGGCGATCGCCGCCTTGATCATATGCGCGAGGGGGCGTTCTTCTTCCTTCACCAGCCGGCAGAATGTGTCGGTCGCCTCACGATACCGGACGCTCTGAATTTCATCCCGCAGGCGCTCGACGCTCACCGCTCCCCGACCCTGCCCCATGGCCATCTTCCTTCTTCAGACCGGTTCTCGACAGAGGAAAGTCTTCTAGTCGTCCCGCCACGCGTCCTTGATCCGGATCAAATGGCCGACCCCATCGCGCCGTTCGTCTCGCGGCTCGCGTCGGCCCCGCTGCCGAGCCGCGCCGCCAGCGCATCGGCACCGGCCAGCTGGTTGGCTCGAGGCGCTGTCACGCCGAGGTTCGCCTAGGCTCGGCCTGGCGCGATACGGGCTTCCGGCGTTGCCCGCCATCTGGGAGTAAGCCATCCTCTGACGCGGATGCCAGATTTCCTGGCGTGCTGGAGGGCGCGGCGATGGACGACATCTTGATCCGGGGCGGCCAGGTGATCGACGGGACCGGTGCGCCCGGCCGCATGGCCGACATCGCGATCCGCGCCGGCCGGATCGCCGCGATCGAGGAGGACCGGACGGAGAGCGCCGATCGCGTCATCGACGCTCGGGGCTGCGTGGTGGCGCCGGGCTTCATCGACATCCATACCCATTCGGATTTCACGCTGCCGCTCAACCCCAAGGCCGAGGCCAAGATCCGCCAGGGGGTGACGACCGAGGTGGTGGGCAATTGCGGCTTCTCCGTCGCGCCGGCTCTTCCCGGCAAGGTCGACGAGTTGCGCCGGTATCTGTCGGGCAGCGCTCCCTGGCTGACGTTCGAGGAAACCGACTTTGCCCGCTACATGGACGGCTGGCCCGACCTGGCGGTGAACACGGTGATGCAGGTCGGCCACAACACGCTCCGGCTGATGGCGATGGGCATGGAGAACCGCGCACCGCGCGAGGCCGAGCTGCGCCACATGCAGGACATGCTGACCGAGGCATTGGAGGCCGGTGCGCTCGGCCTGTCCTCCGGCCTCTTCACCGCGCCGGGCTGCTTTGCCGATCGCGACGAGCTGCGCGCCCTGGGCCACGTCCTGAAGGCCCATGGCGGTCGCTACTCCTCCCACATAAGGGACGAATCGCACGGCGTGCACGAGGCCGTCGCCGAGGCGATCGACGTCGGCGAGCATTGCGGCATCCATGTGCAGATCGCCCATATGAAGCTGTCCGGGACCGACAGCTGGGGCCAGGCCGGTCGCCTGCTCGAGACGATCGGCGCGGCCCGCGCGCGCGGCGTCGACGTGCACGGCGACCAGTATCCCTATGACTGGGCCAGCAACCCGCTGCGCTTCCTGCTGCCGACCTGGCTGCAGGAAGGCGGCATGGAGGCGATGCTGGCGCGCCTCGCCGACGGCTATGTCCGCTCGCGCATCCGGCAGAAGATTGCCGAAGTCGGCTTCAACAATTTCGGCCAGATCGAATCCTGGGCCGACATCCGCATTTCCATCTCGCCGCAGGGCGCCGCCGAAGCGGGCCAAACCATAGAGGAGATCGCACGGGTGCGGCGCTGCGATCCGCTCGACGCGGTCTGCGACATCATCATCGCCGACAAAGGCTCGACCCGGATCGTCGTGCGGTCGATGTCGGAGGACGACGTGCGCGCCATCGCCGCCGACCCGTCCGCGCTGGTCGGCTCCGACGGGACATGCCTCGCGCCCTACGGAATCACCAGCCAGGGCAAGCCGCACCCGCGCTTCTATGGCACGTTCCCGCGCCTGATCGGCCACTACGCCCGCGATCTCGGCCTGCTCAGCCTGCCCCAGGCGATCGCCAAGATGACGGGAGGCGCTGCGACGGCGCTCGGCCTGGCCGATCGCGGCACCCTGCGCGAGGGCCAGGCGGCCGACGTGGTTCTGTTCGACCCGGCAACGATCATCGATCGGGCGACCTTCGACGATCCGCACGTCTATCCGGCGGGCATCGGGACGGTGATCGTGAATGGCACGGTGGTGATCGAAGGCGGCGAGCACACCGGCGCGCTGCCGGGCCGGCTGCTGAGGCGGCGGGGAACGGCGCTGGCGTGATGCGGGCGCCGGTGCGCTGATAAGCAACGCCAGGAGCGCCGTCAGTCGTCCTGATGCACTCCTCTCACGCTGCTTGCCAGATCGTGCGGAGGCCCTCCCTCGCGCGTTCGAACGAGTGCTGGTTCTTGGCCATATGCAGCAACAGCTTCTGATGGCGTGACAGGACGACATTGTCGACGAACCAGTTTCGCAAGCCCTGCGGGATCACGACCGGGATCTTGGTCTCTGGCACGGCAACCTTGACGGTTGCGTTGACGCCCGCCCCGGCCACACCCGCGTCCGCTTTCACGTGAGCATGTGCCTCGGCGCTGCCCTCGACGATCACGTGGGTCAAGATTGTTGGTTCGCCGGAAAGGCGCCTTTCCAGTTCGGTGGCGACGTCGGCGATGTCCTTCTCGGCATCCTTGTCCTCTAGTCCAAGACGCCAAGCATTGCGCAAGCGTTTGTGGAACACCCGATAGCTCTTGCCGGCAGCGCTGTCGCGCAACTCGAGAGCCTCATCCAGCAAGGCACGCGGTTTCCTGATACCTTGGGCGACGAGGTGCAGCAGCACGCTCGGGAGCGCCGTCTCGTTCTTCGTGCGCAGCGCTTTATCGCGACTTCCCCAGAGTTTGTTGATCTCCCAAATAGCTCCCCGCTTCGGCTGCGCCATCTCAACAGGGCCGCCGCCTTGGGCTTCTTGCCGAGACCGGTCAGTACGCTGCTCAGCTTCTTGGTCTGGAGCACGTGGTCGGTATTGCTGGCGCGCGTATTCACCGAAGATCGAAGCCGCCGAGCACAAACTGGCCGCGGCAACGGCCTCCGGAGCGACTGAAACGGCTCCAAGGCTGGGCTTCCAGAAATAGCCGACGGAGAGCAGTTCGCTGTCGAGGTCCAAGGATTTAAGCTGGGAAGATCTGATGCCGATTCGGCCAGGGCGGGCGCGAGAGCTTCTCTGCTTTACGTCTTCATACGCGCCGGCGGCGTCCGCCCAAACGAGAATGGAAGGCCCCAGCCATTGCGGAAGCTCAGTCATGAACGTCTGGCCATGGTTACGAGTGGGATGTGGTCGCGCGTCAGAGTATGGAAGAAGGAGAGGACGCCATCCGCAGGTTGTTTCAACCGTGGCCGGCCGGGGCTACTCCGTCACCCATTTTACGGCATCCTTCTGCAGTAGTGGAGCCGCCGATAGTGACGCTACGGCGCTCGGCCATCGGATCAGGATGCGATCCAGGCCATTGGTCTCGAACCACTGGCCATTCGCGCATCATTCCGTAGCGGCGGAGACATCCCAGCGCCTCCTTTATCACGCGGTGCACTTTTTCCGCGCGGAGGTTCTCTCGAGCCGAACGCTGGCACGTAACACAACCGTGGCGAGTGGAAGCATCGACTCTTCAGTCCCCTCCGGCAAACGAAATCGCGGTGCGACGAACAAGGTGAACTCGGCTTGAACAGCCGATCAGTACTCCTGCCGCTTACGGAGAACCTCGCAGGGTGTCGGATCGGCTGCCGGGCAGTGGGGAACGGTGCTGGCGTGATAGCGGCAACGTAACACGCTGGCGAAACCATCCCGGCCTGCGCCGTCACGAGTGAGCGAGGACGGTGCTGAGCACGCCGCAGGCCATCCCCATGTCATCTCGTGGCCCTGCTGGAAAACTGACTCCATGGTGGCAATCGGTGGCGCTTTTCTTCCCTCGGAAGGCCAGGCCACGGCGGCGATCTGGGAAACTCTGCACAGGCTGGCGCTCAGCTCCTGATTGCGACACGCATCCGGCTTGACAGGTGCACCGGCCAGGCTTTTGATCTCGATCAAAGCCGCGCACTGCTCTCATTCACTTACGCTGACGGCCGAGACATGGAGACTGTCATGCAGGTCTTGGCCTGTCGACGAAGTGGCATCGATACCGACCCCGAATGCGCAAGCACGCAGCCCGGATTTCGACGCCTACATCGATCGCCTTTTTCGCCGAAGAACATGGCAGGTCAGCTGACCCCGTCACGACGCCGGTTCAGAGAGGCGATCGAGAGCGCGCGCCGACGTCAGCCGGGACAACTGCCCGAGCGCCTTGCGCGCGCTCGACCTGCTGTCCTCGAGCTTTGCGACGACTGGAAAGCCGATTGACCGAGCATCGCGGCGTCATGCCGACCATCGCCGATGATCCGCCGCTGACCTTACATCCGACCGCCGGGCCCGATCAGGCGCAGCGCGATCACCGGGTCTTCGTACCGAGCAGTCCGCCAAGGCGGGATCAAGGCGATCATCGGGGCCGCTTGAGTCCGGGCATGGCGATCGATGCAGCTCGCCTCGGCTGCGGCCCACGTCGTGGGGTGGTCGGCGTCTTCGTCCTGCTGGGGCGTTGTTGCCGAGCGGTACCTGTGTGATCCGGATGTGCCGAGGCGTGCCGTTGCACGACGCTTGCTCGCGCTTCGTGCCGATCTCGGAAGGGCAATCTTGCTCGGCCTGGAGTTCCTGGTCATCGCCGACATCATCGGAACGGTGGCGGTCGAGCCCGCAACTCTACAATCTCGCCGTCCTGGCGGTCATCGCCGCGATCGGACCTGCTGAGCTTTGCGCTCGAGCTCGAGGTGAGCGGACGCTGGCCGTGGCAAAGGAGTAAGCAATGGGGAGCTGCCGCGGGCTTCAGTCCCGGCTCCATGCCGCCACCATCGGCGACGCAAGTTGGCGCCCAGACCGACATCAAGGGAATTGGCGGCCATGAAGCCGGCGACCGAAATCTGGGAATGATCCGGCGGCCTATCGGAGATCCCGCAGGCTGACGCCCAGCTTAGCCGTATGATCGGCAATGTCCGATCTGAGGGACTGCGCCGCGACGATATCACCGTCGCCGCCTCGCAGATCACCCTTCATGTACCTGGCGATGCCGCGGCCAGCGCGCACGGATCGGCGGGGTCGGCTTCCGGTTCGAGCTGTAGTCGGCAATGGCCGCCTCGAAGCGCTTCAACTTCAGGTGAACGAAGCCGCGAGAGGCATAAGCGGCAGGATGCCGTGGCTGGACGCTCGAAACCTCGTTTTTGATCCGTCGAGGCCTCGAGCTTTCAAAGGGCGGCCTTGGCGAAGCGATTGCTGAGGGTGCCGAAGGCTCCGCTGGTTTGAGCCCGACCGCGCGATCGAAGTCCTGGATCGCCAGTTCGTAGTTTCCACGGCCATGTAGGTCGTGCCTCGATCGTTGAAGCAGTCCGCATCCTGCGGATTGATGGCGATCGCCCGGCCATAATCCTGGGGCCTGATCGTATCTCCCTTGTCGTCGTAGGCGTTGCCGCAGTTCTTGTAGGCCGCCGCAGATCGTCGCTGTCGACGAGACCTTGTGGAATGGCAGCCGTACGGCGATGATCTGATCAGGAGCGCGCCGTCTCCGCGCGAATTCTGCGCAGAACGAGTCGTAGCTCGGGGCGCGCGGCGGCTGGGCGGCTGCGGTGGCAATCAGGGGCCCGAAGGCGAAACATGGTCGATTTCTTCGACCATCTATTCAATTTAGCTGGAAACTCTTCACAGGAGCCGTGTGATCCGAATCAAAGAAAAGCCGGCCGCTCCATCTCCCCCTTTCCGTGCATATCTCGCGGCCCCCGAAGCCGTAATTAACACCGCATTAACCGCAGAATCGCGAAGCGCTAAATGTCGAGACTGTGGTGCGCGCGGCTCGTCGGCCGCTGATGCCAGAACCAAGACGTTTCACCAAGCTTCGGGAGAAAGACGCATGTTGGGCAAGGCACTCACCGGTATTGCAGCACTCTCCATAGGCGCCTGCTTCTCTGTGGCTCAGGCGCGGGATCTCAAGCTCTACGCCTTCAGCTCCGGTGCCCTCACCATCGGCAAGGGCGCGCTGGTGAACAACGCGCCAGACCCGCCGATCCAGGTCCCGGTCGGCTTCTACGTCATCCGGCATCCCAAGGAAACGTGCTGTTCGATACCGGCTAGCTTAACGACAAGATCATCAAGGATCGAGCTGCTGGGGGCGCCTCCTTCGGCGCCCTGAAGCCGATCAACACGCCGACGTGGCGATCGATGTGCAGCTGGAGATCGACCTCAACCCGCGCGGCTCGAGTATGTCGTCCAGGCCATCTATCTCGATCATGGTGGCAACGTCGGCAAGTTCGAACTCGACAATCGTGGTGCAGCAGGACGAGATCCAGGAATGCGTTTCCTGGCCGAAGGCGAGGACGGGCGAGCCCTACATGATCGGAGACGTCCACCCGCTCAAGGGCTGCCAACTCGAGACTACCCAATGCCGTAGAAGATGCTGCAGCTCGAGGGCGACCTCGACCTGTTCGGTAGCGGCGCAGCCGTGATCAAGCGCTGGTCGCCTGCGCCAGGCGGCCAGATGATGGCGGTCAAGCTGAAGAACACCGGCCTCATCATCCTGACCGACGACAATGTCTACGTGCGCGAACGTGGAAAGAGCATTCCGCCGAACATCGTGTTGGCCTACAACCCGCAGGGCTTTCTCACCGCCTTCGAATGGATCCGCATGACGATGGCATGGCGAACGAGAAACGGACTTCTTCACCGCGCACGATCCGGACGCCTACAAGGCCATGAAGAAGGGCGCCGGAATTCTACGACTGACCGTCGAGGACGAGCTTTCTTGACCTGTGAACGGCGAGGCCGGTCCCGAGCTTCGCCGTCGCGCTGTGTAACCGAGCCGCCCATGGCCGTCCTGTCGCTCGACCGGCTGAGCAAGCGCTTCGGCGCCCGATTGGCGGTCGATGCCGTCTCCCCTTCGACGTGCAAAGGCGCGAGGTCTTCGGCCTTCTGGGCCGAACGGCTCGAACAAAAGCACCATCCTGCGGCTCGTCACCGGCTACCTCCTCGGCGCCGGGACGGTCCGGGTCGCCGGCATCGACGTCGTGCGGTCCGCCCACGCGGCGCGCGAACGCATCGGCTATGTACCCGGAAGATTGCCGCTACACGGTCATATGCAGGTGGTCGATTACCTCGTTCATGGGACGGCTGCGCGGCGCCGCGGGCGGCACCCTGGATCGCGCCATCGATGCCGCTGTCGAGCGGCTGGCGCTGGGCAGCGTGCGCCGCACCATCATCGAGCGGCTGTCGGCGCGGCTACCGGCAGCGCGTGTCGCTCGCCCAGGCCGTGCTGCGCAAGCCGGAGCTGCTGGTGCTCGATGAGCCGAGCAACGGCCTCGACCCGCGGCAGATCATCGAGCTGCGGCCTGCTGCAGGACCTGGCGCAGGACTGCGCGGTGCTGGTGACCTCCTCCTGGCCGAGATCGAGCGGACCGCCGACAAGGTGGCAATCACCTGCTCGACGGACGGCTGCTGACCGTCGAGCCGATCGCCCATGAAACCGTGGCTGCGCCCGCACCGTCGCCGCTCGAGGCCCTGTTCCTGGAGCTCACCCGGGCGAAGGCGATGCAATGAGGCCAAGTGGAATGGTGAACCCGATGGTGAGCCAGTTGGCGGTGCTGGTGGGCAAGGAGGTCCGCACTTCGTTCACCTCGCCGATCGCCTACGCGGTGATCGCCGTGTTCGTCGTTCTGAGCGGCCATACCTTCACCGTGTCGCTGATCGTCGCCAAGCAGGCGACCCTGGTGCACATCTTCTTCCAGTCGGCGGTGCAGCTGATCCTGCTGGTGCTGCTGATCACCATGCGCCAGTTCGCCGAGGAACGGCGCAGCGGTACGCTGCAGCTCCTGCTGACGGCGCCGGTGCGGGAGATCGATGTCGAAGTCGCCGCGAAGTTCATCGCCTGCATGGCGGTGCTGCTGGCGATGACCAGCCTGACCCTGGTGTATGCCGCGGTGCTGGCGGCCTACGGCGATCCCGACTGGGGTCCGACCTACAGCGGCTACCTCGACCGGATCACGCTGGGTGCGGCGCTGGTCTCGATCGGGCTGATGATCTCGGCCCTGACGTCCAACCAGATCGTCGCCGCGGTCGTGTCCCTCGATTGTTCAACTCGGTCGATCGACACGCTGGCATCGCTGCTGCCGCAACCCTTCGAGAACTGGCTGCTCGGCCTGTCGGCGCCAGCGGCGCACCGACACCTTCGCGGTGGGTGCGATGTACCTGTCCGACGTGGGCTTTTCCGTCATCCTGCTCGGCCTGTTCCTCACGGTCCGGGCGCTGGCGCGGCGCTGAGCGATGCACGAGGGGCATGCCGTCGAGCTTCATGCTCTGGCTGGAGGCGCGCCGGCTGGCTGGTCGCGCTGGCCCTGCTGTTCGCGGCCGGCGTGCGGTTGCCCCTGGCGACACGTCTGGGGGCGGTTGATCGAGAATTCATGCGGCAGCCTGCGTCGTGGCCGGGCTCGGCGTTTGGGTGCTGGCGAACGTTTCGCTGGTGCTGAACGACACCCACATCGATCTCACGCGCGAGAAGGTCTACACGCCGTCGGCCACAGCGATGGCCGTGGTCGACGAGTTGCGGTCGCCGGTCCGCATCACCTATTTCTACCGCTCGGAAGATCCCATCGGGCAGCGCGCCCGCAACCTCCCGGAGGTGATGGGCCGGCGCAATCCGCTCCTTACCGTGCTCACGGTCGATCCCGACAAGCAGCCGGAGCTGGCGCGCCGCGAGGGCGTGCGTCTGTACAATGCCGCCATCATCGAGGCTGCCGGCAGGCGCGTGCTCATCCAGGGCACCGACGAGGCGGAGATCGCCATCGGCATCCGGCGCAGGCCAGGCACGCGGCGCTCACCGTGCTTCCTCGAGGGTCAGCGGCGAGTTCGATGGAAGGCTTCGAGTTCCACACCCATCTCGAGGCGGGCCGACCACAGCCACGGTGACGTCGTCCAAGATCGTCGAGATCGGCAATATCGGCGTCGGTGCCGGCCGCGCCGGGTGCTCGAGGCGCAGGGCTACGCCACGCGCAAGCTGCTGCTGGCGACCGTCGCCGTTGCCGGCCGACGTGCACGGTGGTCCTGGTCGCCAACCCGCGCATCGACGTTCCTGCTGGCGGAGAGCGCCGCGCTTCGGTCCTATCTTCTGGCGGCGGCAGCGCCCGGCTGATGCTCGATCTGGGCTTCGTGCCGAGGCGGGTCTTGCGACGTTGTTGTCGGACTCCGGCGTCGCCCGAGCAGCAGGTGGTTGTCGATCCGTTGAGCCACTACCATCGCGACGCCGAGATGGTGGCGGTGACGGGCTACGACCCGCACCCCATCACCCGCACCCATCGTTGACGTTCTTCCTCGGCATCCGGCCGTTGACTTCGACCAAGCCGGCGGCCGGCGTGGAGGTGATGCCGATCCTGCCGAGTAGCCGTGATGCCGGCGTGCGTTAAAAGGCTCGCGGAGGCGCGGGCAGCCGAGGGTTCGTCCGCCTCGCAGCCGGGTCGCGCCGCAAGTGGCGGACGTGCGGTCGCGCGTGCTGGCATCGCCGCCGAGGGCACGCTGGCGTCAGGCGCGCCGCCGTTTCGCGCCGTGGTGATCGGTGACGGCGACTTCGCCAGCAACTCCTTCCTGCCCTACATGGCCAACAGCGACCTGCTGGTGGCAGCGGTGCGCTGGCTCGCCCGCGAGATCAGCACTGCCGCGCACGCGCATCCCTGTGCCGGGCGCTGATGATCCTGCTGACGGCGGCGCAGAGCCGCTGGATCTTCATCGTGATCGTCATCCTCGTTGCCGCTGGCGGTGGTTGGCGCCGGAATTCGTGGTCTGGTGGATGAGGCGATGAGCGCGCTGTCGTTGCGGCGCCTGGCCTTGCCGCTGCTCACCTGGTTGGCGCTCGGCTACCTCGTCGCGATGGTGGTGACCGGGCGCCGGCCGGTGCAGCGCCAGCTGGGTGAAGTTCGAGGCCAAGGGCGTGCTCCAGCTCGAGCCGGAAGCGGTGCAGCGGATTGCGCTCGGCCGCGGCGGACAGCACATGCCGTTCTGCGCCGGCGCGAAGGAGCTGGGCGATCGAGGCGGTGGTGCGGTCGGCGCCGATGTGGCGACCTCGGCCTCGAGACAGCGATCAAGTTCCTGAACCGGTCGGGGCCGGTCCGCGAGATCGCTGCGCAGGAGCTGACGGGTGTCGATACCTGTCCGTTCGGTCTCGAAGAACTGCGGTCGCGGCGACTGTAGCGGGATCCGGCGGCCGGGCTTACGGTACGCTTCGGCGCGCTCAATCCGAAGGCTTCCTGGTGCAATACATGCGGATCGATGGCGATCCCAAGGTCTACCTGATGTCACGTTTCGTCGGTGCCGAATGGCCGTCCGCGCTGGAGGGCGTGACGGCGCGATGATGTGGGCCAAGGCCCTGATCGCCGTTGTCGTCGCGGCCGTGTCGCACGTCTTCGGCACTGCCGCCGCCCACGAGGCACACCGCCAGCGCCACGGTGACGGTTGCCGGCCAAGGTGCGCTACGCGCTCTCCTTGTCGGCCGAAGCTGGCCAAGGAGAAGGCGCGACCCGCGCGGTTTCCTCGGCCGCTATCGCGCGGCATGTCGACTGCAGCCGACGGTCGCGTGCTCCGCTGTCCCGGCCGAGACAAGGCCGGAGTCGGCTGCACGACCGACCATCGAGGTCGTGGTGCTCTATGCGCGCGGCGGCCATGCACGACCTCACGATCCGGGACGGCGTCGACGCCTTGCCTGGTCCCGACCATCACACGATCGCCGACATCCATCGGCCTGGCGGCGGCGGGTCGTGTTCGAGAAGGACAAGCGCGAGGCGAGCATCGCCATCGCCGGCGGCGATTCAGCGGGGCGCGAGCCTGTGGGAACCTTCGTTTCTTCTGGAGAATGGGCGTCGAGCACATCATCGGCGGCGTCGATCATCTGTTGTTCCTGGTGGCCTTGCTGGCGTTGTCGCGCTGTTCTCCGGCAGACCGTGTCGATCGTCACCGGGTTCACCGTGGCGCACAGCATCACGCTCAGCCTGGCGGTGCTGGGCGTCGTCCACGTCCCGTCGCGCATCGTCGAGCCGTTGATCGCCGCGTCGATCGTCTGGGTTGCGATGGAGAACCTGGTGGCGCTCGCCGGGGCCGGCCGTCGCTGGTTGATCGCGCAATCTTCGGCCTGATCCACGGCCTGGGCTTCGCCTCGGCGCTCACCGAGCTCGGCCTGCCGCGCGATGCGCTGCGGGAGCCTTGATCGGCTTCAACATCGGCGTGGAGCTGGGGCAGCTCGTGTTCGTCGCCATCGTCATGCCGCCGCTCGGCCTGGGCCTCGCGACCTGGCCGCCTGCCGCGCCTGCCGCAGATCCTGTCGGCAGTCGTGGCCTTGATCGGCATCTTATGGTTCGTCGAGCGCATCACGACATGATGGCTTCAGAGGCGGCTGCCGCACTGCTTCGGCAAATCGAACACGGGCTTCATTCCGATCATGCAGGGCAGCACACGAGTCGATGGACTTCGCTTCGTAAGCGAACGTATGGTCGTCGTCCTTCCGCGGCGTCGAGCGCGGAAGGATCACCGAGATCGGAGGCTGCATGGTTCACACTCAATGCGTCGACACCGCGCGGCAACAAGTTCTTCTACAACATCAATGCAAAGGTCGGCGCGCGCGCGGTCAATCGCGGATCGACGTGCAGCTCGTGCAGTTCGGTTATTTCATGCGATGCTTCGCTCGCCCGGGCGAATGCCGGCACGTTATCGGTGGCCGAGCGCGATGCCTTCAGCAATATCAATCTCGGCATGCCGTGATGGGACGAGGATGGACCTGCTGGTTCGGTCCATCCGCGCCCATCAGGCAAGCCGTAGGCGGAACGCAGGATGGCCTGGTGACCGAGCTGAAGCCTGGGCACATCAGCTATAGCGACGCCACGGGCTTGCACACGCTCATGCTGGTCGCCCCCTGAATAACAGCATGCGGGACCCCGCTGAGGGTCGCTATCCGCGTATCGATCTGCACGACTCGTGCCGCAGACTTGCAGTTCGTGACGGAACTCTTCACCGCTTAGAGAGCCGGACTGGTACTTGACCGGGCGTTGGTCCCACGCCGACCTCCACTCTTCAGTTCAAATGACCTCGAATAATTCTGGCCGGTACGCTCCAGGTGTCGCGAGGAGATGTCGCCTTCCAAGAGGCCCACAGCAGGTCCGTGCTCGATGATCGCTCAACGACAAGGATTTCCGCTCCTCTGGTAGTACATCTGTATTCCGAGCCTTTGGCGCTCGGCACAAACGGGAACTTCTCGTCAGCGTTTCCGTTCAGTTGCCAGCACTCCAACATCCCTTTATAGAGAGCACGGCATTTCGAACGGGGTGCGAAATGACGGGGCGAGTTGAGCGAGAAAAGTCTCTGGGAAATCTTTGCGGCGATTGCGCTAGCCGATCATCTTCTGACGGACTTGAAGGACGAGTTGACCCGAACCTGACCGGGAAGACAATCCATGAGCTGGACGCGTTGAACACGGCCGTCTGCGACCAAGTGAAGGCAGCAACCCTTTTGCACCGCTTGACCCGATGCTCGGCTGAAGCGGTACTTCTTCAGGTTAGACACCACGAATACCCCTATCGCAGGAGCCGCCGACGCTCCTGCGATGGGGGTATTCGTGTCTCGATGTCAACCCAGTTTCGCTCGAACCGGTCACGCTCTACTCGGACTTCTTGCGATGCGTGCTTCAGTGCTCATGGGAGCAAGGCGCCTTTATTGTCAGGCCTTATTCACGGCCGGACATCGAAAGTGGCAAGGGGCCGCCGACGCGCCAGATTGTGGAAGCAGACCGGACAGGTGATTGCTTTGAGCGCAGACGAGACTGCAACGAGAAAGGACCGATGGGTTCGATGGGGATCGTGTGGTCGCGCTGGCTATCGCCTTCGTTCCCGCCGCGGCGATGGGGCAGCGCAGCGACGACGCCTACATCGAGGCAGGCTGACCGGCCTCCAGCAACAGCTTGCCAATCTCTCCACGCGGATCGAACAGTTGAGACTGCAAGACCAGCAATTTCAGCAGCAGCTCGACGCCATGCAGAAGAGGCGGAGCGCACCTCGAACGGCCTGAAGGCGGCCTCGTCGGTCGCCCTTGGTCGGCCTGGGCGGCTCTTAGAGTTCGGCGGCCTTCGCCAGTAGATACCAGGCGGCGGCGAAGACGTCGCAGAGCTGGTCGGCAGCGGCGGCACAGGCTGGCGAGATCGCGGTGTAGCTGAAGAAGCCATGATTGAGCGTCGGGAACTCGCGATAGACCAGCAACTGCGCAAGCGGCGCGCAGGGCCTCGGCGTAGGCGAGGTTGTCCTTGTAGAGGAAGTCGTAGGGGCCGACGCCCAAGATGGCTGGGGCGACGCCGTCGGCTTCGCGAAAACAGGCGAGGCCTTCGGGCTGCGGCAGTCGCGCCGAAATGGTCGCCGAAATAGGCCTTGCGGATGTCGGGGGTCGCCGATTCCCGTCATGTTTGTAGCCGGGTAGATCAGGAGCTGAGCCTTGAGCGCGATGCCCTGGTCGCGGCGAACGATGGCAGTGGCGGCGGCGAAGTTGCCGCTGGCGCTGTCGCCGCCGACCGCCAATGGCTTGCCGGCGCCGCCGGGGCTGCCGAGATTCGCGCCGCCCATTGGGTTGACGCAATGGCGTCGTCGACGCCCTGCGGGAAGGGATGCTCCGGCGCAGAGCGGTAATCGATGTTGAGGACCGTCACCCTGCCGCAGTTGGCGATGCGGATGGCGTGAGCACGAGTGGCTGTCGATGTCGCCGATGAACCATGATAGTAGACCAGCGTGCCGATCGGCTGGCCGTCGACCGGCCAGGCCGCTCGACGGTGATGGGGCCGTTGGGCCAGGATCGTCGAGCGCTCGATGCGACCCTTCGGCAGATCCGGCTTGGGATAGAGCAGCGAGCGGATGTTGCGGGCGCGCTCACGGCTCACCGGGCCGTTGCCGCCGGCATAGAGGCCGGGGATGCCGCTGTCGCATGACGATCGTGGCGTCGAGCAGAGAGCCTACGTCTGGGTGCATTCGCTGCCTCCTGCAGTTTCACCAAGGTGGTTGGCCGCCTTGCGATTCGGATCCCGCGTTAGAAGATGACAACACGATCATATCAGCTATCTTGGACGGCACGTCGGTCTTCGTGACAACGGGAGCGTCAGATGGACTACGAGGTCATCGTGATCGGTGCCGGCGTTGCCGGTATCTACCAGATCAAGCGGCTCGCCGAGCTCGGCGTGAACGCCACGGTGCTCGAGGCGGGCGGCGATCTCGGCGGCACCTGGTACTGGAATCGCTATCCGGGCGCACGCTTCGATTCGGAGAGCTACACTTACGACTACTCGTTCTCGCGCGAGCTGCTGGACGAATGGCGTGGAGAAGTTCTCGGCCAGCCGGAGGGCGCCTGCGCCTTCGCCATCTCGGCCATCGCCGAGAAGTTCGACCTGCGCCGCTTCATGCAATTCGATTGCCGAGGTCGAGCAGGCGCACTACGACGAGGCGGCCAATCTGGCGCCTCAAGATCAGCGATGGGCGCCGCGCTCACGTGCGCTTCGTGATCATGACCCTGGGCCTGCTGTCGATCCCGACCCTTCCGCGCCTCGAGGGCATGGACCTCGTTCAAGGGCCGCTCGTTCCGCACGTTCTACTGGCCGCAAGAGCCTGTCGAGCTGGCCGGCAAGAAGGTCGCGGTCATCGGCACCGGCGCGACCGGCATCCAGGTGATCGGCGAGATCGCCGACAAGGTGGGCGAGCTGGTGGTTTCCAGCGCCGGCCCAACTGGGCACCTTCAACAACAGCCGGATCTCGGACGCCGAGATGGCCGGCATCCGCGCCCGCTACGACGAGATCTTCGCGACCTGCGCCCGCACGCCGGGCGGCTTCGAGCACGAGCCCGACCGGCGCGGCTTCAAGGTATCTCGCGAGGAGCGGCACCCTGTGGGATCGGCTGTACGACGAGCCCGGCTTCGCCATCTGGCTCGAAGAACTTCCGCGAGATCTTCACCAACGAGGAGGCCAACGCCAGGAATTCTCGATATCGCGAGCATCCGGCGGCGCGTCGGGACCCGGTGACGGCCGAGAAGCTTATCCGCGCGACCGGCTTCGGCGTCCAGCGCGTGCCGATGGAGACCAACCTGCTTCGAAGCCTATAACCGGGACAACGTCTGCTCGTCGACATCGACGAGACGCCGATCGAGCGCATCACCGAGCGCGGCATCCCGCAGCGCGCGCGACTACGAGTTCGACGTCATCGTCTATGCCACCGGCTTCGACGCCATCACCGGCGCGTTCGACCATATCGATATCGGGGGCGTCGGCGGGGCCTTGCGCGAGAAATGGTTCGACGGGCCGTCGACCTTCCTCGGCCATGCTGATCCATGGCTTCCCCAATCTCCTGATGCCGGCCGGCCCGCAAAGCGGCTCGGCGTCCACGAACTATCCGCGCGGCATCGAGACCGGCGTCAACTGGTGCACCGGTTGCTCGAGTACATGTCGAGGCGCACGGCTACGACGCGCCGACGCGACAAGGAGCAGCGGGCGCGCTGGACGAGCATCATGCGCATGTACGCCATCATGCTGATGCGCAAGGCGAAGTCTGGTTCACCGGCTACAACTCCAACGTCCCCGGCCACGAACAGGGCGCCATCCGCTACTTCGTCTACAACGGCGGCGCCCCGAGGAAATATGTCGCGACGATCAACGAGGTTGCCGCCAAGGACTACGAAACATTGCGTTCGGCTTGGCCGGGCAGGGCTGAACCGTCTCACCGGCTTGCCGAAGCGCGACTCGCGCAGCAGGTAATCATGTTCCTCCCCAGCTTCGCCCGGGGTGTCCTCTTCGCGACGGAGGGTGTTCGAAGCTCAAGGCTGGGACGCCGCGCCGCTCCGGCGGCGCTCTTCTCGTTGATCGCAAATCCCATGAGCGCCACTGGAGCAGCGCGATTGCTGCGCGACTCACCGGCCCCTATCCTGATCCGCTGATCCCAGGCCACGACCTTCCCGGGCGTGGTGACGTTCCGCGACCTCGATGACGTCAACGCAAGGAGGTCGTCGGATTCAAAGGTCTGCCCCGCACCTTGCAGCAGATCGAGGCCGAGCGGGGATCCGCAGGCGAGGGTAGAGCTGATCATGGCGATGAGCCGCAAGCAGCGACGGGCACAACAAAAGCAAGGCTCTGTGTCGCCAGCCAACGCACTGTCGCTGCCGCCCACGATCGTCTCGCCGAGCCTTGAGCCACCACCCGAGGCCAACGAACTTGCTGAAGCCGAGAAGCTCTGCAGCGATCCTCGCGGCCGATCCGCGGCAAGTCGGAAGTGCCCTGCTGGGGCAACACCCGCGAGGTCGGCCGCACGGCGTTGCGGTCGAACTTCATCGAGGCGGGCGATCGCGTCAAGAGGACAATCCCGACTATCATGGACATCTCGGCATCGTCCGCAAGGACATCTGGGCCGCTTCGACGAAGCGGTCGCAAGGCCTGATCGCGCGCGCTCGTGCTGCAGACGACCTGATGCCGGGGCGCGACGGCAAGAAGATGCCGGCGCGAAATCGAGGCCGGCTCGACGAAACCGTCGCGTCCTACGACCGAGCCTGGTCCTCGGCCCGATTATGCCGATGCTGCAGATCATCACGGCCGGCCCTGTCCGCTCGGGGCAGGCACGATGAAGCGCTGGCGACTTCGATGCGCTCTGGCGATCCAGGCCGACTATGCGGGAGGCTCACCCTCGATCGCGGCGTGGTGCTGGTGGCTCAAGCCGGCCGAAGCCGTACGATCAGCCCCGACCGGGCGCTTGCCGTGAACTGCGCCGGGCCCGCATCAATCGCGGCATTGCACTCGCTGGCCATGGGCGAGGCTCGGCGAAGCGGTCTGAGCTACGACCGCGCCCTTGCAGCCAACCCCGATCTCGCCGTCGCGCACAACAATCGTGGCAATGCTGCCTTTGCACCAGCAGGCCTGCCTCGACGAGGCGCTCGCGGCCCATGATCGCGCTCCACGGCAATCAGCCCGGGGTCGGCAAGTTCACGACAACCGGGGCAACCGCTGCGGCCTGGGCAAAGACCGAGGAGGCTCTGGCCTGCCTATGGGCAAGCATTGGCGTTGCGCCGCGACGCCTGGAGCGCACGTCAGCACCGAGCAATCTGCTGGGGACGCCTCGGCAGGCTCGGCGGGCTGGCGAGCTATGATCCGCGCGCTCGCCCGAGGCCGACGATGCGGAGATCCATGCAGCCGCGGCGTGGCGTTGGCGGGGCAAGGCGAGCTGGATGCGGCGGTAGAGAGCTTCGACAGGGCGCGAGTGCTCGACCCGGGATCGTTGCGCTATGCACGGCTGTCGAAGCTGTGGCTGCCGATCATTCCGGCGTCCTCGTCCGCGCTGGCGGCACAGCGGGTGCGCTATCGCGACGGCATCGACGCTCTCCAGCAGTTCGGTCCGCTGCCGCCACCGGAGACGATCAATCTCCCGTCGGCCTTCCTTGCCTATCCACAATGTCGACGATCTGGACGATCTGCGTGCCTTTGCCGGCTTTATCGGACCGCGAGCGCCCGCAGCTTTGCTTCGGGCACCGTACATCAGCATTGGCGGGCGCCCATGGCCGGCGTATCCGCGTGCTTCCTGTCGGAGTTCCTCGGCGATCACACGATCGGTCGGCTCTATGGCGGACCCCAGCCGACACCTCGATCGAAGCCGTTTCGAGGTTGTTGTCATCCATGCGCCGCGCGCTTCCGCGGATATCATGTCGATCAGTTCGATCGGCTGGCCGACAAGGCCATCAGGCTTCCGACGACGCTCGGGCAACGGCAGCAGGCGGTGGCCGCCGAAAGTCTCGACCTGTTGTTCTATCCCGATATCGGCGCCAGGCAAGGACACCTACCTGCTCGCCCATGCGCAGCTGGCGCCGATCCAGGCCGTGAGCTGGGGACATCCGTCGACGACCGGACTGGACACGATCGGCAGCTACTTCGTCTCGGCTCAGACAGCATCGAGACGTGATGCCGATCGGTATTACGGCGAGCGGCTGATCCGACTTGAGCGGCTGCCCTGCTTCTATGAAGAATGTCGAGCGCCGCTTGAGCGCGCCAGCGGACGCGTCGAGAACAAGCCTGCCCGCGGCCGGACTCTATGCGGCGCCCGCAGGCGCTATTCCAGTTCCATCCCGATTTCGACGCCATTCTCGCCGAGATCGCCGGCGCGGCGACTCGCAGGGCCATATCGATGCTGCTGGACAGCATCCAGCCGGCGTGGAGTCGCCTGCTGCGCGGAGACGTTGGGCCGCCAGTCATCCAGTCCTGCTGGGCAGGGTTCGCTCGATGCCGCGCCAGCGCCATGCCCGGTTCACCAGCGCTGATGTCCCACTTGATGTGCTGCTCGACCCGATCCTTTCGGCAGCGGCAACGCGCTGTGCGAGGGCCATGATCTGCGGCACGCCGATTGTAGCGTGGCCGGGCCGTTTCATGCGCGGCCGCGCTCTTGCCGGTGCATATCACCAGATGCGCCTCGCCGATGCCGAGTCGCCGCCGGGGCTGGGGGACAGCGCCGCTTCCTTTGGCCTTGAGCAGCAGACCAACCCGGCGAGCGGCGCTGCGCGCGCTCGGGCGAAAGCGGGCGAGTTGTTCGCCGACCGGAAGGCGGTGCAGCAATTCGAGTCCTTCCTGGAGGCTGCCGTCCGCGCCGCGGACATGAGGAGGGCGCTGCCGCCTGAGATGGCGACCCGATTCCCCTTCGCCGTAATCCGACCGGTGCGGGAAGGAACATGAAGGCCGCGCCTTTGCGGCGATTCGGGGCCTGGACCAAGATCGATCGCGAAGTCAAGTGGGAAGCCGGTCGTGGCGATGAATCCGCAAGCGTCGGATGCAGCGCAAGCAGAAGTGCGTCGCCGGACACCGCTGCCTCGTCGCTGCAAGAGCTGCTCACCGAGGAGCTGGACCACCATAGGAGCGCGGGTCGGCTGCTCGAAGCCGGGAATCTACCAGCAGGTGATTGCCGAGGATGCGCGCGTCAGCCCGATGCCCTCTGCTCGGCGTCATCGCCTATCAGGTGGGCCGTCGACGCCGCGGTCGATCTCATCCGGCGGGCAATCGCCTTGAGGGGCGACGATCCCAACTATCACGCGCACCTGGGCGTGGCCTTGAGAACCTGGGCCGGCTCGACGAGGCGCTGGCGAGCTACGATCGGTCCATAGCGCTCCGCCCCAATGGCCGCCGAGACCCATCACAATCGCGGCGTAGCGCTGCAAGCCCAGGGCGGCGATGATGCGGTGGCCGCCTATGATCGCGCCGCGCTGCGGCAGGACTATGTCGAGGCCTGGAACAATCGCCATGACGCCGGCCAGGGCAAGTTCGACGAAGCGCTGGCGAGCTTCGGTGGCGCCTTGGCCGTGAAGGCCGACAATCCCGATGTCCTGAACAATCGCGGCATGCGCTGATGGGGCAGGGCAAGCCGGTGGAGGCCGTCGCGCACGATCGTGCCCTCGCGCTCAGGCCCGACTATGTCGATGCCCACAACAACCGCGGCACCGCCCTCGGGGTGCAGGGCGAGTTCTCGTCGAGGCGATCGCGAGCACCGCGTCGGCGCGCGCGACCAATCCTCAATTTGCCGTGGCCCACAACAATCGGGGGCCTCGCCTTGGCCAGCCAAGGCCGGCTCGACGAGGCGCTGACGAGCTACGACCAGGCCGTGGCGCTCAAGTTGGAGTCGGCGGAGGTCCATCAGGATCGCGGCGACGTGCGGCGGGAGCAGGGCAGGCTCGCGGAAAGCGCGCTGGCCTGCTACGAGCGTGCTCTGGCAATCAAGGGCGACGACCTCGGCCCTCGTCCGACGCGGCGATACGCTGAGCGACCTGGGACAGCTCGAAAGGCCGCGGCGAGCTACGATCGCGCGCGCTCGCCCTCAAGCCGGACGACGCCGACATCCATGCGAGCCGCGCGGCGTCGCTGGCCGGGCAGGGCAAGCTGGCGGCGGCGACAGGCGGTTTCGACAAGGCGCTGGCGCTCGGGCCAGCACGCTGCGCCATGCCTGGCTGTCGACGCTGTGGCTGCCGGTCATTCCTGCGTCGACCGCGGCGCTGGCGGCAACGCTATCGCGACGCTGTCGGCGCCGCGCGGCAGTTCCCGGATCGTTGCCGTCGCTCGACAAGACCAGCCTGCCGCCGGCCTTCTACCTCGCTGCTCACGATCTGGACGACCTCGAGACCTTGTCAGCGCTCTGCCGGCTCTACCGCGAGAAGGCACCCCAACTCGGCTTCGCGGCGTCACATATCGGCTCCTGGCAGCCGCCGGCCGGCGGAAGAACGGCGCCTGCGCATCGGATTCCTGTCGGAATTCCACTCGGCGATCACGCGATTGGCCGGCTCCATCGCGGACTGGTACGGCATCTCGATCGGAGCCGCTTCGAGGTGATCGTCATCCGGGCGCCGCGGACGGCTGGCGATGTCGACGCGGCTCTTGCCGACAAGGTGCTGAAGCTTCCGCCGACGCTCGCAGCGCAACAGCAGGCGGTGGCCGGAGAGACGCTCGACGTGTTGTTCTATCCCGAGATCGGCATCAGCCAGGACGCCTACCGGCTCGCCTATGCGCGTCTTGCGCCCGTCGAGGCCGTCGGCTGGGGCATCCCGACACGACTGGGCTCGACTCGATCGACTATTTCGTGTCGGCCGGCAGCATCGAGCCGGCCGACGCCGACCGGCACTATGGCGAGCGCCTGATCCGCCTCGGCCGTTTGCCCTGGCTATGAAGCGCCGGATGCCCTCAGGGAGGTGCCCGCGCGCGCAGCGTTCGGCCTGCCGGCCAGCGGCACGCTCTATGGCTGCCCGCGAGCCCTGTTCGCCGCTTGCATCCCGATTTCGGTCGATCCTCGCCGAGATCGCTGCCGGCGATCCACAGGGCCATCTCGTGGTTCTCGATGGCGAGCAACCGGGATGGAGCAGCCTGCTGCGCGGACGATGGGCGCAAAGCCATCATTCCCTGCTCGAGCGCGTTCACTTCCTGCCGCGCCAGCCTTGACCGCTCCCGTAGCGATGATGGCCCATTTCGACGTGCTGCTCGACCCGATCCATCTCGGCAGCGCCAACACGCTACGAGGCCATGGTCTACGGCGCCGATCGTCACCTGGCCGGGACGTTTCATGCGTGGCCGCATCGTGGCCGGTGCGTATCACCAGATGGGCATCGCCGATGCGCCGGTTGCCGCCAGGCTCGAGGACTATGCGCCGCTCGCCCTGGCCTTGGGCCGGGATCCGGCCCGCCGCGAGGCGCCGCCGCGCCGCTCGGCGAAGGCCGATGACGTTGCTCCGACCAGCAGGTGGTGCACGGCGAGTTCGGAGGCTTTCCTGGAGGCCGCGTCGCCGCCGCCGGACGCCGGGAGAAGCTGCCGCCGGGGTGGCGGCCAGGTTCCGCGACGCAGGGTCGCGCTGGGACCGCGCCACTCCTGTGGCGCTCTTCTTGTCACCACGCACCGCATGAGCACCACTGCAGCGGCGCGGGTCCCGGCAGGTCACCGCCCCTGCTTGAGCCGGTCCGCCATCTTCTCCGCGATCATGACCGTCGTCAGATGAGTGTTGGCGCGCACGACGGTGGGCATGATCGAGGCGTCGATGACGCGCAGGCCGGTGCAGCCGATGACGCGGCACTCGGGATCGACGACCGAGCGCGGATCGTCGGCGGCGCCCATGCGGCACGTGCCGTGGCGTGCTGGGCGTCCGGCGACCCGGCGAGCATCCAGTCGTCGAGCGCCGGCGCGTCGAAGGGTCCTCGATCGACCGGCCGGTCGTGCCGTACTCGATCCGGCTGGCGATCGCCTGCATTTCGCGATGGAGCCAATGTCGCGCAGGCGCTGCACACCGTCGCGCATGCGCGGGAAGTCGCTGTTGTCCGACAGCATGCGCTCGTCGACCCGGGGATCGATCGCCGGATCGCGCGTCGTGATGAGGACTTTGCCTTCGCTGAAGGCCTGGAAGGAGCCGGGAACAGCGAGGCGGGCGCGCGCCGTGCCGCCTTCCTCGGCCGGCCGCAGGTGCCGGCGATCATGATCATGTCGTTGGTGCCGGCATTGCCCAGAGCTCGAGCTGTAGCGCACGCAGCAATTGGTGTGGCGATGGGCAAGCGTGCTGACCCGCGCGCCCTCGCGCAGGTCGAGCACCAGGCCGAGGAATCGGATGATCGAGCAGGTGCTCGCCGACCGGCCGGTCGGCCACGACGCGGCGATGCCTAGACCGTCCAGCAACGCGCGCGGCCGATGCCTGAGCGCTGCAGGATGGCCGGCGAATGGATGGCGCCGGCCGACAGGATCACTTCGCGCCGCGCCCGGACGCTCCTGCGCTCGCCGCCGACCTGCACGCTGACGCCGCTGACATGCGCGCGATTGCCTTCGACCTGGAGCGTCGACCAGCGCCTGTCCACGATCGTGAGGTTTGTGCGGCCGCGCCGCTCGAGATAGCCGTCGTTGGTCGAGATGCGCAGCCCCTGTCGGCTGTTGATGGCGTAGGGCGAGACGCCGCCGCCGTCGAGCGCGTTGTGATCGGCGCACCAGTCGTAGCCGAGCGCCAGCGCCGCTTCATCAGCGCACGGTCGACATGGCCCCACGCCTCGTGGCCGGCGCCGATAGACCGAGTTGGGCCGGCGCTGCCGTGATAGTCGGCGTCGGGGAAATCGACGCTCTCCGAGCTTGCGGAAGTAGGGCAGCACCTCCATTGCCAGCCCCAGCCAGGCAACCCGGCGCGACCCAGTCCTCGAAATCTTCCGGGCACGCCGCGGATGGCGATCTGGCCGTTGATGGTGGAGCTGCCGCCGATCGCGCGGCCGCGCCGCAGCAGCTTCGGCTCCTGCCGCTCGGTGCGCCGGGCGAGCAGCTTGGGCCAGCGATAATTATCATCGGCGATGGCGCGCAGCGGGTGGGGATGCGCAGGTGCTGCGGCGTCTCGGCGGTTCGGAAGTCGAAGCCTGCTTCGAGCAGCGGTGAAGGTCAGGATCCTCGCTCAGCCGCGCGGCCAGCACGGCGCCGGCCGATCCGCCGCCGATGATGATGTAATCGTGCTCGCCGTTCTCCATTGCCCGTCCTTCGCCGCAGATCGTTCATCGAGGGGCGAAGGATAGGGCGCTTCCAATCGATTGGACAAACGGGCTGCCCCAAGCGGTGCCCCCAGGCGCGAACAGGCGGACCAGGCGCGTCCTCAAGGGCCGCTTGCGTGAACGGCTTCATGAGCAGCACTCTGCCCGTGCCGAGTCCATCGGCGTTGGCCGGGGTCGTCGCATAGCCCGTCATGAAGACGACCTTGGCTGCGGGGAAGCTTCATAGCGAGGACGGCCGAGGCGAGCTGCCAGCCATCGAGCCGGCCGGGCAAACCGATATCGGTCATCAACAGGTCGATCGCCGCGGCACCCTCCACGAAGCGCAAGGCGGCATCGGCATCGCCCACAGTGGCGACCTCGAAGCCCAGCCGGCCCAGCGCGTCGGCGACGAACTCGCCGAACCCTGTTGATCCTCGACGACGAGCGCGACGCGTCCAGTGCCGCGGAACTCGCTTGCAGACTGAATACTGGCCGATCCGGCATGTGCCGTCCCTTCGCTCAAGGCGAGCGCATCTCGATCGCCGTTCCGATGCCGAAGAGTCGAGTCGACGTGGATCATGGCGTCGGATTGCTGGACGAAGCTCATGACCTGCGCCAGCCCCAACCCGGTGCCCTCGCCGGTGCTGGTGGTGAAGAATGGCTCGAAGATGCGTGGGCTACGGCCTCGAAGGCATGCCGGCGCCGGTATCGGCCATCGTCAGGCTGACCAAGCTCCGCCCAGTCGAGAACGTGCGAATGGTGAGCGTGCCGTTGCCGGCCATTGCGTCGCGGGCGTTCACCGCCAGGTTCAGGATGGCGTTCTCCAGGTGATTGGGATCGACCGAGACCAGCGGCGATTTCTCCAGCTCGGTCGACCTTCAGCTGGAAACTCGCCGATGGTGCGCCGCAGCATGTCGAGCACGCCGCCGATCTGGGCATTGAGATTGACGGGCTTCGGATCGTGCGGCTGAGGGCGCGAAAAGGCAGCAGGCGATGGAAGTCAAGACCGCCGCCTGTGCCGCGGCCTGCATGATGAGGTCGGCGCGGCGCTGCTGGGCGGTCGCGTCCCCGGGCAGGGCTTTCTTGAGTGCCTCGGTCGATCCCAGGACAACAGTCAGCATGTTGTTGAAATCGTGGGCGATGCCGCCAGTCAGTTGGCCGATCGCCTCGAGCTTCTGCACCTGGCGCAATGCCTGCTCGGCACGCTCCGCTCTTCGATCTCCTGGCGCAGCTTGGCATTGGCATCAGTGAGGGCGCGCGTACGCGCCGTGACCCCGCTCGCGCTCAGGCCCTCGTTGGAACGCTGCATGGCGTCCTGCTCCGGCCTTCTCCGACGTCCGGTCGCGCACGATGTGGATGAAGCCCTTCACGCCGTTCTGCTCGTCGCGCAGCGGCACCACGGTGGCGCTGGTCCAGATCGGCGGCCATCGCTGCGTTGCAGCCAACGCTCGACCGTGATCCGGCCATCGTGCGTCGCCGTCGTTCGATCGAGCGCCGGAGCATGTCGAGCCACGTCCTCGTCGAGGAACAGCCGATCGATCGATTGACCGACCAGGCTCTCGGCGGTCCAGCCCAGAACCTGCTGGGCGCCGTCGCTCCAGGTTTTCACGCTTCCGTTGAGGTCCGTGTGATGATGGCGTAGTCGACGGCGCTTTCCACGATCACGCGATAGAGCCGTTGCTTTTCGCGTGCCGCGCGCTCGGCACGCTTGAGACGCAGCAAGGCCCGTACCGTGGCCAGCAATTCAGCCGGCTCGACCGGCTGGCTGAGATAGGCATCGGCGCCGCTGTCCAGGCCGACGGCACGGTCGCTCGGCGCGACGAAGGAAGACGGAAATCTGCAGCACCGAAGCTCGCCGGCGCTCTTTTTATCACCCAGCAGACCTCGAGGCCCGAAACGTCGGAGCAGCTTGACATCGAGCAGCACGAGATCCGGCTTCTGGCGCCGGGCCTTCTCGAGCGCTTCGATACCGGTACACGCGCCTCGATGACATCATCAGCCGCCGTGACGCAGGATACCAGGTCTTGATGTAACGGCCAGGTCGGTGTCGTCGACGTTGAGAATCAGCTCTCGGGTCATGCAGCGCTCGGCGGTTTATAGAGACACGGCTGACATGGGCCGAGAGAAGGGGAGCGCGACAGGCTCGACTTGGACAGCACGGCCACGGCGCCTTCAGGCTGTTCCAGATGCTCCGCTCCGGGAATCGATGATGTCCAGGACGAGGACTGGAATGGCGGCCGTCGCCGGGTCGCCCTTGAGCGACGAAAGACCTCGAAGCCGTTCAGCCCGGGCAGGTAGATGTCGAGCAGGATGAAGTCGGGCGCCTCGGCCTGCGCCAGGCGCAGGCCTTCGGTGCCGTCGGGCGCTTCGATGATCGACCACGGACCATCGGCCTGCCAGCATGTGGCGCAGCACGTAGCGCGTCGATTCCTCGTCGTCGACGATCAGGATCTTGCCGTTCGCATCGGCTCGGGCTGCTTCCTCGACCGAATGCCCGGGCAGGACTACGGGTATGTCCAGGGTAAAGAGGGGAGCCTTGGCCGATCTGGCTGCTGACCGCGATGTGGCCGCCCAACGCTTCGGCGAGCTTGCGCGATAGAGGCAGGCCCAGCCCGGATCCCTTGAACCGTCCTGCAATGGATTTCGGATCTGGATGAACTCGTCGAAAACGCGCTCCTGATCGCCGTCGGAGATGCCGATGCCGCTGTCCTGGACCGCGAATGCGACGCGTCCGGGTGTCGGCGCGGATGCGGTCACGCTGACCTGACCGCGCTCGGTGTGCTGAGCGCGTTCGAGACGAGGTTGCCGGATCCGGGAGAGCTTGCCCTCGTCGGTATGAGACCAGCTCGTTGGTACGGTCGGCGAAGGTCAGGTCGACGTGGTCGCTGGCCTGGAGGGGCCGCATCATGCCGCGCAGGGCCGACAGGATATCGGCGGTCGATGTCTTCGAAACATGCAGGTCGATGCGGCCGGACTCGACCTTGGCCAGGTCGAGCAGATCGTTGACCAGGCGCGTCAGGGTCTCGGCGATTGCCTGATGTAGGATACTTGTCGCTGCTGCTGTTCCTCGTTCAACCCGCCGTCGACCTGATCGGCGAGCATGCGTAGAGGCGCGTTGATCGAGTTGAGGGGCGATGCGCAGCTGCGTGGCTGATTTCGAAAGGGCGAACTCTTGACCTCGCTGGCGCGCCGGGGAACCGTCGGCCCGTTGCTCCAGCTCGGCGTAGAGCGCGACGACGCCACGGTTGGTGCTTTCAGCTCTTCGTTGACTTGCGCCAGCTCGCCGCGCATCGCCTCGAGGTCGGTCGTGGTCGCGAGCAGATCGCGGTCTGGCCGAGCACCTCGTCGATCAAAGCCTGCGGCGTTGCCTTGTGCAATTCCGTCAGCCAGGGTCGCCGGGCTGGATCGAGACGTCCTGTCCGCCCGCTGGCAGAAACTTGCCGGAATGAAGCGCGTTCCTGCCCGGTGTGCTGCCGATCTCGAAGCGGTCCATCAATCGGCGCGTGCCGACGATGCCAACTCCCATGCCGACGGGCGAGACGTAGGGCCATCCGGGATCGTCTGGAGGTGGGGGATACTCCAGGGCCCATATCCTCGAAGCTCATGCCGAGCAGTTGCCTGTCGCCGTTTCGTTCCAGTGCAAAGCGCAAGGTTCCACCGTTGCGTAGACGACGGTGTTACGGGCGATCTCGGACACCGCCGTGGCGATGCAAGTTTGCGCTTGGCGGTCGAAACCGATTGATCGGGCGATCTGGCGGGCGCGCTGGCGGGCATGGACGATGTCCTGCTCCGACTTCGAAGCTCGATCGACGAGAATGGGCCCCGAGGTCATGTCGCCCTCTTGATCCTGAGGACCGTGGAATCGTCGCGACCACGGCTGAGGTCGCGATAGAGCACCGCGGCGATCAGGCTTGGATGCCGTCCCGCGAGCCCGGCGTAACGGTCGAGCGACCAGTTCGCCGACAAGCCGTCGGAGTGCAGCACGACCACCAAGCCCGGACCATCGCATGGATAGATGAATTCCTGTAGCCGCTCGGCGGTATGGCCGGCGATGCCATTCATCGAGACAACGCCGGACGCTGCCACCGGCTGCGGCCAGACCTGCAATATTGCCGAGGCCGCAGAACACGAGCCGACTTGCGGCCAAATCGAGTGCCAGGACGCCAACAGCGCCGCCACGCGTGGCGCGCAAGCCGGCATGGATCGCGCGGATGCGGCAATCGGCGACGACTGGAAGCCGCGATGGAACAGGCGACGTGCTTCCTCCGGCGGCATCGTGCGCGGCGACGCCATGACCCAACCCGTCGACCAGCATGGCCGACACGGTCATGCCGAGATCGCGACGCCATAACCGAGATCGCCACAGACCTGTTCCTCGGGCTTCCGGTACCGTCACTGCACCGATGCGCGCGGTCTCGGCCGGCAGCAGCTTGCGATGGGGCCATATGCGCGCCAGCAAGGCCGTGCCCCGGCCGGGTGCCGAGTAGATGTCGAACTCGTCGAACTGGCGGTGGATGGCGCCAAGGCCTGTGCCGGCAGGGCGCCGTAAGTCGAAACGCCGTCGCGGAGGCTTTGCGCGATGTCGGCAATACCTCGACCGCGATCGATTGCGATCATCTCCAACCCTGCGACGGTCGGCGTCGGAGGGTTGAACAGTTCTGCCGCCCCACCATGCTTGGCGAGGTTGGTCGCCAGCTCGGTCGCTATCAGGGCGGCCCGTCCGACATCGGCCCCCAGGCCGATGCGGCGAGCAATGGCTTCGGTTTCGCGCCGGGCGCCGGATGCGGCTCTGGTCTGTGACCGTCAGCACGGCGGTCACCGCTACCGCGCGATCACGATGGTCGTGCCCTGGCCGACTGTGGTGTCGATGGTGAAATCGTCGACCAGCCGGCGCGCTCCGCCCAGGCCATGGCCGAGGCCATTGCCTGTGGTGAAACCGTCGGTCAGCGCCATTTTCAGATCGGGAATAGGACCTTTGTCGCGGAAAGTGATGCGGACGCCGGGGATCGGATCGGTGATGAACCTGGTCGACACCGTGCGCGCCCTGCCGTAGTCGGAAGGCGCATTGCGTGCGAGGCTCGCTCGCTGCCGTGATGAGCTTGGTCTGGTCGACCAGCGACAGCTTCACCTCGGTGGCCCGCACCCTGACCTTCTGGCGCACCCGGACGATGTCGTCGCCGGTGCCGATCGGCAACGTTTCAGTCGTCGTCGGCATCGTCCAGGTCCCGGTGGCTCGATACGCCGCCGATCATGGCCAATCCGCGTTCCGCGTTAAGGGCGGTCTTGACGCCGGGCAGCCCGAGGCCGAGGCTCCACCAGAGTGATCGCCACTTCCGGACGCATCCCGACGACAGGCCGTGTCGGCATCGAGCAGGCGCGAGACACCCGCGATATTGGCCAGCATGCGCCCGATGGGCTTCGTCGACGATCTCCAAGGCGGAGATGTCGATCAACACGCCTCGTGCCTCGCTCGTCACGATTCGGTTGGTCAGGTCGTCCTGCAGCCGGGCGGCAAGCTCATCGTGCATATCGACCTGGATGGTGACCGGCGAGGCGCACGTCTTGAGGATTGCGGAATGGTGTCCACAGGCGACGCCTGGCTCGCCATCTCGGACGACTCGGCCGGTTGCAGCGGCTTGGCCGCCTTGCCGTTGGCTTGAGGCGGACGACGGCCCGGTTGGTGCGTGAGAGGGCCGGCAAAGGCGTCGGCCAGGGTCGCCTTCGAGATGACGTTGAGCTGGACGCCGAGCTGCGATCGTCTGGGCAATCTGCGGGCGGATCACGCTGATGATGCAGTCGGCCACCCCATCAGGCGAGCAGCCGAGACCGTCTTCAACAGGTGCTGGGCGACCAGCGTATCGACGGTCGGCACGCCGGTAATGTCGAGGATGGCAATTTCCGCCCCGGTCTGGACGATCGCCTCCAGCAGGTTCTGCATGACGACCTGGGTGCGGCCCAGATCGAGGGCGCCGATCAGCGGCAGGGCGACGATACCGTCCCACAGCTTGACGACCGGGGTCGACGGCTCCTCGATTTCCTCGCGCTGCCGGGCGATCAGTTCCTCGCGTGTCCTCTGGAAGGATTCGACGGTGAACAGGCCGAGCTGGTCGATCAACAGGCGTCCAGGTATTGGCGGCGACGTCCTCGGGCCGGCCATTGCGGATTTGCTCGAACAGAGCCTGCTTCAGCGACAACACGAAGGTCGCCGTTTTCCGACGGCGAAAACCCCTGGCGCGCGAGCGCGAGAAACCTGCCAGGAGGTCGCGCACGTCACCGTGTTCGGCCGGCGGACGTCGGTAACATTGCCCGTCGCCGTTGCTCTCCCGAGCCGCAGCAACTACCTTGCTTGGTTCTCGATTTCCTGAGCCGGATATGCGGGTGTCGACGGAAGCGAACGCCGTCACCCATGAGCGCAGGATCGTATCCTCGCTCGCGGTGATCATCTGACCCAGATCGATCCTTTTTTCCATATTGTTCGCCATCTCTCCTCGTCGAAGCCGGGCGCGAGCGTAGCCCCCTTCGCCAACGGCGGAAAGTTGCGAAGGTTCCTTGCGAGCCGAACGCCGATAGGATCACCTGCGGATTGATCGTTGCCCGCGATTCTGGACTACGATGGAGCGGCGACGCCCACCGAGGGGGGGGGGGGGATAAGAATGCTGACCGAACCTGGACATTACGACTATGCGCCATACACCGGGCGCCCGCGCATCGTCTGGCCTGGGGGCGCGCGCATCGCGGTGTGGCTGGCGCCCAATATCGAGGCGCTACGAGGGGCTCGAGCCGCCCGATAATCCGCACCAAACGCCGTGGCCGCGGCCAGTGCCCGACATCCTCAACTATTCCCATCGCGACTACGGCAACCGGACGGGCTTCTGGCGCATGGCCGATGTGATGGGCTGTGCGCACGGCGTGCGCGGCAGCGTCTCGCTTCAATGTCGCGGTCTGCGACCATTACCCCGAGATCATCGAGCGCCGCTGCGCGCTCGGCTGGGAGCTGTTCAGCCATGGCACCTACAACACGCGCTACTTCTACGATCTGTCGGAGGACCAGCAGCGCGCGCTAATCGCCGACAGCCGGGAGACCATCCGCAAATACAGCGCTTCGTCGCTCGACGGCCGGCTGACGCCCGCCATCACCAACGACGAGACGACCCAGCACGTGCTGGCGGAGGAGGGCATCAAGTACACGCTCGACATGGTGCACGACGACCAGCCGATGCCGGTCAAGGTGCGCAACGGCCGGCTGATCAGCGTGCCTTACTCGCTCGAAGTGAACGACGTGCCGCTGTTCCATCGAGATCGCAACACGCCGGTCGAGCGCTACACCGCGATGGTCAAGGCGCAGTTCGACCAGCTCTACGCCGAGGGTGCGGAGAACGGCACGGTGATGCGCCTGCCGCTGCACTCCTGCTCGACCGGACGCTGCGCGCATCAAGCCGCCCTCGATGCGGCGCTCGCCTTGGCTGGTCGGCGCACGACGGCGTCTGGCTGGCAACCGGCCGTGAGATCGCCGCCTGGTACACCGAGCATTATTACGATGCGGGTCTCGAGCTGGTTGGCCGCAGGCACGCCGGGAGGTCGGCGATGAGCGGCCTGGGCATCCTGAACTACCTCGACTACAAGGGCGCCGGCGCGGCCTCGACCACGACCGCTTCAGCACCGCAACCTGCCGCAAGCCAAGCCGGTCGTGTGGCCGGGCAAGGCGAGGGTGGCGCTGTGGGCTCGCTGTCCATGTGGGGCATTTTCCGATGGACATGCCGCGTACGCCGTTCGTGGCGCCGGGCGGCGTCGACCGACCCTATCCGAGTATTGGGACCATGGGCTCCAGCGCGAGCCCGCGGCAACCGGATCGGCATCTACCGCCTGATGCGGGCACTCGATCGCGCGGCCTGCGGGCGACGGCCTTGCTGAGCAGCGCGCCGTCGCGACCCGCTATCCGGCCCTGGCGGCCGAGATCGCCGCGAGCCAATGGGAGGCCAGGCCGCCGGCGTCGACATGGGCAAGCTGCACCACGGCGGGCCTGGCGAAGCAGCAGAGCGGGCGCTGGTGAAGGAAGCGGTCGGCGCCTTGCGCGGCGCCTTCCGGGATCGAAGATCCGCGGCTGGCATTCGCCGGCCCATTTCGTCGATGCGCACCCTCGACCTGGTGGCGGAGGCCGGCCTCGACTATGTCGCCGACCGGATCAACGACGACATGCCCTATCCGGTGACGACGTCGGCCGGTCCGCTCACGGCAATGCCGCTCGCCTGGGACCTCTCCGACCAGCGGCGCCGCTGTTCCAGCAGCACATGGATACCGGCGAATTCGTCGAGCAGGTGCTGCGCCTTCGGCGACGCTCTATGCCGAAGCGGCACGCACCGGCGGCGGCCGCGTGCTGACCCTCACCATCACGCCGTGCTGATGGGCCAACCGCATCGCATCCGGGCGCTGGGCCTGCTGCTCGATCGCATCCTCGACCATGCCGGCGTGTGGCCGGCGACCGGCGCGGAGATCGTCGATGCGTGGCGAGCGGGGGCGTAAGTGATCTTGTACCCCGCGCTTCGCGCGGGGAGGACCACATGAGGTGTGTCCCTGGCCGGCTGGTGAAATTGCATGCCGAGCATGTGAAATAAATCCTTCCGCTGGCCGGCGCCGAGTCGAAGCTCGACGCCAGCGCGTGCCGCCTCCCGGTTGCCAGGCGCGACTAGGGAGCAGGGCATGGACGGATCGGCGACCCCCGTTGGCGGGGGCCAGCGCGGCGGGAGGCCAGCAGAGCGAGCCTCGACGGTCGCCCTCCTGAGGATCGCGTGGATCACGCTCGCGATCCTGTCCGTCTCCTACGGCTCGCCGCTCCTGATCGTGGTCGGCATGCGGACCATGCAGGAGGCGCTCGGCACCGACCGGTCGGTGATCGCGCCTGCCGGATCGCTGGTCTGGTCGGCACCGGGGCTGGCGGCATCCTGATGGGCTGGCCGGGCTGATCGCATCGGCCTCCGCCCTGTCGTGACCTTCGGCGCCGTCATGATTGCCGGCGGCTTGATGCTGTCGGCCACCGGATCGGTCTGGGCGGTCTATGTCGGGCAATGGCCTGATGCTGGGCCTGCTCGGCAACGGCGCCGTCTATCCGCCGCTGCTGGTCTATGTCAGCCGCTGGTCTACCGCCGCCGCGGCTCGGCGATCGCGCTCATCTCGTCCGGGCAGTATATCGCCGGCGTTGCCGGGCTGTCCTTGCTCGAGCGAGCGGCATCGCACAACCGGCTGGTACGGGTGATGATGGGTTTCGCGGTGGTCGTGCTCGTCCTTGTCCTGCCGATGACGTTGCCTGGCCGGCGCCGAAGCCGCGCCAGCGGTCGCACACGGGTCGTCGAGCGGCCCGTCGAGCCGGCGCATCGCCGGCCTGCTGCCCAACCTCGTTCAGGCGCTGATATGCGTGGCGGGCTTCTGCTGCTGCATCCCGATGTCGATCCTGCAGGCCCATCTGGTCGCCTTCTGCGGCGACATCGGCATTCTCGCGACCCACGGTGCGGCGATGCTGTCGGTCATGCTCGCGGCGGCATTCCTGTCGCGCCAGGCCCGGGGCGCGCTGGCCGATCGTATCGGCGGCCTGCGCACGGTGCTCGCCGGCTCGTCGTGCCAGGCGATCGCCATCGCCGCCTTCCTGTTGACCCAGGAGGAGGCCGGCCTGCTCGCCGTCGCCACCGTGTTCGGCTTGGCGTTCAGCGGGATCATCCTATCCTACTTCTCGGTGGCGATCCGGGACCTGTTCCTGGCCGCCGAGTCGTCATGGCGCATTCCGCTCACCCTGTTCACGGCGATGAGCGGCATGGCGGTCGGAAGCTGGTTTGCCGGCAGCCTCTACGACCATTTTGGCTACTACGCGCCGGCCTTCGCCGCCGGCGTCGGCTTCAACGTCCTCAATCTTCTGATCGTCGGATTCCTGGTCGGCCGCACGGCGACGTCGCGACGCGGCAGCCTTTGGCCCCAGGTCGTCGACGGCCGACTATTCGGCCGCATGGTGGTAGGTGGCCTCGAACAGGCGCTCGGCGTGCATCGTCGCCAGCTCGAGGTCAGTCAGGAGCCTCGGTGATCATCCAGCCGTCCCGCAGCCCGGCGCGGGTGCTGGCATTGACCGAGCCGAGGGCCTCGAGGATGGCGTCGGTGCCTTGCTGCCCGCCTGCAAGACCGCCGGCAGCGGCATCGAGTAGAGGCGCTCGGCGCGTTCGAGATTGAGGGCGACCGGGACCTGGAGGATCTCTTCGGCACGAACTCCGAACATTGGTCGACGCAGGCGAGCGCAAGCAGGTAGTTCTCGAGCAGCAGGTCGATGCGCTGTCTCGACACCACGGCTGTCCCGAATTCCTCGTGCGCACGTTGCTGCGGCAGCATTGTCGCCTCTCGACCCCAGCGCGGCAGTCTCGACAAGCCTGCGGCCGAGGTCGGTGACATTTCCCACAGACGCCATGTCCGTGGTGGCCCTGGCCGGGCGAATCGGGTTGCAGGAGTGGTGCACCTGCCATTCTCGTCCGGGGTGTTCTCGCCCTGGGATGTTGCGTGCATCCCTGCGCCGGCCTTCGGCTTGATCGCGCTGTTCGAGATGCTCTCGACGACGACCTGGAACGCGTCGCCGAGGCGTGCACGATCCGGACCCATGACCGCCACGCCCAGATCCTGAGCGAGCAGGAGCAGACGACCGACATCTTCTTCATCTTGTCCGGTACCGTACGGTTCAGCAGCTACACCGCGAACGGCCGCGAGGTGATCTTCAACGAGATCTCGAGCAGGTATCTTCGGCGAATTCGCGTCGGTCGACCGACTGGCCGCGTTCGTCGAATGTCACGGCCATGTCCGATTGCATGGTGGCTCGCATGTCGGCGGAGCAGTTCCATCAGGTGTTGCTGGCAACGGCTGTCGGCACCCGTCTCGCCGAGCTGCTCGTCGCCAACATCAGGCAGATGAGCGAACGCTATTCGAGGTGAGTGCGTTGACGTGCGCGAGCGCGTGCGCCGGGAGCTGCTGCGGCTCGCGGCGACGGGCACGCGGTTCGGAAACAGCGTGGTGATCCGTCCGGCACCGACGCACTACGACATCGCGGCCCGCATCGGCTCCCATCGCGAGGCCGTGACCCGCGAGTTCATGCGGCCCGAGGTCGAGCGGCTGATCGAGGTCCGCCGGTGCCAGATCCGGGTACCTGTCGACATCGATCGTCTCGCCGAGGCGACCGACGATCAAAGTCCGACGACGCGGCGCAGCGACGCGTAGAGCGTGATTGCCAGAGCCAAATCCTCACCCTGAGAAGCGCTGCGCGTGGCTCTTCAGGGCGAGGTCTTGGCGGGTCAACCTGAGAAAACGCTGCTCCGGTTGCACCCGCCCTGCGCTCTGTGAGTTTTCGCACATCCAGCGGGCGCGCCGCGGCGTCACGATGGCGGGTACTTGGGGGGTACGATGGCCAGGACGAAGAGCAGGCTCGGCGCGCGCCTCGCCCGCCGATCTGGGGGGGCCGCTCGGCCGTTATGCTCTGCTTCAGCGGGTTCACCCGCGTTGCAACCGATAGTCGCAGCCGCAATGGCGTCCCCTATCATATCGGCGTGGGCCACATCGTGTTCTTGGCGGACGGTGCGATCACCGGGCGCCAGAATTCGACGGTGATCGCCATCTCGGGAGCCGGACCGACGCTCCAGCACACCGTCTTCGAGCTGACCGAAGCCACCTCACCCGGGCGACAAGACCGGCGTGCTTAACGTCTTCTTCCATCGGGTGAGCAGTCCCAACTGCCGGAGGGAAACGATTGCCGACGAGCCTGAGATGACCGACATCTTCGAATTCATCACTTTGGACCGCGGCGCGCGCCTTGTCTCGTATCGACGACGCCGACCATGCTGCCGTCCGGCGACGCCGTCGACGAGCTGGTGTCGGTCGAGGCTCTTCCGACAGTAGCCGTCGGCGGAGAACGCCATGCCATCATGGTCCAACGACGACTTGCAGTAACGGTTCGAGGTGCGGCGGCTTGCGGCTGGCTGCGAACATTGCGCGCCGCCGCAATCAAAGACGGCTTTCCCGTCGAGGTCCTGCTGGCGATCGCCCCGCGCGACCAACACGCGCGGAGGAGAGTTCACTTCGCAGCGACTTTTTTCAGCCGCGCGACCTCGTCGACGATGCCGGATTGGCCGCTCTGGCGAGCCAGCTCGTCGGCCTGCCGCAAGAGCGGCAGGGCGGTGGCGTGCGCCGCCTTGCAGCAGGGCACTGCGGCCGGCGCGCATCGCGAGGTCGGCGGCTTCGGCGGTTCGGCCGGCGCGCGATGCCGCATCGGCCGCCAGGGTGAGCGCGCGCCATGCCGCGGTAGTCGAGCGCCTGCTGGCGGTTGGCGGCGGCGCGCTGGAACAGGTCGAGCGCGTCGGTCGCGCGGTTGTCGAGCAGGGCTGCGCGGCCTTCCAGCTCCTGGCGGTCGGCCTGCAGGTCGGCCTCCTTGAGGGCGGCAGTTTGGCGATCGCCTGGGCGAGGGCCGTTGCATCGCCGCGCTGAGCCGCCACCAGCCCGCGGGATGAACCAGGCGCGCGGGCGCGGTATCGCCGTCCTTGGACACCTGGCCCAGCGCCTCCTGGGCGGCGCTGTCGGCGGTGGTGAAGTCGCCGCTGCGACAGGCCGCCGCCGCCTGCACCTCGCGGTTGCCTCGGCCGGCACCGGCGCGCGCCAAGCCGTCGAGATCGAGCCGGGCGTCGCGCACCGTGGCGAGGGCGGCCTTGGCATCGCTCTCCTCTATTTGTGCTGTCGTGAGATTGTACGAGACATCGGCGATGGCGCCGGCGTCGTCGCGTTCGTAGGCGCGCTGCAGGGCGGTCTTGCATTGTCACCGCCAGGCTCGGCATGTCCATCGACAGGGCCTGCGTGCCTGCGCGGTTGGCCTGATCGAGCCTTGCATCGGGAGGCGGTCCGGGATCGGCTGTGCTGCCGCCGTCGCACGAGGCCACGGACAGCTGGGCGTACTGCGCCGCAAGAGGCGGCAGCAGGTATGGCTTCATCGGCCGGACCTCGATGGCGGGGGCGCGGCGGTTGGGCGGCGGGCCGGGCCGCCTGAGCGCTCCAGCAGCCAGCTGCGGCGCAACTGGCCGAGCAGGCGCTCGAGCCTGTGCGCGGCGATCTGGGCCTGCAGCAGCGTGCCCTGGCAGGGCCTCGGCGGTGACGGCGACGTTCTCGGTGATGCGAGGCGTGGTGTTGGCGAGGTTGCGCGTGGTGGCCTGCAAGGACGTCAGGATCGAATCGGTCTTGGCCAGGATCTGGACGATGCGCGGATCCTTCGGAGGTGCGCTCGAGCTGGGAGGCCATCTCGCGCACGCTCACCAGGGCGGCTTCGAGCCTCGCTGGCCATCTTGTCGTTGGCGATCAGGCGGCCGGCACCCGTCGCCGTTCTCGACCGTTGCGGCGATGCCGGCGGCCGAGGCCAGGGTCTGCTCGAGCGGGCTGGCCGGATCGATCGCGCGATGGGCGACCTCCGTGAAGGCCACCACCGCCTTGTTCACGTCGTCGAGCAATGGCATCACCTGGCGCGCAGCTCGTCGATCATCTGGCCCAGCGTGCCGGTGGGCGCGCGATCGCTCGAGGCGGCGATCACCGCGTAGGACCAGTCGAGCTCGGGGCCGGTGCCGCGCGAGATGTCGATGAAGGCGGCGCCCGCCATGCCGAATTGCCGGCGGATCGAGACGACCGAACGCCGGATGAAGGGCCGCATCTGGTCGTCGACGCGGCCACGGCGTGCATGCGCTGGTTGGGATCGATGACGATGCGGCGGACCTCGCCGGCGCGGGTGCCCAGGACCCGCACCCTCGGCGCCCGGGGCGACCCGCGACGCCTTCGTCGGGCAGCAGGATGCGCAGCGTGAAGGACGGCTGGAACCAGTCCTGGAGAAAGCCGGCATTGATCAGCGCGGTGATGAAGACGCCGATGCAGGCCAGCACCACGGCGCCGACGAAACCTCGTCGAACTGGAAGACACCGAAGATCGAACGCTTCATCGCGCCCTCCGGGTCCTGGGCCAGCCCGCCGCCCAGCCGCAGCACCTGCTCGGCCTCGACGAACTCGCGGCTTGTGCCGCCAGGCTGCTGGCAATCCATAGCACCGCGGCGCCGCGGTCGCGCGCGCTCAGGATGGCTTGCGCCATCGGCACGGCGAGATCGGGCGCATGTTCGAGCGCCTGGTCGTGCACCACGATCAGGTCGGGCGAGCCCAGCAGGTCAGTGCACGCAGGCGGCCCTCACCAGCGCGCGTCGCGGCGTCGACTCGCTGCGCCCCGAGGGCAGGCCGGGGAGCCCGAACAGCCGGGCGAACTCGGTGGCATGGTCGATCATCTCGGTCCGCGGCCGGTCGAAATGATAGGAGCCGGCCAGCAGCACCGCATCGAGCACCGACATGCGGCTCGGCCAGACGTCGCTCTGCACGACCGCGCCGATGCGGCGACGGCGGTACGCTCGCGCGGCGTGCGGGTCGTCCAGTTGACGCCGAGGAACTGCACGGCGTCTCCGGCATAAGGGTCGGCCAGACCCAGGCTGAGATCGACCAGCTCGGCCGCGTCGGCTTGTTCGACCTCGACCAGCGCCGCGCCGCGGCAGCTCGAGGCTTCGCGAGGATCGGCGTGGTCGCGAACTGGCGCTCGGCCAGGGTGACGCCGCGCAGCGACAGGACCGAACGGGTGGGCGCAGGGCCATGTCAGCATCCCGGCATGTCAGGGCACGAGGTCGAACAGGGTGTTGACCGCGAAGATGGCCAGCGCCGAACGCACGAAGCCGCGCGGCACTGCGCCGTAGCTCGTCCGCCTCGTCCCGCCGTGCCAGTCCGGTGGAGCAGCACGCAAGGGCGACGACGAAGCCGATGACGATGCATTTCAGGGGTGGCTTGATGAAGTCGTACGTCTTCATGGAGCGCAGCACGAGATCGCTGAAATCCCAGATCGAGAACGTGATCAGCCCCAGCCCGTTGGAGATCAGGTAGCCGGTCGCCAGGGTCGACACCAGCAACACGGTGGGCGAGGCAGAACGCGCCGACCGCGAAGCCGAAGGCGCGCGGCACGATCAGCAGCATCAGCGGGTCGAGGCCCTGGTTCCTCGAGCAGGCGCAGCCAACCCCTGGGCGCGCTTCGCCGAGCCTCGATCAAGGTTGCCGTGCCGGTCCGGCCGAACAGGATGAGGCCGACCAGGATGGGCACGAACTCGCGCACCAGCAGGACGACGATGACCGGTCCGACCAGGCCGGGTCGCCGGTCTGGGCCAGCCAGTAGACCGCCTGGCGACACCAGGGCGAAGCCGACCAGCAGGCCGGTCGCCACGGTGGTCGGCAACGAGCGCACCGTCACTTCGTTGAGCACGCTTGAATTCGACGCGGACCGGCTGCTGCCAGGTGTTGCGCCGCAGCGCCACGACCACGACCGTGGCGGCAAGCGCGGCCAGGTAGAGCAGCAGGCGATGGATGGCGAGAATGGTGGCGTTGCCCAGCATCGCCAGCCCGCGACGCACCAGCGGGAGCCCGCGGCGCTGGGCCATCCTTGCCTGGCTCGTGGCGATCACAGGCGATCCACCAGCACGAAGGTGCGCATGTCGCCGGTCTCGGGCAGGAAATAGGTGCTGCGCGGGCCTGAACAGGGAAGCGGTCGGCGAGCAGCTCGTAGGCCGTTTCCGAGGCGGCGATGGCATGCCGCGCGGTGCTGCTGGAGAGCACCTTGGCAACGCCGATGGCACCGCCCTACGATGCCGGGTCGGCGGCTCGGTGCCGATCGTCAGGCTCATGACGGTGCCGATGTCGATGGCGAAGCCGAAGTCGAGGCCGACATTCCAGCGCCTCGAGCCTCGAGCAGGCGGTCGCGCAGATCGAGCACAGGTCGCCACGCAGCGCGCCGACGCGGTGACGGCCGTCTTGTCGCCCGAGAAGGCGGCGAGAACGAGCTGGTCGTCGAGCAGGGCGGCATAGGTCAAGCTGCTCTCCGGATCGAGCGCCTGAGCCTCGTTGACGATCGCCTCCATCGCCGTGCTCTCTCGCAGCTGGCCGGCTTCTGGGCGACCGTCGTCCACATCGGCAGCTTGAGAACGGCGATCGTGGCCCGCCTGATCGCGCTTTCCTCGATGTCGTCGAACGAGGCGTTCTGCAGCATCAACGTCTGCTCGAGCTGCGATCTGCGGGTGGCGAAGCTTTCGGACAGAGGCGCCGCCGGCCGCGCCGCCTCCTGCCGCGGCGACCGCCGCGCGTGGCCGGGCGACCGGAACTGGCGGTGCGGCGGCGGCGTAGCGCAGCGCCAGCACGACGGCCACCGAGTCGCAGAACGTCACCATGTTGGCGGCATTGCCGCGTTGCGGATCCTCGACCGTGATCATGCCGGTCAGGCGGCTCTTGAAAGGATCGGCACGACATAGACGCTGGTCGTCTTCAGCGGCTTCAGGTAGGCGATGAACAGGTCGGCCGTGCGCCCCTGGCTCGCGTCCTCCGCATCGATCGGCTCGCCATTGCCCAGCGCCGGCGAACAGGTCGGGCATCTGGTCGCGGTGCAGCTCCATGCCGCTGGTATGGTCGTGCGCCGTCTGATCGTAGCAATCCTCGCAGAGCAGCGTGGTGCGGTCGACGTTGAGCTGCCACACCGCGACCCGCTTGGCGGCGCAAGCGGTGGCGGCGATCTCCAGGGCGCCCTCCAGGCTCGAATCCGCCGAGCCGTCGGTCGGGCCGTTGGTGCGCGCCAGTTCGACGAGGGTGCGCGCGCGCGTCTCGAGCGCCTCGATGGCGCGTGGCCGCCGCCGTCACCGTGCGCCTGGCGGCGACGCTGCGCCATTGCCAGCAGGCCGGACAGGCCGGCCACGACCAGGACCACCAGGGCCGACATGACCAGCGTCGCATAGGCGCTGTCGGCGACGAAGCCCACGAAGTCGGCCTGGGCCACGATCACGACCAGCCAGTTGCGGTCGGTGACCGCGTCACCGGCTCCGATGACACGATGATCTGCTGGTCGCCGAAATCGAGCACCTGGCGGCCGAACCCGGCGACACGCAGATGGTTGAAGATTCGTGTCATCAGCGGGTCACCAGCTCGTCGAGCATCGGCGCCTTGGCGTCGGACGGTCCGCCGGCAGCAATCATCGCTTGGAAAGGCGACGATCGTCCGCTCTTGTCGAGGATCAGCGCCTTGCCGTTCTGCCCGATGTCGAGCTGCTTCAGGAACGCACAGAGATTGGTGAGGCTCGATATCGAGGCCCATCACGGTCACGGCTTGCCCTCGGCGTCGAAGTGCGGAATGGACAAGGTGATCCCGGGCTTCTTCAAAGGTGAAGAAGAGATACGTCTCGCTCCAGTACGGCTTCTTGGTGCGCTCGGCGCCTTGGTACCAGGGGCGCGTGCGTGGATCGACGTATCGGCCGGGTCTGCCGTCTCGACGGTCGTGGTGTTGCCCTGGCCGTCCCGCCTGGTCCACGTCACGCTTCTTTTGTCGCCGCGCTGTCGCTCGATGAGCTTGCTGTCGAAGCCCCCTTTGTCGTTGCGGATCACGAACAGGAAGTTGCCGTCCGGATCGGCGTAGCTGAAGGCGGTGACCGCCGAGATGGTTCCCAGCGCATGCAGGGCGAACTGCTCGACCTCTGGGCGCCGCTCGGGACGCTGCGCCCGGCCCCGGCCACATCGGCGAGGTCGAGGAACTGCTGGGGGAGCGTCCAGAAAAGCCTGCATCTGGACGGCGACGCGCCGGTCGATCGCCGTGATCGAGTCGTTGCCGAGGATGGCGGCGCCCCGCGGTGCTCGTAGACCGAGTAGGCCATGCCGGCGACCAGGACCACCGCAACCACGACACCGGCCACCGGCAGGCTGTGCGTAGCGCCCTGCGCAATCAGGAGGAATCGCCCCTCGCTGGGCCTCCGACAAGGCCGTCAGGTGGAGCGCCACCTGATCGGACGGTGACAAGCTGGCCATGTGGTGGTCAGCTTACCTCATCCCGCCATTGGTAGAGTCCGACGTGAGGTCACTCGACCGTGACCGAGATGCGTGGCCGGTCGATGTCGCAGCTCCGTTCCAGGGCGACGTGGTAGGCTAGCAGCTGGAGCGGGATGTTCAGCAGCAGGGCGTCTAGCTCGGGGCGAGCATCGGCACCGCGAAGGCCTGGTCGATGGCGGCGGGCACGTGGCCGGGATGGGTCACGGCGATGACCGGGCCGCCGCGCGCCTTGATCTCCTCGATCGTCGACACGTTCTTGGCCAAGGAGGTCGTCGTGCGGCAGGACGATGACGCTCGGCGTCTCGAGCGTGACGAGCGCGAGCTTGAGCCGTGCTTGGTCCGACGCGGGATAGGCCTCGGCATGGAGATGGCCCAGTCTCCTTGAGCTTCAGCGCGCCCTCCCTGGCAATGGCGTAGCCCGCCGCCCGGCCCAGATAGAAGGCGTGCTGAGGCTCCGCGAAACCATTCCGCGAGGCCGGCGATCTCGTCCTCCCGGCCGAGGATGGCCGCGATATGGTCGGGCAGGGCCTCGAGCGCGCCCAGCAGGCGCGCCCCGCCGGCATGGGAGAGGTCGCGCAGGCGGCCGAGATGGATGGCCGAGCAAGGCCAGAGCGACGACGCTGCAGGTGAAGGTCTTGGTCGAGACGACGGCGATCTCGGGGCCGGCCCGCAGGTAGATGCCGCGGCCGCATTCGCGCGCGATCGTGCTGCCGACGACGTTGACGATGCCGAGCACGCGGCCACCCTTGCGCTTGATCTCCTGCACCGCCGCCAGCGTATCGAATGTCTCGCCCGACTGGCTGACGGCGATGTAGAGCGTGTCCTTCTCGATCCCGCGGATTGCGGTAGCGGAACTCGGACGCCTGCTCGGCTTGGGTCGGGATGCGGGCAAGCTGCTCGATCAGATGGGCGCCCGTCGCGCCGGCGATGTAGGCGGCGCCGCGGCCCAGGATGCGGATGCGACGGACGGCCAGCAGGTCGCGGGCGGCGAGGCTCGATGCCGCCGAGATGCGTGGTCTGGAAGCGCGGGTCGAGGAGCGGCCGCTCAGAGTCCGCGCACCGCCTCGGGCTGGTCCTCGATCTCCTTGCGCATGTGGTGCCGGAAGTTGCCCTTGTCGTAGGCCCCGTCCTGCCAGACCAGGGCGGACGGCGTCTTGACCGTGCTGGTGCCGTCGTCGAGCCGGCGGGTCTCGTAGCCGTCGGGCCGCACGGTGGCGACCTCGCCGTCGTCGAGATGGACGATGCTCGCGGCGTGGCGCACGAAGGCGGCCGGGTCCGAGGCGAACAGCATCTCGCTTGTCGCCGATGCCGAGCACGATCGGGCTGCCGTTGCGCCACCACGAGCGCTGGTCGGAGCGCTCGGCGTCGATGGCCAGGCCGTAGGTGCCGACGACGCGACGCAGGACGGCGCTCACGACGTCGTCGAGCGGCGAGCCGTCATCCAGCAGGGCGATCAGATGGGCGACCACCTCGGTGTCGGTCTCGGAGCTGAAGGCGATGCCGCGCGCCAGCAACTGCGCCTTGAGGGCGGCGGCGTTCTCGATGATGCCGTTGTGCACGACGGCGTAGCGGCCGCTGCCGTCGCAGTGCGGATGGGCGTTGCGATCGCTCGGCGCGCCGCTGGTCGCCCAGCGCGTGTGGGCGATGCCCAGCCGGCCCGCTTGAAGCGATGCGTACGGCGCCTCCCGCGCGGACACGCCCCTCGCGCTTGGCCACTCTCAGCGCGCCCTTGTTGTGGCCGACGGCGATGCCGGCCAGATCGTAGCCGCGATATTTCCAGCCGATGCAGCCCCTCCATCAGGATGGGCGCCGCCTGTCGCGCTTGCCGATGTAGCCGACGACGTGCGCACATGAAGCGTCCCTATCCGTAGATGATCCGGCGAAGCTGACGGGTCGTGTAGGCCGGCGCCGGAAAGCGCCGCCGGCCGAGCTCCGTCTTGAGCTGCTCGAAGATGCTCGCATTGGACAAGCCGCGCCGCTGCAGGGCCAGGTGGCGCCTGCGGATGAAGTCCTCCGGCGGTTCGACCAGGAACGACAGGACGTCGTCCAGGAACCGGCGTGCCTCGTTCCGTTCCAGCCTCGAGGTTCGCGTGAGGTAATCCGTCGTCCAACTCGACGTCGGGCACGCATCCCTCTAGCAGAAATGGCTCTGGGATGGCCTATTTTGCCTGAAATCGGGCAAGAACGCCTCCCGTGATATCCCTCGCCCCCGTTAGCGGGAGAGGCTAGGTGAGGGAGCTTCGAAGGCTGGTAAATCACCTGCAACCCCCTCACCCAACCTCTCCCCGTGAGGGGGAGAGGAGCATGAAATGAGATGTGTCCACTCCGTAGACTCGTCATCGGGGAGGTGCCCCGACGTTGGAACCTCGTGAAGCTCGCTTGAGGCGCGCCCGCTCCGGCCCTGCGGGCCACCTGCCCTGATTACGAGAGAGGGACATGAAGGATGTGTCCCCTCATGCTTCGAGTCGATGGAAGCCGTCGACCTTGAATTCCACCGACACCTCGGCGCCGTCGGCGAGGCCGGGGCTTGCAAGACCGGTCATGGCGACCTGCAGCACGATGTTGCCGAAGGCCACCTGGTAGTCCGTCTTCTCCCCGAGAAAGGTGGTTTGGACGATGCGGCCCCTGACCGGCGTGGCGCCTGCCGTCTCGAGCGCGATCATCTCCGGACGGACCACGAGGCGTATCCTGTCGCCGGGTTGGCCCCACGATGCATAGGCGATGCGGGCGCCCTCGATCTCGACCTCGTCGGGCGACACGATCCGCGCCTCCAGGATGTTGGTGCGGCCGATGAAGCGGGCGACGAACTCGGTCCTCGGCCGATAGTAGAGCGCGTGCGCCGCGCCCTCCTGCACGACCGCGCCCTTGTCCATCACGGCGATGCGGTCGGAGATCGCCATCGCTTCTTCCTGGTCGTGCGTGACGTAGATCGTCGTGATGCCGATCCGCTTCTGCAGTGCCCTGATCTGCTCGCGCATCTCGACCCTGAGCTTGGCATCGAGATTGCTGAGCGGCTCGTCGAACAGCAGGACCTTGGGCTCGAACACCACGGCGCGGGCAAGCGCCACGCGCTGCTGCTCGCCACCCGAGAGCTGATGCGGCTGCTGGCGTTCGTAGCCGGCGAGACCGACCAGGCCCAGCACGTCGCCGACGGCGCGAACGATCGAGCCTTCGTCTCGACCCTGAACGCGCAGCCCATAGGCGACGTTCTCGAACACCGAGAGATGGGGAAACAGCGCATAGTTCTGGAAGACGAAGCCGATGCCGCGCCGGTTGGGCAGCACATGGGTCACGTCGCGGCCATCGATCAGGATCGTTCCCGCATCCGGCTCCTCGAAGCCCGCGATCATGCGCAGGGTGGTGGATTTGCCGCAGCCCGAGGGCCCGAGCAGGGTGAGCAGCTCGCCGTCGGCCACCGACAGGCTGACATCGTGGACGGCATAGACCTCGCCCTTCACGCTGTGGTCGAAGCGCTTGGAGACGCCCTCGAGGCGAATGCCGGCAGCCACCATCAGCCTCCGAGAAAGGAACGCGCGCCAGCGCCGGCTGCCGGGGCCCGCAATCGCGCCAGCACCGCGCTGAGCCCGCCGACGACGACGAACACGACCACGATCACGAACACCGAGAAGGCCGCGGCCGGACCGAGGGCGAGCTCGGTCATGTTCTCCAGGATGCGCACGGTGATCAGGGTCCAGCTTATCGACACCAGGAAGATCGTGGCGCTGATCGCCGTCATCGAGCGGATGAAGACCACGCCCAGGCCGGCGAAGAAGGCCGGGGCGATCAAGGGCAGCATCACCCGGCGGAAGGTCTCGCCGGTGCCGGCGCCCAGGCTCGCCGAGGCGTCCTCGAGGCTGCGGTCGATCTGCTGCAGCAGCGCCACCGTGGCGCGGATGCCGGTCGGGCTGTAGCGAAACACGTAGCAGGCGATGATGATCAGCGCGCCGCCGGTGAGCGCGATCGGCGGGTCGTTGAAGGCGATCAGGTAGGCGATGCCGACGATGGTGCCGGGCAGGGCGTAGTTGATCATCGCGACCAGCTCGATGGCGTAGCGGCCCGGGAAGCGGCGCCGCGCGATGAGGTAGCCCACCAGCACCCCGTAGAGGCCGCCGATCGGCATGCCGATGGCGGCGATGATCAGCGTGTCGCGGATCGCCGGCAGGCCCTCGCTGAAGATCACGTGGTAATGGCGCCACGTAAAGCTGTTGTTGGCGCCGAACGCCGTCACCAGGGAGGCGACGACCAGCAGGGCGTAGAAGTAGACGATGATCGCCGTCACGGCGATGCACGCCGCCATCAGCAGTCCGACCGTCCACGGCGCGATGGCCCGCGACCGCGAGCGCTGCCCCACCTTGCCGCTGATCGTGATGTAGCTCCGGCGCCCGACCCAGTAGCGTTGCAGCAGGAAGATCGCGACCGCCGGCAGCAGCAGGATCAGCGAGAGGACGGCGCCACCCTTGAAATCGAACAGTCCGGTGATCTGGAGATAGGCCTGGGTCGGCAGCACCGGGAAGGCGTTGCCGGCCAGGATCAGCGGCGTCGCGAAATCGGCCAGGGAGGCGGCGAACAGCAGCAGGAACGCATTGGCGAAGCCGGGCACGCAGAGCGGCAGGGTGACGGTGCGGAAGATGCGCCAGCGTGAGCTGCCGAGGCTGAACGCCATTTCCTCGAGATTCGGGTCGATCGCCGCCAGGATCGGCCGCAGGGTGAGATAGGCGATCGGGAAATAGGTCAGTGTCTCGGCCAGCGTCGTGCTCCAGAAGCCATAGGCCGAGACGGTCGTGAGGCCGAGCAGGTCGTGCGTGATCAGGCCTTTGGGCCCGAACGAGAAGATGATCGAGATCGAGGTGGTGAAGGGTGGCGAGACCAGCGGCAGAAGGGCGGCCGCATCGAGCAGGGTCAGCCAATGCCGGCCGAGCCCGGATCGTACCGCCGTCAGGGCGAACACGAGGCCGAGCGCGGTGCCCAGCAGCCCCACGGCGGCGGCCAGCACCAGGCTGTTGACGAAAGCCGCCTGATGGCTCGGATCGGAAACAGCCGACAGCAGCGGCTCGAGCGTCGGCACGCCCTCGTCGATGAAGGCACGCTCGAGCAGATGCGCCAGGGGAAACAGCACGAAGAGGAACAGCAGCAGCCAGACCACCGCGACGGCGGCCAGCAGTGCCGGATCGCGGGCGAGCCGCCGCCACGACTTCGACGATCGCGCCGTCGTCACGGCGATCACTGGGCCGGCAGAACCTCCTTCACCCAGCGCTCTATGATGCGCTTGCGGTTGGCGCCGGCGTACTCGTCGTCGATCGGGAAGATCGTGGCGCCCTTCAGAACCTCGGCCAGCGCCGGATCGGTCTTGACCTCCGGGTTGGCCGGGACGAAGGCCACCTTGTGCTCGGCGAGCTTGGATTGCATCGCCGCGCTGGTGGCGAAGTCGATCAGCTTCTTGCCGGCCTCGGGATTCTTCGCGCCCTTGATCAGCGCGATCGCTTCGGCGGAGGTGCCGATTCCCTCCTTGGGAAAGCTGATCACGACATCGTAGCCCTTGGCCTTGGTCTCGAGCGCGTCGACGATGAAGAATATCCCACCGGCGGCCTGGCCGAGGCCGACCGGCAAGGTCCCGCCGCCGCCGCTCTTGGTGTAGACCTGCACGTTCTGGCGCAGCTTCTTCAGGTAAGCAAAGGCCTTGTCCTCGTTGCGCTGGTTGACCTCCAGGACGGAGAAGATGCGCGTCACCGCCGTGCCCGAGGTGCGCGCATCGGCCATCTGCAGGCCGTTCTTGTAGGCCGGGTTCAAAAGGTCGTCCCACGACGCCGGCGGCTGCAGGTTGTTGGTCTTGAGGAAGGCCGCGTTGGTCATGAACACCAGCGGATCGTCGGCGATCGCCGTCCACTGGCCGTCGGCCTGCTTGAAGCGCGCCGGCAGCGCGGCGAACGACGGTGATTTGTAGGGCTCGAAGATGCCCTCCTTGATGCCGGCCGCGAAGGTCTCGACCGGACCGCCGAACAGGACGTCGATGCGCGGATTGTTCTTCTCGGCGATGACGCGGGCAAGCGCCTCGCCCGATGAGAAGCGCAGGAAGTTGACCTTGATGCCGGTCTGCTTCTCGAACTCCTGGAACATCGGGCGCGCGTAGTTCTCGGGCCAGATCGTGTAGACGTTGAGGTCGGCGGCCGATGCACTGGCGAGACCGGCAAGCGAGCCCGCAGCAAGACCGACCAGCGCAAGCGTCGCGCGACGAAGCAGACCCATCGGTTTCCCCCAATATGACAGTATTATTGCAGAGCGATATAGGCCGCGCCTCGGGGCGCCGTCCACGGTAGAATCAAAGCGGTTCTCAAGACGTCATGTCGTCGGTGTTGGAACTCGCGCGTACAGGCAGAGCGTCTTGTTGCGCAGAAAGAGGTCCGGCTCGCGACTGAAGCCGCAGCGCTCGAGCAGGCCGCATGACGCCACGTTCTCGGGACGAACGGTCGCGACGATCCGCTTCAGGAACTTTTCCCGGAAGCCGTAATCGACGACGGCTCCCAGGGCCTCGCGGGCCAGGCCTTGCCGCCAGTAGCCGACATCGAGCGCGTAGCCGACCGCGACCTCGCCGACGTCCTTGTCCGGCCTGAGGCAGATCTGCCCGATCAGGCGGCGTCCGGCCGACAGGCGAATGGTCCACCAGCCCATCTCGATCTCGTTCCACCGCGCAACGTCACGCGCGACGATGTCGTGAACCTCCGCGCGGGAAAGCGCTCCCTGCCCGATATGGCGCATGACCTCCGGATTGCTCATCACGCGGTGCAATTCATCGACGTCGCTCATGTCGTAGGGTGTCAGCACGAGGCGTTCGGTCGAGATCGACGGGTGGATCATTCGTGAGGGCGCTCGTCGCGTTCTGCTGCCAACTATGGCAAAGCGGGGGTGATATCGTACGTTGATCTTGGAGCGGGGAGGCAATGCAAAAGTTCATCCACATCACCGACACGCACTTCGTGCCGCCGGGCAATCTCCTGTACGGCCTCAATCCGCTCGACCGGCTCGCGCTCTGCGTGGCCGACGTCAACACGCATCATTCCGATGCCGCCTTCGCCATCCTGACCGGCGATCTTGCGCACAAGGGGGAACCCGCGGCCTACGAGGCGCTGAAGCGCGAACTCGACAAGCTGGTCATCCCCTACCATCTGCTGGTCGGCAATCACGACGACCGCGCCAGTCTGCGTGCGACCTTTCCCGACGCCCATATCGATGCCAACGGCTTCGTACAATTCACCTTCGACGTGGGCGAGGGCGTGCTGGGCGTCTGCCTCGACACCAACGAGCCCGGCAAGCCGTGGGGCACCTTCTGCGAGACCCGCGCCGCCTGGCTAAAGGACACGCTGAGCCGCAGCGGCGATCAGCCGGTGATCATCTTCATGCACCATCCGCCGTTCAAGGTCAGACTGAAGCGGATGGACGACATCTCGCTCCTCGAGCCGCGCTTCTTCGTCGAGGCGATCGCCGGGCGCAAGAATATCCGGCACCTGTTCTTCGGCCATCTGCACAGGCCGGTGGCAGGGAGCTGGCACGGCATCCCGATCTCGACCCTGCGCGCGACCAGCCACCAGGTGGCGCTCGATTTCGTGGTCGAGGGCCGCATCATGGGCAGCCACGAGCCGCCGGCCTACGGCGTGGTGCTGCTCGAGCAGGATCAGATGATCGTGCACATGCACGACTACCTCGACCGCACGAACACGTTCTTGCTGTGATTCACCTCATTCTCCTCCCCAGCTTTGCTGGGGAGGTGTCGCCGTCATCGGCGACGGAGGAGTCATGAGTCACGGGAGAGGTCCGAGCCTATGACTCATGACCCCTCCGTCGCGTAAGACGCGACACCTCCCCACGCATAGCGTGGGGAGGAGAAGATTCTCACCCATACCTCTCGCGCAGCAGTCGGGCCGCTTCGGCCTCCGCCTTGAGCTTGAGGTAGACCTCGTCGATGTCGACCCTGGCGGCTGAGCCGGGCGCGAAGCCGCAATCCGGGTTGAGCGTGATGCGGTGCTTGTCGATGCGGGAGAGGGCGCGTTCGACGCGCGCGGCAATGATGGGGGCGGCTTCCGGGGCGCCGGGAGTCACGTCGACGACGCCGAGGCCGAGCTCGAAATCTTCGCGCAGGCGGCCGAGGCTCTCGAGATCGTCGGCGCCGGCGGCGGTGAATTCCATCGTGAGATGCTGCACGCGCAGCCGGTTGAGCTGGGCCAGGATCGGCCCGTAGGTGCCGGCGTGGTGCTTCTCGCCGCGCACGCGCGCACCTGCCCGCCGGCAGAGATGGACCGCGAACTTCACGCCGGCAAAGCCTTCGACCGTGGCGTTGATCATGTCGACGGCGAAATCGGCGGCGCGGTCGGGATCGTCGTACCGCGCGCGTACGGCGGGGTCGACGAACAGGCAGAGATGCGGATCGTCGATCTGGACGATCTCGACGCCCATGTCCCGCAACAGCGCGATCTCGGCGCGCAGGGGCGCCACGCAGGCCTGCACGAAATCCTCGCGCCGTGGATAGGCCTGGCGCGAGCGCTCGGCGTCCCACAGGCGCTCGCCGAGGAGGGCGGGGGCGGGCAGCGTGATCTTGCTGGCCACGGTGGCGACGCTTTTCACAAAGGCCGCCTCCCGAGCGATGAAGCCCGCCGGCTTGGGCGCCAGTCTCTCGGTCACCACGGTCCAGGGCCGGCCGTCGGCCGGATTGGTCTCCAGGGTGAAGCCGTGCGCCAGCTCGGCGATGACGCCGATATAGGAACGGCGGCGCCATTCGCCGTCATTCACGACATCGAGGCCGGCGCGCTCCTGCATCGCCACGACGAAACGGATCGCGGCGTCCATGGTCGCGCTGTCGGCGGCATCCCAGTGCGGCTTCTCGATCAGCTCGCGCACGACCAGGGGCCGCGGGATCGAGCCGACGATGGAGGCCGGGAAGAGGGGCAGGGTGCGGCGGCTTGGCGCGCGAGGGGCCATGTCAGGGCTGCCACAGGGTCTGGGCGAGATCCATGTCCTCCTGCGTGTCGATCTCGCGGTACTTGCCCGGCGTGTCGGCATGGCCGAACGCGATGCCGTGCTCGATCATGTCCTGGAACAGGTGGATCAGGTACGCCTTCTGGAACAGCGGCGCCTCGCGGTACGGCCGGCCCCAGAACTCCGCCTTGCGCTGGTGATAGAATGCGCGCAGGCAGCGCGCGCCCTCGCTGCCGAACTTCGCGACGCCGATGAACTCGCCGGTGGCGGCCTCGTAGGGAATGCCGCGATGGACGCGCTCGACCCGGCCATCGCGCGTGATCACCTTCTCGGCATCGTGCGGCGGATGCCGGGTGCGCGGCTTGTAGTGCTCGCGCCAATCGGTATCGACGCCGAGCGCGATCTCGTCCTTTGCCTGCACGAGCCCGGCGACCAGCTGGGCGGTGAACAGGATGTCCGAGTAGGCGGTGATGAAGGGCCGGTCCATCAGGTCCTCGGCGCACATCAGCGAGACCAGGATGTTGTTGTCGGGCCAGTCGCGGTTGGTGCGAAAGACGAACTCGGGATAGTCGCGCTGCACCGCCTCCATGCGATAGCCGCCGACGAAGCAGATCTCGCTGCAGCCGCCGCCTCTCAGCGCCTCGATCGTCCAGTCGAGGATGCGCTTGCCCTGGATCTCGGCGAAGCATTTGGGGGCGTTCTCGGTCGTCGGCATGAGCCGGCTGCCGCGGCCGGCGCCGATGATGATGGCGCGCATCAGAAGCGCTTGCCGGCGATGATGCGGGCGCTGAGCTCGAGCCTGGCGACCGCGCGCTTGGCGTCGGCCAGCGCGCAGCACGAGACCAGCGTGTCGATCAGGGCGAGCTGCGCCACGCGGCTGCTCATGGCCTCGGGCCGGTAGCGCGTCTCGTTGGCGACGGTGTGCAGGACGATGTCGCAGTAGCGCGCGAGCGGCGACTTGCCCATGCGCGTGATGCCGATGGTGCGGGCGCCGGCGTCGCGGGCGAGGCGAGTCGCCAGAACCGTCTCGGTGGTGCTGCCGGAATGCGAGATGGTGATCACCGCCGTCGAGGAATCGGTCATGGCGGCGCTCACCGCCTGGATGTGCGAATCGCTCACCACCTTCACATCGCGGCCGAGCTGCAGGAGGCGGTAGGCGAGGTCCTGGGCGATCGGGCCCGAGCTGCCGATGCCATAGACCTCGATGCGCCGCGCATTGCGGATGATCTCGACCGCTTTGGCCAGCGGTTGCGTGAGCAGAAGCTGCCGCGTCTGCTGCAGCGAGGCGATGTGGGCCGCGAACACATGCTCGGCCACGTCCGACACCGAATCGGTCTCGCGCAGATCCTCCTGGATGAGGCGGACCGGATCGACGAGGTCGCGCGACAGCAGGATCTTGAGCTCCTGGAAACCGTCGATGCCGAGCCGCCGGCACAGGCCGACCACGCTGCCTTCGCTCGCTCCGGCCTGCTCGGCGAGCTCGGTGATCGACATGCGGATCACGTCGTTGGCGTGCTGGTCGATGTAGCCCGCGATGCGCCGCGCCGTCGGCGGCAGGGCATGCATCGACTGGCGGATGAGGGTCAGGATGGAGGCCTTGTCTTCCGACGCCTCCGTCATTCTGCCACCGGCGAGCCGCTGCCTGCCCGACATTCCGCTCCTCACTCCGCTGCGGCCCCTCATCGCGAGAAACGCAATTGAGATAAACTCAGTCCATACATTACGGAAAAATGAACTCTTTTCAACCCGCAGGTCGCGGAGTATCGTCCGCGCAAACGATCGTGAGCAGGGGGAGGACTCGCTGTTGGAGGCTCGCGACTCCTGGTGCCGGCACCGCCGCCGCGGCGTGCGCGTCCTGCGATCCCGATGCTCGTCGTGAGTCCGCAGGCCGCGGGAATGCAGAGGCCCGTGCGGCGCGGCGCGATCAGGCTTGCCGGGATCGTCAAACGGTTCGGCGAGACGCCTGTCCTGCACGACATCGACCTCGATGTCCGGGCCGGCGAGTTCATCACCATCCTGGGGCCGTCGGGTTGCGGCAAGTCGACCTTGTTGCGCATCATTGCCGGCCTCGAGCCGCAGTCGGCCGGCACCGTCGCCATCGACGGCGCGTCGATGGACGGCCTGCCGCCCGACCGGCGCGACATCGCCATGGTGTTCCAGTCCTACGCGCTCTACCCGCACCTCACGGTCGCCGAAAACATTGCCGTGCCGCTGCGCATGCGCCGGTTGACGCGCCTGCAGCGCCTGCCCGGCGCCGGCGTGCTGCCCGGCGTGCGCCGCACCGGTGCTTCGATCGCGGAGGCCGTGCGTACCGTGGCCTCCACGCTGCGGCTGGAAAGCCTGCTCGATCGCCGGCCGGTGCAGCTGTCGGGCGGCCAGAAGCAGCGCGTGGCGCTGGCCCGCGCCATGGTGCGCGAGCCCAGGGCGTTCCTGATGGACGAGCCGCTCAGCAACCTCGACGCCGAGCTGCGCGTCCATATGCGGGCCGAGATCGCCCAGTTGCATCGCGAGCTCGGCGCCACCTTCGTCTACGTGACGCACGACCAGGCCGAGGCGATGACGATGTCCGATCGTGTCGCCGTGATCCTCGACGGCGCGCTGCGCCAGATCGCCTCGCCGGCCGAGCTCTATCGCGATCCAGGCGACCTGCGCGTCGCCCGGTTCGTCGGCACGCCGCGCATCAACGTGTTCCCGGCTTCGGCAAGGGCCGCCGGGATCGACATGCTGGGCCTGGCGATCGCGCGATCGAGCGGCCTGCCCGGCGGAACGAAGCTGCAGGTCGCGATCCGGCCCGAGCGGCTTGCCGTGACGATGGGCGCGGGCCTCGCGGGGCAGATCGTCTTTCGCGAGAATCTCGGGTCCGACCTGTTCCTCCACGTCGCACTGCAGGGAACGGCGGACCCGGCCATCGTCCGTTGCGATCCCTCTGCCCTGGACGCGACCGGGATCGGCACCGCCGTGAGCATCGCCGTGCCGGCCGAGCATGTGCTGCTGTTCGACGGCGAAGGCCGGCGGATCGGCCGCGATGGCTGAGGCGGCGTCGCGCCGGGCGAGGCCGATCAACGTCGTGCTCCTGACCGGGCCGGCGGTGCTGCTGATGCTGGTCTTCCTGATCGGGCCACTGCTTTGCCTGATCGCGCTTTCCTTCACCGACTATCAGCTCGGCGCGCCGTCGATCTCTGTCGTCGGCTTGGCGAACTACCGGGAGATGGCGGGCGACGACACGGTGCGCATCTCCATCGTCAACACGCTGATCTACGTGGCGGTGGTCGTCCCGGCATCGGTGGCGCTGGGACTGGGGGCGGCGCTGCTGATCGAGGCCGATACCTCGCTGCGCGGCTTCTATCGCTCGGCCTACTTCCTGCCGGTGATGGCGACCTTGATCGCCATGGCGATCGTCTGGGGGTTCCTGCTCGATCCGCGCATCGGCGCGGTGAACTTCGCCCTCAAGTGGGCCGGCCTGAAGCCGCTCGATTTCCTGCACGACCGCAAGCTGGTGCTGTTCACGCTGTGCGGCATCGGCATCTGGCAGAGCGTCGGCTTCAACATGGTCCTGTTCATGGCCGGGCTCACGGCGATTCCGTCCGAGCTCTACGAGGCCGCCGCCGTCGACGGCGCCCGCAGTGGCTCGTCGCGCTTCGCCCTCGTCACCTGGCCGATGCTGGCGCCGGTCACCCTGTTCACCGTGGTGATCACCGCCATCCGCGCCTTCCAGGTGTTCGACACGGTGCAGGTGCTGACCGATGGCGGACCGAACAAGGCGTCGGAGGTGCTGCTCCACACCATCTATGCCGAGGCGTTCGGCTTCTTCCGTGTCGGCTATGCGGCGGCGCTGGTCGTGGTCTTCCTGGTGTTCATCCTGATGTTGTCGGCGGTCCGCGTCTTCGTGCTCGATCGGCGGAGGCAAGGCGCATGACCGGCCGTCGCCTGCCGCTCGCCCTGCGTGGTGTGCGCCATCTCGTGCTGGCCCTCGGCACGGTGGTGATGCTGACGCCGTTCGTCCTGATGGTGGCGACGTCGTTCAAGCCCAAGGAGGAGATCTTCTCGCCCGAGTTCCATCTGCTGCCGCAACGCTTCGGTGCGGCGGAGAACTATCGCGAGGCGCTGACCCAGGTGCCCCTGCTGCACTTCCTGCTGAACGGCGTCATCGTGACGATGGCGATCTTCGCCTTGCAGGTCCTGATCAACGTGCCGGCGGCCTATGCGCTGGCCAAGCTGCGTTTCCGCGGCCGCACGACACTGTTCGGTGCGGTGCTCGTATGCCTGCTGATCCCGTACCAGGCGACGGCGCTGCCGATCTACATCCTGTTCTACTGGCTCGGGCTGCTGAACAGCTACGCCGCCCTGGTCCTGCCCTTCACCATATCGGTGTTCGGCATCTTCCTGATGCGCCAGTTCTTCCTCGGCGTGCCCGACGACCTGATCGATGCCGCCCGCATCGACGGCATGAGCGAGTACGGCATCGTCTGGTCGGTGATGGCGCCGGCCGCCGTCCCGGCCCTGGTGGCGTTCGGCATCTTCTCGGTCGTCGCGCACTGGAACGACTATTTCTGGCCGCTGATCGCGGTCGGCGAGCAGAGCCTCTACACGCCGCCGCTCGGCATCGCCCATCTGAAGCTCAACGGCGAAGGCACCGCCTACGGGCCGCTGATGGCGGCGGCGACCATCGTGATCGCGCCGCTGGTCGTGGCCTTCCTCGTCGCCCAGCGGCGCTTCGTCGAGGGCATCGTCTTCACCGGGTTGAAGGGTTGAACAGGGAGAGGGAGGATCCACATGAGACGTGAACAGTTCATCAAGGCCGCGCTGGCGACAGCCCTGATCGGCGGAGGGCGGGCCGAGGCACAGACCAAGACCACGATCAACGTGCAGTACCCGCTGGGCTTCATCTTCGACAAGGTCTTCGCCACGCTGAAGACCGAGTTCGAGAAGGCCAACCCCGATCTCACGGTCAACTACCTGCCGGCCTACAAGGAATACGAGGACGCGGCGCAGACCGCGCTGCGGCAAGCGATCACCAAGCAGCTTCCCGACGTCGCGCTGCAGGCGATCAACCTGCAGCGGCTGTTCGTCGACCGCAAGATCGCCGTCGACCTCACGCCGTTCATCGAGAAGGAGAAGGACTGGCAGGGCCAGGGTTTCTCGCCGTCGATGATGGCGCTCGGCACCTACGGCGGAAAGCCCTATGGGCTGGCCTTCGCGGTCTCGACACCGATCGTCTACGTCAACGAAGATCTGGTGCGCAAGGCGGGCGCCGATCCGGCTGCTTTCCCGACCACATGGGACGGCATCTTCGACGTGGCCAAGAAGATCAACGCGCTCGGCAACGACAATGTCGGGCTGTTCTATTCCTGGGCGATCACCGGCAACTGGATGTGGCAGGCGCTGGTCTTCTCGCACGGCGGCCGGATGATGAGCGAGGACGAGAAGGCGATCGCCTTCGACAAGGAGCCGGGCAAGAAGTCGATCGAGCTGCTGGGCCGCATGGTGCGTGACGTCGGCATGCCCGACCTCACGCCGGAGGCGAGCCGCGCCGCCTTCTTCGCCGGCAAGCTCGGCATCTGGACCGAATCGACGTCCCTGCTGCGCGTCGCCGACGACGGCGTGGCCGGCAAGTTCAAATGGCGCACGGCGCGCTTCCCGGTGCCCGGTCCCGACGCCAGGCTGCCGACCGGCGGCGCGTCTGCCCTGATGTTCGCCACCGAGCCGGCCAAGCAGGCGGCCGCCTGGCGCTTCATGAAGTTCATCACCGGACCGGAAGGCGCCACCATCATGGTCAAGGGCACGGGCTACATGCCGCCCAACTCGGTGCCGGCCACCAATTCCGCGATGCTGAAGGACTTCTATGCCGAGAAGCCCAATCACCTCACGTCGCTCAGCCAGCAGTCGCTGATGACGGCCTGGTACGCCTTCCCAGGCGACAACAACCTCAAGATCATCCAGGCGATCAAGGACCGCCTGCAGACCGTGGTCGACAAGTCGTCCGCGCCCGATGCGGCACTCGCCGCCATGGCGGCGGACGTCAACAAGCTCCTGCCCAAGTAGGCGGCGGCGCGCAGGCAACAGTCGCGTAGGTCGAGTCGGCGTGAGCGGTAACCAGCATGACCAAGAGGATTGTCGACGTATTTCTTCAGGACAGGCTGGTTGCCGCGTACCCCATCGTCATCGCGCTCGACCGGCCCGTCGTCGACGACGACTTCGTGGAACATGCCAAGGCGCGGATGCGGGGCGGCACCTACCCTGAAGACGAGATCGCGCGGGCAAGGTTCATCGTGCGGTCCGTCCTCGATCGGACCTAGTCGGCCCCGTCACACATCGGGATGGACGAGGGCATGGGCCAGCGCAATGCCGGTGAGCACGGTCTGCGGGTCGCTGGTCACGCCATGCAGCAGGTTGGCGGCATTCACCCCGTCGGCCGCAGACGACCACGGTGTGCCGTAGTGCTGCTGCTCGACCACGTAGCTGAGGCTCACCGCGACCTTGCCCATCAGGGTGGTGATGTCCTGCCCGGCCGCCGAATTCTGTGTCCCGCTGATGATGTTGACCAGGACCGAGCCGACGAACTCGCCGGCGGCCAGTGTCGCCTTGATCTGTCCGGTCCAGTAGGCGAGGCCCGCCGCATCGGAGGACCGGTTGAACATGTTGTTGTAGACGGAATCGAGGAAGCTGCTGATCTGCGCATCGTTCGCTGAAAACGGGTTGACCAGGAAGGGATAGAGCGCCTTCGCCTCGTTGCTGACCCCGAAAGAGCTGGCGATGTTGGCGAACAGCGCAGCCGCTCCCTGCGTCGGCAGGTGCGCATTGAACTCGCCGACCCAGAACACGAGCCCCGAGGCGTCGGCGCCGCGCCCGAAGAACGCCACGTAGGTCGCCGCGATCTGCTCCGCCGCGTTCAAGGTGAGAAGGTCGAGCGTGGTCGTTGCCCCGACAAGCACAGGCGTGACGAAGATCACGGCTTGCGACTGGCCGGATGTGTCGCCGTTGCTGGCGAAGTAGGTGAATCCGTCGATCCCCGTGAAGCCGGGGTCCGGGGTGTAGGTCAGAGAGCCATCGGAGGCGAGATTCAGGTTTCCATGGGTAGAGTCGGTGACCAGCGACGCCGTCGGCGAACCCTGGTCGTTGAACAGCACGCCGGCGCTGGCGCCGACGGTCAAGGTATGGTTCTCGATGACCACGTAGGCGTCGTCGTGTGTTCTGACCAAAGGCGCGGTGTCGTCGTTCACGATCGTGCCGGTGGCCGACGCGTTGTCGATCGACAGGCCGCCCGAAGGGTTGGACAGGGTGACGACGAAGCTCTCGTCCTGTTCGAAGGTCGTGTCGCCCGCCACGTTCACCGCGATCGTCTTGCTGGTCTCGCCGGGCGCGAAGGTGACCGTCCCGGTCGGCAGCACGTGACCGGCGAAGTCGTTGGCATCGGCCGCATACGGCACCCCGCCCGTCACGGCATAGGCGACGCTGTGGGCGATCGACGTGTCGCCGCCCTGCGTCAGGGTGAAGGTGAAGGCCGTCGATCCGGCGTTGCCTTCCTGGTGGAACGCGCTCTCCGGGGCGATCGACACCACAGCGTTGGCTGCCTGCGTGGCGACCAGGGCGTACCCTGCGTCGCTGAAGGGCGCGCCCGAATAGACGAATGTTGTGGTCACCGGGGTTGGCGGATGGATGGTCGAGGCGCCGAACAAGGTGGTCGGCGTGGTGGCCGAGGTGAAGACGAAATCTTCGAGTGAGTCGCCCGGTTAGAGGGCTGCCGATGCCGAATTGGCAGTCCACAGGATGCTGTAGCCGTTCCCCGGCGGTGCACCATCGGTGATCGTCGCCGACCAGTCGGCGGGCGACGTGAAGCTCGGGAGATTGGGGAGATAGCCCTGGCCGGGAATCCAAGAGAACCAGAATGTGCCGATCGGCGTCGAGCCGGTGTCCGTAACCGTGATCGAATATTGGTAGGTGGTCGGGTTGATCTGAACGACACTGATGGTTGCAGACGCGCTTTCCGGCATAGAACGTTTCCTCGACAGACAGATCTGTCGATTTCCACCGACGACAGGCGCCAAGGCAAGTCACGATCGCATGACACTCGCACCTGGTATGAACTGGGCAACGGAAGGGAATTCGCGCGAGAGGCGATCGATCGATCTTCAGTTCCTCCCCCGATGACGGGCTATCGCATTCACACATTCTGCGACCCTCCCCGCGCTTCGCGCAGGGCGGACAGTCGCTCTCTGTGCTCACGCCGTCGCTATTGGAAGCACCCCTTGAGATGTGTGAATTCGAAAGCGATGACGGGGGAGGGATCGCGGAGCGCCGAGAGATCGCAGGGCTCTCGAGTCACTTGCAACGATGCCGAGGTCCGGGTTTCGCCTTAAGCGCGCGAGTGGTCGCCCTGGCGTGTGATCTCGAAGAGGAACAGGTGCGGCGTCCGGTTCCGTCGGGCCAGACCTCGATCAGGCTCGCGGTGGCAACGCAATGCAACTCGTACAAGCGCCGGCCCGCGAGCGGATAGCCAGCTTGCTTTCCGGTCGAGTGGCACTAGCCTGTGCCACAACGCGGGGGGCTCATGAACAAGCCGGAAGACTTCATCGCCGATCGCAAGCGCCCCTTCACGGGCGCCGAGTACATCGCCAGCCTGCGCGATGGCCGTGCCGTGTTCATCGACGGCGAGCGCGTCGCCGACGTCACCGTCCATCCTGCTTTCCGCAATGCCGTCCGGTCGATCGCACGACTTTACGATGCGCTGCACGATCCGAAGACCAAGGACGAGCTCACGTGTCCAACCGATACGGGATCGGGTGGCTACACCCATCGTTATTTCCGCGTCTCGCGATCGCGCGAGGAGCTGCGCGGCGCGCAGCAGGCGATCGCCGGCTGGGCGCGCCTGTCGTATGGCTGGATGGGACGTACGCCCGACTACAAGGCTGCGTTCTCCAACGGGCTCGGCGCCAACCCGGAGTATTACGGGCCCTACGCCGAGAACGCGCGCCGCTGGTACGTGCGCACGCAGGAGGCGGTGCCGTTCATGAACCATGCGCTCGTCAACCCGCCGATCGACCGGCACAAGCCGGCCGAGGCCGTGAAGGACGTCTATGCCTCGGTGAAGAAGGAGACGGCGGCGGGGATCTATGTTTCGGGCGCCAAGGTGGTGGCCACGTCGGCCGCCTTCACCCACTACAATTTCATGGGCCAGTCCTCCAAGACCGCAACCGAGGATCTCGACCTGTCTCTGATGTTCATGGTCCCGATCAATGCGCCGGGGCTGAAGCTCATCTGCCGGACGTCCTACGAAGGCGCGGCCGCGCGCAACGCCTCGCCGTTCGACTACCCGCTGTCCTCGCGCTTCGACGAGAACGACGCGATCTTCATCTTGGACAATGTATTCATTCCCTGGGAGGACGTGTTCGTGTATCGCGACCCGGCCCGGGTGATGAGCTTCTTTCCCGGCTCGGGCTTCCTGCACGGCGGCATGTTCCAGGGCTGCACGCGCTACGCCGTGAAGCTCGATTTCATCACCGGGTTGCTGGCCAAGGCGCTGCGCGCGACCGGTGGCGACGAGGCGCGATCCAACCAGGTGCTGCTCGGCGAGATGGTCGCGTGGCGGCACATGTTCTGGTCGCTGTCGAATGCCATGGCCAGCAATCCGCAGCCGTGGAAGGGCGACGCGGTGCTGCCCGAGCTGCAGGCGGCGGTCGCCTATCGCGTCTTCGGGCCCGATTCTTGGCCACGCATCAGGGAGATCGTCCAACGGTCGGTGACATCGGCGCTGATCTACCTGCCCTCGTCAGTGAAGGACTTCGCCAATCCGGAGATCGAGGCCTACCTGGAGAAATACGTCCGCGGCTCACGCGACATGGGTCATCGCGAGCGCATCAAGATCCTGAAGCTCTTGTGGGATTCCGTCGGCACCGAGTTTGCCGGGCGGCACGAGCTCTACGAGCGCAACTATTCCGGCGGCTGGGAGGACATTCGCGCCCAGGCCCTCACCGGCGCAGAGCGCGGCGGTAGCCTGAAGGCGATGGAGGCGCTCGTCGATCAGTGCATGGCCGACTACGACGAGAACGGCTGGACGGGGAAGGGTTGGCGGGATTGAGGCCCTCATGTTCCTCCCCCGTAATCGGACCGTAATCGGGGGAGGTGCCCCACCAGGGGTGGAGGGGGAGAGCCTCACACGAGATTCATGAAGTTCCGACGTCGGAATCAGATAGATCCCGACTGTGGCTTTCCCTCTCCGGCCCTGCGGGCCACCTCCTCCGATTACGGGGGAGGAACATGAGGGCGCAGCCCTCGCTTACCCCTTCTTCGGCGACCAGCCGTAAGCCTTGGCGCAGGCGCCGCCCATCAGCATTGCCCGTTCGCTGTCGCTCAGCCGGGTGGTCTTCACGAACGGCTCGACCGCCTGCTCGTAGTTCACGACGGCGAAGGCGCGGGTCCAGTCGGTGCCCCACAGGCAGCGCTCGAAGCCCCAGGCGTCGAAGATGCGGGCGAGCGGGTCCCAGATATCGGGGAAGGGGAACGGCTGGTGCGACAGCGTGCAGGCGCCGCTGACCTTGATCACGGCGTTGGGGCGTCGGGCGAGCTCCAGCACCTTCGGCAGGTCGGCCCAGGGCTGCGGCGGGGCCGGCGGCGTGCGGGGCTGCAGGATGCCGAGATGGTCGATGATGAAACGCGTCTCGGGATGGCGGTCGACCAGGGCGATGCCGTTGTCCAGGTTGCCCCAGCACAGCATGTTGAGGGGGAAGTCGTGCTTCACGGCGGCGCGCGCGATGCGGTCGAGGCCGGGATCGCCCGGCGCGCGGTTCGCCTCCTGGGTCAGCATGATGCGGATGCCGACCGTGCCCGGCGTCTTCTTCCAGTCGGCGACAACGTCGGCCACCGCCGGATCGTCGGGATCCACCGGCTTCACGATGCCGAATTTGCCCGGATGGGCCCGTTGCACCTCCACGGCGTAGCTGGCGTCGTAGCGGTACATGGAAAATGCGGAGATGAAGATCGCGCCGTCGACACCGACCTTGTCCATCGCCGCCACCATCTCGTCGCCGGTGACGTGAGACGGCCAGTTCGGCACGGTGTGCCAGGGTCGCTTCGGCGTGTTGGCCTCGTAGGCGTGAATCTGTGAATCGATGACAGCCATCCGGGGAATCTCCTCTGTGCTGCTCGATTGTGGTGTCGCCGCAAGGAGGCGTGCAACCTCGAAACGAAAGGTCCCCCGCGTCGGGCGCTTGCGAAAGCAGGCGCCCGCAGCGAGGGACCTTCGATCTCGTCCACTCCGAACGCGTTGTCGCCCGCACCATAGGTGCGGGCGACATATCGCTAGCCGAGAGTTCGGCGATCAGTTGATGACGAGCACGGCGCGACGGTTGCGCGGCTCCTTCACGTCCTGGCCGGTCGGGACCAGCAGGCCTTCCTCGCCGGCGCCGACAGCGGTGATGGCCGAGGCCGGCACGCCGTTGGCGATCAGGTCGTCGCGCACCTTGTTGGCGCGGGCCGTCGAGAGCTGCATGTTGACGGCGGGTGAGCCCACGGTGTCGGCGTAGCCGGTCACGCTGATGCGGGCGTTGGCCCGGCTCTTGAAGACCTGGGCGGCCTGAGCGACGGTGTTCTGCGACTGGTCGCTGATCACGGTGCTGCCCAGATTGAAGAACACCATGTAGGACACCGGCGCCACGGGCGGCGGCGGAGCTTTGTCGGCGCACGCGCCCAGGGCGACGGCGGCGATGATGGCGATGAACAGCTTCTTGAACATGAGTCTCTCCCCTGCAGTGATGATGTCTCGAGATGTGGATTGTGGCGCCGGTTGCGGGCCACCCCGGGACATCGAGTCCGAAGTGTGCCCGCGCCGGGTTGCCGTTGCTAGCGGATGATGGTGGCCTTGATGGCTGTCTGGCGGCTCCAGACGGTGGTCAGCTCGTCACCGACCTTGAGCTGCGCCATGGCGGCCTTGCCCTCGGGGGTGACGATCGGCGGAAGCTGGATGACCTCGCCGCTGTTGGGCGACGGCTTGTCGGGCTCGCCGCCGGACTTGTAGATCAGGAAGATGGTGTTGGTTGCCGGGTCGAGCTTGGTGCACATGCCGTCCATGCTCCACAGGATGATCCGCTCCTGGGTGCCGGGCAGGCCCTGAAGGCGGGCATTCTGGGCCTTCATCGCGTTGCCGCGGGCAGTGGTCTCGGGAGTCTTCTTGGCGATCAGGAAGTCCATGTAGTCGTACCAATGGACGTCGACGATGTTGCCGGGCTTCAGCTGCGCGAAGTTGGTGACCAGGTCGGCCGCCTTCATCTTCACCCGGCCGAGATCCTCCCAGACGATCGTGAAGCTGCGCTGCTCGGGATGCATGCTGTTGATCGTGCCACGCTTGATGTTCTCCAAGGTGTTCGGCACGACGAGATCGTTCTGGGCCAGAGCCTGGCGCGACAGCAGGGACAGGGCAGGAGCCGTCAGCAAGGCACCTCCCAGGAACTTCAAAGCCGTGCGACGATTGGTGGTGATCATGACAACTCCCCCTTGGTGGGTTCAGGAATTTCGCGGTTGAGCGAAAGCGCTCGTGCGCCTTCGGACGAGGCATTCGTACGAGCCTGCTGTATCTCCGCCGTATCGCGAACCGTGCGAAAATGTGTCGTCTGTATCGTTGTTGCCGGTTTTGGACGTCAAACGGACTCCGAACCGCCTGATTGTCGCGAGTCAGGGCAAGGAAAGATGCCTCGCGCGATTGCTTGACCGCCATCCCCGGCGGCAATCGCCTTTGCGCATGTTGTCGTCCTCCCTGCGCAAAGCGCAGGGAGGACGACCTGAAGCGCGAATGCGAGGGCCAATGAACGACCTCGCGGGCGCCACAATACAGACGATACAAATCGCGTCGGTCGGCGATACAGCGAAGACGCGGGGGACTGCTACGAAGAGCCTCGTCGGGCGGGCAATGGCGCTCCGCCCATCGCGAAATAGGTGGCCCATGGTTCGGTCGCTTCATGGTCTCCTGGCCTTCTCGGCCGCCCTGTCCGCCCTCGCGGGTCCGTCCATCGCCGGCGCTCCGAACACACGGCCCGCCGCCGGCTGGGAGCTGGAACGTAACGTCGATGCGCCCAGCTACGCGGTGACTGAACCGTCGAAGACCGATCTCAATATCGATAGTGTCGTGCTGCTGTGCGAACAGGGCCCCCAGCGGCCCGTCATTCAGCTCAGGCTCTATCTCTCGGGCAACGGGCCGCTCGCCCCGGTGGGGGCGGCGAACCTGAAGGACGATCCCCAGGTCGAGATTGCCATCGATAAAGGAAGCCACCCGGTCCAGCTGCTGTTCGCGGACGATTTCGTCGTCGTGGCGGATGCTGCCGATGGCGCGATCCCGCTCGTGTCGGGCAAGCTCCTCGACGCCCTGCAGACCGGTCGCCGCATGGAGTTCCGTTTCCACTACGTTCAGGAGGCCAAGGGGCGGACGCAGGCCCTCGACGCCACCGCCGTGGTCGATCTGCAGGCCGGCCCAGGCGGTGCGGCGGTCGCCGCCGTACGGCGCTGCACTGGAGATTCGGCCCCGCAGGTCGCCCAGGCGCCCGGCCGCAGTCGCTGAAGTCCCGTCCCTCGCTGCTTCGGGGGCCGTCAGTCCTTCGGCGGCACGAACATGTAGCCGACGCCGCGCACGGTGCGGATTGCCTCGGGATGAGCCGCATCCTTTTCGACCTTGCGCCTGAGCCGGGTGATCCTGAGATCGATCGCCCGATCGAACACGTCCATGTCGCGATGGCCGACCGTCTCCAGCAGCCAGTCGCGCGCCAGCGGCCGGTTGGGATTCTCGGCGAACAGCCTCAGCAGGTCGAATTCGCTGGCCGCCAGCGACTCTTCCGATCCGTCCATGTCGACCAGGACACGCTTTTCGAGATCGAGCACGCGCCGGCCCATGCGAACGCGCGGCCCGCTCGTCGTCGTGACGGCGCCGGAAGCACGGCGCAGGACGCTTTTTATGCGGGCCAGCAGCTCGCGCGGGTCGAAGGGCTTGGGAATGTAATCGTCGGCGCCGGTCTCGAGGCCGACCACGCGGTCGACCGTGTCGCCGGCCGCCGTCACCATGATGATGCAGACCTTGCCGCTCTTCTCGCGCAGCCAGCGGGCGATGGTGAAGCCATCCTCGCCGGGCAGGCCGATATCGAGCAGCACCAGGGCCGGCAGCTCCCGCTCGGCGAGACGGCGCAGGCCCGCGCCCGACTCGACGCCGGTGACGCGATAGCCTTGCTTGGTCAGGTAATCGAGCAGGATTTGACGCTGGGTCGCTTCGTCCTCGACGACGACGATGTGCTTACGTTGGTCCATTTCCGTCCGGCAGCCTAGAGCACATTCCGTTCGGCTGGAACAGCCGAACGGAATGTGCCCATTGCAACGACCAGCCCCAGGGCGCGCATTCCCGATCTGACGGAACCGCTTGCGGTTCCGTCAGATCGGGAATCGCTCTAGCACAGGCTGCATGGGGACAGGCCAGATTGTGTCGTCCGTGTATCGTCGCGCTCGGTCTGCGACATTGACGATACAAAGCACAGCCCCTGCAACACGCGGGCGATACGCCGTGCCGCCATCATGACACCATGAATCCCTTGGATATCGGCGGGATCGACCCGAAACGCATCGAGCTCGCTGTCACGGAGCGGCTGGTCGGCGTTCCCGTGCTGCCCAAGCTGCTGGCGTTGCCGATTTTCGGGGCGGCGGCGGGGACGCTTTATTTCGGCATCGCGCCCCTGTGGATGTTTCTGCTGCCGGCCGTCATCTACCTGGTCTCGGTCTGGGGATCGTGGCGCGTCCAGCTCGTTCATGAGCGCGACCCGCACGCCTTCGGGCTGGCCGGCTGGCGCTGGCTCTACACCGTCACCGCCGTGCCGACCTCGTTCGCCAACGGGCTGATGGGGGGCCTGCTGGCGACCCTGCCCGCCGAGCATGCGCGCACGCTGTGGACCTTCGCGCTCTGCCTGATTGTCGGCTGGACGCCGTCGCGCGGCCTCGACGGGCGCACCTTCCTGCTCTCCGGGTTGGCGCTGCTGATGCCGGTCAGCCTCGTGCTGGTGCTGAAGGACGGCAGCCGGGACGCCCTCGGTCTGGTCGCCGTCATCTTCGGCTTCTTCGTCATCATCAACATGTTCGCCCGCCTCGAGCGCCGCCGGGTGCGCGAGCAGATCGCCCGCGACCTCGCCGCCAGCGACCTGGCGCAGAGTCTCGAGCAGGCGCAACGCGACGTCGCCTTCGCCGAGGACACGATGCGCACCGTGCTCGACAACATGAGCGACGGCGCGCTGCTCTACGAGGGCGACGGGCGGTGGCTCTACCAGAACAAGGCGATGGCCGATCTGCACCAGATGCCGGACGCGGTGCTGAAGACCTTGCCGACCTTCGCCGACATCATCCGCTATCGCGCCCATCGCGGCGACTATGGGCCGGTCGATACACTGCCGGGCGGCCTGGAGGGCTGGATCGCAAGCCGCGTCGCGCGCTTCAACATGCCGGGCCAGCCAGCCGAGCGCCGGCGCACGGTGACGGGCCGCACCGTCGAGGTGACCTACCGGCCGCTGCCGGTCGGGCGTGTCCTCACCATCCACCGTGACATCACCGACATCTCCGAGCAGGAGCACGAGCTCACGGCGGCGCGGGACGAGGCGGCCGAGGCGCGCCAGAGCCTGATCCTCGCCATGGAGGCGATGGATGACGGCATCGCCTTCCTCGACAACGAGGAGAAGCTGATCCTGTGCAACGAGGCCTACCGGCGCTTCATGCACCACATGCCCGAGATCGTGGCCCCCGGAGCGGTGCTGCCCGCCGCCATGCTGCATGCCGGCAAGGTCGGTGCGGCGCCACCTGCCGAGGATCCCGCCATCTGGGCCGCCCGGCAGCTCGCGACGGTGAGGTCCGGCCGGCCGGCCGTCATCTCCTACGGCCCCCAGAAATGGGCGCGCGTGACGATGCGCTACGAGCCGGACCGGCGCGCCGTCATCATGGTCAGCGACGTTTCGGAGGAGCGTCATCGCCAGCGCGAGCTCGAGCGGGCGCTGACCGCCGCCGAGAAATCGCGCGCCGACGCAGAGGCCGCCAACCAGGCCAAGTCGACCTTCCTCGCCACCATGAGCCACGAGATCCGCACGCCGATGAACGGCGTGCTCGGCATGCTCGACGTTCTCGAGGCGGAGGGCATGCGCGACAGCCAGCTGCGCACGATGGCGACGATGCGCGAGTCGGCGCAGGCGCTGCTGCGCATCATCGACGACCTGCTCGACTTCTCGAAGATCGAGGCCGGGGCGCTCGAGCTGGAGCAGACGCCGTTTTCCCTGACCGGCCTGGTCGAGAGCACGATCGCCACTTTCCGCCCGCAGGCCGAGCGCAAGGGCCTCTCGCTGGTCGCTGCCATCGCCCCCGGCTCGACCGACGTGCTGATCGGCGATCCCACTCGCGTGCGCCAGATTCTGTTCAACCTGCTGGCCAACGCGCTCAAGTTCACCGACCGCGGCGGCGCGATGATCCGGGTCCGCACCGAGCCCCTGGGCGAGGCCGGCACGCGCGCGATCCTTTCGGTCAGCGACACCGGCATCGGCATGAGCGAGGCCGAGCAGGTCCGCCTGTTCCAGCCGTTCGCGCAGGCCGACAGCTCGACGGTGCGACGCTACGGCGGCACCGGCCTCGGCCTGTCGATCGTGCGGCGGCTCGCCCAGCTCATGGGCGGCGATGTCTCGGTCGAGAGCTCGCCCGGCAGCGGCTCGATCTTCACCGTGACCTTGACACTGGTTGCCGCTCCTGGAGACTCGCCGCTGGCTGACCTGCCGTCCGCCGACATGCCGCGGGTCGGCATGGCCGCCGGGTCGGCCGTGCTCACCGGAAACCGCGTTCTGGTGGTCGACGACCATCCGATCAATCGTGAAGTGCTGGTGCGCCAGCTTTCCACGCTGGGGGTCGCGGCCGACTCCGCTCCGGATGGCCTCGCCGGCCTGCAAGCCTGGCAGCGCGGCCGTTACGCCGTGATCTTTGCCGACGTCCACATGCCGCAGATGGACGGTCTGGAGATGACCGCCGAGATCCGCCGCATCGAGGCCGCCGAGGAGCGCTCGCGCACGCCCATCGTTGCGGTGACCGCCAACGCGATGGCCGGCGAGGACGAGCGTTGCCGCGCCGCCGGCATGGACGGCTACCTGTCCAAGCCGGTCAGCCGTGCCCGCCTGCAGGCGACGCTGCAGCGCTGGCTGCACGGCGACGACGTCGTCGCGCCGGCGATCGACAGATCGGTGCTCGACCCTTGGCTCGGCGATGACGAGGCGGCGCGGCGCGATCTGCTGGGCAAGTTCCGGCTCTCGGCCTCGGAGTCGCGCCACGAGATCGAGACGGCAATGGCGGCGGGCGACCTTGCGGCCCTGGCGGCGGCCGCGCATCGACTCAAGGGCAGCGCGCTCGCCGTCGGCGCCCGCGCGCTCGGCGAAGCCGCGGCGATCCTGGAACGTGCCGCCAAGGCCGGTGATCGCGCGTCCTGCCAGGACGGGCTCGGCCCGCTCGCCGTCGAGGTCCAACGCGCCCAGTCGGAGCTCGCCGACCAGATCGGCGCAGTCGCTTAGGGCGGCGACACGCGCGATACAGGACCTCGTCGGCACGACATCGCCACGAGACCGGCAGGGCTTAGACCCGCGCGGACGGAAGACCACCCGCGAGGAGAGTGCCATGACGCCCAACCAGATCGCGCTCGTGCAGACCAGCTTTGCCCGGGTCGCTCCGATCGCCGCCACGGCCGCCGACCTGTTCTACGGCCGCCTGTTCGAGATCGCGCCGCAGCTCCGCTCGATGTTTCCCCAGGATCTGACCGAGCAGAAGCGCAAGCTGATGGCGATGTTGGGCGTCGCCGTGTCGGGCCTCAGCCATCTCGACACGATCGGGCCTGCGGTGCGCGCCCTCGGCCGCCGGCATGCCACCTACGGCGTCAATGCCAAGCACTACGCACCGTTTGGATCGGCGTTGCTGTGGACGCTCGAAGCGGGTCTCGGCCCCGCATTCACTTCCGACGTCAGGGAGGCCTGGGCCATGGCCTATCACGTGCTTTCGACGACCATGATCGACGCGGCCAACGAGGAAGTGTCCAAGGCGGCCTGACCGCGCCCCGGCGCTCGATCAGGGCGCTGCCGATGTGTTAGGGCAAGGTCGCGGCCTGGAAAGGACAACATGGAAGCGACCGGCTCATCGACCACATCGGCTCTCGTGACCCTGCACTTCGACGATCGCGGTGAGGGAAATCGGATCGCCTGGGTGACCTTCAACAATCCCGCGAAGCGCAACGCCCTCGGGCTCGCCGGCAAGGATCGCTTCGTCGAGATCATGACGGGCTTGCGTCACGATGCTTCGGTGCGCGCGGTCGTCATCACCGGCGCGGGCGACAAGTCCTTCGTCGGCGGCACCAACCTCGCCGAGCTGGCCGAGTTCGACCTCGCTGCGGCCGAAGCTTCGGCGAACAAGACCCATCGCATGTGCGATTCGGTGCGGACCTGCCCGGTGCCGGTGATCGCCCGCATCAACGGCTATTGCTTCGGCTCGGGCATGGAGCTGGCGGCGTGCGCCGACATGCGGGTCGCGGCGGACCATGCCCGGTTCGGCATGCCCGAGACGCGGCACGGCATTCCCTCGGGCATGGAAGCATCGGTCCTGCCGCGCCTGATCGGCTGGGGGAAGACCTGCGAGCTGGTCCTGACGGGCGATCACATCGACGCGCAGGAAGCCTATCGCATCGGCTACCTCGAAAGGCTGGTGCCCCAGGCCGACCTCGACGCGGCAGTCGAGGGCTGGGTCAAGTCGCTGGTCGCTTGCGGGCCGCAGGCGATACGCATCCAGAAGCGGCTGATCATCGACTGGGACCGCATGTCGCCGACCGACGGCGCGCGCGCCGGCATCCAGGCCTTCGTCGACGCCTACCGCACCGACGAGCCGCGCCGCTACATGACCAACTTCCTCAACCGCAGGAAATCCTGAGCGTCCGGCGGAGCTCGGACGGGACGCAGGGGGAAGGCTCATAGCATCGCCCTGTGGTCCTGGTTTTCGAAGAGCAGGTCGTGCCTTCGATTGCGCTTGCCCCGTGATGTGTCGCGCCGCAGGTTTTGCCGCAGCCAGCAAGAGCCGGCAGTGATGGAGGAAGCATGGCCCCGAGCACGACCGTCCGGCGCCGCACGATGCTGGGCGCAGCCTTCGGGTTGGCGGCGCCGGCGATCGTGCAGGCGCAGAATTATCCCGCGCGTGGCGTGCGCGTGGTCAACGCCTACAGTCCGGGCGGCACGGCCGATGTCGTGAGCCGCATCCTGTGCGCGGCGCTGTCGGAGAAGCTTGGCCAGACCTTCACCGTCGACAACAAGCCGGGGGCCGCCGGCACCGTTGCCGCGCAGATCGTGGCCCGCGCTCCGGCCGACGGCTACACCTTGCTGTACGACGCGACAGCGCATTCGGTGAACCCGTCGCTGTTCGCCGGCAAGCTGCCCTACGACACGTTGCGCGATCTGATGCCGGTGTTCCTCTCGATGCAGGCGCCCAACACGCTGAACTGCAACGTGAAGTTCGAGGCCAAGACGGTGCCCGAGCTGATCGCCCTGGCGAAGAGCAAGCCGGGCGGTCTCGACTGCGCGTCGACCGGCGTCGGCACGGTGCAGCACGTGACGCTCGAGCTGCTCAACCAGCGCGCCGGCATCAAGATCAATCACGTGCCCTACAAGGAGATGGGCTCGGTGCGCAACGATCTGTTCGCCGGCCGCATCCCGATGCAGTTCGGCAACGTGCCCGGCACCGTGGCGCTGCGCTCGGCCAAGGAAGTGACCTGCATGGTCCATACCGGACCGAAGCCGATCGACGTGCTGCCGGGCGTACCGGCCATGTCCGAGACCCTGCCGGGCTTCGAGACCTGGGAGTGGAACGGCGTGTTCGCGCCGGCGGGCACCGACCCCGCACTGATCGGCCGGCTGAACGCCGAGATGAACGCCGTGTTCCGTGCGCCGGCGACCGCCGCACGCCTCGCCGAGCTCGGTGCGCTCACACAGCCCAACACGGTGGTCGAGTTCGCCGCCTTCCGGGAGAAGCAGATCGCGTTCTATGCCGAGATGGTGAAGACCGCCAACATCCGCATCGAATAGAGGGTGCCATGGCCGACACCGATCCACTGCTCGGTCACGGCCGGCAGATCATCGTGCGCGAGGACTGGCTGCGGCTCATCGCCGAGCCGGTGCTCGAGCCGGGCCTGCCGATCGTCGATCCGCATCATCATCTCTGGCAGCGCGACGAGGGATCCTACCTTCTGCCCGATCTTCTGGCCGATACCGCCAGCGGGCACGATATTCGCGGCACGATCTTCGTGCAGTGCGGGGAGATGTATCGCGCCGGCGGACCGGTCGAGGAGCAGCCGCTCGGCGAGACCGAGTTCGTCACCGGCATTGCCGCCGTAAGCGCCAGCGGCCGGCATGGCCCGACGCGGGCCTGCGCCGGCATCATCGGCATGGTCGACCTGACGCTCGGCGAGAGGGTCGAGCCGTTGCTCGAGGCGCATCAGGCGATCGCCGGCGCGCGGTTCTGTGGCATTCGCAATCGTACCGCCTGGCACCCCTCGCCGGAGGTGACGTCGAACCTGGTGTCGCCGCCGCCCGGGCCCCTGCAGCATCCCGCCTTTGCCGACGGCGCGCGCCGCTTGGCGCGCCTCGGCCTGCCGCTCGACGTGTGGTGCTATCACACCCAGCTCACGCACGTGATCGCGCTGGCGCGCGCCGTGCCCGAGCTCGCCATCGTCGTCGATCATGTCGGCGGGCCGCTCGGCATCGGCCCGTTCGCCGGCCGGCAGGCGGAGGTCTTCCCCGAATGGAAGCGACAGATGCTCGCGCTGGCGGCGCTGCCCAACGTCGTGGTCAAGCTGGGCGGGCTCACCATGTATGTCAGCGGCTACGACTTCCATCGCCGGCCGCGGCCGCCGGGCTCGGAGGAGCTGGCCGCGACATGGCGGCCTCATGTCGAGACCTGCATCGAGGCCTTCGGTGCCGACCGCTGCATGTTCGAGAGCAACTTCCCGGTCGACAAGGGCATGTGCAGCTACCCGGTGCTGTGGAACGCGTTCAAGCGCCTGGCGTCCGGCGCCAGCGCAGCGGAGAAGACGGCGCTGTTCAGCGGCACGGCGATGCGCACCTACCGTCTCGATCGGCTGCCCGAGGCGCTTTCGATCGACTTGTCAGCCCGCTGATCAACTCGAAGCAGGGTGCCGTGCCGGATGCGGCTGGCGCTCCGGCCGATCACTCGAGGTGCAGGCGGCTGCCCTGCTCGGGCATGATGAAGCGCACGCCGATGTCGTTGCCGCTTTCCAGCTCCTGCAGCATCTGTTTCTGCGGCTGTTCCCTGGTGAGCGAATACTTGATGTGGCTCACGACCACCGGGAGATCCTTGAGTGCGCCGCCGCCGGCGAGCTTGTCGAGCTCGCGCAGGCCCTCCAGCACATGGCGCGGCGTCAGATGGCCGAACAGCAGGTTGTCCGGCCGGTCGCTGGTGTAGGACGATTCGATCACGATGGCCTTGAGGCGCTTCTGCTTCACCCGTTCCGCCACCGCCGCCCAGATGTCCTTCATCCGGGTGCCCTTCTCGACCGCGTCGGGCCCGGTGTCGCCGAAGCACAGCACGCCCTCGCCGTCGCTCTCGATCAGGAATGCCGTCGATTCGACGCCGCCGTGGCTCAGCGGAAAGGCCGTCACCGTCATGGCCGTGTCCTTGAGCGCTGTCGCCACGCCGGGCTTCAGCTCCTCGATGGCGTACTTCTTGAGCTGCGGCGCCTTCCCGCGGTCGCTGAAGTTCGGCCAGGCCCGCCAGTTGAAATAGGTTTCGACCAGGTCGATCCCGACCGAAGGCAGGGCGTAGATCGGCTTCTTGCTGTCGTCGGGCGAGGCGACGATCAAGCCGGTCACATGATCGAGATGGGCATGGCTGATCAGATAGCCCTTGATCGACGTCGTCAGCGCGTAGCCGACGCGGCTCAGGTTGGAATCGGGCGGCACCGTGATGCCCGCGAGCGCGCCCTTCTCGTCGGCGAGGCGCAGGCCGTTCACCAGCGTACCGGCATCGCAGGTCACGGCGCGGGCATCGCCATGGGGATGGATCATGAAGGCGCTGAGGTTGCCGTCCTGGATGCCGCCCAGCGCCCCCAGGGTGACCAAGTCGAACCCGTTAGCCGCGATCGCGCGCTGTGACACGGGCAACGATGCCAACAGGGCGAGCGTGGCTGCGGCAATTCTCGATCTCATGGTCGCTTCCCCAAAGGTGCGCCGGATGACGGCAAGCGCGCGAGATTAGCCAGTGGCTCGCTTCGGCGTCACCGACATTCGATCCGTCGGACGTGAACGGGCGGCGGCAAATCAAGCGCCCGCCCGCAGCGGCCTCTCGGGACGACGGTGAACTCTCCGGACGACGGAGAAGATGACACAGCCAATGCCCTGCCTGACAGAGTGACACGGCGGGCCGGATGACGCAGAGAGGGAGTCGCTTTCCGGGTGGAGGACTCGCGATGGCAACGATTCCAACTGGCGCTGAAGGGGAGGTCGCGTTCATCTCCGGCGTGACCGACACCGCGAAGGTGGCCGGAACCGCTTTCGGCACCTGGGAACGGGGCACCATCCCGGCGACCTACCGGACGACGACATCGACCGCGAAGAAGTGGGGCGACGGGGCCTTCGGCTCGTCCGGCGGCAGCGTGGCGTACTGGTTCGATAGTGCGTCGGGCTGGACGCCGGTCGAGAAGGACGCGTTCGCCGCGTGCCTGGCCCTGTGGTCGGCCGAGGCCAACATCACCTTCACGCTGGCGTCGGGGCCCAATGCCGCCGATCAAACCTTCTTTCGCCTCCCGGCCGACAGCAAGCGGGCCTACCAGACCTTCATCTCGGCCACGGCCTCGACCGTGGGCAGCAGCGTCCCGGGCAAGGCCTTCGAGTCGGAGATCCACATCGACACCAGCCCGCCGTACTGGCGTGTCGGCACCTCGTTCGAGGAGGCCGGCGGCTACGGCTGGCAGACGGTGGTGCACGAGATCGGCCACATGCTCGGCCTCGGCCATGGCGGCCCCTACAACGGCAACGTTGACACGAGCGCGCAGCAGTTCAGCGCCTACGACACCCGCTTGTGGGCGCTGATGTCGTACATCAGCCCGACGGCGGCCGCGAGATTCACCGACACCTATCCGGTGACCGGCACGGACTGGGGAACGTCATCCGGCACCGATCCGTTCGGAGGCGGTTACCCGTATGGGCCGACGACGCCGATGATCGTCGACATTCTGGCGATCCAGCGGATCTACGGCGCGGCGAAGACCGGTCCGCTCGCCTCGGGCGGGCAGGTCTTCGGCTTCAACAGCAACATCGCGGCGCCGGTGAAGCAGTTCTTCGACTTCACGGTCAACCAGCACCCGGTGGTCACGATCTGGGATGGCGGCACCAAGAACACGCTGGACCTGTCCGGCTTCTCGAAGCAATCGACGGTCAGTCTCAACCCCGGCACCTTCACCAGCGCCAATGGCATGCGAAACAACATCGCCATCGCGATGGACACGGTGATCGAGAAGGTGGTCGGCGGCGCCGGCAACGACCGCTTCACTGGCTCGGCCGCGAACAACATCTTCGTCGGCAACGGCGGCGACGACACGATCGACGGCGGGGCCGGCGCCGACACGGCGGTCTTTGCCGGCCAGCGTTCGCAATACACCCTGACGGCCCTCGGCGACGGCGGCGTGAAGGTCGCGGGACCCGAAGGCACGGATATCCTGAAGAGTGTCGAGCTGCTGCAGTTCGACGACCAGAGCGTCGATTGGCCGTTGGGCGCCGGCAATGCCGACCGCCAGGCCAATGCGCTGACCGATCAGTCGGCTCCCTTCGGGCAGGTTCCGCTCGGCCGGGCTGCGGCAGGCACCATCGATTCGAAGGGCGATCGCGACTGGTATGCCGTCGAGCTGGCGGCGGGCGTGGCCTACACGATCGAGCTGGACGGCGGCACGCTGATCAATCCGGTCGCGCGTCTCTACAGCGGTACGGGCGCCCTGCTCGCCCAGAACGACGACATCGTCCCGGGCGGCAATCTCGACTCGCGGCTGAGCTTCGTTCCGACCGTGTCGGGCACGTACTATGTCGAGGCGGGTGCTTCCGGCGACGGTCTCGCGGGAACCTACTCGCTCTCGCTGAGCAGCCCTGCATCGCGGGCCGATGATCTCGCCAACAGCCTGACCGACACGACGCACCCGTTGGGACTGCTCACGGTCGGCGGTTCTGGCTCCGGCACGCTCGAGGTTCCGACCGATCGCGACTGGTTCCGCGTGAAGCTCGCGGCAGGGGAAACCTATGTCGTCAGCCTCACCGGGACGACGAGCGGCGGCGAGGCGAGGCTCGCGGACCCCTACCTGCGCCTTCACGATGCGGCGGGCGACGTCGTGGCCGAGAACGACGACATCGCCGGCGGCGACACCACCGATTCGCAGCTCGTCTTCGCGGCGACCGAGACCGGCTTCTACTACGTCGAGGCGGGCTCGTACCAGGACAGGTACTCGGGCGCCTATGTCGTCGAGGTGGCCGCGGCGAACGGCACCGACGACTATGCCGGTGCGCTCGATGATCCGTTTCATCCCTTGGGTCGCGTGGTCAGCGGCGGCTCGGCCCCCGGCGACCTCGAGACCGCGGGGGATCGCGATTGGTTCTCCCTTCAGGTGACGGCCGGCACGACCTACCACATCGGCCTCGCCGGCATCCGGGGCGGCGGTGGCTCGCTGGCGGATCCTCTCGTCATCGTGCACGGCGCGGATGGAGTCGCCCTCGCAGCGAACGACGACATCATCGGCGGCGACACCGACTCGCAGCTCGACTTCATCGCGGCGACCAGCGGCACCTACTACGTCGAGGCTGCCTCTTTCAACGACCTGTATGCGGGAACCTACACGATCACGGCGGCGGCGAGCAAAACCATCGACGATGACGTGACCGCCCTGTATGCCGGCTATTGCGACCGGGCGCCGGATGCGGCGGGTGAAGCCTATTGGGTGGGTCGGCTCGCGGCGGGGATGGGGCTCGGCGAAATAGCACGATCCTTTGCGGCGCAACCGGAGCCTCAGGGCGTGTATGGATTTCTCGCCCATCCCGACCCGGGCGACGCCGCCGCGCTTCATGCGTTCGTCGGCGAGATCTACGCCAACCTCTTCAATCGCACGCCCGATGCGGCGGGTGAGGCCTACTGGATCGGCCAGCTGAAGGCTGGACTGCGCCCGACGGGTCTGGCCATCGTCGATATCATCTCCGGCGCCCAGGGCGACGACGTCCTCGCCGTCGAGAACAAGGTGACTGTCGGCACCTACTACGTCGCGCAGACCGTCAACAACCAGGTCGCGATGACGCCGGACTCGGCGCGGACCGTCGTCGAGGGCGTCGGTCCAGACGCGACGAGCGTAAGCGCCGGAAAGTCGGCGGTGGACCTGTTCGTCGCGCAAGCTCTCTACCCGGATCCACTCCCGGTGCTCGGCGCTGCAACCAACGCGGACGGGCAATTCTAGCTAGTTTCTGTCTCGAAACGCAGAAAGTCGCACAGAATCAGGCCCAACTAGCAAGCCGCTGCCCATTCGGTCGGCCGGTCATCCTGCACGGACCGGCTGACGGGGTGGGTGGTAGGCCCGGCAGGATTCGAACCTGCGACATAACCGTTATGAGCGGCTCGTTCTAACCACTGAACTACGGGCCCCCGACCGACCCGCGTGTCGCTCCGGAGAGGCCGCCCTTGTAGCCTATTCGGCGGGCGGCACGAACATATAGCCGACGCCGCGCACGGTGCGAATGACCGTCGGCTTGTCGGCGATCGGCTCGATCTTGCGGCGCAGCCGGGTGACGCGGAGGTCGATCGCCCGGTCGAACGGGTCGCGGTTGCGATGGCTGGTGGTCTCGAGCAGCCAGTCGCGCGACAGAGGGCGGTTGGGATTCTCGGCGAACACCTTCAGCGTGTCGAACTCGGCGGCGGTCACGCCGACATCCTCGCCATTGGGGTCGATCAGGCGGCAGCCCGGCAGGTCGAGGACGTGCCGGCCCATGCGGATGCGCTCGAGCCGCGGCGGCATCGACTTGTTGGCCGAGCGGCGCAGCACGCTCTTGCAGCGCGCCAGCAGCTCGTTGGGCTCGTAGGGCTTGGCGACATAGTCGTCGGCGCCGCTGTCGAGCCCGCGCACCGTGCTCTGCGGGTCGTTTGACGCCGTCAACATGATGATGCCGACCTTGGTGTTGCTCTCGCGCAGCCAGCGGGTGAGGGCGAAGCCGTCTTCGTGCCCGGGAAGCTTCGTTTCCAGCAGGACCAGGTCGGGCATGGCGCGCGAGATCTGACGCCGCATCTGGGCGCCGTTCTCCACCGCAATGACATTGAGATCGTGGTCGACAAGAATGGTCTCGGCCGCTTTGCGCTGATGCGCGTCGTCTTCGACCAGCAGTACTGAAGGCTGCTGCATTTGATCGTCCGAAAATGAATGTGTCTACAATAGGACTAAATTAGCACTATTTTTCAGCGAGATACAGGCTCTTCTTTATCTAATAGTTCAGTTTTGATCGAGCTTTAGTTCGATCTGCCAGGAAACACCACAACCTATTGATTGGACGGCCCAGATCGTACGGCGACCTGGCGGATTTGCTTCATTTCAATTTCATTCGGCCTTCGGGCGTCGGCCCGATTTTCGGCGATCTCGGCGGCGGCAAGATCGCGTGGGCGCGACGCGCAGCAGGTCTGGCCCCAAGGCACCTTCCGGATCAGGGGAGCCATCCCGCCGCCCGTCGCAAGCAAGGGCGCAACGACGGCCGGCTGATTTTGGCAGTCGATGCCGCACGGAAAGTCCTGCGGTCTGCTCTCGATGTTGGACCTCATCGCCGGCCTGCAGGCCGCCTCGTCGATCATCGCGCCGGCCGGCGCGCAGGAGCCCGGCCGCCGCCTACCACAAGGACGTGGCGCCGGTCCTCCAACGAAGCTGCCGGGAATGCCATCGGCCGGGCGAGATCGGGCCGATGCCGCTGCTGACCTACGACGACACGCGACGCGCCGCCAAGCGCATCGTCGAGGCGCTCACCATCGGCCACATGCCGCCCTGGTATGCCGAGCCCGGGATCAAGCGATATGTCAGCGGGTCGATCGGCGACGGTGGTGAAATCCCGAGCCTGGGCGGCAGATCTTCATTCACGCTCTTCCGGACCGCTCGCGCAACTTGATCGTCGCCGAGTAGGACAGGAGCTTGCGGTCGTTCTGCTCGAGCAGGCCGCGCAGGAAGGCGAGCGACTTGCCGTGGCGCGGCACCTCGACGCGCGTGGTCACGGGCGCCGACAGGTCGCCGGCCGACAGGAACTCGGCAGCGAAGGCGACCGTGGTCGGCGCCATCCCGGTCGTCAGGCCGGCGGCGCGCGTGACCGCCGAGTCGGCGAAGCTCATCATGTAGCCGCCATGCAGCACGCCGCCCGAGTTGCACATATGGGGCAGGGTAGGCTGGATCAGCGACGCACCGTCGGTCTCCTTGCGCGCGTAGGAGCGGCCGATGTGCTGCGAGTAGACGCTGGCCGTCGTCAGCGGTGCGAAGTCGGCCGGCACGATCTGCGCTGGCGGAGCAACCGAGGCGGCCTCCGCCTCGTCCTTGCGGGCCATCGCTTTGGCGCGCGGCAGGTGGCGGCAGACGCCCGACCACAAGGCGATCGTGCGGCCTTCCTGGGTTAGGCTGCCGCGGGCGAAGGCCATCCGGCCGGTCACCTGCAGCGGCTCGCCGCTCGCTTCCAGGGGCGGGCCGATGCGGCCGGCGTCGAGGAACTCGACGGCGATGCTCACCGTCATGGCGAAGCTCGTGTTGGTGCCGCGGTCGGCGGCGCGGCCGGCGACCAGGCAGAGCGCATAGTCGGCGAAGGTCAGGATGGCGCCGCCATGCACGCCGCCGACATAGTTGCCGTGGCGCGGCAAGGTCGGCAGCACGCAATGCACGCTGCCCGCCTGTCGGGCATCGCCCGTGATCTTGAAATAGAACGGCCCGACGTGATCCTCGAACGGATCCGGCGGCACGAACTGCGAGTAGCGGCCGAGATCGATGGGCAGGGAATCGGGCATCCGGGTTGGCTCTTGTGAAGCGTCGGGAGGGGGCTCTAATAGAAGATTATCCCCCATCAACAAAGGCCCACGGAGCGAAACCAATGGCGGCTGCGCACAAGATCGACATCGCCTGGGACCGCCGTCCGGCGGGCGTCGTGGCCCACGTCACCTACGATTACGCGCGCCGCCTGAACGTGCTCAATCCTCCGGCGCTGCTCGATCTCACCGAGGCCTTCCAGTCGCTGTCGCGCGAGCGCGACCTGCGGGTCGTCGTGTTCGCCGGCGCCGGCGGCCGCGCCTTCATCGGTGGCGCCGACATCAACCACATGGCCAACATGCGCAGCTCGGAGGATGGCCGCAGCTTCATCACCATGATCCATAAGCTCTGCCAGGCGGTGCGCGACTGCCCGGTGCCGGTGATCTGCCGCCTGGAAGGCTACACCCTGGGCGCCGGGCTCGAGGTCGCGGCAGCGTGCGACATGCGTGTCGCTACCGACACGGCGCATTTCGGCATGCCCGAGGTCAAGGTCGGCGTGCCCTCGGTCGTTGAAGCCGCGTTGCTGCCGCGCCTGATCGGTTGGGGCCGCACCTCGCGGCTGCTGCTCACCGCGGAGACCATTGGGGCTGCCAAGGCGGAGGCCTGGGGCTTCGTCGAGGAGGTCGTGCCGGAAGGTGAGATCGGCGCCGCGGTCGACCGCCTGGTCGAGGCTGTTGTCGAGGCGACGCCGCTCTCGGTGCGGGCGCAGAAACGCCTGATGCGGCGCTGGGAACGCCTGCCGCTCGACGAGGCGGTGCAGGCCGGCATCGACGCCTTCGCCCAGTCGGTGGCCGAGGGCGAGCACGTCGAGCGCATGGGCAACTTCATCCGGCGCAAGAGGGCGTGATGAGCACGCCCAAGCAGACCGTTCGCGTCGGCTGTCATTCCGGCTTCTGGGGCGATACCGAGACGGCCGCCGCGCAGCTCGTGCGTCATGGCAACGTCGATTACCTGGTGAGCGACTATCTCGCCGAGGTGACGATGTCGATCATGGCGGCGCAGAAGCAGCGCAACCCGCAGGCCGGCTACGCCACCGATTTCGTGAGCGTGGTGATGGGCCCGCTCGCGCGCGAGATCGCCGACCGGAAGATCAAGGTGATCACCAACGCCGGCGGCGTGAACCCGCAGGCCTGCCGCGACGCCGTGCTGAAGGCCTGCGCGGCGGCCGGCGTCACGCTCGAGGTCGCCGTCGTGCTGGGCGACGACCTGCAGCCGCGCATCGACGAGCTGCGCGCACTCGACGTCCGCGAGATGGATACCGGCGCCGCGCTGCCGGCCCGCATCGCCAGCATGAACGCCTATCTCGGCGGCTTCCCGATCGCCCGCGCCCTGGCCGAGGGTGCCGACGTGGTGATCACCGGCCGCTGTGTCGATTCGGCGGTGACCTTGGGCGCGCTGATCCACGCCTTCGGCTGGACGATGGACGATCACGATCAGCTCGCCGCCGGCACCTTGTGCGGCCACATCATCGAATGCGGCGCGCAATGCAACGGCGGCAACTTCACCGATTGGCGCCTGGTGCCGGACTACGACAACATGGGCTTCCCGGTGGCCGAGGTCGAACGCGACGGCGCCTTCGTGCTCGGCAAGCCCGACGGCACCGGTGGCCTGATCAGCGCCGCCACCGTGGCCGAGCAGATGCTCTACGAGATCGGCGATCCGCGGGCCTACATCGTGCCCGACGTGGTCTGCGACTTCACCGGCGCGACCTACCAGCAGGTGGGCAAGGACCGCGTGCGCGTCGCCGGCGCCAGGGGGCGGCCGCCGACCGACACCTACAAGGTCTCCACCACCTGGCCAGACGGCTACAAGCTCAGCACCATCTTCATGCTGGGCGGCCGCGAAGCGGTCGCCAAGGGCCAGGCGAGCGCCGACGCGATCATCAAGAAGACGCGCCGCCTGTTCCGCGAGAAGAACATGGGCGACTACCGCGACGTCTCGATCGAGATCATCGGCGGCGAGGCGACCTACGGCCCGCACGCCCGCACCCAGGACTCGCGCGAGGTCGTCGTCAAGATCGCCGCACGGCACGACCAGAAGGAAGCGCTTGGCCTGCTCGGCCGCGAGATCGCGCCGATGTCGACCGGCGGCGTGGTCGGCATGACCGGCAGCTTCGGGGCGGGCCGCGTCTCGCCTTCGCCGGTGATCCGCATGTTCTCCTGCCTGGTCCCGAAGACCCTTGTGCCGGTCACGATAGAGCTCGACGGGCGCGTGATCCCGATGGAGCAGGGGGCCAAGAGCGGCGGCTTCACCACCGATCAGTTGCCCACCGAGGCGCCACCCTTGCCGGCGAGCGCGCCCAGCGCCGCGACCGAGACCGTGCCGTTGGTCGCGCTGGCCTACGGCCGCTCCGGCGACAAGGGCGATAACGCCAACATCGGCATCTTCGCCCGCCGGCCGGAGTTCGAGCCGATCCTCGATTCCGAGGTCACGGAGGAGGCAGTGGCGCGCTACTTCGCCCATCGCATCGAGGGCACGGTGACGCGCTGGCGGCTGCCCGGCATCCACGGCTTCAACTTCCTGCTGCGCCAGGCGCTGGGCGGCGGCGGCATGGCCTCGATCAAGGCCGATCCTCTCGCCAAGGCCTTCGCCCAGATGCTGCTCGACATGCCGGTGCGCGTGCCGACGGCGCTGGCCAAGAGCTTGGGGTCTTGATCGTCTGAAGCTGAGGTTCCGCCGATGGCTACGCCAATGCTGACTGTCGATGACATCGTAGTGGGCGAAAAGGATGGGCTTGCGACGTTCGTTCTTCGGCTGAGCCAGCCATCGGCGAGCGCGACGAGCGTGAGCTACTCGCTGTCGCCCGGAACGGCCGGTAACAGTGATTTCAGCGCGCCGCCGGGCGGGTCTGCCACGGTCAGCTTCGCGCCCGGCGAGACGACAAAGTCTGTCAGCATCGCGATCTTCGATGATGCTGCGATTGAAGGATCGGAGATCTTCTTCCTGAACATCTTCGGTGCGACAGGCCTGACCGTGGGTCGCAATCTGGCGATCGCGACGATCCTCGACAACGACACGATCGGGGCTGCGCCGCTGGTGTCGGTGAGCGACGCCGTGGTCAACGAGAGCGACGGCAATGCGGGGTTCGTGATCACGCTCGATCGTGCCAGCACGACCTCGATGACCGTGACCTATCAGACGAAGGACGGGTCGGCCTTGTCGGGAAGCGACTATGCCGCGGTGACCTCGACGGTGACCTTCATGCCGGGCGAGACGGCGAAGACCATCCTGGTTCCCGTTGTCGACGACAGTCTTGGCGAGGCCGACGAGACGTTCGGCTTTCAGCTCACCGGCGCGACGGGAGGGGCCATCCTCGCGGACACGCAGGGCACGGCGATCATCGAGCACAATGACGGGCCGGTCGCGGTCAGCCCGGTATTGAACGTCGACGACATCGCGGTCGGTGAAGGGGACGTGCTTGCGACGTTCGTTCTACGGCTGAACCAGCCGTCGGCGAGCGTGACGAGCGTGAGCTACCTGGTGTCGACCGGGACGGCGGACGGCAACGACTTCATCGGTCCCCCCGGCGGGACGGCCACCATCGGCTTTGCGCCGGGCGAGACGGTCAAGCTGGTCAACATCCCCATCGCGGGTGACACCGCCGTTGAAGGAGATGAGACCTTTTATTTGAACCTGCTCGGTGCGACAGGCCTGACGCTGGGTCGCGATCTGGCGATCGCGACGATCGTCGACAACGACACGATCGGGGCCGCGCCGCTGGTGTCGGTGAGCGACGCCGTGGTCAACGAGAGCGACGGCAATGCGGGGTTCGCGATCACGCTGGATCGCGCCAGCACGACCTCGATAACCGTGACCTATCAGACGAAGGATGGGTCGGCCTTGTCGGGAATCGACTATGCCGCGGTGACCTCGACGGTGACCTTCATGCCGGGCGAGACGGCGAAGACCGTCCTGGTTCCGCTTGTCGACGACAGTCTTGGCGAGGCCGACGAGACGTTCGGCCTTCAGCTCACCGGCGCGACGGGAGGGGCCATCCTCGCGGACACGCAGGGCACGGCGATCATCGAGCACAATGACGGGCCGGTCGCGGTCAGCCCGGTATTGAACGTCGACGATATCGTAGTGGGTGAAGGGGACGTGCTTGCGACGTTCGTTCTTCGGCTGAGCCAGCCGTCGGCGAACGTGACGAGCGTGAGCTACTCGCTGTCGGCCGGGACGGCGGGCGGCAATGACTTCGTCGGTCCTCTCAGCGGGACGGCCATCGTCAACTTTGCGCCGGGCGAGACGGTCAAGCTGGTCAACATCCCCATCGTCGATGACACCGCTGTCGAAGGGCTCGAGATACTTTCACTCAAGCTGGCCAATGCGGCAGGGCTGACACTGGGCCGCGCTCAGGCGGTCGCGACGATCGTCGACAACGACACGATCGGGGCTGCGCCTCTGGTGTCGGTGAGCGACGCCGTGGTCAACGAAAGCGACGGCAATGCAGGGTTCGTGATCACGCTCGATCGTGCCAGCACGACCTCGATAACCGTGACCTATCAGACGAAGGATGGGTCGGCCTTGTCGGGAAGCGACTATGCCGCGGTGACCTCGACGGTGACCTTCATGCCGGGCGAGACGGCGAAGACCATCCTGGTTCCCGTTGTCGACGACAGTCTTGGCGAGGCCGACGAGATGTTCGGCTTTCAGCTCACCGGTGCGACGGGAGGGGCCATCCTCGCGGACACGCAGGGCACGGCGATCATCGAGCACAATGACGGGGCGGTCGCGGTCAGCCCGGTATTGAACGTCGACGACATCGTTGCCGGTGAAGGGGACGTATTTGCGACGTTCGTTCTACGGCTGAGCCAGCCGTCGGCGAGCGTGACGAGCGTGAGCTACTCGCTGTCGAACGGGACGGCGGGCGGCAATGACTTCGTCGGTCCTCCCGGCGGGACGGCCATCATCAAATTTGCACCGGGCGAGACGGTCAAGCTGGTCAATATCCCCATCGCTGGTGACACCGCCGTTGAAGGAGATGAGACCTTTTACTTGAACCTGCTCGGTGCGACAGGCCTGACGCTGGGTCGCGATCTTGCGATCGCGACGATCGTCGACAACGACACGATCGGGGCTGCGCCGCTGGTGTCGGTGAGCGACGCTGTCGTCGACGAGAGCGACGGCAATGCAGGGTTCGTGATCACGCTCGATCGTGCCAGCACGACCTTGATCACCGTGACCTATCAGACGAAGGACGGGTCGGCCCTGTCGGGGAGCGACTATACGTCGGTGACCTCTACGGTGACCTTCATGCCGGGCGAGACAGCGAAGACCATCCTGGTTCCCCTCGTCGACGATAGTGTTGGCGAGGCCGACGAGATGTTCGGCTTTCAGCTCACCGGTGCGACGGGAGGGGCCATCCTTGCGGACACGCAGGGCACGGCAATCATCGAGAACAATGACGGGGCGGTCGCGGTCAGTCCGGTATTGAACGTCGACGACGTCATGGCCAGAGAAGGGGACGCGTTTGCGACGTTCGTTTTTCGGCTGAGCCAGCCGTCGGCGAGCGTGACGAGCGTGAGCTACTCGCTGTCGAGCGGGACGGCGGGCGGCAACGACTTCGTCGATCTTCCGAGCGGGACGGCCAGCATCAACTTTGCGCCGGGCGAGACGGTCAAGCTGGTCAACATCCCTGTCGTCGATGACCTCGCTGTCGAGGGGCTCGAGACATTCTCACTCAAGCTGTCCGGTGCGGCAGGCCTGACACTGGGCCGTGCTCAGGCCGTCGCGACGATCGTCGACAACGACGCCTTGGCGGTTCTGGTCTCCGGCATTGATTCCCTGAAGGCCGAGGGTCAAGGCGGAAACACGCCAATGACCTTCTCTGTGTCCTTCGAGCAGGCTCTGGGGACGAGCCAGACGTTGAATTGGGTGGTCGCCGGCTTTGGCAATCATCCGGCGTCAGCCGCCGATTTCACAGGCGGCGCGTTGCCGTCGGGCGCGGTGATCTTTGCGCCCGGCGAGACTCACAAGGTCGTCACCGTGATCGTCGCCGGCGATACGGTGTTTGAAGGCGACGAATCCTTCGTGCTCAAGGTCGCCGATCCATCGGGTGTCCTGGGAGCTGGCACGGCGCAGGCACTCGGGACCATCGTCAATGACGACACGGCACCGCCTGTCGCGACCCACGACGATGCGTACATCGTCATCCAGGGCCGCTCCTTGTCGATCGCTGCCTCCGCCGGGATATTGTTGAACGACGAGAGCGCGTCGACGGCCACGTTGGTCTCCGGCCCTGCGCACGGCACGCTGCAGCTCACGGCCCCCGGCGGGTTCGACTATACGCCGTCGGGCGCTTTTTCGGGGATAGATGGCTTCGGCTACCATGCGACCAACGGCGCCACCTCGTCCGACGGCCAGGCACTACTTTATGTCGTGCCGGTCATTGTCGGCGCGACCACGACCTTGAATCTCCTTGCCCTCAGCCCCGAGGAACAGATCGCCGCCACCTATGCTGCCTTCTTTGGCCGCGGCGCGGACTCGGGCGGTTTCGAGTTCTGGGTGGGCCAGTTCAATGCGAACCTGCAGACCCAGGGGCCCGCCGCGCTGTTTGCCAACATCGCCAGCTCGTTCGGCGTCAGCGCCGAGGCCAAGGCGCTCTATCCGTTCCTGGTCGATCCGTTCAGCGCCAGCGACAGCCAGATCAGTACCTTCATCGATTCGGTCTACAATAACCTGTTCAACCGCGGCTCGGACGCGGCTGGCCTCGCCTATTGGACTGGCCAAGTCAAGGCGACCTTGGCGGCAGGTCAATTCGTGGGCTCGGTGCTGATCAACATCATGGCCGGAACACAGGATACCTCGGACGGTCACGACATCACCACGCTGATGGGCAAGGTCGCAGTCGCCCTTGCCTATGTGCACCAGCAGGAGGTCCATCATACGACGTGGTCGGGCGCGAGCGACACGACGGCGGCGACGTCGCTCCTGCATGCGGTCTCGAGCGATCCGACGACGGTTCTCCTTGGCATCAAGCAGGCCGATACTCTGATTGCCGGGCATCCATAGGTCCTTGGCGGTTGTGCTTCGATATGCCTGCCGGCCGTGCTGGTGATAACGATCTCTTTATGAGAATCATTCGCATCCGCAAGGGGGCGTGCGTGACCTTCATTCTCGGCCCCAACGAAGCTGGGGAGGATTATGCGCTACAGCACCTGAACCGCCGCGCGTGCGATCGGCTCGCCCCATTCCTGGACGAAGTGGCCGGCGTCGACGATCTCGATCGGCGGCGGGCAGTTGCGGATGTCGGCGTGCAGGGCGCGCATCACGGCCGGGCCGAGCACGGGATCGGTCATGCCGATCGCCATCAGGCTCTTGCCGGTCCAGCGCTCGCGCCAGAAGCGGCGGGCTTCGCGGGATAGCGCTGCGCCGCCGGCGTCGGGCCGGTCGGGCACGAGATTGGGGAAGCGGCGGACGCCGGCCTTGAAGCTCGCGTCGGGATAGGGTGCGGCGTAGGCGGCTGCCTCGGCATCGTCGAGGTGCGGGCAGGCGCGCTGCATCAGCCGGGCGATGTCCATGTCGGGGTTGCGGTTGGAGAAGCTGCGCCAGGCAAGAAAGCCGTCGCCGAGCGGCGCATCGCCGGTGCCCAGCATGGTGTTCATCACCAGGAGAGCGGCAAAGCGGTGGGCCGCAGCCATAGGAACGGTGAGGCCGATCAGGCCGCCCCAATCCTGCACGACCAGGACGATGTCGCGCAGGTCGAGGGCCTCGACCAGCGCGATCAGCGCCTGCCGATGCAAGTCGAAGGTGTAGACGGCCTCATCGGTCGGCTTGTCGGAGCGGCCAAATCCCGGAAAATCCGGCGCGACCACGCGGTCGCCGGCGGCGGTGAACACCGGGATCATGCGGCGATAGAGGTAGCTCCAGGTCGGCTGGCCGTGCAGGCAGAGCCAGGTGCGGCGGGCCTGCCGCGGTCCTTCGTCGATGTAGTGCAGCCGAAGGCCGTCGGCCCTCAGGTGGTAGCGCGGGGCGTAATTCCAACCCGGTAGCCCGGCAAATCGTTCATCGGGCGTACGCAGCGCGTCGATCATTGGTGTATCCTCGTGGCCATGGCTCCCTCCTCGAAACCCGTCGCGCAGAAGGACGCTGAGCGTGCCGAGCGGCTGGCGGCGGCTCTGCGGGATAATCTCAGGCGGCGCAAGGCCCAGGCGCGCTCGCAAGCTGAGCGCCAGATGGCCGAGCGCGAGACGCCCGGCCGCGCTCCTGTGGATGGCGAGGGGACCGACGGTTGAGCCGCCGGGCCCCCTCCGTTAGAAGCGCCCGACAATGACCATTCTCTCCGACCGCTGGATCCGCCGAATGGCGCACGACAAGGGCATGATCGAGCCCTTCGTCGATGGCCAGAAGCGCGAGGGCATCATCTCCTACGGCCTGTCGTCCTATGGCTACGACGCGAGGGTGGGCACCGATTTCAAGATCTTCACCAACGTCGATTCGGCGGTGGTCGATCCCAAGAACTTCGCCGAGAACAGCTTCGTCGACCGCACCACCGACGTCTGCATCATCCCGCCCAACTCGTTCGCGCTGGCCCGCACCGTGGAGTATTTCCGCATCCCGCGCGACGTGCTGGTGATCTGCGTCGGCAAGTCGACCTATGCTCGTTGCGGCATCATCGTCAACGTCACTCCGCTCGAACCGGAATGGGAAGGCCACGTGACCTTGGAATTCTCCAACACCACGCCGCTGCCGGCCAAGATCTACGCCAACGAAGGCGCCTGCCAGTTCCTGTTCCTGCAGGGCAACGAGCCGTGCGAGGTCTCCTACCGCGACAAGGCCGGCAAGTACCAGGGCCAGCGCGGCGTCACCCTGCCCAAGATCTGAGCGGAGGCGTAGATGGATCGTATCCGCATCAACGGTGGCCGGCAGCTCAAGGGCGAGCTCCGCATCTCGGGCTCGAAGAACGCCTCGCTGCCGCTGATGGTCGCCGCCCTCCTGAGCGACAAGAAGCTCACCCTGCACAACGTGCCGCGGCTGGCCGACATCACCACGATGCTCCAGCTCCTGCAGCAGCACGGCGTCGAGGTCAGTGCGGCGGCGGGCGAGAACGGCCATGCCCACGGCACCACGCTCACCCTGCACGCGCCGCGCATCATCTCGACCACCGCGCCCTACGACATCGTGCGCAAGATGCGCGCCTCGGTGCTGGTGCTGGGCGCCCTGCTGACGCGCGAGCGCGAGGCGCGGGTGTCGCTGCCCGGCGGTTGCGCCATCGGCGCCCGGCCGGTGGACCTGCACATCGCCGGCCTGAAGGCGATGGGGGCGGAGATCGACATCGACGGCGGCTACCTCGTGGCCAAGGCGCCGAACGGCCTGCGCGGCGCGCGCTACACCTTTCCCAAGGTGTCGGTCGGCGCCACCGAGAATCTGATGATGGCAGCGGCGCTCGCCAAGGGCACGACCGTGCTCGACAACGCCGCGCGCGAGCCCGAGATCACCGATCTGGCGCATTGCCTGGTGGCGCTGGGCGTGCCGGTCGACGGAATCGGCACCGAGACGCTGACGATCGAAGGCGTCGACTCGCTCAAGGAAGCGGAACACAGCGTCATTCCCGATCGCATCGAGACCGGCACCTACGCCATGGCCGTCGCGATGACGGCGGGCGACGTCGAGCTGGTCGGCGGCCGCCTCGACCTGATCGAGACGGCGGCGCAGACCCTGCGCGCCGCCGGCGTCAGCCTCGAGCCGACGGCGCGCGGCTTGCGCGTGCAGCGGACCAGCGGCGCGCTCAGGGGCGTCGACGTGATGACCGAGCCCTATCCCGGCTTCCCGACCGACCTGCAGGCCCAGATGATGGCGCTGATGACGCGGGCCGAGGGCGCGGCAATGATCACCGAGACGGTGTTCGAGAGCCGCTTCATGCACGTGCCGGAGCTGTCGCGCATGGGCGCCAACGTCACCATCCATCACGAATCGGCCCTGGTGCGCGGCGTCCCCAAGCTGCGCGGCGCCGAGGTCATGGCGACCGACCTGCGCGCGTCGGTGTCGCTCGCCATCGCCGGCCTGGCCGCCGAGGGCCATACGACGGTGAACCGGGTCTATCATCTCGACCGCGGCTACGAGCGGCTCGAGGAGAAGCTCGGCGCCTGCGGGGCCGACATCGAGCGGCTGAAGGGCTGAGGTGCCGACTCCTCTCAAGCTCACGGCGCTCGACGCCGACGATCTCGGCGTCATCTCCGCCGCCGTGCAGGATTCGCTCGTGGCGGTGCGTGATTGCGTCCACTTCAAGGACGAGCGGCGCTTCGTCCTGCTGCTCAACCGGTTCTGCTGGGAGGCCGATCCGACCATCGAGGCGGCCCACTGGCGGACCCATTCCGCCCTGGTTTTCAACGATGTGAAGGCGGTTCGCCACCACGAGGTGCCGCTCGGCGAGCCCGATCGGGTGCTCGATCTTCTGTCTGTGACCCAGGAAGACGACCATTCAGTCACGCTGCGGTTCGCCGCGGACCGCGCCATCCGACTGGAAATCGGCCGGCTCGCGTGTCATTTGGGGGATGTCGGGGAGCCCTGGGCCACCCCGTGGAAGCCCGCCCATCCGGTCGACTAGGCGCCCGAGGGTTCGTATTCGGGATCCTCTCCCCCCGGCGGGGGAGAGGAGCATGAGTGCGTCCATTTCGGATACCGGTCGCGGAGAAGGTGGGCATTCGTTACTGGAGCGACGGGTCGTGTCGAGCGAAGCCAACGAGAAACTCATCCTGGCCGTGCCGAAGGGGCGCATTCTCAAGGAAGCGGCGCCTTTGTTCGCCCATGCCGGCATCGAGCCCGAGCCGGCGTTCGGTGATCCCGACGCGCGCCAGCTCCGCTTCACCACCAACCATGCCGATCTCGACATCATCCGTGTGCGCTCGTTCGATGTCGCGACCTTCGTCGCCTTCGGCGCCGCCCATCTCGGCATCGCCGGCGCCGACGTGCTGATGGAGTTCGACTATCCCGAGATCTACGCCCCGATCGACCTCGGCATCGGCCACTGCCGCTTGGCGGTCGCCGAGCCGGCCGAGATGGCGGGTAGCGACGATCCCCGGCGCTGGAGCCATGTGCGCATCGCCACCAAGTATCCCGAGGTGACCCGCCGCCACTTCGCGGCGCGCGGCGTGCAGGCCGAATGCGTGAAGCTCTCCGGCGCCATGGAGCTGGCGCCCTCGCTCGGCCTCAGCCATCGCATCGTCGACCTGGTCGATTCCGGCCGCACGCTCAAGGAGAACGGGCTGGTCGAGATCGAGCACATCGCCGACATCACCTCGCGCTTCATCGTCAACCGGGCGGCCCTCAAGACGCAGCCCATCCGGGTCGGGCGCTGGGTCGATTGCTTCCGCGAGATCGCCAGTGCGGCCTGAGATGGGGCCGCTCAGGCTCGATGCCTCGGCGCCGGACTTCGAAGGGCAATTCCAGGCCTTCCTGGAGCGCAATCGGGACACCGACGAGAATGTCGACCGCGTCGCCGCGGGCATCGTGGCCGACGTGCGCGCTCGCGGCGATGCGGCGCTGATCGACTACACGGCGAGGTTCGACAAGGTCGATCTCGCGAAGCTGGGGCTGCGCATCTCCGATGCCGAGCGACAAGCGGCGGCGGCGGAGGCGACCGCGGCCCAGCGCGAGGCGATCGCCTTCGCGGCGCGGCGCATCGAGGCGTTCCATCGCGCGACGCTGCCACGCGACGTCGATTTCACCGACGCCACCGGCACGCGGCTCGGCGCCCGCTACCGGCCGATCGACTCTGTCGGTGTCTACGTGCCGGGCGGCACCGCGGCCTATCCGTCGTCGGTGCTGATGAACATCGTGCCGGCCAAGGTGGCGGGCGTGGAGCGGATCGTCATGACCGTGCCGACGCCGGGCGGTGCGCTCAATCCGCTGGTCATGCTGGCGGCGGAGATCGCCGGCGCGGACGAGGTGTGGCGCATCGGCGGCGCCCAGGCCGTCGCGGCACTGGCCTACGGCACGCAGTCGATCCGCGCCGTCGACAAGATCACCGGTCCCGGCAATGCCTACGTCGCGGCCGCCAAGCGCCGCGTGTTCGGCCAGGTCGGCATCGACCTGATCGCCGGCCCCTCCGAGATCCTGGTGGTCGCCGATGGCGCCAACGATCCGGCCTGGATCGCCGCCGATCTCCTGTCGCAGGCCGAGCACGACGCCTCCTCGCAATCGGTGCTGATCACCGACGACCGGGCCTTCGCCGACGCGGTGGCCGGAGCCGTGCAGGGCGAGCTCGAGGTGCTGGCGCGCAGCGATATCGCCTGCGCGAGCTGGCGCGACAACGGCGCCATCATCGTGGTGCGCGATCTCGCGGCCTCGGCTCCGCTGATCGATCGCATCGCCGCCGAGCATGTCGAGCTCGCGATGGAGATGGCGCCCGCCGAGGCGCTGTCCGGGCGCATCCGCCATGCCGGCGCGATCTTTCTCGGCCGTCATACGCCGGAAGCGATCGGCGACTACGTCGCCGGCACCAACCATGTCCTGCCGACGTCGCGCGCCGCGCGCTTTTCCGGCGGCCTGGGCGTCGCCGATTTCCTGAAGCGCACCTCGCTGGTCTCCTGCACGTCCGATGCGCTGGCCGCGCTTGGCCCGGCGGCACTGGCGCTCGCCGAGGCCGAAGGGCTCGGCGCGCACGGCCGCTCGATCGCCATCCGGCTGAACCGGCGGGACTGAGACGGCCATGTCTGACGCACGACGCATCGTCGATATCGCGCTGGACGAGGAGTCGGTGGCGCGCCGCTCGCCCGAGGTCGAGCACGAGCGCGCGGTGGCTCTGTTCGATCTCCTGGAGGAGAACGACTTCGCCCTGGTCGGCGCACCCGGCCCGTATCGCCTGCGCATCGGCATCTTCGAGCAGCGCCTGGTGTTCGACGTGCGGGACCAGCATGACGCCAAGCTGCGCGACATCGTGCTGTCGCTGACCCCGTTCCGCAAGGTCGTGAAGGACTACTTCCTGATCTGCGAGAGCTACTACGCCGCCATCAAGAAGCTCGGCCCCTCGCAGATCGAGGCACTCGACATGGGCCGGCGCGGCTTGCACAACGAAGGCTCCGAGCTGCTGATCGAACGTCTCGCCGGCAAGATCGAGGTCGATCTCGGGACGGCCCGCCGGCTGTTCACGCTGATCTGCGCCCTTCACATCAAAGCGTGATCGGCCGCAGGTGATGAACGGAATCCCGGCCAGCCTGCTCTTCGCCTGCAGTGAGAATTCGGTCCGCTCGCCGATCGCGGCGGCGCTGGCCAAGCGGCTCTACGGCCAGTCCTCCTACATCGATTCGGCCGGCGTGCGAGCGAGCGACGTCGATGGCTTTGCCGTGCAGGCGCTCGACGAGATCGGCATCGACGTCCATCACCACCACGCCAAGACGTTCGGCGACGTCGACCCGAGCTCCTTCGACGTCATCGTGACCCTGTCGCCGGAAGCCCATCACCAGGCGCTCGAGTTCACCCGCGGCACTGCGGCGGAGGTCGAGTACTGGCCGGTGCCCGATCCCAGCATCGTCGAGGGCTCGCGCGAGATGCGCCTCGACGCCTATCGCCGCCTGCGCGACATGATCCTGGCCCGCCTCAAGGTCCGCTTCGGCGCCCCGTCGGGGCCGTCGGTCTGATCTCCTCCCCAGCTTTGCTGGGGAGGAGAGTGATCGTCGTGTTGAGGGGATCGATTCTCTTACGGCTGGGAGACGTGGCCGGCGCGATCGACCGTCACGTCGACATAGGCATTGTTCCTGTAGGCCTGGGCGTGCCAGGTGCCGTTGTTCATGTCGTGACGCAGATCGGTCACGCCGGCGTAGCCGGCATCATGGATCGACTGCTTCACGATGGCTTCTTCGGCCGTCGTGTTGAAGGACGAGGCCATGCCGCGTGGAACGTTCTGGGCCCCAGCGGACGCGCTGACCGCAACAAGGGCGAGCAGGGACAGGGCGAGGGGTGTACGCTTCATCGGGAATACTCCTTTACTACTTACACGCGAGGCAACTCGCCCCGCGGCGGCATTCCCGACATCCAATTGTGCGCGAATTGTGGATCAGACGATCTGCAGATTGTGACAAAAATTGTGCGGCACGCGTGCAGAAGTAGGATTTTAGTCAGCCATTAGGATGGCGACATGCACAGAGGAAAGGTCCCTCGCCGCGCTCGGGATGACGGCTTTGCCCGCGGCCAATCCCGGTGTCATCCCGAGCGCAGCGAGGGACCTTTTCTCATTGTCAGTTCGCGCCGGCGTACCACGCGCCGCGGTGCGCGGTGCGGCGCGCCGGCGGCAGGTTGATGATGTCCATGAACACCGAGACGGCGCCGTCGCCGCCGGCGAGATCGCCTTCGAGCACGTCGACGTCGAAGGTCAGCCGCTCGCCGTCGAGCTTGGGCGACTTCAGCACCACCACGGCGTCGACCACGCCGGCCTTGGCCTTGTTGAACACCGAGACGGTGGCGTTGGGCGGGATCTTGGCGAAGCTGTCGGAGGCGTTGTCGCTCCACTCCTCGATCACGTGCGCGGTGAGCGCATGACCGGCCGAACGCACCGGCCGGTCGGCGAACACGATGGCGTTGGGCGAGATGCCGTCGAGCACGAGCTTCTTGTCCTTGAGCGTGGCAGTGCGAGCATTGAGCACGATCATCGACGGCACCAGCATGGGCTTCTTGGGCTGGCCGATGGTCTTGGGGCCAGTCTGAGGCGCGGTCGATGGGGCCTGAGCGAAAGCCGGGCCGGACGCCAGCGCGAGCGAGCCCACGATGCTCATGAGGGCGGCGAGGGCGAGAGCGGTGAACCTGTTCATGGTGCGCCTCAGTAGCAGGGCAGGAGGGGAGGCTTGCCGCAGGTCGGCTGATTGTAGCTCGGCTGACTGTAGGTCGGCTGATTGAAGTTCTGCTGATTGTAGGCCGGCTGGTTGTAGTAGCGCTGGTAGCGCGGATCGATGTCGGGTGGCGGGGGCGCCGATGCGCCGCCGACCGGCGCAGACGGTGGCGGAACGTACGGGCCAGTCGGCGACGGGTTGGACCAGCCGGAGAAGGTGCTGGTGCCGTGCGGGTCGCCGATGTTGGGTGTCTCGCCACCGGTCGTCTGGCTCTGGCCATAGTAGGTGAAGCCGTTGGAGCCGAGGCCCCACCACAGCGTGTCGATGAACACCGAGGCCGGGCCGTCGGCGGTGCCGAGACTGCCCTCGAGCACGCGCACGTCGAAAGTCAGCCGCTCGCCTTCTAGCTTGGGCGCGGTAAGCACGACGACGGCGTCGGTCACGCTGCTGCCGTCCTTGGAGAAGGCCGAGACCGTGGCGTTGGGCGGGTCCTTGGCGAAGCTGCCGGTGCGCCAGATCTCGACCATGTCCGGCGTCACCATGTGGCCGACCGTGCGTACCGGCCGGCTGGTGAACAGGGTGGCGGTCGGCAGCACGCCGTCGAGGACCAGCTTCTGCCCGTCGAGCTTGGCGCCGCGCGCGTTCAGCACGATCAGCGCCGTCGAGTATTGCCGCTGCTGCGGAACGCCGATCGTCTTGGTGGCCGGATGGCTGATGGCGTTGGGCGGCGCGGACGGCGTCGTGGGCGTCTGCGCGAGCGCCGGCGCCGCGAGCAGGGCAGCCAGCAGGCTGCACGTCCGAAGTGCCTTCATCGTGACTGGTCCTTCCTTCCCCGGGCGTTCGCTGCCGCGTCTTCTATAGGCGAGGCATGGCCCGCTGAGAAGGGCGCGATGGTCCACCGTCGTGCAGTTGACTAAACCCCGCCTGCGGCCCATTTTCCGGCCCGCTTTATATCCCCCAGACCCCAACCGGAGGCCGGATGGCCAAGGAAGATCTGATCGAGTTCACCGGCGTCGTGGCCGAGCTGCTGCCCAACGCCATGTTCCGGGTCAAGCTCGACAACGACCACACGATCCTCGCCCACACATCGGGCAAGATGCGGAAGAACCGCATCCGCGTCCTGGCAGGCGACCGCGTCACCGTCGAGATGACGCCCTACGACCTGACCAAGGGTCGCATCACCTTCCGCTTCAAGTAGGCGTTGGGCGCGCCACTCGTCCTGGCGTCCGCGTCGCCGCGCCGGCTCGACCTGTTGCGGCAGGTCGGCTTCGAGCCCGCCGAGATCGATCCCGCCGACATCGACGAAACGCCGCAGCCCTGCGAGCTGCCGCGCGGCTATGCCTTGCGCATGGCGACCGCCAAGCTCGCCGCCGTGGCGTGCCGTCATCCCGGCGCGATCGTGCTCGCCGCCGACAGCGTCGTGGCGTGCGGCCGGCGTATCCTGCCCAAGGCCGAAAGCGACAGCGAGGCGCGCGCCTGCCTGGCGCTGCTGTCGGGCCGGCGCCATCGTGTGCTGGGTGGCGTTGCCGTCGGCGGCGCGAACGGCGTGGTGCGAACCCGGCTGGTCGAGACCGCGGTGCGCTTCAAGCGGCTCGCGTCGGCCGAGATCGACGACTATCTCGACTGCGGCGAATGGCAGGGCAAGGCGGGCGGTTATGCCATCCAGGGCCGTGCCGCCCGCTTCGTGAGCTTCGTGTCCGGCTCCTACAGCAATGTCGTCGGCCTGCCGCTGTTCGAGACGGTGGCGCTCCTCACGGCGGCGGGCCCCCTCGAGGCGGCTTCGCCCCTCAAGGCGGCCACGCAATGAACCGTATCGATCGCCTGATCTGCCAGATCATGCCCAAGGCCTTCCTGTTCGCGCTGGTCGCCGAGGGCCGCCTGGTCGAGCTGCAGATCGCGCGGCGCGATACGCCGACCCGGGTGGGCAGCATCTTCCTCGGCCGGCTCGAGCGGGTGATGCCCGATCTCGGCGCCGCGTTCGTCGATATCGGCATCGGCCGCTCTGGCTTCCTGCGCGCCGAGGATCGCGCCGGTGTCGACACCTGGCCGCCGCCCGGCGCGCCGGTGCTGGTCCAGGTGCGCCACGACGGCGACCCCGACAAGGGCCCGCGGCTCACCATGAACATCGCGATCGACGGCCGCTACCTGGTCTACCATCCGATGGGCACGGAGATCGGCTTCTCGCGCCGAATCGAGGGCGAATCCGAGCGCGAGCGGCTGCGCGGCCATGTCGAAGGCCTGCTCGAGGGCGGCATGGTCCTGCGCACCGCCGCCGCCGGCGTCGGCGCCGAGCTTCTCGGCACCGATGCCGCCCAGCTCGCCGAACGCTGGGAGCAGTTTCGCCGCCTGGCGCTCGAGGCCCAGCCGCCGGCCGACCTGTCGGAGCGCGTGCCGGGCGAGCGTGACCCGCTGGCCCGCATGCTGCGCGATCACGGCGCCGCGCTCGAGGAGGTGGTGCTCGACGAGCGGCATCTCGCGCGCACCTTGCAGGACGAGTTCGACCGCCTGGGCGAGAAGATCCGCGTGCGCTGGCACAACGGGCCGATGCCGATCTTCGATATCGACGACGTCTCGGGCCAGATCGGGACCGCGCTGGTGCCGCGCATCGTGCTGTCGAGCGGGGTCGAGGTGCTGTTCGAGCCGGGCGAGACCTTGTGTGCCGTCGACGTCGACAGCGCCAGCGCCGGTGGCCGCCAGGGCCGTGCGCCGCGCCGCGCCGTCGACATCAATGTCGAGGCGGCACCGGCGATCGCCCAGCAGCTGCGCCTGCGCAACATCGCCGGCACGGTGGTGATCGATTTCGTCACCATGCGCAGCACCTACGACCGCGACAAGGTCCAGGCGGTGCTGGCGGAGGCCCTTGCCGACGATCCCGTGCCGACCCAGCTCTACGGCTTCACCCGGCTCGGCCACTTCGAGCTGACACGCGCCCGGCGTGGCGCGACCCTCGCCGCCGAGCTCGAGGCGCTGGAGAGGAGCAATGGCTGATCGATCCGCTTCGCCGCCGCTGCGCGCGGTCCGCACCGAGGCCAAATGTCCGGTCTGCAGCAGGCCGGCCGATCCCAAGTACCGGCCGTTCTGCACCAAGCGCTGCGCCGACATCGATCTCGGCCGCTGGCTGAAGGAGGGCTACCGCTTCGAGACCGACGAGAGTCCGTCCGACGAGGAGAAGGACGGCAGCCGCGGCTCGTGATGTTTTTCCTCTGTCATCGCCGGGAGCGCGCCACTTCGTGGCGCTCTCCCGGCAACGAGATCGCTTCCCCTTCGGGCCCTTTTTCGCTCTGGCGGGTCGGGGGAAGGCGCTGACAGGAAGGGCACCCGGCGCCAGTTGTTCGCTCGAGACGAACGTCGCCGGCAACGCGCCAGCCAGATCCGGCTCGCCAAGGCCAGCACGGGCAAGGGCAGGACGGGCAAGTGCAGCAGGGCAGGACGATCTTGACGTCGTCCGGGTCGTGCCAGCAGGGCTGAGGCGATCCAATCGCCAGTCGTTCGAGCGTTTGCTGCGATGAGCCGATCCATCCCACGCTGACCGATGTCACGGGCGGCGACGCGACGCTGTGGGTCGGTCTCGGCACCATAGCCGCACTACACTGGGGGCGGCGGGGCCCGTCCACCGCTTCCGAACCGCCCTCCCAACTCAATCTCAAGAAGCGGACATTTGATGTGCTACCAAAACCGGACAACTTGATTTGCTACCGACAGCCGGTGCCATGTCTGCTGGACAGGCAGGCCGCGGCTGTCCTATACAGCCGGCCGCTCCCGGAAACGGTGCGCCCAGGTAGCTCAGTTGGTAGAGCATGCGACTGAAAATCGCAGTGTCGGTGGTTCAATTCCGCCCCTGGGCACCATTCCTTTTCAATGGGTTAGCGGTCAGATAGATCCGAGAGGGGACCATGTTTTCCAACATGGATCGTCCTGTTTTCCAAAATCTCGTTCTGTTCACGTTCCCGGAATCGATACTGCGGCCGGAGGCGCATGCTCGGTGACGGGCGTTCTCGATGAATCACCCGTCGACAAGGCGATCCGGCTGCAGAATGGGCTTATTGTCCAAGCGACGGGCGGGGGGGTCGATGGAGGCGACGATGCCTACAAGGATCTGCGCCGCTATTTCTTGGTGCGCGCCGACACGAAGCAAAGGTTGCCTGAGATCGTGCAGCGCTGTCGCGATCTCGGCCAGTTCTGGGGAGTCATCAAGCAGCAGTTCGCAGGCTATGCCGAGCGCCGGGCATTCCTCTGGGATACATTCCATCCGCTGGTCGACTATCTGGAGGCTCACGATCAGTCGCCCGGAACGGCGGCAATCAGTTCTGCTCTGGAGAGGTTCGACCCGGCGCACATCGCGCAAGCTTGGCAAAAGGCGCTCGATCGGCGGCTGAACGATCCGGAAGGTGCAATCACCGCGGCGCGCGCGTTGCTCGAGAGTGTTTGCAAGCACGTGCTCGATGACGCTGGCGCGATGTATCCGGACGACGCGGACCTTCCTAAGCTATGGGGGCTGACGGCTGAGCAGCTCAACCTGTTGCCCAGTCAGCACGAGGAGACCGTGTTCAAAGCGATCCTCGGAAACGTCCAGGCCGTTGTCGGCAACCTCGCCGCCATTCGCAACCGAGTTGGCGACGCCCACGGTCAAGGGCGAAAGGCTGTGAAGCCCAAACCGCGTCACGCCGAACTCGCCGTGAACCTAGCGGGGTCAATCGCATCTTTCATCGTGTCGACCTGGCAGGAGAGACAGAGCGCACAACAGGCTCTCACCGCTTCTTCTCAAGCGCCTTGAACACGCACCTGGCGCCGCGCTCGCGTGCGGTTTCGACGCTGTAGACGCGGGCGCTGGTTGGTCCCACTCTCGCGGGCGGCCTCGACAGTGTACGCGCGGCATCGCTGATCGGCGGTCCGCTCAGCGCTCTAGCCTAACAAGCATATCATCAACGATATCGGCGAGAGCTGAGTTGTGATCCTTGCCAGTCGGCCACTGGGAGCTGACTGATGCGCCGTTACGCCCTTCGCGACGACCAATGGGATCGGATCAAGGACATTCTACCGGGACGCGAGGGCCATGTTGGCGCGACCGCCAGGGACAATCGTCTGTTCGTCGATGCCGTGATCTATCGCTATCGAGCTGGCATCCCATGGCGCGACCTGCCCGAGCGCTTCGGCGCTTGGAAGGCAGTCCATACCCGCTTCAGCCGATGGGCAAAGAGCGGTGTGTGGCGCAGGCTGTTCGAGCTTCTCGCCGCCGACGCCGACAACGAATACGCCATGATCGACAGCACCATCGTGCGCGCTCATCAGCATGGCGCCGGCGCCCAAAAAAAGACGGCGAAGATCAAGCGATCGGCCGAAGCAAAGGCGGGCTGAGCACCAAGATCCATACCCTGGTCGATGCTCTGGGCAATCCTGTCGGCTTCTTCCCGACGCCGGGCCAAGCCCACGACCTGCAGGGCGCGGACGCCCTGTTGCCTGACATGAAGGCTGATACCCTGCTCGCCGACAAAGCCTTCGATGCCGACCAGCGCGTCATCGAACCTCTCCAGGCCGCCGGAAAGACCTGCGTCATCCCGTCAACGAGCAACCGCAAAAAGCCTCGCCCTTACGACAAGGAAATCTATAAGGCCCGCCATCTCATCGAAAACTTCAACTGTAGCCTCAAGCGCTTCAGGGCCATCGCAACTCGCTACGATAAGACCGCTACCAATTTCCTCGCCGCAATCCACCTCGCCGCGGCTATCATTTGGCTCAATTGAGGACAGGCTCTAGCTCTTTTGAAATTATTGGGAGGCACGGGTCGCGCTTTCCGCAACTGTTCGTGTTAGGCACATGCATGCAAAGACTCCTGCCTGCTCTGATGCTGGTGCCGTTGCTCGGCTGCACCCAGACGACATCGGACAGCTCGGCGGGGCCGTCGGTCAGCGGCGCCTCGTCGCGTCGCGCCACGCTGATGGAGCGGTACTCGGCCTGCCTCGACGCGGCGCGCGCGGCGACGACGGCGGAGGCGGCGCTCGGGCGATGTCGGCCCGAGCTGGAAGCATCGCTGGCACGATTCCAGGCGTCGCCCCTGCAGCGGGCGGCGATGGTCGATGCCATAGAGTTCGACGGCAAGGTGCGGCTCGGCCTGGCGGATGATCCGTCGGCCGACGCGCAACCGAACCGCATGGCCTGGGCGTTCTGCCTCACGGTCAAGAGCGTCGAGCTCGATGACGCGGCCTCGCCTGCGGCACAGGTCGGGGTCGCCGTCGAGCGCGCCTGCCGGCCATTTGCCACGGGCAGCAGTCGCGCGGAGCGCGACACGCCTACCGAGGTGGTGCAGCGGGTCCGATCCGGTCAATGGTAGGAGTGGACGGCGGAGGAGACCAGGGTGCAACCAGCATTAGCATTCGATCCATGAGCCGCCCACGGAGATCGTTTGCATGGCAATTTTGGCGCCGAGCGCCTTCGTATCGCTTGCATTGCCGGCGCACAGCCCGAACCTGAATGCCCACGAGGAGCGCTGGGTCAGGTCGGTCAAGGAGGGGTGCCTGTACAGGGTGATCCTGTTCGGCTAGCGGTCGTTGCGGCGGGCGCTGAGCGAGCACGTCGACTATTGCCATAGCGAGCGGAACCACCAGGGGAAAGGTAACGTCTTGCTGTTCCCCTCGGGCGGCGCAGCAGCGCGCAGGCCCGGTACGATGTCGCGGGCGACAGGACGGTCTCTTGCGCTACTACCATCGCGAGGCGGCCTGATGGCTCGACGGCCAGACCAGATTTGCGGCCGTACGGGTTCGGAATCAGGCCGAGTCTGTGGAAGCGGTCGGTGACGCGCTGCTGTTTCTCGATGATGGCTTCGTTCAGCGGCGCCACCCGGTAGTCGGTACGCTGCACCGCCCGCTTCCATGCGGCGATGTCGATACCGGTCGCGTCGGCGAGGATCTGGGCAACGGCGTCGCGATTCACCTCGGTCCATTGCGCGACCTTGGCCAGTTCCTCGCGGACGGCGGTGATGATCTCAGGATGGGCGAGGGTGAAGTCGCGGTTGCCGAGGAAGTAGGCATTCTGCTTGGCGATTCCGCGCGCCGTCGCCAGGATGCGCACGCCGGGACGGGCTTCCGCCACTTCGAAGCTCAGGTCCCAGTGTCTGGCGGAGACGCGCGATGGCGACGAAGCCATCCCATCTCCATGTGAAGATGAGAGCCGCAGCGGGGGACGAGGAAATGAAGAATCGAATGCGATATCTTGCTCTGATGCTGATCGGGCTGAGCGCGCCGGCATGGGCCGCGGAAACACGCTGCGGCTGGGTCGAGAATCCCACCCCGGCGAACTACTGGATCGTCGACAATGCCGGCACGTGGGTGATCAGCACCCAGGGCGGGCGCCAAGCGGAGGGTGACCTGGCTTTCCCGTCCGACTCCGCCAACGACTATGTCGCCACCAACGGCCACTACGGCTATTTCTGTGCATGCATCGAGGCGACGGCCGACGCCACGTCCAGCCCACGCCAGGTCACGAAGATTCACAAGGCTTGGGTATTGCCGCTGAGCCGGTGCTTGAACGACAAGTCTCTCCCGAACCCGGACTACCGCCCGCGCACGCTCGTTCACGGCAGTGGCAAGGCGTACACCGAGTGCGTCGACAACGACGAGGTGCAGGCGGGCTTCAAGGGCCGCCAAGTCTGCATCAACAAGGCGGGGGAGTATTATTTCCTCGCGAATTGAGCGTCTTCAGGGAATCGAGACGATCATGGCGCGAGAAGCATGCTGGTGAGGAACTCGAGGCGGAGATACTCTTCGTCGCGCAGGCGCAACGCGTCGCTGGAGGACGCGGATCTCGCTGTTCCCTCGACGAAGCCGAGCTAATCCTTGTTCTCGCACCTGATGCTGTGCCAATTGCGCTCGATCATGTCAGCGAAGCGCTCGCGTGCTTTACAGTGAGATGCTGTCACGTGAGGCTGGCACGGCAGTTGCCGAAGAAGCGCCAAACGTCGGGGCCGAGGTCAGGCTGGCCTCGGAGCGATTCTCAACGCCGAACCAGATCGGTCGCTTGCGCTCCAGAATGCCGATCACGATGCGATAGGTGTGACCCTTGCGGATCGGGACCTCGTCGATGCCGATCATCTCCGGCCCCGGCGGCCCGACGCAGGCGAGCTGAGCCTCGATGTACTGCTTCTCCGGCGTCTTGACCATCTTCCGGTCGAACCTCAGCACCTGGGCGACGTCGCGGATCGAGGCTTGTCGGCAACGCGGCTGACATAAACGCAAAGCGCTTCGTGTAGCCTGGGTCGGCGGCCAGAACGTCCACCCGTTCGCGCTTCACAGAACCGTAGCTGCGGCGCTGAACACGCCGAGGCGACCTCGGGAAGTCGAGTGTCTGGGCCGCGCGGCGAGGTGCGTGGGTGGTTGGGTGCGAGATTGAGCGCGCCGCCTTCAATTCGAATCTGGCCGAGAAAGCTGCTCCTGGCCGTGCATCAGGACGATTCGGACGTGGAGGTCCAGAGTCAGTTCGCCGAGCGCGACCATGCACTTCTCCATGGCCTCGTTGTGGCTCGCACGGGAGAACGCATGACCTGGATCAAGGCGACTGCAGACCGACGACATAGGGTCTCCACAAGATCGGGGAGTTCGCATGAAGGACTGGACAGCCAATGTAAACGAACTGACGGCGGAACTGCGTTCGCTGCGCGGCGGAGTGCCTGAGGTGATGAAAGCCTTCGCCGGCATGGCGCAAGCGGCGGTGACGCCCAGGGCTCTCGACAGCAAGACCAAGGAGCTGATCGCACTCGGCATCGCTGTCGCGATCCGATGCGACGATTGCATCGGCTTCCACGTCAAGGCCGCGCTGCAGCACGGTGCCACGCGTGATGAGGTGCTCGAGGCGCTGGGAATGGCGATCTACATGGGCGCCGGCCCGTCGGTAATGTACGCCACGCATGCGCTGAACGCCTTCGCCCAGTTCGACGCGCAGAAGGCGGCGCAGGCCAAGGGTTGAGTTCCTTTCGAGCAGCGAATGCGGCCGCGCGGCATGTGTTGTACACGGGCAGCGCAGGCCTAATGTCTGTCGCATGACGACGATTGCCGCCGGAGCTGCCACGCTCAGCAGGGAGAGCCGGCGCAATCTCGCGCTGCTGACCTGCTGTCAGGCGATCGGCCAAGCTGGCAACGTCATCATGCTGACCGTCACCGCACTATCGGTCATTACATTTTTTCCCTACCGAGAGCTGGCGACGCTGCCCACGACGCTTCAGCACCTTGGCGTCATGCTGTTCGTCTTTCCGGCGGCCGCGGTCATGATGCGGCGTGGCCGTGGCTTCGGCTTTCGCGTCGGATCGATGTTTGGCATGGCCGGGGCGGCGCTGTGCGGGCTGGGACTCTACACTTCGACACTCCTGTTCATGTGCCTCGGCGGCCTGTTGCTGGGCTACGCCGTGGCGAGCCTGCAAATGTATCGCTTTGCGGCGGTAGAGTTGGCGCCGCCGGCCTATCGGGCGCGGGCAATCGCCTGGGTCACGACCGGCGGCGTGGCGGCGGGTACGATCGGGCCGCTGTTGACGCGAGCCACCTTCGACGTGCTGATGCCGATCTACCTCGGCACCTACGTCGCCATGGTGGCCGTTCACGTCGTCGTTTTCATCGTTTTGGGCTTCATCCGCTTCCCGCCCGTGCACGAGACCGCCACCGCGAAGGGCACTCAGCGGCCGCTGTGGGTGATCGCGACCCAGCCGCGCTTTGCTGCGGCCGCCGTCGTCGGCATGACGTCGTGGGCGACGATGATGTTCCTGATGAGCTCCTCGCCGCTTGCCATCGTCGGCTGCGGCTTGCCCTCGACTGAACCGCCCTGGGTCATCTTCCTCCACGTCATGGGCATGTACGTGCCGTCGTTCTTCAGCGGCAGCCTGATCGCCCGCTTCGGCCTCGTCCGGGTCATGGCGGCCGGCTCGCTGATCTTGCTCGCTGGCGTGGCAGTCGCGCTCGCCGGACTCGGCGCTTGGCACTTCAGGATATCGCTCACTCTCAATGGCGTGGGCTGGAACTTCTTGTTTGTCGGCGCCACCGCTCTGGTGACGACCTGCTACCGGCCGTCCGAGCGCGGCAAGGCGCAGGCGCTCAACGACTTCCTGATCTTCGGCACCACGGCGACAGCGAGCTTCCTCGCGGGCTTCCTGCAGGAACGCATCGGCTGGTTCGCGCTCAACTGGGCCTCGATGGCGATCGTGGCCATCTCTCTCCTAGCGGTGGCCTGGTTGGCGCGGCAGCGGACGGCCGGTCCGGTCCTGGCGTGAAGGCTTCCGGCCCGGCAGCACGTCGCGATGCGGCACTGTCGTCGGGTGACAAGCGACTGCGTCACGCCGGCCGGCATTGTCCGCAGCCTGTACTCGACAAAGGCCCGACTGCAGCGACAATGGTTGGTCTTATTTGGATGCGCTGTCCCTCCTCCGACCAACGGCGATCCCCGAACTGAAAGAGGCTTCTTGCCCCGGGGCCTTGAGCGCGGCTGTGTCGACCTGGATCAAGGCAGCTCTCTGCGGACGGCTTTGGGGCCGCGCCATCGGTTACCGTTGCACGGTCTCGTACCCGCGGCTGGCGAAGCGTGACAGGGCCAATTGTCTTCATCGCCTCTCGCTCGCGGGAACGCTGTTCGGCGAGCGTTCGTTAGGGCGCGCGCTGAATGACCATGTAGACCATTTCCAGGCCAAGCGGGACGCCGCGTTGGCGCACGGTCGCGCGGCACCGAGCCTATGGTGCAGGTTCAGACGCCAGCCCGCCGTAGCTGGCCGCATACGGGGAGCAAGACCGTACCCGAGCAGTCTTTCGCTCTCGTCCGTGACCATTGCAATTCCGGCAGCGACCAAAATGAGCCCCGAAAGCCAATGGGGCTGAATCTGTCAGACGCCGAGCGAGGCTCGCTCGGTGAGATCGGGCATCGGCTGGGCTGCAAGGCTCTCGCCGACGTCGCGACCCTAGCCCGGCCTGAGACCATCCTGGGGTGGTGCCGCAAGCTTCTCGCGCAAGTTCGCTGGCGCGAAGGCATGTCGGGGGCCAAGCCGCCCCGGATCAGTCGAGAGGTCGAGCAACTGATCATTCGGATGGCCAGCGACGACCGGAGCCGTCTCGCTGAGGTCGAGCGGCGCGTCTTCGAGGCACTGCTTCGATTCCTGGATACGCGCGGCTGCGTGACGCTCAATTTCCGTCGGCTGACTAGCCGCGCCGCTCTTGTGGCCACGCGCCGGATCGCCGAAGTGCGGCGATCCGGACTGATGTCCATAAGCTCACCCGATCCGAAAGAAGCGCGCGGCGTTGTCATAGAACCATTTGTCCTTGACACTGTCGCGCAACGGCAGGGCTTCGTATTCGGCGATCAGATCCTCGTAGGGAACCCCGAACGTCTCCCGCGACAGGCCGATCATGATCTTGTCCTGGAGCAGCGTGTTGCCGAACTGCAGGAACATCTCCCAGCCCGCTCCGGGCGTCCCGAAGTGGCGCGGCCGGTGCGAGGCGGTATCGGCATAGAGATTGGGATGCCGGCGCAGCAGCCCGACCATCTCGTTGGCCCACGGCCAGCCGCTCAGCCCTGCGACAATGCGCAGTTCCGGAAAATCCATCGCGATCTGGTCGATGTGGCGCGGATGCCCGAGATCATAAGGGCGGTCGTTGGCATAGCTCATGGCCGTATAGATGCGGACGGGAATATCGAGCTCGACGCATTTGGCGTAGAGCGGATAGTACCGACGGTCGCTTGCCGGCAGCCCGGTATAGAGCGAGCTGGTGCGGAATCCGTGGATGCCGTGGTTGCGCACGATATCCTCGAGCGCGCGTACGCCGCGCATTCCGTCATGCGCGCTGAACTCGGCGAGGCATATGAAGTTGTCGGGATACGTCTTCGCCATGTGCACGAGGTCGGCATTCGGGATGCGGCCGACGACGCCGCGGACGATGTTGGCCTTCTTCATGCGGGCGACGACGCTGTCGAGCGATTCGCCTTTCGGCTTGGCGCCATCCTCCGTCTTCTTGCGCGTCTTGAAGATGTTGGCGTAGTTGCCGAACCCGTGACCCTCCAAGGGCGGCAGCTTCTCGGGATCGCCGTAGCCGGGCGGATGCTCCATGCCCGGCGACTTGCGCGGCTTGCCGGTTTCATCCGGCGGCAGATCGAGCTCGAGATCAATGACTTTACGCATGTGTCTTCCCCATTGCCTTACTTCTCCTTCGGGTCGAGCGCGTCGCGCAGTCCGTCACCGAGCAGGTTGATGGAAACCACGACGCCGAAGATCGCGAGTCCCAGCCAGACGGCCATCATCGGAGCCGTCGTCAGATAGCGTTGCGCCTCGTTGAGCATGCTGCCCCACGATGGCGCGGGCGGGCGCTGGCCGAGGCCAAGGAAGAGAGGCTGGCTTCGGTGATGATGGCCGAGGCGACGGTCGAGGCTGGCCAGCCCTGCACCAGCATGGGTGGCACGATATTCGGCAAGACATGCCGCAAGGCGATCCGGACGTTCGATGCTCCGCCCGCGTGCGCGGCCTCGATATAGTCCTCGCCGCCAGCGGCCAGCACGGCGCCGCGCGCAAGCCGCGGGAAAATCGGCAGCGCGGCGATGCCGATCGCGATCATGGCGTTGGTGAGGCTCGGCGAGCACGGCGGTGAGCGCGATCGCGATGACGAGAAACAGGATCGCCAGCATCGCATCGGTCACCCGCATGACGGCGGCGTCGATCCAGCCGCCCGCATAGCCCGAGAGCAGGCCGAGCAGGATGCTGAGCCCGAGTGCCAGGCACACTGGAATGACGCCGGCGAACAGCGAGGCGCGCGCCCCAGATCAGGCGCGAGCAGGTCACGGCCGACCTCGTCGGTGCCCAGCAGGTAGGTCCATGACGGCCCCTGCCGGACGGCGAGAAATTCGCCTTGAGCGGGTCATAAGGTGCGATCACAGGCGCGAACAGCGCGATCGCCACGAACAGGAGCACGAAGCCGCCGGCGACCAGCGCGCTGCGCTTTGCCAGGAAGCGGCGTAAGGCGCGATTGCGGATACGCGGCTGCGTTTCAGGGCGAGGGCTGGCTGGCTCACCGACATCTACCAGCCTCGCAGGCGCGGGTTGACCGCGTAGTAGAGGATGTCGGCCGAAGGGTTCAGCAGATGAAGAGCGTCGCAGCCACCAGCACGACGCCTGGATGACCGCATAGTCACGATTGAACACGGCGTCGACGATCAGCTTGCCGAAGCCCGGAATGGAAAAGATCTGCTCGGTCAGGATGGCGCCGGACAGCAGCCGTCGAACTCGATGCTGGTCAGCGTGATGACCGGCATCGGGGCGTTGCGCAGCGCGTGCTTGTTGATGACCTTGCGCTCTGTCAACCCCTTGGCGCGCGCCGTCCGCACGTAGTCCGACGACAGGACCTGGCGCATCGCCGCACGGGTGTGGCGGGTGATGACACCGGCCACGCCTGTCCCCAGCACGAAGGCCGGCATGATCAGGCTCACGAGGGATTCTGCTCGGGATCCTCGGTGATGGGAACGAAGCCGGAGGAGGGCAGCCATCCCAGGGTCACGGAGAACAGCAGGATCATCATGATGCCGAGCCAGAAGTGCGGCACCGAGATCCCCGACAGCGCGATCATGTTTGCCGCGAGCCCGACGAAACTGTCACGCCGTGTGGCTGCGACGATGCCCAGCGGCGCGCCGATGGCGAGCGCCACGATCATCGAGAAGATCGCGAGCTCGGAAGTGACGAGAGCAGCTTGGTGGCGATCAGCTCGAGCACGGAGATCTGGTTGCGGTAGGAGACGCCCAGATCGCCTTCCAACGCCCGCCGCCGAGCCACATCCCGTACTGGACGACGACCGGGCGGTTGAAGCCGTATTTCTCGCGCAGGTGCTCGACCACGGCGGGATCATGCTCGTCGCCGGACAAGGCGATTGCGGGATCGCCCGGCAGCAGGTGCTGCAACGAAAAGACGATGACCGACACGAGGAGCAGGGTCGGCACGATCAGGCCGATCCGCCTCAGCGTGAAGAAGGCGGGATTCGCTGACGTGACGAACCGTGCGTCACGCCTTCGGTCGCGACTGGTTCGATGTTGTCGGACCATCATTGGATCTTGACATTGACGAGGCGGATAAGACCGTCGGGGTGGGCTACAGCCTTTCGCCGGTGCTGTGGGCAATAGACGGCTGGCGATACCACAGCGCCAGCAACGGCCGATCCTTCAGCCAGATCGCGGCCGCCTTGTCGTACAGTGCCTTGCGCGCCGCCGGATCGACGATGCCCCGCGCCTCGTTGATGAGCTTGTTCAGGTCTTCATTGCGGTAGCGCGACATGTTGCCCGCCGCGCCGCAGACGTTGTAGAGGCTGATGTTTCCGTCGGGATCGATGCGCCCGCTCCACACCGAGAACAAGGCGTCGAAGTCGCCCTTGGCGCCAGTTGTTCAGTCCGGTGGCGTTCTCCTGCGTATCTATGATCATGTTGATGCCGGCTTCGGCCAGCATCGCCTGGACCACCTGGGCCGGCACCTGGTAGTCGCGTCGGGCCGCGTGATCGGCGAGAGGTCAGGTTGGAGATGTCCGGCCTCGCCTGGCCAGGGCGGCCTTCGCCACGTCGCGCTTCGGCACCGGGATGTTCTTCTGATAGTAGTAGCACGGCTGGGGCGACCCACTGGTTGCCGAGCGTTGTTGAAGGCGACCTTGACCAGGGTCTCACGATCGATCAGGTCGATTGCCTCGCGCAGGCGCTGGTCGGCCAGCAGCTGGCCGCGCAGGCCGTTGGCCATGTTGAACTGGATATAGCCGAAGCCGATGTCGGGAGCGACGAAGACCAGCACCAGCTTCTTGTCGCGCTTGATCTGGTCCACATCGAGTCGGCGAGACGCGCTCGATCAGGTCGAACTGTCCCGATTGCAGATTGGCGAGCCGGACAGTGGTGTCGGTCACCGGCGTGAATTCCACCCGGTCGATATTGACGTTGGCGCTGTCCCAGTAGCTCGGCGACTTCTCGAAGATGATGCGGGATTGCGCGACGCGGCTGACGAACTTGAACGGGCCGGCGCAGACCGGGCCGTTGCCGAGCTTTTCGCCAAGCTCCTTGGCCGCCTTGGGCGAGATCATCATGCCGGCACGGTCGGCGAGGATGGAGGGCAGCGGCGCCATGCAGTTCCTTGAGGTTGAGCCGTACCGTGGTGCCGTCGATCACCTCGACGGACTTCGATCAGCTCGATGTTCGCGCAGCGAGCCGGGCAGGCTGAGATTGCGCTCGAAGTGGCACTTCACCGCCTCGCCGTCCAGCGCCTCGCCGTCGGCGAATTTCAGGCCGGGCCGTAACTTGATGGTGAGCGCCTGCCGGTCGTCGGACCATTCGTACCCGGTGGCGAGGCTTGGAACTGACCTGCAGGTCGGGCGTGATGTCGAACAGCTTGGCGCAGAATGCCGTCAGCACCAGCCGCGCCGAATAGGAGCGGCTGAGCGCGAGGTCGAGCTGGTCGGGATCGTCGTTGATGCCGATCCGGATCGGCACGCCGCCGTGGCGGCGGTGCTGACCAGCAGACCAGGCTCGCCCATGTGAATAGCTTGCGAAAGGACATGGCTGGCTCCTTCGATTGCTCAGGTCCCGGGAGGCGGTGGCGCGAGGGCGCCTGCCGCACGCGGCGGCGGCGAATGACCCGCCGCTTGGCGGCAAGTAGGCTTGCAGCCGCTCGGTGCGGATTGCCGCCGCGCGCATCGACAGCGGCGGTCCCGGCAAGAGCGGGGATATCCTGCCAGCGATGGCAGGCGACCGCGTGGTCGGGGCGACCTGCTCCAGGCGCGGTGCCTCCAGGGTGCAGCGTTCCGTCGCGAACGGACAACGGGGATGAAAGTGACAACCCGGCGGCGGGGCGATCGGGCTCGGCACATCGCCTTCGATCACTTGCCGCGCGGCGCGGCGTGCGGGATCCGGCACCGGGATGACGTTCAGCAGGGCGCGCGTGTAGGGGTGGCGCAGGGCTGCGAACGGATCGTCGGTCGACGCCGTCACCGAGGATGCGGCCGAGATACATCACCGCAATACGGTCGGCCATGTGGCGAACGACCAGCAGGTCGTGCGAAATGAAGAGGTAGCTCAGGTCGAGCTCGTCCTGGATGTCCTTCAGCAGATTGACGATCTGCGCCTGCACGGAGACGTCGAGCGCCGACACCGGCTCGTCGCACACGATCAGGCGCGGGTCGAGCGCCAGGGCGCGGGCGATGCCGATGCGTTGCCGCTGTCCGCCGGAGAACTCGTGCGGATAGCGACGGGCGTGCGAGGCCGGAAGGCCGACCATATCGAGCAGCTCGGCGATGCGCCGCTCGATTCGAAGGGCCCGATGCCAGCTTGTGAATGTGCAGGAGCTCGCCCAGCACGTCGGCCACCGTCATGCGCGGATTGAGCGAGGCATAGGGATCCTGGAAGATGATCTGCAGCATGCGCCGGTAGGGCAGGAGCTTGCGCCCGCGCGAATGCGTGAGGTCGTCGTCGCGGAAGCGGATCCATCCGGCCGAAGGGTCAGGCAGCCGGAGTGACGAGCCGTCCGGTCGTCGACTTGCCACAGCCGCTCTCGCCGACCAGCGCCAGGGTCTCGCCTTCGGCGACCTCGAACGACACACCGTCCACGGCGCGCACGATGGCATTGCCGCTTGAACAGGCCGCGATCGGCAAAGTGCTTGACCAGCCCGCCGACCGAGAGGAGCGGCGGGCCGCGCCAGGCGGCAGTCGCGGCAGTGGCGTCGTGGGCACTCATGGGATCTGTTCCAGGGGTGCGCGGAGGCAGGCCGGAATGGTGCCGTGCGGCGATGGTGCGCAGCGCCGGCTCGCTCGCCGTGCACCGCTCCTCGACAAACGGGCAACGGGCGGCAAATCCGCAGCGCGACAGGACCGTCGAAAGATCGGGCACGTTGCCTTCGATCGAGGCCAGGCGTGCCTTGCGGTCGCCGCCGCGCGGCCTCGCTGGCAGGCCGACCGTGTAGGGATGCGCGGCCGGGCTGAATATCTGCTGCACGGTTCCGCGCTCGACGATGCGGCCGGCATACATCACGGCGACATCGTCGGCGATTTCCTGACGAAGGCGCCGAAATTGGTAGAGATCATCAGCACGGACACGCCGTGCTCCTGCTGGAGGCAGCGCAACTTGGTCGAGGATCTGCGCCTGGATGGTGACATCGAGAGCCGTCGTCGGTTCGTCGGCGATGAGCAGGCGCGGAGCGGCAGGCGATGGCGATGGCGATCATCCCCACCCGCTGCCGCATGCCGCCGGACAGGCGATGCGGGTATTCGTCGAGTCGCCGCTCGGGCGCGGGATGCTGACCTCGCGCAAGATCCTCAGGGCCCGCGCGCGGGCGATGCAGGGACGGCGCGCCCTTGTGGGCCTGGATCACCTCCATGATCTGGTCGCCGATCGTGAAGGCGGGGTTGAGCGACGTCATCGGCTCCTGGAAGACCATGGAATCCAGGCGCTGCCGCGCGGCGCCGCCGCGCATCACCTCGGGCTCGAGATCCTGCGAATGCCGTCCGTCCCGAACGACACGTCGCCGTGCGCGGCACAGTGTGGCGCGGGCAGCAGGTCCTGGGTGCCAGTGAGGGTGGCCGCTCTTGCCGGATCCGGATTCGCCGACCAGGCCGAGGCATTTCCCGGCCCGATGCTCGAAGCTGACATCGCGGACAACGGGATGGATGCCGTCGTCTGTGCGAATTCGACGTTGAGGTTGCGGACGGAGACGAGCGGGGCTTGGGGCGGCTCGCGAGACGTCACCGGTTGTCTGCGTCCGCTCCGTCATCTCAAGCCCTGACAGCCCTTGCCGGGAGTGCCGAGCGTTGCGCGGCCATCGACGGCCGTGGCGCCGTCTCCCGGCGCGGCCCACGATCAGCGGATTGATCTCCAGATCGATCAGATGCGATCCCCGAATCATGCGCCAACCAGCTGATCCGCTCCACGGCGACCGCCAGCGCGTCGACATCGAGGAGTTTTCCGCGGGCGCGCCCTTGAACAACGGCGCCGTCTTGAGATTGTCGAGCATCTTGCGGGCATGGCCGCGGCTGACCGGCGCTGTCGCCGCGACGCCGTTCATGATCTCGACTGCGATGCCGCCGAGACCGACGAGGACGATCGGACCGAATTGCGGATCGTGGCGGACGCCAACGATCACCTCGCTACGCCGCGCACCATCTCCTGCACCGAGAAGCCGTCGATCATGGCCTGTGGCGCGGCAGCCTCCAGCCGCTGCGGCATTTCTCCGCGCCGCCGCGATGACCCCTTGCGCCTTGTCGGCCAGCCCAGCACGGACGGCGCCGACGTCACTCTTGTGGACAAGATCGCGGGACGAGGCTTTCGGGACGACCGGGAAGCCCAGTCGAGCAGCGGCCTCGCCGGCGGCGTCGGGCAGATCCGCCAGCGTCTCGCGGGCAACGGCCACCGTAGTCACGATCAGCCGCTTGACCTCGCTTTCGGTCTGCGGGCCGCTGTACAGCGCGCCAAGGATCGTAGTCGACGGCGAATCGGCGGGCGCACGAAGGCGTCGTCCAGCAAGCCCGGCCGACAGAGGTCGTTCTCGGCCATCAACACCAGCACACCGGCCCATCCTCGAAGCTGTCGTGGAAGATCCCGCGCTTGCAGGCTCGCCGCCGTGCTTCGTCGGCCAATGCGCCCACGGTCAGGGCGGTCACGACGAGCTTGCCGCTGTCGCGCGCGGCCTCGGCGATCTCGATCGTGCGCGGCGAAGAGGGCATCGAAGGCGAGCACGGCGAAACCATAGCCGACATTCGGGTCGGCGAGCAGGGCGGCCGTTGCGTCCCTGGTGATGTCGACGCTTTCCGGCGGCTTGCGACCGCCGAGGTCGATGGGGTTCTGCACCTGCGGCGCGGGGCATGGTCACCGAGCCTGTCGATGGTGTCATGCACCATCGGCTTCGCCAGCGGCAGTCCTTCCTCGCTCAGCCGGTCGCTGGCGATTCCACGCTGCCGCCGGACGACGATACCACCGCGATGCCGCGCCGACGCTGCGGCGGCCGGGGTCGCGCAGGTCGGCAGATGTTGCTGCCCGGATCATGTCGTCGGTCTTTTCGGCAACAGCACTTCCTGCTCGCGGCAGATGACGAAGAATGCCTCGATGAGCCGGCGAGGCTCGCCGTGTGCGACCGTGCCGCGACGACTCCGGCAACGGCGGTGCGGCCGGTCTTGACGATCAGCAGCGGCTTGTCGGCGCGGCAGCAGGCGATGGCGGATGCCGGAAGCGGTCGGGATCGACAGATCCTCGACATAGACGCCGAGATCGCCCTGGTTTCATCCTCGTGCACCATGTGATCGACGAAGTCGCAGATTTCGAGATCACTCTGGTTTCACCCGCAGGAGATTCCGTAGCGCAGCCCATGATGCCGTCGGCCCTGGCACGATCGAACATCGACCCCGCCGTAAGGCGCCGCTCCTGGCCTTGTCGAGGCCGATCGGACCATCGCCGAGCGTATCGGTGATGAGCACCACCGAAGAGCACGGCGCCATCCTGTGGTGCGGCACGATCATGCCCATGCAGTTCGCCGGACCGAGGATGCGCATGCCGCTGCGGGCGGCGAGATCGACGATGGCCGCCTGCCAGTCGGCGCGATATCCATCTCGGCGAAGCCGGTCGAGATGATGACGCAGCAGCCGACGGCATCCGCCGCTTCCATCAGGTTCTGCTGCGGCGTGCGCAGCACCGCGAGGATTGCGACGTCGAGGCCGACAGCGGCTTCGCGGCAATCGAGGGGTAGGCCTTGCAGCCCAAGGATCTCCTGCTGATGCCGGTTGATCGGCAGCAGCTCGCCGGCGAAGCCGTAGCCCGACGAGGAAACTGGTGATGCGCCCACCGAACTTCGCGACATTGTCGAGATCCTCCCAGGACAACGACCGACTGGGATGAAGGATGCTGATCCATCGACGGGCGGGGCTGCGCACGGTTGTCGATCGAATGCGCCGTATGAAGGGTAGGGGCCATTTCAGCTGGTCAATCTCTCGATCAACAGGTTTCCGGAAATCCTGTCTTGCCTGGTCAAACGCTCGCTTGCTCAGGTCCGCAGCCACGGCCCGCGAGCTCGATGCGGCTTGTCACCCGCAAAGCTGTTCAGCGTGGACTGGAATTTTCCAGGCGTGTCTGGCTCGGTCATCTGGCGGCAGGGTGAGCCTCGGACGTCGCATGGCCGCATGGCACTCGTGCCTTGTCGACAATACTCGGTGATGCAACCCGCCCATCCCCGACCTGATTCGAAGGCCTTCCCGTCGAAGATCGGGTCACTCTGGGGGAGTCATACTAACATTAGGACAATGGTATTTAATGGCTTCCCTAGCGGCATCGTCGTCCATCTGCTCCATCTCCGGCGGTGGCTGGCGCGCGATTGCCGCCGTGAGCCTCGTGGGCTGCGCTGACGGCTTTGTGGTGCAAATGACCGTCGGCTCGTCGCCGCTTCCCGATCGGTCAGGATCGAGAGCAGACTTCCACGCCCGCGCCGGCGCTTGCCGGCGAGTCCGCACCCTGTTCGCTTCTGCCGCCGGGCGGGCGTCGGTCGCGCCGACATCGGCGACAACGATTTGAGCGACAGCGGCTTCTGTGGTGCAGCCGAGATTGCGTCGTGCCGTTGCCAGCCAGAAGGTCGATGTCGAGACGGACGCAGTCGCTGCGGTAAATGATCTCCGCAACATAAACGACGACGCCCTCGTCATCCGTGACGACACAACGACGCTCCGCAGTCAGCGCACTGCCCGGCACCTGCAGAAGGTCGGCGGATTCTGGATCAGCGCTGCCGAGCACAACGGACTGCGCGCGGCGTACTCTCAGTCCTGACCAGCTTCGACAGCACCGTGACGGCACGGGATGCGGACAAATTCAGTTGATTTCTTCCTGTACAGAGCATGAGCGAGATAGGCGCTGATGATGCGCTGGGAGTGCCTCGGCGTGATGCTGGACGCTTCGCAGGAGGACATATTGATCGGCGGTCCGACCCTCGGCATCGGCGATGTTTCAGGAGCCGGCGTGGTTGCGACCGGCTCGATCATCTTCGCCACATTGTCCTTCAGCAGATCGACCAGCGACTGCCAAGTCGTCGCGAGTGAAGGCGTGTATTTCTCCGGCGTCCTGGCGGAGATAGATAATACCGCAGCCTGATAGCGTAAGACGGTCCTCCTGCCTGAGGATCTCGACCGCCTGCGCACGGTGACGCGGAGCGACCTGAAATTCGTTTTCGAGCTGTTCGAGCGTCGGAATCTTCTGGCCTGGCGGCCAGGTCCGGCCGTCGATCGATTTGTCGCATGATCGACGCGACCTGGATGTAAAGCGGAACCGGCTCCGGTCGTATGCGCGCTGGAGCTTGAAGCAGGGGTCGTTCTTGACCATCTCGCTGATCTTCATTGTCCTTCAGTTCCGCGTGCGCTTGCGGCTGTCGTCAGGATCATAAGCCCTTGGACTGGTTCGATATCGGTAAGAGCGCGACGATGATCAACGCTCGACGAAAGCATGCGCTTTCCTGGCGATCCGGCAGCGCGACAGCTGGCGCATCATCTTATCTTACTAATCTTAGTATATATCTTGCAAGTCGAAGAAGCGCGTCGCTGGAGCAGCGTTGCTCGAGGTCAGATCTTTCGAGCCTCATCGAGCGCGGCGCCAAGCGCCCGATGGGACCCCGTCCTTCCCTGCTTCCGGGTGTTTGGCGCATCCAGGAGGGCCCCAATCAGCGCCCGCTGCCGCCCCTAGCGTGGCTGGCATATAATGTTGAGCAGCTACGCCTGGCGGCGTTCCTGCATCACAGCGATGGCACGCCAGCAGCCGGCACGTCAGCAGGATCCTCGAGCCGCTCGCCGTAGCGCCGGCGGCCACCAGTTGCTCAACGCGCCGGCAGGTCGTTGAGCTGGCTCAGCACCCGTGAATTCGACTTCGCCGCAAGACCACTCGGGATAAACCCATCAGGTCGACCGCCGCACCGCGTTCCACATGCAGACCTATTGAAGACGATGGTGAGGATCGGCAGGCGTTCTGATGGGCCGCATGGTACCCTGCGACCGGATTGGCGAAAATAGGCGCCGTCGCCGAGCGTCGCGATGACGAACTTGTCGGGCGCCGCAGGCGCCGAGGGCGGCACCCATACCCCACCCGAGGCCGGATGCGGGCTCGAGGCAAAGTAGGTGCCTGGCCTCTCGAAGCGGCAGTGTTCGGCCATCAGCGTGTATTCGTTCACGACGATGGCCTCGTCGCCTTTTGCCCTCGGAGATGCAGTAGCTGGCCAGGCCGGGTGGATGGCAAGCTCTTCGCGCGTGCGAGCTCGGCCGCCAGACGGGCGCGCATCGTCTCGCGCCGCTTCCTTGCGCTTCCACGCCGGCCTCGATCGCCTGCGCATCAACCAGCGGCGACAGGGCTGTCGCGAGATCGCGCATGAAGGCCGTGGCGCTTCCTTTCAACGCGCGAGGTCGCACGGGAAGCCTCGGATCGGAATGCTGCCGAACAACGGATCGAACCCAGAGCAGTAAGATGACCGGCATTCCGGCTTGAGCGCACAGTCTTGGGAACCTGGCACGTCGCATTCGAGCACCATGACCGCGTCGGCCTCGCCGAGATGCGGTCGGACTCGTAGCCCAGATGCATCGGATGGCTCGATGGCAACGCCAGATGGCAGGCACGGTTCTGCACGACAGGAAGGGCGAAGCGCGTCGCAAGCTCCGCCAGCAGGTCAATCGCCGCCGTGTCTCGTCGACGTTGCGCCGGCTGACCAGTCAGCGGATTTTTCGCTGCGGCGAGGAGGCGTGCAGCTTCGGCAACGCCGGCCTCGCTCGGGCGCGATGGCAGCGCAGCGACCGGCCGCCGCTTGGGAGCGGCAGGTTCCATAGGTGCGGCCGGCGCACTCGAGGCAACGACAGGTAGGCCAGGACCGCGCAGCTCGGTCGTCGCGATGTTGATGGCGCGGTCGACCACGGTTTCGACCTGCACCCCCGAGCGCAGCTCGTAATCCAGTTGACCAGCTCGCGCACCATGCCGAGCTGGTCGAACATTTCTTCGGCCCCAATGGATGTAGGATCGCGTGATCCCGGTGTGTCGTCCTCGAAGAGCGGCGTGCGGCCGGCAGTGAACAGCATCGCTGGTCCTGCGCCGCGTTCATGATGGCGCAGACTCCGTTGGCTGTGCCGACGCTGGCCATGCCATCCGGCGGCCAGTACTGAGGGCGACCGCGTAACCATGTGCCATCGACAGCGCCAGATTCTCGTGCGTCGCGGTGATCGACGTCGGCGTCGGCGTACCGGCATAACGATACCTTGGCGCGGCCTTCGACGATCGGCGCGAAATCCGTGCCGGCGTTGGCGAACGATCGCTCGGCGCCCCGATCGCGGAGAATGGCGAGATAGACCTCGGCTGTACTAGTGGCGGTGGTTGCTTGCGGTCCTTTTTTGAAAAACTCCCCAGTTCGATTCGAAGGGCCTGAGATATTGGTGTCGTCGGCGGCCCGCGATGCGCTTGTCTGATACGCCGTCTCAATTGCGCGACACTACACCAGATGCGAAGGCGCTCACCCGAGACAATGAAGACTCTTTCAAGGCGGCCTGAACGTCGGCCGGACAGGAGGCGGGTGTCATTTTCGCTCGGCCGGATCAAGGCGGATTACTGCCAGTGGATCGGCATGTAGTAAGCAGTTCGTTGCGGTCCTTGCCGATGATGATGATGTCCTCGAAAAAGGCCGCGCCGACACCCTCTCTGGCCAGCATCGCTTCGACCCCGAAACACCATGTTCTCCGCCGAAAATATCGCCCGGCATGGACATCGTGCTCCCAATCCGGCAGCTCGAAAGTGGATCGACGCCATGGCCGTAAAGCAGGAACGACTTCATGAACGGCGCGGAGGCCCCTCGAAATCTTCGATCATCTTCATCACCGACGGCGGCGACGTCGAGTAGGGGCGCACCGGGTCGCATCATGTCGCGAGCACACGGACGAGCGAGCTGGTGGCTTCAAGCAGTTCACTTCTGTGCGGCGGGTGGACCGCCGCGGACAGCCGTGCGGCCCAGGTCGAGCCAGTAGCCGTGATAGAAACGCTCCGATGTGCTGCCCTTCACCGCATGTCGCCGACCTCAGGCGTGTCGGCGCTGTAGCCTGTGAAGGGGTTGCGATGACTGGCCGATCGTGTCGCCATGATTGGTGCCGACGGTCTGCAGACGCGCGCCGCGGCGTATTTGCCTCGGGAAGCGTCCCCGGCGACGCACTCTTGCTCGGACTTCCCTCCCGAGGAGCCCTTCCATCGGCTTGTTCAGGCTGATGGTGGCCGTCTCTCCCGCGATCCGATAACAATCCAGCTCGCGCGAGCTCTTTGTACATCCGCACGGCGCGGACTGAATCGTCAGTCAGGACCCACTCGATTTGGCATTACCATCGGTCAGCTGCTGATAGTATTTCACCGGAATGAATTCCGTGCCGACCACGACCTGCCTTTGATCTTGCGCGCAACCAGTGCGTCGGCGACGCCTTTGAAAGGGTGGCTGTGGCTCGTGACGTCACGAATGGCAGGGATCTTGGGGCGCAAGCGTCGCTCGTCAATGTCGAACTGCGGCTCGCCCAGCAACGTGAAGGATTACACCCGCGAAGGAGCGGGCTATTGGAGAATCGCCAGATCGAGGCCGGCGTTGGTCGCGTAGTGGTTGCGGGAGTAGAGCACGTCGCCCGCGTTGTCCATCGTTCCACCGGCTCGACCGAAGACGACGGCGGTTTCGAAGCCGCGGGCCATTTCTTCAAGCACTCGATCCCAGCGGCCGTGATACTCGTCCAGGAAAATAGCGTTCCATTCAGTCGTGCTGTCGATGACGGCGCGCAGGAACGTGCGCGTGCGCTCCCGTGCTGGCGCCTTGAAAATGGGTGTCGGGAATCGCCCTCGATGATGCGGCCGGCATCCATGACGATAACCCTGTCCGCGACCTGAGCGGCGAATGCCATTTCGTGCGTCACGATCACCATCGTCATGCCTTCCGACGCCAGCTTCCGCATGACTTCCAGCACGCCTTTGCCGATGAGTTCCGGATCGAGCGCCGACGTCGCCTCGTCGAACAACGTGCCCCAGGGTTGCATGGCGAGCGCGCGAGCGATGGCGACCACCGCTGCTGCCCACCGGAGAGCTGGTGGGGATAGTGGTGCGCCTTCGCCACGAGGATTCATCTTCTGCAGCGCGTGCGCGATCGGCGGCCTCTGCTTGGACATGCCGCGGACGCGATAGGGGCCTTGCATGATGTTCTGCAGTGCAGTCAGCGTCGGGAACGAATTGAAGCGTTGAAAAAAAACCATGCCGAGCGCCGAGACGCACATTGCGCAGCGCAGTCCGATCCATCCTGCCCGCGCGATCGTCGCCTGGTCCTGCAGCGTGATCCCGTCGACGACGATCCGCCCGCGTTGATCGTCTCCAGTCCGTTCAGGGTCCTGATCAACGTGGTCTCCGCCGGATCACGCTTCAGGCCGATGACGACGACGACCTCGCCGCGGCTCACCGTGAGGTCCGTCGCTCCAGCACCTCGACAGGACCGAAGCTCTTGCACACGCCGCGTGCCTCGATCGTGGCGCCGAGCCGTTTCTGCTGTCGGCAGTGATGCTCTTGGGAGGCTCCATCTGAGCTGACATAGACCGGTATCAGCGTGTCGACAGGCTGGTGAGAAGGAACGCCGCAGCGTAATGTCGAGCTTCCTCTCCAGACAGCGGACGGCGATGCTGGTCAGGTAGCGAAAGATGGCTGCGTAGAAGACGCCAATCATAGACCTTGTGTACTCGGCGAGGACCAGCAGGACGCTTCGTCCAGCTGAGCGGAGAACAGCAACTCGACCACCGAGACCGTCGAAACCCGGCGCGCGATAGCGAACAAGGCGATCGCATAGTTGCCGGTCGAGGAAGTGCGATCCGGGCAACCTGCGGCAGGATCGTGTAGCATGAACTCGACCACGACATCGCCAGCGCGCTAGAAGCCTCCCGTACCCTCGGTCGGCGAGGATTGCGGCCCGAAAAACTTCGCTGAGATAGGCGCCGACTGGGGCCGAGACTGATCACGCCGGCCATCATCGGCGAAAGCCTGATGCCGATCGCCGAGCAATGCAAAGTAGGCAAAGAAGAGCTGCGGGTCATCGGCGTGCAAGCCCGGAAGGTCTGTAAAGATAGATCGTTGCCGGAATGTAGAGAATTTTCAGCGCCGGGTTCAGTCTCGCATGGCAGAGATGATGAGCGCCGCACGGTGACAGCGCGAACGCCAGGTGTCGGCGTGACCGTAAACTTCAGCCCATCCAGCAAGCAGGGCATCCAGTCGAGGATCGATCCATGGCCGAGAGCTCCGCTCCTGGCAGGTGTTGTGCAGGCAGGCGGCGCGTCGTCATTCCGGGCGTAGGAAGACCTCCGCCGGCTTGAACCCGCGGGCCTCGAATAGTCCTTCCAGTCGTGCCGTCGGCGAGCAGCTCGGCGTAGACCTTGTTGAAGGTCGTCTTCGAAGGACTTGGCGCTTCAGGTTGATCGGAATTGCGCTTTCGTTGGCGGCGCCGATTCGACAGGCGTAGCCGGCTGTCCAGGAGCTTCAGGTTGGGGTCCTTCGACAGCGTGTAGGCCCTGCGTACTGATCGACCAGGCCACCGTCGACGCGTCCGGCGATGATGTCCTGCAGGACGAGGTCGCTGGTCGCGCGCAGGCGGATGTCGATCGACTTGCCGGAGGAGCATTCCTTGCTCGCCTTTTCGAGGATGCTGACCCACACCGTGCCCTTGTAGGTCGCGCCCGTAGGCGCACAGGCCAGCCAGCGACTTGATGCCGAGGATTGCCCTTGGCGATGAACAGCTTCCGGTTGTAGAACAGGACGTTGGTGAACAGGATTTGCTTGGCGCGCGCCGGCGTGATGAACATGCTGTTGGCTGCGAGATCGGCCTTGTCGGCGAGCAGCGCGGGAATGATGCTGTCAAACGGCATGACGATCGGATGGACCGTCGCTTCGACGCCCACCCTCTTCAAAAAAAAAAAGAAAAGCCCGTATAGGCATGATGCCATCCGCCTGGCGGCTCGCGTCCACTGTCGACCACGCCGGTGACTGGCCGACGATTGCTTCAGTCGCTTGGTGGACTTGATTTTGGCCAGCTGAGGTCGTCAGCCAGCCGCTGGCGTCGCGAGCGCAGCGCCGGCAGCAAGAAGGCCGGTGAAGATGCAAGGCGGTGACCGGATTCTTCAAGGTGTTCTCCCGTGACTGGTTGCGGCGCGGCGGCGGCTGTGCCGACGGATGTCGATGTTGTACCGAAATAAGCGGAACGATGCAATTTGAGATCGAACTGGCCGCCGAGGCCGGAAATAGGCGTCGAGGTCAGCCGGCGGATGCGTCCATCGTCGTCCTCTTTCCAGCTTTCCGGTGGCGCATCGCATTGGTGAGATGGGTCCACATCAAGTCGGACGCTTCGGGAAGCGCGCGGCGATCATGGCTTCCGCCTTGATGTCGAGATGCTCTTTCAGCCAGATCACCATGCGGCTTTCGTCAGGCGCATCTCGATATTCCAGTAGCTGGCGCAGGCAGGTTGTGCTGGGTCACACCGGGTAAAGGTTGCACCGGCGCGCACATCACCAACTGACCTCATGGAAGGCAGCATCGACCTTGAGCAGGCGCCCGGTGCGCTCTACTGGCGGCAGGCCGAGGAGACGAAGATGTTCGTCGCCGGCAGCTGCGGATTAGGTCGCGGCGGACAGCAAAGTGGGAAGCACTAAGGCAGCTGAGGCTCTGTCGCCAAGCGATAGTCGTAGCGCTGGCGAGGCTGGCCTCGTTGCTGGGCAGAAACGGAGTTGAAGCGCCATGCGCCGGGCTTTTTCCGCGACAATTACTTTCTCTTCGCTGAGTGAAGCGATGACGTTGCGCGCCAGCGCCCGCTCACCGCGATAGTGGGCCATGAGATCGCTCCGAAAACAGCGCCGGAAGGCACTTTGTTAAGTGGTCAGGTTGCCACGCGCTCGAACGTTGCATTCTCGTCGAACTTCAGGAATTCCAAGCTCGCCGCGAACAGGGCATGGGCCGGCCGGGCGAGGAAATAGCCGCGATGGGCAATCTTCTCGACGAGCCCCTCGCGTGCAGAGTCGACAAGCGCCTTGCGCACGGGAGTCCGGGAGACCTCGAGTGCGTCAGCGAGATGCTGCTCGGTGAGATGAGCGCCTTCCGGAAGATCCTCGGTCACGATGAAGTTAAGGAGGCGCCGGATAAGCGGACCCCGGTCGGCTTCCAGTGGCCGGCCGTCCCATCCGGGTCTCGTCGCGGAGGCAGCTCTTTCGACTAACGGGCGATGGTCCTTCATGGCAGCCCGAATTTTCGGCAACGGTAGGGATCTTGCCGCTTATTGTATCAATTCGTTTGAGCGATACAATCTTATTTGCCATACGGGTGAGGGTCGGACAATTGCCGATCGAAGGATAAAGAGAAGAGAGCCGATGTCGAAACAGGTGCTTCTTCGCTGGATCGACGAGGACCGGGACAAGTTGATCGACTTTCTCGGTCGTTTTGTCCGTGCGCCAAGCCCCAATCCACCCGGAGATACGCGGGCAGCGACGTCGGTGATCGCCGGCTTCCTCGAGGAGCAGGGGCTCGACTACGAGGTCATCGAGCCGTTGGCCAATGCGCCGAACGTCGTCGCGAGCTTTGCCGGCGGCAGGCCGGGGCGTCATCTCGTCTTCAACGGACACATCGATGTCTATCCCTGCGACGACGCGGACCGTTGGACGCATCCGCCTTGGAGCGGCGAGATCGCGGAGGGCAAGCTCTTCGGACGGGGAAGCAGCGACATGAAGAACGGAACGGCGTCGCTTCTGTTCGTCTATGCCTATCTTCACCGGCTCCGCGATGAACTGGCGGGTCGTCTCACCTTCACTGCAGTTTCGGATGAAGAGACGGGAGGCAAGTGGGGTGCCGAGTATCTCGTCGATCAACGGCCTGTGCAGGGCGATTGCCTGCTCAACGCAGAGCCGGGCGCACCGACGACAATTCGCTTCGGCGAGAAAGGCGCACTACGGCTTCGATTCACGGTTCGAACGTCGGGCTGCCATGGCGCCTATACGCACAAGAGCAAGAGCGCGACGAAGATTGCGGCGGCGCTGATCGGCGACCTGGAAGCGATCGCCGACTTGCCGGTGCCGATGACGTCGAACATCGCCACCTCATTGAGTGAGGCCGCTGACGAGATCGATCGCATTCACGTCAAAGGTGCTGCGAAAGTCATCCGTGAATACACAGTCAACATCGGTGTCGTGCGTGGGGGCATCAAGACGAACATGCTGCCGGGACTTTGTACGCTCGATGTCGACATTCGGGTGCCGGTTGGAGCGACCAACGACGCGGCACGCACAAAGGCAATGGAGATCCTCGAGCGCTACCCGGAAGTTACCGTCGAAACCATTAACGAATCGGAGCCGAGCTGGTCGGATCCGGACCATGAAATGGTGCGCTGCCTGCGCAACAGTTGCGAAGCCGTAAGCGGAGCTGCGCCCTTTACGATCACCAGCCTCGGGGCGACTGACGCACGCAAATGGCGGGCCAAGGGCATTCCCTCCTTCACTTATGGCACCACAGCGACCAACGTCGCCATGGCTGACGAGCACACGGTAATCGAGGAATGGCTGAACGTCGTGAGGGTCCATGCGCTGGCTGCCTACGACTACCTACGGGCAGGTTGAGACATGTCGAATGCGGAAGTGAAGCAAAAGCTGCTTCGACAGGTCGACGAGGATCGGGCGATTCTCACACGGTTCCTCGGTGAGTTCGTGCGTGCCAGAAGTCCCAACCCACCGGGTGATACAAGGGAAGCCGCGTCCTGCATCATGCGATTTCTCGACGAGCGCGGGCTGGCCTACAGGACGATCGCACCCAATCTCTCGATGCCGAACATCGTGGCCAGCTTCGAGGGCGGCGCACCGGGAAAGCACCTGGTCCTCAATGGCCACATCGATGTCTTCCCGCTGTCGCGCGAAGAGGACTGGACCCACGATCCCTGGGGCGGAGAGATCGCAGGCGGACGCGTGTATGGCGTCGGGTGCAGCGACATGAAGCAAGGCACGGCTTCGATGGTCTTTGCCTTCGCCTACCTCCAACCCGTTCGCGAGCAGCTCAAGGGGCGGCTTACACTAACGGCCGTTTCTGACGAGGAGACTTTCGGTCCGTGGGGAGCGCGCTATCTCATGGAACATCATCCGGAGGTGATCGGCGATTGCTGCCTCAACGCCGAGCCAGGCGCTCCCACGACGATCCGCATTGGAGAAAAGGCCCCGCTGTGGATCACCTTCACGGTTGAGACGCCGGGCGCACATGCCGCGTACACTCACAAGAGCGAGAGCGCCACCAAGATTGCGGCGCGCCTGATCGCGGACCTCGAAGCCGTCTGCGACATTCCCGTAGTCCTGCCTGGACCCGTCGCCAGGGCCCTTGCCGCCGGAGCCGCCGAGATCGACCGCGTGCACGCGCCGGGGGCTGCCGACATCATGGGGAGGGTGACGCTCAACATCGGCATGTTTGACGGAGGAACATTGGTCAACATGCTGCCTGGCCACTGCCGAGTCGAGGCCGACATCCGATTGCCTTTCGGCATGACGAAGGAACCCGTGCTGGCGAGGATTCGCGAGATACTCGAGCACTACCCTCAAGTGAAGATGGACATCGTCATGGATTCGGCACGACCGGCGTGGTCGGACCCCGATCATGAGCTCGTCCGGTACATTCGCCAAAACGCGAAAGCGATTGCCGACATCGACGCGTTGCCGATCACGAGCTTGGCCGGGACCGATGCACGACTATGGAGGTACGCAGGCGTTCCTGCCTTTAGCTACGGCACTACGGCAACCAATGTCGCAATGCCCGACGAGCATACCGACATCGACGAGTGGATCGCCGTGATCAAGACGCATCTGGCCTCCATCTTCGACTATCTCACAGTCGACGTCGTAGCCGCGACGAACACCTAGGCCGTAAGGCACCTGGAACGGGGGATTAGAGCTCGGGGGGGCTTCAGGGAATCGAGTGGGTGGTCTGGGCCGATCACAGGGCGGGAAGCATGCAAGTAGGGACCTTGAGGCGAAGATATTCCTGATCGCGCAGGTCGTAGGCTCGGTGCTGTAGGACGCGGATCTCGTTGTTGAGGCCTCGACGAACGATCGCCAAGCCCTCGCCGCGCACGACCAGGGTTTCGGAGTGCAGGAACAGCTGGTCCTCGCCGCCGGGCCGTGGCCGGGCGGCGCAAGCCACCGGACGGCTCGACACCGGCTCAAGCAACTTCGCCGGTTCGCGGCAGCATCCGATCTATTGCCGTTGTCCAAACGCTTTGCGCCGCTTCCAGCGACAAGCCGTAGCAGTCTCGCAACTGGTCCCAGCTTTCGAAGCTGATGAGGGTGGCGAGCGCGATCAGCAACGGCTCACGCTGCGCTGCCGTCAGCGTGTCAAGCTCCGGTCCATACATCAGCCTCATGCGCTCGATGTTTCCCTGACGCGCCAGCACGACACGCGTCTTTAGCTCGGGCAGCTGATGCTGAGTCGTTGTAAGAACGCGCCATAGTGGCAGCCACTTCTCGCATGTCAGGGCACGGGTCGTCACATGCGACTTGATCCGCGTTGCCCGGTTGCCATCGACGTCGCGCGCGACCGCTTCGGCCTGCGCCACGGCGAGGGCATAATCGGCTGTCGCCAGATTGAGCGTGGCAAGATCAGCGAATCGCTCGAAGATCGATCGGACCGAACATCCAGCTTGCTCGGCGATTTGGCTGGCAGTTGGCAGTTGTTGCGGCGTCCTGTGCAGAACGTTCAAGTATGCCTCGATCACTCGTGTTCTTGTCCGTTCGCTCCGCAGGCGACGGCCGTCGAACCGGCTGTTTGCCGAGTACTCTTCAGGCGAGGTTGGTTCTGCGTGCATGCTGCTTCATCTTGATCGGGTGGCTACGCCCTATTGCGGGCTGCTTCGGCAATCTCTAGCGCGGGTCATGGAAAGCGCAAGGGTCAGGACAACCATTTGTGTGGTCACGGCACCTTCTCAGCAAGATCGTACCGGATCACCCCCGACTATTCCGACCTCGCTGGTGTGCTCGATGCTTGTCGTTCGAGTTCCATGTGACGTTTCTATCGCAACTCAGTAGCAATTGCGCAGATGTCCTCGCTCGAGTGCGTCGCTTTGGCCATCAGTTCGTTCTTGGATTCTCGCGACGCGTCGCTCAAGTGAAGATGCATGCCGATCTTCACTGTCTACGATGGTTCGGACGTAACCAAGATTGCCACTGCTCTTCTGGCGCCCTCCGCGGGCATCACGATCGGCAACGTCTCGTTGAATGCGTCAGGTGCGGAAGCCGTCGACCTCTACGACGGGTCGCTCACGGCGCTCGGCATCGGTCCCGGACTGCTCCTTACCTCGGGAACCACGCCAGGAACGTCCAACACGATAGGCTGGTTCGGTCAGGACAACAGCGGTATCAGTGGCTTCGCGAACGGCGATCCGAGCATCGACGCGGTCGTCAACACCGTGTTCCAAACTCAGTCCTATGATGCCACGACGCTGTCGTTCGATTTCGTCGCCGCTGACCCTGGCGCCACGTCGATCAGCTTCGACGTGGTCTTCGGCTCGGACGAGTATCCGGAGTGGGTCGATCAATTCGTCGATTGTGCCGTGGTCATGGTCAATGGCGTCAACTACGCCTTGTTCAATCACGATCCAAGCCACCCGCTTAGCGTCGTCAGCGCCAATCTCGCCGCCGGCTACTTCCAGGACAACGCCAGCAAGGTGCTGCCGATAGAATACGACGGCGTCAGTCATGTCCTGAAAATCGTTGCGCCGATCTCATCGGGTGTCACCAATCACATCAAGATTGGCATCGCCGATACCGGCGACCACATCTACGATAGCGGCTTGTTCCTCGCCAACCTGTCGGCCGGCAACATTCCCGGATCGGGTGTCGTCGTTACGGCGCCGACCCCGTGTACGGATGGCAGCGACAGCGTGGGCGGAACAGCGAAGGACGAGTACTTCGCCCTGCTGGGCGGCGACGACACGTGCTATGCCGGCGGCGGCGACGATATCGTCGACGCCGGCAGCGGCAACGACGTCGTGTACGGCGGCAGTGGTACGGACCAGCTGAAGGGCGGGGCGGGCAACGACAGCCTCGACGGCGGTGATGGCATCGATACGGCCGTGTATGCTGGCGCCAGCGGCGCCTACGTTATCGCCGTCGCTGGCAGCGGTTTCACGATCACCGACCCGGGCCCGACTGGCGAGGGTACCGACGCGCTGGCCAATATCGAGCAGGTCAAGTTCAGCGACGGGCTCTTTGCGCTCGGCGCGGGGGGCGTGCTGACGCCAGTTGCCGATCCCGGAACGCCGCCGGCCAACTCCCCGGGCGCGGTCGTCATCACCGGCATTGGCTCGGCAGGCAAGAAGCTCACCGCCTCGGTGAGTGATCCCGACGGAATCTCGACGTCAGTCGACTATCAATGGCAGATCTCGAACGACAAGGGCGCGACCTGGACGGACGTTGGTGCCGGCACGAGCAGTTACACGATATCGGGCAGCGAGGTCGGCCAGTCGATTCGAGTGCTCGCCACCTACGTCGATGATGCCGCCCACCCGGAGTCACTGACCAGCACGCCGAAAGCGCTGCTGGAGTCGAAGAACGGCGACCTGAACGTCACCTTGATGCATCTCGATGCACCGGCTGGCGCGAGCATCATCAATCCCTTGACGACACTGTTGCAGGCTGCGGTCGACCTGGGAGTGACCCCCAACGTGGCGGCGCTCGGCCTGAAGGCAGCCCTGGGTCTTCCCGACGCAATCGATCTTGGATCCTACGATGCCTATGCCATTCTCCAGGCGCAACCCGCCGATGCCGTCGCGCTCGCGGTCGAGAAGGTGGCGGTTCAGGTCGCCATCCTGACGTCTCTTTCGGACGACGACACCGGCGTCGGCCTCGCTCTGGCCCTGCTCAATGCATCGGCCGCTGGCCAGACGTTCGATCTGGCCAACGCCGGCGACCTGTCGGCTATTTTGGGCGTCGACATTTCGGGACTGAGCAAGAACCAGTATCCGCAGCCGCTGCGTGAGATATTTGATCGCAACAAGAGCATGGCGGAGGCCATTGCCGACGGCGGAACCGTCGCTGACATCGAGGCCGAGTGGCAGGATTTTCTCAGCATCCAGAACGGGGTCGCCTCGAAGTCGATTGCAGACCTCAGCACCCACGTCAATCAGGCGCCAACGGGCAGCGCTTCGGCCAATCTCGTCGCCGGCATTGCCAATTCGGCATACGGCCTCGCTGCGACCGATCTGCTGCAGGGCTTCAGTGATCCGGAAGGCAATACACTGAGCGTGGCCGGGCTCAGCGCGGACAAGGGCTCGGTGATTGACAATGGCGACGGTACCTTCACGATCGCTTTTGCGCCCGACTATGTTGGGCCGGTAGAGCTTTCGTACATGGTCGTCGACAGTCTGGGGGCTGGTGTCCCGGGCAGCCAGCTGCTTGTCGTAGCACCGAGCACTAATCCGACGGCGACAATTTCGGCTGTGTCGGCTGCCAATCCGGAGGGTAATTCGGCAACGACGACATTCACGTTCGCGGTGACATTGGATCAGGTATCGGCTTCGAGCCAGACGGTGGCCTGGTCGATTGCTGGCTCAGGCACGAACCCGGCGAGTGCTGCCGATTTGGCGGCCAGTGCCCTCAACGGAGGTGTCCTGACATTCGCTCCAGGGGAGATTGGCAAGACTCTAGCGATCGACGTTCTGGGTGACCTGATCGTGGAACCTGACGAGAGCTTCATCGTGACGCTGTCGGCTCCCTCGATGGGCCTCACCATCGGCACGGCCTCGGCCACCGGCACGATTCTCAACGATGATGCGACGGTGTCACTGGCAGCATTCGCCGCGGTCCAGGCCGAAGGCAACACCGGCACAACCGCTTTCACCTTCGCGGCCACCCTCACCGGTGACACCTCGATTGCCCACACCGTCGCCTACGGCGTCACCGGTTCGGGCGCCAATCCCGCCAACGCCGCCGACTTCTCCGGCGGCGTCCTGCCCACCGGCATCGTGACCTTTGCCATCGGCGAGACAACCAAGACCGTCACCGTCCTGGTCGCCGGGGACACCGCTGTCGAGGCCGACGAGGGCTTCGCCGTCAGCCTGTCGAGCCCCTCGAGCGGCCTTACCATGGGCACGCCATCGGCCACCGGCACCATCACCAACGACGACAAGGCCGCCGCGGTCGCCGCCCACGACGATGCCTACATCGTCCTCGAGGGACAGTCCCTCACTATCGGCTCGTCCATCGGCGTGCTCGCCAACGACGACAACGCCTCCTCCGCCACCCTGGCCGGCGGCCCCGACCACGGCACTCTCCAACTCGCCGCCAATGGCGGCTTCACCTACGGTCCCACCGCCGGCTTCGCAGACATCGACAGCTTCACCTACCACTCTGCCAACGGCGGCAGCTCGGCCGACGGCCATGCCCTGCTCTACGTCATCCCGACCCTGACCGGCGGCGTCTCCACCACCCTCGACCTGCTCGGCCTCACCGCCGAGGAGCAGATCGCCGCCACCTACATCGCCTTCTTCGGCCGCGGCGCCGACACCTCGGGCTTCCACTTCTGGGTCGGTCAGTTCCAGGCCAACATCGCCCAGGGCGGCGCAACCCTGTTCGCCAACATCGCAAGCTCGTTCGGCGTCAGCGACGAGGCCAAGGGCCTCTACCCCTTCCTGGTCGATCCCTTCGGTGCCAGCGACCCGCAGATCAGCGCCTTCATCGACAGCGTCTACCTCAACATGTTCAACCGCGGCTCCGATGCCGCAGGCCTCGCCTATTGGACTGGCCAGACCAAGGCCACCCTCGCCGCCGGACAGTTCGTCGGCTCGATCCTGGTCAACATCATGAGCGGCGCCCAGAACACCGCCGACGGACTGGACATCTCCACCCTGATGGGCAAGGTCGCGGTCTCGCTCGACTTCGTCGCCCAGCAGGATCTGCACGGCACCCACTGGAACGGCGCGGCCGACACATCGGCGGCAACAAACCTTCTGCACGGCATCACCAGCGACCCCGCGACCGTGCTCGCCGGCATCAAGCACGCCGACACCATGATTTCCAACCACGTCTGACAGTTCTCGGCGACGGCAGCGGGCGGGTGTGCCGACGAGCACGTGACAGTTGGACAATATTCGGGATGACGCGGCCAGGGGCCGGTGAAGTCCAGCGGCTCCTGCGCTGGTCTTGCTCCCGCTCGGCTAATCACGCGTCGGGCAGGAGCCCCTGATCCAGTCATTCGAACAGCTGCTTGTTCAGCGCCTTCAGATTGCCGAGAGCGGGGGCCGCCCCCTCGAAGCGCCGTCTTGCCGCGTTCCAGCTCCAAGTGGCGCGGAAGACGTGGCTCTTCGCAGCCGGGTGCCGCTCGTCGTTGCAGCCTTCGTTGCGGGTGTTGCTGATTGTGGCGGTCACGGTCGCCTCGATCCGGCGAAGGGGCCCACCCGGATCGGGGACAGTGGCGAAGCGCGCCGTCTCGATCGCCTTCCAGCTGCACAGGATGGCGGAGATGAGCGGGAACTCCGTCACCATGGTGAGCTGGTCGCCGATCGGCGAGACTATCATGTAGCCGCCCATCGTTATGCTGGCGCTGTTGTGATCGCTCCAGGTGACCAGCGCCGAATCTCCAGGCCCCAGCGGCAGCACCGCCTGGTCCGCGAATACCGTGTCCTTGTCCATGCCGACGTCGGCGGCGTCGAGCAGCCTCGGCGATTTTCCTTCGTCGTCGAACAGCATCAACAGTGTGAGGCTCTCGATTCGGTCCTCCTTGTTGCCGAGGTCGACAAGCAGTGCGATGCGCTTCTTGCCCCCGACCAGGATGCGCTTGTCTTCGATGAAGCCCAGTATCAGTGGCTCGGACGGCGCTCCCCGGAACTCTTCCCCGGCCAGGTGCCGCGGCGGCGACCTGAAGTGGCCTGCGAGCCGGCGGCCGTCGGCATCGAGCTCGAGATCGGGCACCAGCTGCCGGACGAGGTCTGCGTAGATGAGCTCCGGGTGGCCCGCAACCGTGTCGTCCGCATTCTTCAGTCGGTCCTGGTCGCCAATGACCGGTGTCACGGCAAGCATGGCGAGAACGCTGGCAAGAACGAGGACGGCACGGAAATTCATCAAGGTCAGTCCTGCTCGTTCATCGGGTCGCACGCACGTTGACTGCCGCCACAGCCCTCGGAGCCCGTGGACGGAAGAAGCAGTCATTCCGGCACGTCGCCCACTGGCCTGGCGCCTCGCCAGACGACCAATGTATCGCATCAGGCTTGGAGCACCTACCTCCGTCGGCTGCCCGACGAGGGGGAGTGCTTGCCAAGGGACTTCGTCAGAGCGTTCGCTCCCTTTTGCAGCGCTTCGCGATGCGAAGCGTCGAGGAAGTCGTGGCTGGAGAGGCCCTGCCCGATCTCTTTGAGTACATCGGCGAGCTGTCAGGACAACAGCGGTTTCAGCTGCTTCGCGCACCGTGCCGGCTTGAAACACCGGAGCCTCGATGCCCCAGCCGGTCACGGATCACCGTTCGCAATCGCGAGCCGGACCACTGCGTGGGCCGACAATGTCGGCAGCACGGGCCGTGCGAACTCCTCAGCCCGTTGCAGGTGACGGCGATCGTGCGCCCCGTGAACCGCGGCCTCCACCTCGGCGCCCGGCTCCATCCATGCGGCGAAGCTTTTTGCCCTGATCCTCTCGGGCGCCTCCCGCGTACAAGCATCATGGAACAAGCCTCGAGACTCGCGCGCCCGAGCATGTTGCTGGTATCGGCAATTGCTTTTCTGGGCGGATGCGCCTTGCCGCCACAGATCGCTACTCGGCCGGCCGAGCAGCCGTTGGTGATGGAGGAATTCTTCGCGGGTGTAACGCAAGGCGAGGGCGCTTTCGTGAACGGCTGGAGCGGGACGGAGCGGCGATTCCGGGTCGTGATAGCGGGTTCGTGGGACGGTGAGGAGCTCACGCTGGTCGAGGATTTCGACTATGCCGATGGCGAGAAGGACCGTAAGACATGGCGACTGAAGCGCCGCGGGCCAGGCACCTTCACGGGAATCCGCGAGGACGTCGTCGGGCAGGCGCGCGTGTGGACCGAAGGTTCGCACGTACGATTGGAGTACTCGGTCCAGCTCGGCGGCTGGACCGTCGACTTTGCCGACATCCTGGCATTGCGCGCCGACGGGAGCCTGTTGAACCGGGCCGTCGTCTCGAAATGGGGGCTTCGCATAGGGCGTGTAGAGCTCGTGCTGCGCAAGCATTCGCCCTGACATGATGGACGCCTCCTCCCGTTCCAGTGGGAGCCGCCAGGTGCTCGCACTGCTTGCGTTCGTCGCCGTGTGCTTGGGGATAGGTGCGATCGGTGGCGCGGTAGTCTCCACCAGCGTCGCCACGTGGTACCGGGCGCTGCACAAGCCGCCCTTCAACCCGCCGGACTGGGTCTTCGGGCCGGTCTGGGCCGTGCTCTACGTCGCCATGGCAGTGGCCGGTTGGCGAGCATGGCGACGACTTGGCTCGGTGGCACGGCCTGCGATGTGGCTGTTCGCGATCCAGCTGGCTCTCAACCTGATGTGGAGCATTCTGTTCTTCGGGCTCCACCGGATCGGAATGGCACTGGTCGAGATCGTCGTGCTGCTTGCAGTCATCGCCGCCACCGCCGTCGCATTCTGGCGCGTGGACAAAGCTGCCGGGTTGCTGTTCGTTCCCTATGTCGCGTGGGTCGGATTTGCCACCGTTCTCAATGCCGCGCTTTGGCACCTCAACTGAAGCGTGCGAGAGTCGCGGCGGTCGCGAGCGGCCTGTCCCCCGACGTCATGACCGCGAGGTGTCCGATCCTGCGCCGCCGGGGTCAGGGCATGCCCGTTGCAGAATCATGGCCACGCCGATGACAGAGGACGTCGATCCGGCACAGAACCGGTCGAGTTTCGTGCTGATGGACCCGCCCGAGCCTACCGGCCGACGCCGTGCCGTGGCGGTCATGACGAACCGCGCCGCCCTCCGTGGCTTCGAAGACCTGATCCGCGGCCGCACGGGGGAGCTGGGGAAGATAAAGGCTGGTCGCAGCCTGACTCCGACCATGGTGCAGGATATCCTTCTCGTGTCGACGCCAAGTCGAATCGTCGGTACACACGGCTGACACTCGTTGGCGTTCGAGCCCTCGGCAGGCTTGGCTGCGGTCGAAAGCGTCGGCGCAAGACGGCCAGCCGCCGACCGGGGGGATTGGCGGTTGGGGGCGGGCAGCATGAAAGGCGGCGCGGAAGAATCGGGTGTTTTCGATTTCATCGTCTCCGGCGCCGGTTCGGCCGGGGCGGCTGCAGCCGCGCGGCTTTCGGAAGATGGGCGCCATTCGGTGCTGTTGCTGGAGGCGGGACCGCCGGACCGCAACCCCTGGATTCATGTTCCGCTCGGCTTCGCCAAGACTTATGTCGACCCGAAGGTGAATTGGCGTCTCGAAAGCGAACCTCAGAAGCAGCTGAACAATCGGCGTCTTTACGTGCCGCGCGGCAAGACCCTGGGCGGCACCAGCTCTATCAACGGCATGGTCTACATGCGCGGCCATCCTCGCGACTACGATTCCTGGCGCCAGAGAGGCTGCACGGGGTGGGACTATGATTCTGTGCTGCCCTTCTTCAAGAAGGCCGAGAACCAGGCCCGCGGCGCCGATGAATTCCATGGCACGGGCGGACCACTCAACGTCTCGGACCACGATTCGATATCCGAGCTCACCGAGGCGCTGATCGCCGCCGCGGAGCAGGCGGGCATTCCGCGCAATCGCGACTTCAACGCCGAGAAGCAGGAAGGCGCCGGCTACTATCAGACGACCACGGGTGCCAATCGGCGCTGGAGCTCGGCGCGCGCCTATCTGACGCCAGCCAGGCGGCGTCCCAACCTGACCATCCGCACCGATGCGCAGACGACGCGCGTGGTGATGGAAGGACGGCGCGCCGTCGGTGTCGAATATCGCGACCCGGGCGGGTCGAAGCTGGCGCGGGCGCGGCGCGAGGTGATCGTCTCCGGCGGCGCCTATGGATCGCCGCAATTGCTGCAATTGTCGGGGCTCGGTCCGGCCGAGCACTTGCAGGCTATGGGTATCGCGGTGGTGCGGGACATGCCGGCGGTGGGCGCCAATCTGCACGATCATTTCTGCTTCTACCTGATGTGGCGCTGCACCAGGCCGATCACCTTCAACGATCTGGAGAACAGCTGGCCGCGGAAGATTGCCGCCGCCCTGCGCTATGGCCTGTTCCGCAATGGGCCGATGGCGGTGAATGGCATTCGCGCGGGCATCTTCATGCGATCCGATCCGCGCCTGGAGCAACCGGATCTGCAGATCAATCTGCTGGAATGGAGCACGCTCGAGCGGTCCAAGAAAGGCGTGATTCCCCATCCGTTTCCGGGCTTCACGCTGGGTCCTGTGCATCTGGCGCCAGACGGGCGCGGAACGGTGCGGCTCGCGAGCCCCGATCCGCTGGCCGCGCCGGCCATCACGTTCGGCTTTCTGGCGTCCGACTACGACATGCGCGCCATGGTGGCGGGAGCGAAGCTGGCGCGGCGGCTGGCGGAGCAGCCGGCGCTGAGGCCGTTTGTCGCCGCCGAGCTGATGCCCGGTGTGGCTTGTGCGAGCGATGCCGATCTGGAACGCTTCGTGCGCGAAACCGGCACGACGAACCACCATCCCTCGAGCAGCTGCGCCATGGGCATCGGCAGCAACAGCGTGGTCGATCCGAGGTTGCGCGTGCACGGCGTGGCGGGCCTGCGCGTCGCGGATGCTTCCATCATGCCGTCGGTGGTAGCCGGCAATACCAATGCGCCTTCCATCATGATCGGTGAGAAAGCCGCCGCCATGATCCTGGAAGACGCGCGGGCATGAGGTGACGGCAGTCACCCGTCGGCCTGCCATCGAGGACTGAGCTTCAGTGGCCCTCGGACCGGAGTGCTACTTTCCAAGTGTTTCCAACGCAGCACGCGCCGCAGTGCTCGGCACCTGAAGCAGCCCCGTGAACGGGCTGTTCAGTTCTGCGATCACGAAGGTCGCGCCGGCGATTGAAAGCGCCGCCAAGGTCAGGATAGCGATGACTGTCGGGTTCGGCTGGACGAAAAGGCTGAAGCTGCCGAATATCGCCAGGCTGCTGAGAAATACCAGCATGAAGATGGGCAGCCGCGATGCGCCTTCCGCTTCTTCGTTCGACATCAACCGGCGCAGCGACACCATGCTGTGTGTGATCTGCAGCGCCTGGGACTGAAACCATTTCTGGGCCGCGTCGTTGGGCGTGAGCAGAACGATGCGCCGTTGCAGCGTTACGAGCGCCTCGTGGCCTGCGTCGGGAGCGGCCTCACGCGGTCCGAAGGACGTGTCCGGCCAGCGTTTCTGGACGGCGCCGGCCATCAAACGACGGACCTGCGCGCGGATGTCCTGCGTCTCGGCCCCGTAAGCTTGCAGATATTGGTCGAGCTGAACGACCTCGGCGAGGAGCTGCCTGTATCCGCTCTCGACGGTGACGCGGTAGCTGTTCGCCGACGAGATCAGCAGGCTGAGAACCAGCGCCACCAGCGTCGCCATCAATCCCGCTGCGAGCTTGATGACGTCGATGGCGTCGCGGCTGAGATGATGGGCCGGTAGCCGGTTGCGGAGTGCGATGCCCAAGGCCGTGCCGGCCAAAGGACAGAGTAATGCCAGGAGGGCGAGGATCGCGGGGGACATGCCTGAACGGTTTCGCCGAGGCTTGGCTTCAATGCACGCACAATCTGACGGGCTTCGCCCGCCTGCACGGTGCCCTCTGCAGCGGTTGCAGTGTCGATCAGGGGTGGTGCTTGAAGACCCTGCCGCCCTTCATCACGAAAGCCATCTGGCGCAGTGCGGTCGCATCGGCAAGGTAGTCGCCGCGCATGGCCACGATGTCGGCGGTCATGCCCGGTGCAATCGTGCCGATCTCGTTGCCGAGATCGAGCGATTCTGCGGCGAGAGACGTCGCCGAGACGAGCGCTCGCATCGCATCCTGGCCGCCGAACTTGATGCGGTACAGCAGTCCTTCGGCATTGTGCCCATGAGCGCCCGCGACCGCATCGCTGCCATAGACGATCTTGAGGCCCGGCACCCCGAGGGAGCGGATGAATTCCTCCGGCGGTTTTGGATTGGCGATCAGCTTTTCCATCATCGCGAAGGCTTCCGCCGTGTAGTTGCCGACGCCCAGGTACTTGTCCTTGTTGGCCACGTAGTTCTCGGTGACCACCCCGACGGTTGGATCGAAGAAGGTGCCTTTGGCCGCCATCAGGGCCAGAGCCTCATCGGTCATGCCGCCGGTGCCGTGCTCGATCGCCGTGCACCCCGCCTGGACCGCCATCTTCACGGCCGACGTATAGGCGTGAACGACGCTGCGCAGACCTTGCCTGTTGCATTCGTCGCAAATGACGTCGAGCTCGGCCTGCGTGAGCGTTGGTCGCGACCCTTCCCGGATGCTCGTCGAGGCGAAGATCTTGATGGCGTCGGCGCCGCGCGCCTTGAGATCGCGCACCATGGCGCGCAGCTCGGGTTCAGGCTGCACGGTCTGTCCGGGCTGATCGTAGCGGAACCATTGCAGCGAGGTCAGGAGCCGCGGTCCGGGGATCAGGTTGCGCCTCCAGGCCTCGCGCAAAGGGAGATCCCATGCGGTGCCGGGTCCCAGGCTCTGGACCGTGGTGAAGCCGGCCTCGAGGATGCGCACGCCGTTTTCCACGCCGAACAGCACCGAGTCGGGCACCGGCTCGTCCTGGCCGGCGAGCCGGTTGTCGACGAAGCGATCGTGGCTGAAATGGTAGGTCACGTGAACGTGGGTGTCGATCAATCCCGGCGCCACGGTCATGCCGGCGAGATCGTAGATCTGGGCTCCCTGCGGGACCGGCCCGCCGATGCGTTCGATCTTGTCGCCCGAGACGACGACCACGGTGTCGCGTAGCGTCCCCCCCTTGCCGTCGAGCAGGGTGCCGACCTTGAGGGCGATCGGTCGCTTGGGCTGCGGCAGCTCCCAGGTGAGCGGCGGCTTGTTCGCGACGTCCAGCAGCGCCGCCGAGGGGTGTGATTGCACTGTCTTCATGCGCCTCATCGCCTCCTGTCCGAAGCTAGAAGATGTTCTCCGGCGCCACGCCGAGCATGACCTGGCCGACCGTCTCGTAGTGCAGGATGCGCCCCTGGCCCTGTTGCGCGACCGTGTCGATGTCACGCAGACGGCGTTCGAACGGATTGTCCTCGAACACCGCCTCCGAGCCGCAATCGTGAAACAGGGTATTGACGATCTCCCGCGACGACTGGATGGCCCAGGTGGAGGCGAGGCGCAGGCGAGTCCGCTGATCCAGGTCCATCTCGCCGCGTTCCTCGATCGTTTCCAGCGCTTCGTCCGCCGCCGCGTGAAGGAAATAGCGCGCCGACCGCCATTTCGCCTCGCATTGCGCCACGTGGCTCTGGATGACGTTGTTCTCCACCATCGGCTTGCCCGCGCCACGGCGGGTCTTTTCCCGCGGCAGTGCCAGGAACGCATCCATCGTGCTGCGGGCAATGCCAAGGGCGACGCCACCGAACCCGATCGAATAGAGCTGGGTGCTGGTGAAGCGATAAAGCGGGCTGTCGCTCTGGCGGTCGCGCGCACCGTCACGATAGATGGCGCGCTCGTGCGGAATGAACAGATCGTCGACGGAATACTCGTTGCTGGCCGTGCCGCGCAGCCCGAGCGTGTGCCAGATATCGTGGAATGTGGCGCTCGATTTGGGATACAGGAAGGTCTTGGTCTCCTTGGTGCCTGCTATCCGCAGATGCGAGCCAAGCCAGGTGGCGTTCTGACTGCCGCTCATGAACCGCCATTTTCCCGTGATGCGATACCCGCCTTCCACAGGCGTGGCCTCGTACGGTGAACCGGGAGGCCCCCAGGCGATGATCCCGTCCGGCTTGCCAAAAATCTCCTGGGCAACCTTCGGCTGGAGATAGGCGCTCGTGGTCGAGCAGCCGTTGCTTTGGCACACCACCCAGCCGGTGGATCCATCGGCATAGGCGAGCGCCTCGGTCACCTGGGCGAAGATCGAGGGTTTCATCTCCATGCCGCCAACGGACTTCGTCTTCAGCATGGTGAAGAAGCCGCCCTCGATCAGGGCGGCGACGACGGGCTTGGTGAGCTCCCGGATCTGGTCGTGCTCGTCCGCGGCAGCGGCGATCAGGGGGAAGAGATCGCGCGCTTTCTGCAGCTGCGGATGGACGGTCGCCATGGTCTGTCTCCTGTTCCGCGTGAAGCGCGGCCCTGATTGATTACCGACGGGCCGGGCGCTTTGGTCAAGCGATCGCAACGCGAGACGGAAATCTGGAGGAGGTGCTCGTCTAAGCGGGCCATGGCCGAGGGAAAAACGATGTGGGCTAGACGACTCCCGCCTGGCGCAGGCGCTTCGTCTCGTCGGGCTCGACCCCGCACAAGGATTCAAGCAAGTCGGCGGTATGCTCGCCCAGCAGGGGCGGGCGGCTGACGGCGACGGGTGAATCCGACAATTTGATCGGGCAGCCGACCGTCTGAAAGGTGCCGCGGGTGGGGTAATCCACGTCGACGATCATCTCGCGCGCCTTGAGATGCGGATCGGCCAGCACCTCCCCGGTGTCCTGGCAGGCGCCGCAGGGAACGCCCGCATCTCCCATCAGGCGCATGACCTCGTGCTTGCTGCGCTCGCGCGTCCACGCCTCGACGATGGCGTTGAGCTCTGTCCGGTTTTCCCAGCGCGCCTCGAGAGTCTTGAATCGCGCGTCCTCGGTCAGCTCCGGCTGGCCCAGCACCTTCGCCACTGCCGGCCACATCTGCGGCTGTGCGTAAAGGTAGACGTAGTCGTTCGGGCCGCCCGGCGCGCAGGCGTAGGTCGTGCCCGGCACGTTGCGTCCGAGCTGATTGCCGCTGCGCGGCATCGGATGGCCGAAGCGCTGGTGATCGCGCAGGCTCACCCGCACCAGGTTGACGACCGCGTCCTGCATCGAGACCTCGACGTGCTGGCCTTTGCCGGTCGCATGGCGTTGCTGCAACGCTGCCAGGATGCCGATCGCCATGTGCATGCCGGTGCCCGAATCGCCGATCGCCGGATAGACGTAGGTCGGCGGATTTTCGGGGAAGCCGGTGACGCTCATCGCTCCGCCCATCGCCTGGGCGACCGGTTCGAAGCTCTTGAACCCGCTGTATGGTCCGTAGGTGCCGAAACCCTTGATGGTGGCGTAGATCAGTCGCGGGTTGATCTTGGCGAGGGCCTCGTAGCCCAACCCGAGGCGATCGAGCGCGCCCGGCCCGAAATTCTCCACCAGCACGTCCGACTGGGCGATCACCTTCCGGAACAGATCCTTGCCCTCGTCGGTCTTGAGATTGAGCGTCAGGCTGCGCTTGTTGGCGTTGAGGATCAGGAAGAACAGGCTGTCGCTGTTCTTGTGGTCGCGCATGTTCACCCGCGCAATGTCGCCGCCCTTGGGTTCCTCGAGCTTGATGACGTCGGCCCCGAGAAAGCCGAGGATCTGCGTACAGGCGGGGCCCGCCTGGTTGTGCGTCATGTCGATGATTCGGACGCCTGACAAGGCCTGGTCCATGGTCGCGCTCCTTCTCCCGTAGCTGCCCATGCTAGTCGGAAGACCACGTCCGATCACGCTCCTTGATAGCAATGAAATGCACTAGTGGTATTCCCTCACGAGAGGGGCGGGACGAAGTTCCGGCGGAGCGGCGAGCGGAGCCGGGCCTGCTATAGTCGGCCTATGACCGCGCTCCTCAGCAACCAGTCCCCGACCCGAATCGAAAAGCTCGAGACGTTCTTGATCGAACGTTGGTGCCTGCTGCGCATTTATTGCGAGGACGGCACGATCGGCACCGGCGAGGCAGGCGTGCACGGCTGGCCACGGCCGACCGCCGCCATGATCGCTGAGATGAAGTCCTATCTCGTGGGGCGCGATCCCTCGATGATCGAGCATCACGCGCAGGCGCTGCAGCGGCACTCGCACTTCATGGGAGCGCTGGTCGGCGGCGCCATTTCGGCGATCGACATCGCGCTGTGGGACATCAAGGCCAGGCGCTACGGCGTGCCGATCTACGAGCTGATGGGCGGCAAGACGCGCGACCGCGTGCGCTGCTACATGCATGCGAAGGGCAACACGCTCGACGAGCTGGTGGCCGATGCTGTCGCCAAGAAGCGCCAGGGCTTCACGGCGATCCGCTTCTCGCCTTTTGCGCCCGACTATCATCTGCGCAAGTCCTTCGAGGAATGGGTGGGCGAGGCCGAGCGCCGCGTCGGCGCGGTGCACGAGGCGCTGCAGGGCGATGCCGACATCTGCATCGAGCTGCACCGCCAGATGAATCCGGCCGAATCGATTGCGCTGGGACAACGCCTGCAAAAATTCCACCCGTACTTCTATGAAGACCCGATGCTGCCCGACAGTCCAGCGATGATGGCCGACGTGCAGGCGCGCAGCGGCTTGCCCGTGGCGACGGGCGAGCGCTTCTCGTCGATCTTCCAGTTCCAGGACCTTCTGGCGAACAACGGCTGCGCCTATGTGCGGCCCGATGTCTGCCTCTGCATGGGGCTCACCGGCAGCAAGAAGGTGGCGGCCATGGCCGAGGCGCACCACGTCAAGGTGATCCCGCACAATCCCTTGTCGCCGATCTCGACGGCGGCCTGCGTGCAACTCGACGCCTGCATCCCGAACTTCGCCCTCCAGGAATACACGGGCGAGTCGGACCCGCCCAAGCGCGACATGGTCGTGCAGCCGCTGGTGCTGAAGGATGGCTACCTCGAGGTACCGGAGGCGCCGGGCCTCGGCATCGAGCTGAACGACACCGCCCTGTCGCGGCTCCGGCTGCGCGAGGTCGTGACCGAGCCGCCGATTGGACGGGATGGATCGGTGCAGGATTGGTGACAGGGGGATAGGTATCGCGATCGGCGCGAGCGGCCTTCCCGGCGATCCGGTGGAATGGTAGCGTTTGCATCATTCCCGGGTTCATCCGGGGAATGTCGGATAAGAGGCAGAGGAGCCTTCAATGCCCGATGGCGCGACCCTCCCGGTTCTCGACCACGAGCTCGCCGATGACGAGCTTCAGTGGATGAAGTCGGTTTACGCGGACTTCAGCAAGGCCCGCGCCGCGGCCGGTCCCGAGTTCAATCCAAAGGAAGCGCTGCGCGCCATTCTGGCGCGGGCGGAATATCACCTGTCTGCTGCGCCGGATCTGACCGGACCCGGTCCGTGGCGTCTGGGGCAGAACCGGCACGGCCGCGGCGTCGCGGCGGTGTTCCTGCCGAAGGTCGAGCTTCACACGCACATCGCCAGCCGCACCGATCAGTTCCCGATGTATGTCATGGGCGAGGCGGAAGGCTTTTCCATCGACGAGAAGGGCAAGCCGGTGCTGACGCCGGTGGTTGGCGGCGGCCATTTTCACAACGCGCCCGGTGCACCGCATGCCTTCGTGCCGAAGGTCGGCACGCCCAAGCCGGACAACTGGGAAATCGCCTTCATCGCGATCACGCCGCGCAACCTGAAAGACGACACGCACCGCGTCTCGGACGAGGTGCGTGCGCTGTACAAGCAGGTCGTCGGGCAAGACGCTCCGTCGGGCGTCTGACGACGTACCCGCCCGCGCTGGATCAGGACCCGGGAGGCCGGTGCAGCACGGCCGCGACCGGGGCTACTGCACTGTCGATCGCGAAGTCGGCACGATGCGCTGGATCTTCATCTTCTCGCGGTCCAGGCAATCCGGCACGCGGGGCGCAATCTTGGTCTTCCAATGGTCCGTCTCGTACACCGCCTTGTACTGCGCCTCGCGTTCAGCCTCGCTGTTGAAACGACGGATCCAGATATAGGCGGAGTCGTCCGTCTCGCCGCGAAAGCTGCCGCAGATCACCATGCCCTTGGAGACCTGGAACGGAATGATCTCCTCCTCCATGATCTTCACCCACTCGTCCATCTTGCCAGGCCGCACGAAGTACTGGCGCAATTCATAGAAAGCCATGCTTGTCGTCTCCTCTCGAGTTGCCGTCGGAGCATAGACGGCGGCCCGCCGCATGATCAACGTGCCGCCATGAGCCATCTCTGCCGAGGAGGCGGGTCGAGAAACGCTCGGCCTGGCTTGCAACAACCATAGCGACGGTTGAAGTCGAGTTCGATGCGCCGGGACAGGCGTGATCTCCTGCGCGCCGAGCTCGGGTCGCGCAGGCCAGTCACGAAGCAGCGGAATCCTGCGATGAACAAGTCAGGCTTTCCCCAATCAATAGCTGCAAGCGGCAGACCAGGCGCTACTCGATCACCTCGTCGGCGGCGCCCAGCACCTGCAGCGGGATTTGCAAGCCCAGTGCCTTCGCAGCTTTCAGATTGACCACGGTCTCGAAGCGCGTCCCTTGGATGATCGGGAGATCGGCGGCTTTGTCGCCTTTGAGGATGCGCGCGATATAGCCGCCTACCTGTTCGTTGCCATCGACGATACTGGTGCCGTAGCTGATCAGTCCGCCGGCATCAGGGCCGGTGCGCAATCCAAAAATGGTCGGCAGCCGATACTTGGCGGCGAGCGCGACGATGCTATGGCGAAGGGCAAACCCGAACAGCGGATCGGTGGAAAGCAACGACACTGTCCACCGTCATCGTGAGAATGCCTACGACCGGCAAAGCCTGCTGGGCCAAGACGGGAAATGCCGCGGCACACCCTATCGCCCCGAGTAAAGTCCGCCGCCTCATGCAGGAGCACTCTAACGCCTCGCCCCGTCATTAGGCCATCGGTGATGTCGACCATTCCGAGCCGGCGTGGCGGTGCTGCTTTGGCGGCCCGGCGGGGCGACAAGCGATACATCGGTGCGTTGACCCGGCCGGCAAGATCCAGGACGCGAACCACTGCTTGTGCGCCTCCTCCGTCGCCAACCGTCCGTGGCACCAATACGGCTCTTTTGTCAGGCGAATGTCGGTCTCCCGCCTTCTGGCCTGCACGAAGCGTTGAGGCGAGTATCGCTCCGGCATGGGTGCCGGCACCGGCCTGTCGCCCCGGAGGAGGAGAACGTCATGCAGATCGGCTTCAATGCGCCCACCACGGGTCCCCTGATCGAGCCAGACAGCCTGATCCGGATCGTCACGGCAGGAGAGGCGCTGGGCTTCGACTACGTCACGATCAGCGACCACATCATGGTGCCGCGCAATCTGCACTCGAAGTATCCCTATACCGGCACCGGCGAGTTCCCGGCCGGCGCGTCGGCCGCATGGCTCGAGCAACTGACGACGGCGGCCTTTATCGCCGGCCTGACGAAGAAGCTTCGCTTCGTCCTTTCGGTCATGGTGGTGCCGCACCGCCCGGCCGTGCTGACGGCCAAGGTGCTGTCCACCATCGACTACCTCTCCAAGGGCCGCCTGACCTTGGGCATCGGCGTCGGCTGGTGCCGCGAAGAGTTCGAGGCCATCGGCGCCGCCCCGTTCGACGATCGCGGCAACGTTACCGACGAATGGATGGCAGCGTGCCAGGAGCTCTGGTCGGCCGAGGCGCCCAAATTCGCCGGCAAGTATGTGAACTTCGACGATGTGGTCTTCACACCCAAACCGGTGCAGAAGCCGATTCCGATCTGGGTCGGCGGGGAGAGTGCGCCGGCGCTCCGTCGCACGGTCCGCTATGCCCACGGCTGGTATCCGGTCGGCACGAACCCCCAGCACCCGATGAACACAGTCTCGACCTTCAAGCAGGGGCTGGACCGCTTCCGCGGGTTCTGCCGGCGCGGCGGCCGCGATCCGAAGGAGATTGCCTTGGCCTTTCGCGTCCTCTCCGGTCCCGGCGTACGGTCCCGCGCGACCATCGGAGGCGAGGCCGAGCTGTTCACGGGCGGCGACTCCGACTGGGTCGGGGATATCGAGCGTCTTCAGGAGCTTGGTGTCGGCGCGGTCGATGTGCGGCTGTTCGGCTACGGCGGGGCGCAGACCCTGCAGGGGACGATCGACAACATGCATCGCTTTCGTGACGGCGTGCTGTCGAAGCTCGCCTGAAGCCCGGCGTGTTCTCTCCGATGCTGGCCCGGGTGACCTTGCCGCTGGCCGCGGCGAACTTCATGAACCAGGCGGCGCGCACGGTGATGGCGATTGTCGGTCCCGCGCTGGCCGTGGAGTTCGGCCTGTCCGCCGTCGAGCTGGGCGTGCTGGCAGCCTGCCTGTTCGCGGCCTATGCGGCCACGCAGCTGCCGCTGGGCGTTGCGCTCGATGCGTTCGGCGCGCGACGCGTCCAGACCGTGCTGATTCTGCTCGCAGCGAGCGGCTTCGCGATATTCGCGCTATCGCCGGGCTTCTCGGGACTCGTCGCGGCGCGGATCGTCCTCGGCATCGGAATTTCGGCTGGCCTGATGGCGCTCATCAAGGCGCATTCCGACTGGTTCGAGCGCCGCCGGGTCGCGCAGGTGACCGGCATCGCGACGGCGATCGGCGCGCTCGGCAGCACGCTCACCACGTCGCCCGTCCAGGCCATGCTGCCCGCACTGGGCTGGCGGGGCATATTCTGGGGCCTGTGCCTGCTGGCGCTCGGCGTGGCGACCTGGATCTTCCTGTCGGTGCCCGACAAGCCGCGCGTCGAGTCGCACGCCGGGGGCCCGGTGCGCACCCTGCGGGGCGACATAGCGTTGAGCGGCCGTATTCTCGCCTCCCGGACCTTCTGGCGGTTCGGGCCGGCGGTTGCGACCCTTTCGATGTTCAACTTCGCCTACCTGGGCCTCTGGGCAGGTCCCTGGCTGCGTGACGTGGCCGGCATGGACGGACCGGCGCGCGCCGGCGTGCTGTTCCTCTATACCTTCGCGATGGTCGTCGGCAGCGTGCTCGCCGGCAGCGCCGCCAGCCGGGCGAGCGCTGCCGGTCTGCCGCCTTTCATCGTCCCGATCGTGTCGCTTGCCGGCCTGGTGCTGCTGCAGGCCGGCCTGATGCTGCAACCCAGCCAGCCCTCGGTCGTGCTCGTGCTGTGGCTTGCGATCGCGGTGTTCGGTGCTTCCGGACCGGCAGGCTTTGTCGCGATCTGCCAGATGTTTCCGCCGGACCAGACCGGGCGGGTCTCGACGGCGGCGAACACACTGACGTTGGGTGGTGCCTTCCTGGTCCAGGCGGCAATCGGCTGGATCCTCGATCTCTGGCCGCGCACCGCGTCGGGCGGCTGGGATCCGGACGGCTACAGCTGGGCGCTGGCGTTAACCGTGGCGTTCCAGTCGCTCGCGGCCATCAGGATGGCGACGGCCCATCGGCGTGAGCGCGCCATTCCGGTGTGAGGCCCCAGGCGATAGGGCCGTTCGGGGCCTGTCCCATCCTGCGTCGTCGCTACTCCGCTGCGTCGGCGACGTGCGCCCTGAGGTGTTGCACGAGCTGCCGGTCGTGCCGGCTCATGGACGAAGTTCCGCGCACCACTTCCGGCCAAGGGCGCCAGCGCGGCTTGGCGCCGAGTATCTGGTCACCCATGACCGTCACCCGTTCGATCACGCGCTCACCGACAAAGTCGTTGATCACGTAGTGCTGTGTGAAGCGATTGTCCCACATGCCGATGGCACCGGCCGTCCAATGGTAGCGGACCGTGAACGACGGCTGCTGCACCCAGCGCGTGAGCCAGGCCAGCAGATGGTCGCTTTCCGGGCCGCTCATCTCGACGATCCGGCGCGTGAAGTGCTCGTTCACGTAGAGCGCCTTGCGGCCGCTTTCACGGTCTACGCGCACCACCGGATGGATCGTCATGCGATCCGCCCGGTTGTGCGGATGGGCATCGTGCAGCGCGCTCAACCCGTCGCACAGATCCTTCAGCGGTGGCGACAATCCCTCGTAGGCGGCGACCAGGTTGGACCACATGGTGTCACCGCCAACCTCCGGGCACTGCTTCATGTTCAGGATCGACATGAGCGCCGGTCGCGGCAGGAAGGTGAGGTCGGTGTGCCATTCGTCGGCGATGCCGCCTTTGCTCGCCACCAGCCTGAAGAGCTCGGGGTTTTCCTTGGGCGTGCTGTCCTTCAGGTTCGGATGGCCTTCGAGCACGCCGAAATGCCGGCCGAAGGCGATCTGGTCCTCGGCGCTCATGAACTGGCCGGGGAAGAAAAGCACCATATGCTCGTGCAGCAGCTGGCGGATGTCGGCGGCCTCCGCCGCATCGGCGTTGGCCAGGGTCACCCCGGTGACCTCCGCGCCCAACGCCGCCGAGAGGCGTCTCACCTGCCAGTTGCGCGTCGCCATGGCTCCTCCTCAGCGGCCCGAGAGCCCGACAAGCGCGGGCGCGTCGAGCCAAATTTGCTCTAATGCAGAAGATCAGAACGTAAGTCCGCGGGTTTCGAATGTCCACGCGGCGGTCGCCATTGGTTGCCATCGACGACCTCGGCTGTGGTGAAGTATCGTCGTCGCCAAACGGTCGGTCGGCGGCGAGAAGATCGGCAGCCCGTCGAAAGCCAGATCCTTCGTGACAGGAAAATCGCATGAACAGCAATTGGCGCGCTGACCCGCTCGTTTGGGGGCATGGACCTACCGTCTTCGAGGTTTTCCTGGAGCCGACCTGCCCATTCTCAGTGAGGGCATTCGGCAAGCTCGACGCGCTGCTCGACCAGGTCGGAGAGGACCGGCTCACCATCAAGCTGCGCCTCCAATCACAGCCCTGGCACATGTACTCGGGCGTGATTGTGCGCTGCATCTTGGCAGCCTCGACCCTGGACAGCGGCAAGGCAGCCGCGAAGTCGGTCATGGCGGCGGTCGCTGCCCATCGGGAGGAGTTCGAGTTCGATCGTCATTGCGGAGGACCGAACCTCGAGACGACGCCCAACGAGATCATCCGGCGCATCGAAGGCTACAGCGGCGTCAAGGTTGCCCAGGCTTTTGCGATCCCCGACCTCGACCGCGAAGTGAAGTGGCATTGCAAATATGCCAGGCAGAACGGGATCCATGTATCGCCGACCTTCATGGTCGACGGGCTGATCCGGGCCGACATGAGCAGTGGCGATGCCGTCGCGGATTGGGCGTCGCGCCTGGACGCGTGATCCGACCTGCGGGCCCTCCGCCGTCGTTCATCAGTCGCCCGCGGAAACGGACGGAACCAACTGTCGGGACGAGCGGCATTTGAAAACGCGCTCTCTTCATCGAAGAGGCTCCGCCTCAGATGGGTCGAGGAGACCAGCAGCTACGCGCAGAAAGATATCGAATCGGTGGCGGTGCTCGGCGGCGCGAAAGCCGCCCGAAGTATGGCGATCGCTTAGCCGTCTCTTGAGATAGTCAGGATCGAGCCGAAGCAGTTCGGTGAGCGCCACTCTGCCGCCTTCGATGTCGCCCAGGCCGACTCTGTGTCTGACGAGTGCGCCATGACTGAGGGGCAAGTCGGGTGCCTCACGGATCGCCGTGACGGCGTGCGCCGCGCCTTCTGCGTAGCGCCGGGTGATGAAGCAGGCCCGTGAGAGCTGATGGAACATGAAATGCCGCAAGGGATCGAGAGGGCTGATACGCAGTGCCTGCGTCAGATGCCCGAATGCGAACTCGGCCTCGCCTTCGTTTATCTCTACGAAGGCAAGCAATATCAGTGACAGCGAATCGTGAGGATTGAGCTCCAGACCGCGTCGTGCGTAACCAAGCGCCTCGTCTTGTTGCTTGTCATCGGCGGCGAAGGACAACAGGGTGCCCTTCCAGCTGTAGGCCACATTGCCATTGCGGTCGGCTTCAATGGCCCGCGTCGTCGCGGCAATGCCTTCTCGCCACGCCGCTTGTCGGTCGGCCGCGGTGGGAAGAACCATGTGTTGGGTCTGAATGAGCGCGATGGTGTTAAGTGCGATGGTGCTGCCGGAATCGATCGCCAGCGCAGATCGAGCATCGTTCATCGCCTCGTCCTGCAGTGCGCGGTCCGCCTTGGCATACGCCTGCCAGGCCTTGGAATTCGCTCGAACGGCGAACTCGTAGGCGCTCAGGCTGTTCGGGCGCCGCCGCACTTGCGCTGCCTCCGCGTCGCGGATATGCGGGGCGATGGCGCCGACGATGCTCTGGGTCAGCTCCTCCTGAACGGCGAATACATCCTCGAGGACGCGGTCGTAGCGCTCTGCCCAGATGTGATTGCCGGTAGCCGCATCGATCAGCTGGCCGGTAACGCGGATGCGTTGTGCAGCCCGCCTTATGCTGCCCTCGAGCACGTAGCGTACACCGAGCTCGGCGGCGACGCTGCGGACATCTACGGAGCGGCCCTTGTAGGCAAAGCTGCTGTTTCGAGCGATCACGAACAACTCGTGAAAGCGGGCCAACTCGGTAATGATATCCTCGGTGACACCCTCGGCGAAGTACTCCTGCTCGGAGTCGCCGCTCATGTTGTGGAACGGCAGCACGGCGATCGAGGGTTTGTCAGGCAGGGGGAGCGGGGCACTTGGGGAGGATGGCAGCGCAGTTGCGGCACTAGCCGGCGCGATGGCTTCAGTCAGCCAGTCCGTTGCCTGCCATTGTACCGAATATGCGTGCGCGGGCAGTTCGATATTCTTCAGCACCAGATGACCACGATCGACGAACGTAGCCTTCAGCCGGTTGGCGACGAGCTTGTGTACGTCTCCGGAGACAAGGATTCCGCCCGGCGGCGCTTCGGTCTCGAGGCGGGCCGCTACATTGACGCCATCGCCATAGAGATCATCGCCGTCGACGATGACGTCACCCAGATGCATTCCGAGACGAAAGACCAGGCGCTCCGCCTCAGGCCGAAGGGCCTCGCTGTCCGCCATGGCTTGTTGGAACTCGATGGCGGCAGATAGAGCCTCCACGGCGCTGCCAAACTCGATCAGGGCGCCGTCGCCGGTCAGTTTGACGACGCGACCGCCGCGTCGCGCGACGACCGGCTCGAGGTGCTGGGCGCGCGCACGACGGAGACGCGCGAGGGTGCCGCTTTCGTCGCGGCCCATCAGGAGCGAGTAGCCGACCACGTCCGCTGCGACGATGGCTGCAAGCCTCCGTTGTTCGCGTACCAACGATCCTCCCCCAAAAGACCGCAAAGATCGTACGGGTAGCCCGGAAGGGGAGCAACGGGCCAGTGTGTCGACGTCTGACGCATACCCGACCGGACAATGACTTGGAGACAGCGGCGGCGGTCGTGCGCGCCCACGAGCACCCGTACTCGTCGAACGTACGGCGTCGACCTCCGACCCACCGAGTACCGTCACGGCAGAGCCGTATCTCCGGCCGCTGCGCCGCACGGCCTTGGAATGGCGCGCGCTTCTTGCAGGCGGCTCCTCCGAAACCGTCCCCGCGCCGTCGCACTGTCGCACTGCTAAGGTGGCGTCATGTCATCGCGTTTTCTGTTGGGCGCACTCTGCGCTGTCGTCACCATCACGATCTGGGCAGGCTGGCTGATCGTGATGCGCGTCGGCATGGCGAGACATCTCGCCGTCGTCGACCTGATCGCGTTGCGGTTTGGCGTCGCCGGTCTCGTCATGGTGCCGGTGGTGATGCGACGCGGCTGGGCACTCGATCAGCTGGGCTGGACGGGCTTCGCTGCCATCGCGATCGGCGGTGGCGCTGCCTATACATTGACCGTCGGCGCCGGCCTGGCCTTTGCGCCGGTGCTGCACGCCAGCGCCTTCACCCAAGGCGTGCTGCCGCTCACGACCGCGGTGATGGCGGTGATCGTGCTGAAGGAGAGGCTCACGGCCTGGCGCAAGATCGGCATTGTGCTGATCATTGGCGGCGCGGTCCTGATCGCGGGCCTCGGCCTTGGCGACTTTGGCGGACGCCAGAGCATCGGCCAGGCGATCTTCCTGTCGGCAACTCTCCTGTGGGCGGCCTACACCGTCGCCTTGCGCAAGGCGCGGCTCGACGGCCTGCACGCGACGGCGATCGCCTGCGTCTCCTCGCTCATCGTCTACATCCCGATCTACCTCGCCCTGCTCGGTCCGCGTGTCCTCGCGGCGCCGTGGCACGAGCTGGTCTGGCAGGGCCTCTATCAAGGCGTGCTGACGGGAGTCGTCTCGCTCGTCCTGTTCGGGCGCGCCGTGGCACTGCTCGGCGCCTCCGCCGCCGGCGCCTTCATCGCGCTCGGCCCGGTCATCGCCACGCTGCTCGCCATCCCGGTCCTGAACGAATGGCCGAGCGTCGAGGAATGGATCGGGGTCGCTGTCATCAGCGTCGGCGTCTATCTCGCCAGCGGAGGTCCGCTGCCGCGCCGGCTGACGGCCCGGCCTGCCTGGCGCGACCTGGCGACGCCCAGCCGCGATCCCGGGCTCCGCTGATCACCAGGTATCGATGTAGGGATACTTCTTCGTGGTCCGCAGCGGCACCGGCGGCAACCGCTTCAGTCCGTTGACGATCCACTGGCGCGTGGCCGCGGGGTCGATCACGTCGTCGATGCCGCCGCCCATCACGGCGTTGACGGCCTTTGCCGTGTCGTAGGCCTCGGCGGTCCGGCGTTGGAATTCGGCAAGCCTGGCGGCGGGATCCTCGATCGCCATCAATTCCTTGCGGTAGCCGAGCTTGACCGCGCCTTCGATGTTCATACCGGCGAACTCTGCCGTGGGCCAGGCGATGGAGAAGAAGCCGACCAGCGAGCCCGCGCCCAGCATCGCTTGCGCGCCGAGCCCGTAGGCCTTGCGGACGACCACCGTGAAGAGGGGCGCGGTCATGTTGGCCCCCACGTTGAACAGCCGCGTGCAGTGGCGGACCAGCGCGGTACGCTCCACTTCAGGGCCGACCATGATGCCCGGGCAGTCGATCAGGTTGAGGACCGGAATGTCGAAGGCGTCACAGAGCTGCATGAAGCGTGCGCCCTTGTCGGCCCCGTCGGAATCGATCGCGCCCGCGAGGTGGTGCGGATTATTGGCGATCACGCCCATCGGGCGGCCTTCGAAGCGGGCAAAGGCCGTGATGATGCCGATGCCGAACTTGGGACGGATCTCCAGCACCGAATCCTTGTCGGCCAGGGTATGCAGGATCTGGCGCATGTCGTAGAGCCGCAGCCGGTTCTCCGGAACGGCGAACCGCAGCTCGCGCTGGTCATGGGCCTCGAACTGGCCGATCGCGCCCTGGAAGTACGAGAGGTACTTCTTCACCGTGTCGACTGCTTCGAATTCGTCCTTGACCAGGATGTCGACGACGCCGTTCGGCACCTGGAACGACATCGGGCCGACTTCTTCCGGCGTATAGATGCCCAGGCCGCCGCCCTCGATCATCGCGGGGCCGCCCATGGCGAGCGTCGTGCTCTCGGTCGCGATGATGACGTCCGCGCAGGCCACCAGCGCCGTATTGCCGGCAAAGCAGCGGCCATTGACCACCGAGATCATGGGCACGAGGCCCGAGAGCTGCGAGTAGGTCGTGAACGTCTTGGTGTCGATCGCGACGCGCGGACCGATATGATCGTCGCCGGGCCTGCCGCCGCCGCCCTCGCCGAACAGGATCATCGGCAGCCGGAAGCGATGCGCGAGCTCGAACATCCGATCCTGCTTGTAGTGATTGCGGCTGCCCTGCGTGCCCGCCAGCACGGTATAGTCGTAGTGGACCAGCGCCGCGCGGGAGCGGGTCTCGTCGAACAGGCTGCCGTTGATCGAGCACATGCCGGCGACCACGCCGTCCGCCGGCGTGTTCCGGCGCAGCTCCTCCAGCGAATGACGTTGATGCTGGCGGGCGACGATCAGCGGCCAGTACTCGTCGAACGAGCCGGGATCGACAAGCCGGTCGATGTTCTCGCGCGGCATCTTATGGCCGGTCCTGCGGCGCCGGGCGACAGCCTGCGGCCGGTTCTCATCCAGCGTCGCCGCGTGCCGGGCAATGCTCTCTTTCAGGTCGTCGCGGATGTGATCGAGGTCGATCTCCTCCGCGGCGGTGACGCCGGTGTCCTCGACATCGGCCGGCTGCACGAAGACGATCGGAAAGCCTTCCCGCACGACGTCGCCCGCCGTCATCGTGATGGCGCGGATGATGCCGGCGTGCGGGGCGGAAATGAGGTGCTCCATCTTCATGGCTTCGATGACGGCGACGTGCTGGCCGCTCCTGACCGCCTGGCCCTCCTCGACGTTGATGGCAACGATGGTGCCCTGGATAGGCGAAGCCACGCCGATTGATCCATCCGGCCCGGTCATGTCGGGCGCATCGGCCTCGATGGACGACTGCTGCGCCGCGCGCTCCGCCTTCACCGAGGCGTCGTGGGCGAAGAGGGCCAACGGGTCCGTGCTTTTCACCGCCGCGCCGGCGTGTCCCGAGCCGCGTGCGGCCGCTCCCGTGCTGGCTTGCACGAAGCGCTGCCGCTGCTCCACAGGGGTTGCCAGCGTTCCGAGATGGTCCTCGAGCCAGCGGGTGTGAACGGTGCAGGCCGCGAAGTCGGGATGCGCCAGCACATTGCGAAGAAACGCGATGTTGGTGCTGACGCCCTCGAGGCGGAATTCGCTGAGGGCGCGGGAGATTCGCGCCACGGCATCGGCGAAATCAGGCGAGGGCGAATGGGCGATCACCTTCGCCAGCAGGGAATCGAAGGCGTTCGACGTACGATAGCCGGTGTAGCCGAAGCCGTCGGTGCGCACGCCAGGCCCAGTGGGTGCCTCGTAGGCCGTGAGCGTCCCGGTGCCCGGGCGCACCGTCCCATCGGGCGAGATCTTCTCCATGTTGACGCGGGCCTGGATCGCGTAGCCGCGGGGTGCGACGGCGCCCTCGCTGTCGAGGCCCAGCTCCTTCAGCGTCTTGCCCTGCGCCAGGCGTATCTGGGCCTGGACCAGGTCGACACCTGTAACCGCCTCGGTGACCGTATGCTCCACCTGAAGCCGGGCATTGGCCTCGATGAAGGCGAACGGCTGTGCGTCCGCACGACCGGACACGTCGACGAGGAACTCGAATGTGCCGAGATTGCTGTAGCCGACACTCTTCGCAAGTCGTACGGCGGCATCGATGATCCGGCGGCGCAGCCCATCGTCGAGGTTGGGGGCGGGCGCAATCTCGATCAGCTTCTGGAAGCGTCGCTGGACGCTGCACTCGCGTTCGCCGAGGGCGGCGATTGCGCCCGTCCGGTCGCCCAGGATCTGGACCTCGACGTGGCGCGCCCGGGTGACGAGCTCTTCGACGTAGAGCTCGTCCCGACCAAAGGCGGCACGGGCCTCGGAGCGGCAGCGTTCGAACGTCTGCGCGATCTCCTCGGCCGCCATGACGACCCGGGTCCCGCGTCCGCCACCGCCGGCCAGCGCCTTGATGATCATGGCGCCGTCGGCGCCGAGCGAGGCGAAGAAATCCTTCGCCTCGGCCACCGAGACCGCATGGTCGAGACCGCGTATGACAGGGACGGAGGCGGCCGCGGCGGCCTGCCGCGCGCGGGCTTTATCGCCGAACAGATCGAGGTGCTTCACCTGCGGGCCCACAAAGGTCAGGCCCGCCGTCGTGCATGCCTTGGCGAAGTCACCGCGCTCGGCGAGGAAGCCATAGCCGGGGTGAACAGCATCGCAGTCCGAAGCCTTTGCCGCGGCGATCACCGAGTCGATGTCGAGATAGGCGGCAGCGCCCTGTCCGGGCAACTGTCGGGCCTCGTCGGTCGCCCGCAGATGCAGGCTGTTCGCGTCATCGTCGGAGTACACGGCCACGGTCGACAGGCCCATATCGCCAGCGGCACGGGCGATACGTATGGCGATTTCACCGCGATTGGCGATCAACAATTTCTTCAAACGCATAGTGTCTTCCTCTGGACCAATCGCTGGTCGGATCAGGTGGGTCGGGTGCCGATGATGCCGTCGCGCTCGAGCGCCTGGATCTCCGCTGGGGGCAGTCCGAGAACGTCGCGCAGCACTTCCTCGTTATGCTGGCCGAGCGTCGGCGACGGCTTGTGCAGGGGCGGCGCGACGCCGTCGATGGCGAAGGGCGGCTTCGGCACGACATGATCGCCGATGAAGCGGCGCTCGATCCGCCGCCAGTAGCCGTTGGATTTGAGGTGCGGGTCTTCCAGCAGCGCATGGGCCGGCAGCACTGGTCCGGCGGCGATGCCGGCCGCCTGCAGCGCATCGGCCGCGACAGCGGGGGAGCGTTCCGTCGTCCAGGCTTCGAGCATCGCCGCCAGCTTGTCGGCGGTCGCCGATGCAGGTGGCTTCATGCCGGCTTCACCCAGGAAAGATTGCAGGCGCGCCGGCTCGATGACATCCACCGCAACCCACGCATCCTTGCCGGCAGCGCGCAGGCAGCCGCGCCAGAAGCTGGTCGTCCGCCGGCTGCCGCTGCGCGCGGGCGTTGCGCCGGTCGCGGACTGGGCAACGATGGCGTCGGCGGCGAGCTGGAACAGGCATTCGACCTGGCTGAGGTCGATCGTCGTGCCGCCGGTTGCCTGCCGGCCGTAGAGGGCGACTAGCGAGGCGGCGGCGGCATAGATGCCGGCGATCGGATCGCCGTAGGCGATATGCTGCAGGCAGGGCGCCCAGTCGGCCGCCCCATTGATGAAGGGAAAGCCCGAGGCCTGTTCGGTGGTCGAGCCGTAGGCGCGGAACTCCGCCCACGGCCCGGCGCTGCCGAAGGCGCCCATCGAGATGTAGACGAGGTTCGGGTTGATCTTCGCCAGCGCTTCGGCGGAAAGGCCGAGCCTGTCGAGGACGCCGGGCGCGTAGTTCTCGATCAGGAGATCGGCGTCGGCGGCAAGGCGGCGCACGATCTCGCAGCCGCGGCTGTTGCGCAGGTCCAGCGTGATGCCACGCTTGTTTCGGTTCACGGCGTTGAAGTTGGTGCGGATCTCGTAGGGTGGCGGATCGCCTGCCTCGGGGCCGTTCCAGCCGCGCCACCAGTCGGGATGGGCGCAGCCCTCGACCTTGATCACATCGGCGCCGAGATCGGCATAGTGCCGCCCGCCGAGCGGCCCCGACCAACCCATGGAAAGGTCGAGCACGCGCACGCCCGACAGCGGACCAGCAGCCTCATTGGCTGCGACGCGTGGCGTTGCCGCACCGGTGCCGCCGCGTGCCCGCAGGCGAAAGGGCATGGCCGGGCCTTCGAAGACAGGCACCTTGCCGTTGAAGGTGCGGAAGCTCTGCCGCTCGCGCCAATGCGGCGTCTCGAGCAGCTCGGCGGTGGTCGGTACGGGACCGAGCGGAACACGCCGCCTTTGCCCCTCCAGGAGGAGGTGCTCGGCCGTGTAGTTGAGGAGCGCCGGCGCCAGCAGCGCATCGATCTCGTTCGCCGCCGCCATGCGCTGGTCGGTCGTCGCATAGGCGGGGTCGCGGGCAAGGTCGGGCAGACCGATCATCTCGCACAGCGCCTGCCATTGCTGCGGCGTCAGCGCGGTGACGCCGATCCAGCCGTCGGACGCGCGATAGATGGTCTGCGGATAGGTCGGGCTGAAGCGGTTTATGCCGCGCCGCATCGCGGCCGGTCCGCCCTTGTCGAAGCCAGGCCCGCTGTTCTCCGTCAGGCAGATATACGATTCGAGGACGGAGACATCGACACGCCGTGCGGCGTGTCCCTGGCGGCAGCCGATCAGGGAGGCGAGCGTGGCGATGAAGGCGGTGGTGCCGGCAACGACCTGCGGTGCATGTCCCTGCGGCAGGGTGGGAGGTCCATCGGCCGGGCCGAACGCGTAGGCGATACCGCTCATCGCCTGGATCACGCCATCGCTGCCGCGCCACGACGCGTAGGGCCCGCTCTCGCCGAACCAGGTGAGCGCCAGCAGTAGGGGGCGCCGCTTCATCGTCGCGGCCAGGGCTTCGGCACGGGCGATATCGGCCGGTGCCTGGCCCGCGATGACGAGGTTCGGCTCCACGTCCGCGGGAACGCCAACGGACTGTTCCTTCCCGCTGTCGAGCCAGGCCGCATAGGCCGCCGACGCTGTGCCGCCATAGCCGACATGGGCATTGTCGGGCGCGAAGGCGCTGACCACTCGGGCACCGTGCTCGGCAAAGAGCTTGCCGCAGTATCGGGTGGCGACATCCCCCGACACTTCGAGAACGACGAGATCCGACAACGGCGCGGTCATGCGATCAGGTCCTGAGCAGATGGCAGGTGGCGTGATGGTCCTGGCCGGTCGCGTGAGCAAGGGGGGGCTCGACCGGGCAGGGGGCGAAGGCCTTCGGGCAGCGTGGATGGAACTTGCAGCCGGTTGGCGGTGCCAGCGCGCTGGCGATCTCGCCGCGGATCATGTCGATTGGCGGGCGGTGATCGGGATCGGGCCGGGGAACGGAGGCAAGCAGCGCCTGGGTATAGGGATGGCTCGGTTTGGCGAACACTTCCGCCGTCGGCCCGGTCTCGACCATCGACCCGAGATACATCACGCCCACCCGGGTGCTGAAGTGCTCCACCAGGGCGAGGTCATGGGCGATGATCAGGTAGGTCAACGCGAATTCTTCCTGGATGTCGGCCAGGAGATTGAGGATCTGGGCGCGGATCGACACGTCGAGAGCGGAGATCGGTTCATCCAGCACCATGAAGCGCGGGTTGAGGGCGAGCGCCCGCGCAATGGCGACCCGCTGACGTTGACCGCCCGAGAATTCGTGCGGAAAGAGATCGGCGGCAGTCGACGGCAGGCCAACAGTGTCGAGAAGCTCCCTCACCCGCTTGGCGATCGCCGCGGAATCGCCGACGCCATGCGCCAGGAGCGGCTCGGCGATGATGGTGCGTACGCGAAGCCGCGGATTGAGCGATGCGTAGGGATCCTGGAAGACGGCCTGGGCCTGGCGCCGATAGGCTTTGTGGTCGGCCGCCGTTCCTCGAGCGATGTCGCGGCCGGCGAAGCGGATCGCACCGTCGGTCGGTGCTTCGAGCCTCAGCACCATCTTGGCAATGGTGGTCTTGCCGCAGCCCGATTCGCCGACCAGGGCGAACGTCTCGCCGGCGGCGATGGAGAAGCTGACGCCATCGACCGCGCGCACGGTGCCGCCTTTGCGCAGCAGGCCGCCGCGCACCTTGAAATGCTTCTTCAGGTCCAGGATCTCGAGCAGCACCTCGCTCATGCCGCCTCCAGGGGAAACCAGCAGGCGATGCGATGGCCGGGCGACAACTCCACCTCGGTTGGATATTCCGCCCGGCATCGGTCTTGTGCTCTCGGGCAGCGGGCGGCGAAGCGGCAGCCCGTCGGCGGATCGATCAGGCTGGGCGGCTGGCCGCCGATGGAATAGAGCCGGCGCCGGCGCTGGCCCAGGTGCGGAATCGAATCGAGCAGGGCGCGCGTATAGGGATGGGCCGGCCGGCGGTAGACGGTGCGTACGTCGCCCGTCTCCACCACCCGCCCCGCATACATCACTGCGATGCGATGGCAGATGCCGGCCGCCACGCCGAGGTCATGGGTGATCAGGATGATGCCGACGCCGGTCTCGCGCTGGATGTCGCGAAACAACTCCATCATCTGGACCTGGATCGTGACGTCGAGATTGCTGGTTGGTTCGTCGGCGATCAGCAGGCGTGGCGTGCAGGCGATTGCCATGGCGGAACAGACGCGCTGGCGCATGCCGCCGGAGAATTGATGCGGATAATCGTCCAGCCGGGTCGCGGGCGAGGGGATGCGCACCCGCTGCAGCACCTTGGCGACGGCGGCGCGCACCGCCGCCCGTCCGCGTGCAAGATGATGATATCGGAAGGGCGCGCCCACCTGATCGCCGACGGTGAAGACGGGATTGAGCGAGGTGAGCGGGTCCTGGGAGACCATCGAGATCCGTCGCCCGCGCCAGTCGCGCGCCATCTCCTCTTCCGGGAGCGCAAGGAGGTCGGTGCCGTCGAGGTCGATGCGGCCGGTGATGCTCTGCTCGCCGGTCTTGGGCAGCAGCCGCAGGATCGACAGGCAGGTCATGGTCTTTCCCGATCCGGACTCGCCCACGATGCCGAGCGTCTCGCCTTCGCCGACCTCGAGGTTCACGCCGTCGACGGCCTTCACCACGCCGCGCTTCAGGGCGAGGTGGGTCTTGAGGTTCTCTACCCGCAGCAGCGGGCGGAGCGTCGTCTGGGCAACGGACTCGGAGGCGGGTGCGCCCATGTCACATCTGCCGGCGCTTGGGATCGAACGTGTCGCGCAGCCAGTCGCCGATCAGGTTCGAGGACAGACAGGTCAGCATGATGGCGATGCCGGGCATGGTGATCGCCCACCAGGCATTGGTGATGTAGTTGCGCGCATCGGCCAGCATGAGGCCCCACGAGACGTCGGGCATCTGGATGCCGAGGCCGAGAAAGCTGAGGCTCGCCTCGAAGATGATGACTTGGCCGATCTGCAGCGTCGCCAGCACGAACAGCGTGTTCAGGATGTTGGGCAGGAGATGGCGTGCGAAGATGACAGTCGTGCTGCAGCCGGCGACCTTGGCGAGCGCCACGTAGTCGCGTTCCTTGAGCGACAGGATTTCGCTGCGGATGATCCGGGCATACCAGGTCCAGTAGGTGACCACGACGACGACGACGACGGTCGACAGGCTGGGCGACAGCACGGCGGCCAGCATCAGGGCGAGGGCCAGCGCGGGGATCGACATCTGGATGTCGACCAGGCGCATGATCATCGCATCGACCACGCCGCCGAAATAGCCGGAGATCATGCCGATCAGGCCGCCCAGGCCACCGGAGAAGATGATGGCGTAGAAGGCGACGACCAGCGAGACCTGGGCGCCGGCGATGATCCGGCTCAGGATGTCGCGGCCGAGATTGTCCGTGCCGAGCAGATGCTCGAGGCTGCCGCCTTCCTGCCAGAAAGGCGGGGCGAAGGCGGCGCCGAGGTCGAGACCATTGGGGTCCCAGGGCACGATCAGATCGCCGGCGACGGCGGCGACGATCACGGCGGCCAGAACGATCGCCGAGACATAGGGAAAGCCGCGTCCCAGCCGGAACCGGGCGGTCGGGCTCCGGGGCAGGCTCGCGGCGCTAGCGGTCATGACGAATCCGCGGATCGATCAGGCCGTAGGAGAGATCGACCAGGAGGTTCGAGGTGACGAACAGGATGGACGTCAGCAGGACACCCGCCTGCACCACCGGGAAGTCGCGGGCGAAGACGGCCTCCACCACCGTGCGACCGACACCCGGCCAGGCGAAGATCACCTCCACCACGAACGCGCCGCCCAGCATGGCGGCAAAGTAGACGCCCAGCATGGTGACCAGCGGGATGGCGGCGTTGCGAAAGGCGTACTTCCAGATCAGGGCGCGGTCGGGCGCGCCGACGGCGCGGCCCATCCGGATGTAGTCGCTATCCAGCACATCCAGCATGGCGGAGCGGATGATGCGCGTCTGCGCCGCCACGGGATACCAGCCGAGCGCGATGGCCGGCATGATCACGTTGGCGGGCGAGCCGTATCCGAAGGCGGGCAGCCAGCCGAGCTTGATGGAAAAGACCAGGATCAGGAGAAGGCCGACCCAGAAGCCCGGCATGGCTTGGCCCAGCATGGCGAAGCCCTTGCCCAGCGTATCCAGCCAGGAGCCGCGATGCACGGCAGAGAGGACGCCGAAAGGCACCGCGAGCAGCACGCTGAAGGCGAGGGCCACCACGGCGAGCAGGATGGTCGCAGGGAGTCGGTCGAGCACCAGATTGATCGCCGGCATCTGCCAGCGATAGGAGGTCCCGAAATCACCCGTCAGTGCGTGGCCGGCGAAGATCGCGTACTGCACCCAAAGCGGCTTATCGAGGCCGAGGTTGACCCGCGTCTGTGCGATGAGGCTGGCCGGCGCATCGTTCGGCAGCAGGATCAGGATCGGATCGCCCGACAGGCGCGAGATGATGAAGATCACCACGCTCGCGCCGACGATGCTGATCACACCCTGCAACAGCCGCCGGATCAGGAAGCCGGACATCGGATCACGCTGCCTATTGCTTCAGGCCGATTTCCTGCATCTGCCGCCAGAAGCCCGGGCTCGGCCAGCCCTTGAAGTCGACCTTGTCGCGCCAGGCGAACGTGACGACCGGGCGATAGGTCGGCAGGCCGCCGGCCACGCGTTCGTGCTTCACGCGGGCGATCTTCCTGATCAGCGCGTCGCGCTTCTCGACATCCATCGTGCGCTTCAGCTCTTCCAGCATGCCATCCAGTTCCGGATCGGAGTGGAAGGAGACGATGCCCCAGCCGCCGCCGGGCACGTAGGTGTGGACATGACCGGCCCACGCCGTGCCCGGGTCGCCGGGGAGACCATGGGCCCACATGTTGCTGTAGAGTCCGTCCATCTCGGCACCGCCCTGGCGGTCGCGGCGGGCGAAGCTGACCCACGACACGTACTCCATGCCTTGGACCTTGCAGCGGATGCCGACGGCGGTGAGGTAGGCGAACATCGCCTCGCCCACTTCCTTGACGTTGGGTTCGCGCGGGGTGGTCAGGTTGTAGCAGGGCGTATCGAAGCCGTTGGGAAAGCCGGCCTGCTTCAAGAGCTCGCGCGCTTTCTTCGGATCGTAGGCATAGGGCTTCAGGTCGGGGTCGTATCCCATGGTGCCCTTGCCGACCTGGGCATAGCGTTCGCCCTGGCCGCGCAACACGCTCTTGATGATGGCATCGACATCGATCGCGTGGGCCACGGCCTGGCGGACCTTCACGTCCTTGAAGGGCGAGTTCGGGCGGATCGCGTCCATCGACAGATAGAGGTTGTTGGGCGTGACGAAGCTCTGCGTCGTGACGCCCGGCATCTTCTTGAACTCTTCCACCATCGCCGGCGGCACGGCATCGATCCAGTCGACGGCGCCGGTCTTGAAGGCGGCGACCCGGGTGAGGTCCTCGGGGATCACCTTGATGGTCAGGTTCTTGACCGTCGGGCGGTGCTCCGTGTTCCAGTAATCGTCGAAGGCCTCGAACTTGATCTCTTCCTTGATGGTCCGGGAGACGAACTTCCAGGGACCGGTGCCGATCGGGTTCTTGGTGAACTCCTCGTCGCCGACCTTCTCGAAGTATTTCTTCGGCAGAGCCCACAGCTGAAGGTTGTCGGCGATGTACGAGCCATCGCCCTCCTTGAAGCGGATCAGGAAGTGGTGGTCGTCGATCACCTCGAACTTTTCCACCGCAGCCTGCAGATGCGACCAGCGCGACACCTTGTTGTCGCGCAGGCGGCTGTAGGCGAACTCGAAATCCGCCGAGGTGAGGGGATCGCCGTTGTGGAACTTCACGCCCTTGCGGATCTGGATGTCGAGATAAGGCTTGCCGTTCTCTTCCTTCAGCTCCCACTTTTCGGCCAGCCAGTTGACCCGCTTCAGGGTCGGATCCGGTCGGACGAGCTGCTCGAAAATCTGGCCGAAGAAATACTGGTCGACGCCGGCGGCGTACTTGGCCGGATCCATCATCGTCGCCTCGGCGGCATAGGCGATCGTCAGGCTGCCCGTCGCCGGCTTCGGTGCCTGGGCGTAAGCCATGGCGGGAACGACGAGAATCGATGCGGCGAGAAGGCCGGCGCGCCAGTGCGTCATGGTCGTTTCCTCTGCTCGGCGGCCTTTGTCGGTGGCCGGCTGCTTGTGGCAAAGCGAACACCAGCACCCGTCAGCTGTCAAATGTCCATTGTCGACAATTGACCCGCAGTGCGATAGATCGCTTGCCTGACCATGGGTCAGGGCGTCAGCGAGGCACCGGGATGGATAGTGAGATGCTGACAGCGTCCGCTCACGAGGCGGCGGCCGAGGCGCCTCCTCCGCGTCGTCGCGGCGAGCGGGCGCGGACGATTCCCGAACAGATCGCCAACCACGTGGCTGTCGCCATCGTCAACGGCGAGTACCGCGACGGCGAGCGTATCCGCGAGCAGGAACTGGCCGAGATGTACGGCGTCAGCCGAGGCCCCGTGCGCGAAGCGATCCGCGCGCTGGAGACGCACGGCCTCGTCATCCTCTATCCGCGGCGCGGGGCCTACGTCGTGGGCATTTCGCTCGATGTCATCGTCGACGTCTTCAACATCCGCGCCGCTCTTGCCGGTGTGGCGGCGCGCTACTTCACGCGACGGCAATCAGTGGAGGGCCTGGCCGACCTCGAGAAAAGCGTTGCGCAGGCTGTCGCCCTGTCCGAGGCGCCGGATACCGATCCCGTCGCCTATGCAAAGGCACTGTCGGACTGTGGCCGCGTCATCTATCGCAATAGCGGCGCCGGCCATCTGCAGCGCATGTTGCGCGACCAGTTCTACTCGTCGATCTGGGGCGTGATCTGGCGGATCAGGCCGCTCGACTACTTCACGTTGGAGCGCAGGAAGGAGGCGGCCGACGACTGGCGGCAGATCCTGGCGGCCGCCCGAAGCGGAGACGAGCTCGCCGCCGCCCGGATGTTTCGCAAGAACATGATGGATTCCCGAGACGGCGCGATCGCGACGCTGGCCGCGATCCGTAACGAGAAGGCGGATCCAGTGTTGACCTTTCGCGACTGACGGACGTTGTCCGTTAGCGAGAGCCAATCGCCGACTGCGCGGTCGCCATTGCCTCGAGCACTGCTGCCCGCCGATCGAGAGCCATGGCGCCTTCACGGGCCTTGAGTCGATTGCATAGTCCTGCGGTTCGTGCGGCGTCCACGCGCGTCTGGGCGGCACGCTCCCTGTCCGCCTTGGCCCGGTCGAGCATATCCGTGACGTCGAGCATGCAAGCCTCCATTGGGTTGCTCATGCTCGTCGATCTGGAGGCCGGATTTGGCGAAAAGGTGACCCTAGGATAACTTCGAAGACAGGTTCGTCATTGTGCCTCGGGGAGAGTTCCATGCCGTTCTATCGAAGAGGTGACGTTCGAATTCGCTATGAGGAGATCGGCTCAGGCTTCCCGCTGCTGGTCGTCCCTGGCGGCGGCTTGAATTCGCGCATCAGCAACTGGCCGAACGCCGTCATCAATGCGATGGAGGAGTTCAAGCACGACTTCCGCTGCATCACCATGGACCAGCGCAATGCCAATGGCGGCGAGTCCATCGGTCCGGTGCCGGTCGAGAACGCGTGGGACGCCTTCGCCGACGATCAACTCGGCCTGATGGACCATCTCGGGATCCGCGAATTCTTCTTCATGGGCTACTGCATCGGCGGCTGCTTCGCCGGCAAGCTGCTGGAGCGCGCACCGCAACGCGTCGCCGCCGCCGTGTTCTGCCAGACCGTGGGCCATCGGCCCGAGGACCCTGAAGTCATGGTCCGCCACAGCCAGCAGAACTGGCTTCCGGATTTCCGGACGCGACGGCCCGAGGTGTCGACAGAGACGATCGACAAATATCTCAACAGCCTTTTTCGCGCGCAGCCCGATTTTCTTTACAGCGTGTCCCGTGACTTCATCAGCAACTGCCGGACGCCGATGCTGGTCTTGCCGGACGACACCATCTCGCATCCGTTGCCGACCTCGATCGACGTCGCGTCACTGGCGCCCAACGCCGAGATCACGGTCTTCCCGTGGCGCGATCCGCCTGCCCTCAAGGCCCGCACGATCAACCGCGTCCGCACGTTCCTCAAATCGCACCTGCCGATGCGCAGCGCTGCGGAGTAGCAGATCCATATCCCTCCCCCGTCATCGGGGGAGGTGGCCCGTAGGGCCGGAGGGGGAGAGCCTCAGGCGAGCTTCAAGAAGTTCCGACGTCGGAATCTCATGGACCTCGTCTGGCAGCTTTTCCCCTCCGCCCCGTGTGACGGGGCACCTCCCCCGATGACGGTCGATTACGGGGAAGGGGTATAGAGTCATTCCGCCGCCGGCCGGTACGCCGCCTTCCCGAAGGCGGCATAGGGAACGCCGAGGTTCTCGCGCAGGGTGCTGCCTTCATAGGCCGTTCGGTAGAGACCGCGGCGCTGCAACTCAGGCACCACCATGTCCACGACATCCTCCAGCCCGCCGGGTAGCCAGGGCGGCAGGATGTTGAAGCCGTCGGCGGCGTCGTGATGGAACCATTCCTCCATGGCGTCGGCGATGTCCGCCGGCGTGCCGATGACGGTTCGGTGGCCGTTGCCGCCGGCGACGCTGAGATAGAGCTGGCGGATGGTGAGATTGTCACGCCGCGCAATGTCGAGAAAGATTCCCGCGCGACTGTGCATGCGGCGGTTCGGCGGCTCGGGCACGGGGCCGTCGAGCGGATAGGCGGATAGATCGCCGAGATAGTTCGACAAGGCGCCCAGCCCGACCAGGGGGTCGACCAGTTCCTGCAGGACGTCATAGCGATCCTGCGCCTCCTGTCGCGTCCTGCCGGGGATCGCCATCAGGCCGGGCATGATCTTCAGCGCATCCGGAGGACGTCCATACTTGGCCATGCGTCCCTTGACCGACGCGTAGTAGGCCTGCGCGGCCTCGAGGGTCTGGGCGGCGGCATAGACCACGTCCGCCGTGGCGGCGGCGAGCTCGCGCCCCTGTTCACTGGCGCCGGCCTGGACGATGACGGGAGCACCCTGGGGCGTGCGCGCGATGTTGAGCGGGCCGGCAACCTTGAAGTGTGGCCCGTTGTGATTCAGGACATGCAGCTTCGTCGGGTCGTAGTTGATCCCGGACGCTTTGTCGCGAACGAAGGCATCGTCTTCCCAGCTGTCCCACAGGCCGCGCACGACGTCGACGAATTCGGCGGCCCGGTCGTAGCGCAGGTCGTAGCCCGGCGCGGCATCGCGGTTGAAATTGCGCGCCTCCATGTCGGTGACGGACGTCACGACGTTCCAGCCCGCCCTGCCGCCGCTGATGTGATCGAGCGAGGCGAATTTTCGGGCGACGTGATAGGGCTCGTTGTATGTGGTCGAGGCAGTCGCCACGAGGCCGATGTTCTTCGTCACCATCGCCAGGGCGGAGAGCAGGGTCAGAGGCTCGAACTGCACGTTCTTTGCCGTCCGGCAGAGCGCGCCCTTCGGTTCGTCGTGGAAGCGAATGCCGACTCCATCGGCCAGGAAGCCCATGTCGAACAGTCCGCGCTCGGCCGCCTGCAGCACGCGGATGAAGTGCGGAAGCGACATGTTGCCGTCCGCCGGTGCGTCGGGGTGGCGCCAGTTCGCAAGATGATAGCCCAAGCCGATCATCGAGACGCCGAGCTTGATGGTCCGCTTTGGCACTTGTACCTCTCAGTTCGAGCTAGAGTACACCATCGAGCATGTTCGCGCGGGGCATTGTCTCAGCGGCGCGCGACATTCCAGAAGACGGGAAAGGTGAAGGGCACCACGCCCGTCAGGCTGGACCGCCAGGCCGATGGTGCGGCGACTTGGCCGGCGATGACGTAGTTCACGTTGTCGTGGACCGCGGCTTGGATCTCAGCGGCCAACCGCCGCTGCTCGCCGGTCTCGCCAGCGACGGCGTATCGTTGCAGCAGGTCGGTCATCTTGGGGTCGCAGTACCAGCCGGGCGCGGTGTCGAAGCAATTGCCAGCGGCCATTTGATTGGCGAGGGGGTTCATCAGGTCGATGCCGTTGGAGACGATCGGCACGATCGACCAGCCGGTTCGCTGTAGGCGGCGCTGTTGCATGGTGGCCGAGTCCCGCGACTCGATCTGCACGTTGAAGCCCGCCCGCCGCAGCTGAGCCGCCACCACCATGCCGATGGGATTGAGCAGGGCGGACGTCTTGGAATGGAAGACGACGACGGGCTCGCCCTTGTAACCCGACTCCTTCAGGAGCTGGCGCGCCCGCTCCGGGCCGGCGTTCTTCAGCGCATCGGTGCCGGCATCCGTCGATCCGGGTGCATTGCACATGTAGATCGAGCCGCAGAACGGCGTGACGAGGTCGTCCGGCAGGCCCACCGCCGCCACGATCTCGGGCTGGACGATGGCGGCCTGCAGCGCGCGGCGCACCTTGATGTCGTTGAAGGGCGGATCGGCGTGGTTGACGTTGAGGACGGCGAGGTACTGGTCCGTGGCGCGTGGCTTGCCGACCACGATGTCGCGATTGGCGCGCAGGTTGGCTACATAGTCGAGCGGCGCGATCTCCAGCCAGTCGAGCTCACCGGCCTCGAGCGCACTGGCGCGCGTGGTCTGGTCCGGGATGCTGACGAGGTCAACGCGGTCGAGCTTCGCGACCTTGCCGCCGGCCAGCCCATCCGGCGGCTCGGGCCGCGGACGGTACCGCGGATTGGGGACGAAGCTCGCCACATCGCCTGGACGCCACTCCTTCTTGAGGAAGGTGAAGGGGCCCGAGCCCACGACCTCGGGCACCGGCTTGACCGCGTCGAGGCGCGCCAGCCTGGCGGGCATCATGACCGGGATCTGATGGCCGGGGCGGCCGAGCGCGTCGATGACGAAGGCGAACGGCCGGCGCAGAGTCATCACGAACTGCTTCGCATCGAGGGGGCGCAACTCCGCTACCGCGTCCATCATGGCGCCGCCGAAGGGATCCCGCTTTGCCCAGCGCTCGATCGAGGCGACACAGTCTTCGGCTGTCACGGGACTGCCGTCGCTCCAGCCGAGCCCGTCGCGCAGCGTGAAGGTGTAGGTCAGCCGGTCGCTGCTGACAGTCCAGCCCTCGAGCATCTGGGGCTTGAAATTGCCCGCGCTGTCCATGGCGACGAGGGTGTCGTAGGCCAGATAGGCGAAGACCCTGGCCGAATTGATCCTGGTCACGATGGGATCCAGGATCTGCAGCTCGGTGGAGAGCGAGACCTTCGCGACCTTGCCTTGAGCGCCGGCGTCCGGCGCACCGATCATCCAGGCGGCGAGCGCGCCGGCACAGGCCAGTCGAAGCACCTTCATCGGTCGCGCGTTCTCCGAGTGCAGCAGTGAATGAGGTGCGCCACTGCAACGTCTGTGCCAATCATTGTCAATCAGCCCGCGCCTCCGCCTCGATCGTCTCAGGACCGACCTTGCTTGTTCGTCCGGCGTACATGGCGAAGATCAGCAGAGCTCCGATGGTGGTGATGTCCTTGAAGAACGTAGCGGCGCCTCGGTTCTTGAAATTCGCCAACATCAGCTCGTGGAAGCGGTCGTTGAACACGGCGAAAACGTAGCTCGGGAAGTGCAGGACAAAGCCGTTGAAGATCGCCAGGGCAATCAGCACGGCCGCGGCAAGGCGCGGACGCCAGCCGACCAGGATCGCGAGACCAAACACGAGCTCGATCAGCATGATGACGGCGATCGCGTCTCCCGGAATGCCCTTGCTCTCGAGCAGGGCCCGCTGTGGCTCGAAGTGGATGAGCTTCTTCACCAGGTCGGCCAGGAACGGCAGGGCGATCAGCGTGCGTCCAACCAGCATCGTCCATTCGATCAGGACCACATTGACGGTGATCGCGGGAATGTAGCGGACGACGGGATCGGGCATGCCGCGCAGCACCGCATCGAGCGAGAGCCGCCCGGGTCCGAACAGCAGCAGGAAGAGGAAGCCACCGGCGGCCGCGTAATCCCGCGTCAGGTTCTCGAGGTCGTCGAGCCAGAAGATGGACGGCGCCACGATGCAGAACCAAGCGAAGGCGGCCGACCAGAACCGGGTCTGCAGGCCGAGCAGAATGCACGCCCCGCCGAACAGCTGCAGGAACATGGCGGCATAGACCAGATCGCCGGGCAGGTGATGTGCCACGAGCAACTTCGAGATGATCGACGGGTCGGAGAGCTTCCGAGCTCCGAACAGAAGGAAATCGGCAGCAAAGCAGAGGCGGCCAAGCAGCAGGCCAAGGTCCATCAGGTCGACCGACCGCGGCGGAGCCGTCGAGCGTCGGGAATGGAAGTGGTCGCTGTCGGGGACGTCGGGCATCCGTGGCAGATTGTCGGCCAAAGCCGATCGCGGCAAGATGGTCGCCACACTCTATCCGCACTACGATCCGTGGATGCAAAGGAGAACAGCCGATGAAGACGCTCGACATCGAATACCCCGACGGTGCCCTGACTTGTCGCGGTTTTCTTGCCTATGACGAGACCAAGCCCGGTCGTCGCCCGGGCGTCCTGGTCGTGCACGAGGCTTTTGGCCTCGGCAAGCATGCGATGGACCGGGCGAAAATGCTGGCGGGCCTCGGCTATGTCGCCTTCGCCGCCGACATGTTCGGTGACCGCATGCAGGTCCCCGAGCTGCCGAAGGCGATCGAGATCATCACGGACCTGCTGGGCAATCCGCCGAAGCTCCTGGCGCGGGCTGGTGCCGCACTTCAGGTGCTGCGCGACCGGCCGGAGGTCGACGCCGCCCGGCTCGGTGGGATCGGCTTCTGCTTCGGCGGCTCGACCGTGCTGCAGCTCGCGCGCAGCGGCGCCGACCTCAAGGGCGTCGTCAGCTTCCACGGCGGACTCTCGACCAAGGCGCCGGCCAAGGCCGGAAGCGTGAAAGCGGGGATCCTCTGCTGCACCGGAGCCGATGATCCGATGATTCCGGCCGACCAGGTCGTCGCGTTCGAAGAGGAGATGCGCGGGGCGAAAGCCGACTGGCAGGTCATTTCGTACGGCAACACCGTGCACAGCTTCACCAACCCCGAGGCCGACGGCTCGCTCAACCCGGCGATCCTCTATAACGAGAAGACCGACAAGCGCTCGTGGGCCGCGATGCGCGACTTCTTCCAGGAGCGGTTCGCAGCGTAGGCCGCCGCGCAACTGAGCGAGGACGCCATGTCGAATCCACGTGTTCCCTATCGCATGGCGTCCGAGCGCGAGCGTCTGGAGCCGCCGCAAGCCGGCAGGCCGCTGATTGTCCATATCGTGGTCAATGTCGAGAACTGGCCGTTCGATCAGCCGATGCCGCGCAAGCTGCTGCCCGGCCCGCACGGCAACGACAAGATCCCCGACGTGCCGAACTACTCCTGGGTGGAGTACGGCATGCGCACCGGCTTTCCGCGAATCCTCAAGGCGCTGAAGGACCGCGGCCTGCCGGCGTCGACGACGATCAATGCCAGCGTCATCGACGTCTATCCGCGTGTCGCCGACGCCATGCTGGAGGCGGGCTGGGAGTTCATGGGGCATGGCTGGACGCAGAAGGCGCTGCAGAGCGAGCCCGACGAGGTGGCCACCATCGAGCGCTGCCTAGCCCGCATCCGCGACTTCACCGGCAAGAAGGTGCGCGGCTGGCTCGGCGCCGGCCTCAGCGAGACCTTCGACACGCCCGATCATCTGAAGGCGCGCGGCGTCGATTACGTTTGCGACTGGGTGATCGACGACCTGCCGGACTGGATGGTGACGAAGCACGGCCCGATGATTGCCATGCCTTATTCGCTCGACCTCAACGACGGCCCGCTATGGGCGGGCTGGGGCATGCATTCAAACGTCCAGTACGAGCGCACGCTGTGGACCCTGGAAACTTTCGAGTCGGAGCTCCAGGAGAACTGCCGGGTGATGGTGCTGCCGCTTCACCCGCACCTGGTCGGCGTGCCGCACCGCATGAACTGGTTCGTGAAGATCCTCGACCTGTTGTTGGCGCGCAGCGACACCGTCTTCCTGAACGGCGGGCAGATCGCGGACTGGTATGCGCGGGTCGAACCCGCGCCTCAGTGAGGCGCCGTATCCGATTGGCCCGCTCATCGCGCATTTGCCAGTCGATGCATCGCCCGATCGAGAACATGGACGCCGCGGACGAAATCATCGCGGTCCAGCGCTTCATCCGAATTGTGGCTGCCGTTGGCGTTGCGGACGAGGACGACCGCCGACGGGATGCCCGAGCGGACGAACATCGCCGCGTCGTGTCCGACAGTCGGCATGCGGCGCGTGGCGATCCCCAGGTCGCTTGCGGCGTCTTCGAGCAGAGCAATCAGCCGCCCGTCCAGTGCTGTCGGCGCCGTGCCGACCTCACTCCCGAGCTCGAAAGTGACCCCCCGATCGTTCTCGATGCGCTTGACCAGATCGAACAAGCTCGTCCTCGCCGCGTCTAGTGAGCTCTTCACGGCCGCGCCGATGTTCAGGCTGAACCTCACGTCTCCGGCCACCTTTGTCATGGCGTGCTGCACCGCATCGGTCGAAAACTTGCCGACGGTGAAGACGAAGTCCTCGTCGCCTTGCGCGATCCTCTCCTGCCAGAGTCCATCGAGACCGAGCGCCAACTCTGCCACGGCAAGGACTGCATCCTTCCTGAAGCTTCTGGGCAGCGCCGCCGAATGGCCGTAGGCGCCGATGCAGCGCGCGTCGGGAAAGCGGACATTGCCGCGCACGGCGGTGGCGATGCCGACCGGGAGGTGCTCCGCCTCCAGGAGGGGGCCTTGCTCGATGTGAAGCTCGAGGAAGGACGTGACGAGACGGGAATCGAGCAGGGGCGCCGTGGCCTCGCCCGTCCGCGGGTATCCCAGATGCTGCAAGTGATGTCGCAGCGATTGGCCGCTGTCGGATCTCGCGAGGCCGCCGATCTCGTCCAATGTCGACAATCCGAGCATGAGCCGGCTTCCGAGATACGCCGTGCCGAACCAGGGGCTCTCCTCGCAGCGCATGGCGACGCCGCGAAAGGGACTGGCGCGACCGGCGGGGTCGGCAGCCGCCGCGGCGAGCACGGCAAGACCTGCCGCTATCCCGGCGAGGCCGTCGTAGTTGCCGCCGTGCGGCACCGAATCGAGATGCGAACCCGTCGTGACACAAGGCGTGGCAGGATCGACGCCGGGCAGCAGGAACTGGATGTTTCCAAAGGCATCGTTCAAGGCCTGCAGGCCATGCCGGCGCGCGAAGGCGCGGACGCCGTCCGCAGCCGTCTCTTCGTTGCGGCTCCAGGCGGCGCGCGTAATGCCCGGGCTGTCGATCGTCTGGTGTCCTATCCGTTCCAGAAGGTCCCAGGCTTCCGCGATGCATGAGTCGAGATGGGCATGGACATCGGTCATACGAAGTCTCTCGGGCAGCACCGTGTGATCATGGGTGTCCAGCCTGCGGCCGTATCGCCCGTGTCAGGGTGCATCGGCCGGCCCGGACAGGGCAAGTCCTGTCCGGGCCGGCCGGGACGTCACTTCTGATACTGCTCGAACAGTTGCTTGATCCGCTTGGCCGCCTCATCGGTGGCCTGTTCCGGGGTCATGTTGCGCTGGGTGATGTTGGCTTCCGCCTGCGGCCAGATCTGCTCGGACAGCACGGCCGAATAGGCCGGATTGTAGGACATCCACCACGGCACCGTCGGCTTGGTCAGTCCCATATCCACCGCGACCTGGCGATGCGGGTCCTTCGGATCGGTCCAGTACGGATCGTCCTTTATGATGGAGGGCATCACCGGCAGATAGCGCGCGCGGGTCTCCTTCAGATAGGCGTTGATGTTCGCCGGCTTGATGAAATCGCGCAGCAACGCCTTGGCGCCGTCGACGTTCTTCGACCCTTTGGGGATGATGGTGGGGGAGATCGCCAACAGGCTCGCCACCGGCTTGCCGTCGTTGCCCAGGGGGACGCCGCGGGTAAGGATCTCCTTGTAGTAGAGATCGGGCTTGTCCATCTGCGCCGCGGCGATGGAGATGGTGGCGTTGGGCGTCATCACGATCTGCTTGGCGAAGAAGGCGTTGTTGTTGTCGACATCGCCCCAGTTGATCGCCCCTGGCGGTACGTAGCCTTTCTTGAACGGCGTCGTCAGCCGCTCCAGCGACGTGATCGCCGCCTTGCGCACGACGGGATCGTCGATATTCAGCTTGCCGTCCGGCTTGACGATGCCGTCGCCGCCATAGCTGACCAGGAACTGGTGGAACAGGTTCCCGGCATCCGCCTCCTTGGCGGCCATCGAGTAGCCCAGGCCAAAAATGCGCTTGCCCTTGGAGCGCAGCTTGTCCTGCACGCTCTGGAAGAAATCGTAGAACTTGTCCTGCGTGGACGGCAGGTCGGCCGCGGCAAAGCCCGCTTCCTCGATCAACGGGAGCCAGACCGAGTTCATCAACGAGGAGCCTTTGGTCGGCACGCCGTAAACCGAATATTTCTTTTGCTTGGCGTTGTAGAAACGCGCGCTGATCAGCGCGGTTTCCGTGAACTCGGCCTTCTGCGAGTCCACGACCTCGGTGACATCCTCCAGCTGATCGTTCCAGGCCGCGCGCGGCACCAGGAAGCGGTCGCCGGTGACGGTGTGCACCACATCCGGCACGTCGCCCACCTGCATGCCGGCGATCAGCTTGGTGATCACGTCCGGCCCGTTCATGATGGTCAGGTTGACCTTGGTGTTGTTGCGCTTTTCCCAGTCCGCCATCCAGGCGATCACGGCATCGTTCTCGGCCTTGTAGAAACCCTGGGTCCACCAGACCGTGAGTTCGCCGGCCGCCGTCGCGCGCCGCGGATTGAGGCTGGCGCCGGCCGCGACCGCGACCCCCAGCCCGGCCAATGCCCGCCGTCGTGAAATGCGCTTCATCTTGTTTCCTCCCTTGACGCCCCACCTTCAGGCGTCGCGTTCAACCTTTCACCCCGCCCATCGTCAGACCGCCGCTCATCCTGCGGCGGAAGCCGTAGTAGATGATCAAAGGCGGAATGGCGTAGATGATCGCCGCCGCCATCAGATAATTCCAAGGCGCCTCGTCCCCGACCAGGAATTTGCCGAGTGTCACCGGCACGGTGACGACCTTGCCGCCCGACAGCAGCAGGAACGCATAGAGATACTCGTTCCATGACAGCAGCAGCGCATAGGTGCCGATCGCCACCAGGGCGGGCATCATCAGCGGCAGATAGATGCGGAAGAAGACCTGCGGCGGCGAGGCGCCGTCGATGCGCGCCGCCTCATCCAGCTCGAACGGGATCGAGGCGCTGTATTGCTGGAAAATGAAGATCGCATAGGGCGTGGCGAAGGTCACCTCGACCGCGATCACCGCGAGCGGATGATTGGTCAGGCCGTATCTGCCCATGATGCCGTAGAACGGGATGGCCAGGAACGACGCCGGGATCACGTAGGTCAGCAGCGCCGCATTGGTCAGCATCCAGCCGCTGCGGATGCGCATCCGGCTGATGGTGAAGCTGGTCAGCGACCCGATCGTCAGGGTCAACAACGCGACGACGATACCGATGTAGAAACTGTTGCCCATCTGGTTCCAGAATGTCTCCAGCAGCCAGAAGGCTTGCCGGAATACGACTCCGAACGCATGCCAGCTGGGCGCGATCGGGTAGACTGAGGTGCTGAGCACTTCCTCCTTCTCCTGCATCGACACACGGATGATGTTGTAGATGGGCAGCAGCGTCCAAAGCAGCAGCACCGCCGACAGCAGGAACACGCCGATGCCATTGATTGTGCGGTTCAGGCGGCGCGCGGTCATATCGTCACCTCGTTGCGCCGCAGCTGGCGCATCAGCAGGATCACCAGCGGGATCAGCAACGGCAGCGCCGTCAGCACCGTCGCCATGCCGAGCTTGGGATCGCCGAGCTCGAAGGCGTTGCGGATGCCCAGGGTCGCCAGCACATGCGTCGACAGCGCTGGCCCGCCACCCGAGATGAAGCGCACGGCGTTGAAATCACCCAACGCCCAGATGGTGGAGAGCATGGTGCAGACCAGATACATCCCGGCCATCAACGGCAAGGTCACGTGCACGAATTTCTGCAGCCGGGTGGCGCCATCGACATCCGCGGCCTCGTACAATTCGGGCGAGATGGCCAGGCGGCCGGCGAAGAAGATCAAGGTCCAGAACGGCAACCATTTCCAGATGTGGCCGTAAATGACCGAGCTCAGCGCCAGGCCGGAACTGTCGAGCCAGGGCGGGCCATCGACCTGTGCCACCAGCCAGATGATATTGTTGATCAGCCCCCATTGCCCGTTCAGCATCCAGTTGATCGACAGGTAGCTGGGCAGCGCGGGCACCGCCCAGGGCAGCATGAAGATCACGAGCAGGACCTTCCGCCACCAGCCTTTGCCGATGAAGAAGCCGGACAGCAGCAGCGCCAGCAGCAATTTCAGGTTCACGCCGAACAGCAGATAGAGCAGCGTGTTCACCACCGTGCGCGGATAGACCGGGTCGGCAAACAGCGCGCGATAGCTGGCCGGATCGCTGCCCAGCCATAGGCCGTAGGCGATCGGGTAGATCACGAAGGCCACGAATACCCCGACATAGGGGGTGACGAAGGCCAGCGCCCAGAGCTTGTCGGGGCCAAGGCGAAACGTGCTCCGTCGCCGCGCCAGAGGCGTGCTGTTCGCGGCCGCGGCCGGACTGTCGATCGAGGTTGTGACCGCCATCGTTCGGCTCCTTCCCCGTGACCCATGCGCAGGGGCCCGGTGGCATTCTTTTCCCTTCGGCAAAGACGGACGCGTTCGTCGTGGTCTGCCTCGGCCGGTTCACTCCCGATGCGAGTGTGGCAATTTGTCCGGTGAGACACAACCGGTCTTGCCGGAGGATCGATGGGACGAGGGGAGGGGACTGCTTGACCGGTGGCAACTCACCAGACACTGTTTTGGGCGCGCCGCCGGACTTGCTACCTCGGGGAGAACCAAGATGAGCAATTCGCGGGCCGTCGTCGCGGCCGCTCTGCTTTCGGCGACATGGTGCATTCCAACCGCGATCGCGCAGCCGGTCTGTGTCACGCAGAACTTCGTCGTTCCGCCGGGCGCCAACGACAAGGACAAGGCGGCATCCTTCTTCATCGATACCACCGGGCTCGATTTCAGCACCCAGCCGCCGACGCGCGACCCCAGGAGCCCGCACTATGTGAAGAAGACGGAACTGCCCGACGGCACGCTGCCGCCTCCCGGTGCGGAGGGCAATTTCCTGATCGGCCCGACGCACAATCCGGCGCCGGAGACGGTGGCCAAGGACGGTGTGCCAAAGGGCAATACCGTCGCCTTCGACATGACGTCGAAGGAGAGCGTGATCTACAACCCCGGGCTCATCCGGGACGACACGCCTGCGGGCTGTGGCAATGGCTCGATCATGCGCACCCAGACCGCGACAGGCGACAAGTCCAACATGGTCGTCACCACCAGCCATCCCGGTACCTGGACGCGGCCCATAGCGGTGTATGTACCGGCGGGCTACGTGCGCGGCACCGAGATGCCGTTCCTCGTGCTGGGCGATGGCGGGTCGACCGCCTACAAGGACCTCTCCGCCATCCTCGACAATCTGATTGCCGAGAAGCGCATTCCGCCGATCGTCGCCATTCAAATCGGCAATGGCGGGCAGGACGCGCAGGGCAGCCAGCGCGGCAAGGAATACGACGCGGTGAACGGCGTCTACACGCAGTTCGTCGAGCGCGAGGTGCTGCCGCTGGTGGAGAAGAATGCCGGCGTGACGCTGACCAGGAATCCCGAGGGTCGCGCGACCTTGGGCCTGAGCTCGAGCGGCGCGGCGGCCTTCACCATGGCGTGGTTCCATCCCGAGCTTTATCGCCGCGTGCTGGCCTACTCACCGACCATGGTGAACCAGCAATGGCCGTATGATCCGGCGCTGCGCGGCGGCGCCTGGGAGTATCACAGCCCGTGGGCGGGCCCAGCCGGGCCCAATCTACACGTCAAGAATCCCGGCAACGCCATCACCCCAGGTGAGCCGGCCGGCGCGCCCTTGATTCCGAGCGCCTCAGCCAAGCCGATCCGCTTCTGGTTCGCCGTCGGCGATCAGGATCTCTTCTATCCCAATCCGGTCATGGCCGACGGCATGCACGACTGGGTTCTGGCGGCCGAGCGGATGGCCAAGGTGCTGGCCGACAAGGGCTACCACTACCAGTTCGTGTTCGCGCGCAACTCCAAGCACGTCGATCGGCCTACGGTCGGACAGACCCTGCCGCACGCACTCGAGTGGCTGTGGAAGGGTTATCCGATTCCGTAAGGATTCGTAGCGCGGCGCCGCACCTCATAGCCCTCCCCCGATTACGGGGGAGGGTGATGAGTTGCGTCACACCCGCTCGAGGATCGACAGGCCCCTGATACGATCGATCAGGTAGATCAGGCCGCGATGGTCGACGTAGACGTCGTTGCTGCAGACGCGCTGGGCGTCCGGCGGCACGTCCGGCATCCACCAGGCGGCCTGCTTCATCGACAGGGGATTGGAGATGTCGATCACCCGGAGCCCGTTGGCGAACCAGGCGGCGGGAACCTCGTTGCCGACGATGGTTTCGACCGTCTGATGGCACGCGGTCATCAGGGGCGTCTCGATCCCGACCAGCTCGGGCAGCTGGAAGCAGCTTACCGGTATCGGCCGGGTCTCGTCGGTGATGTTCACCATCCAGAGCGCCGCCGGCAGCTCCGGCGAAAGCTTGGGATCCATCGGTTGCACGTGCTCGTCGGCGACCAGCATCCAGCGATGGCCGGCGATCGGCACATCGATCGGAACCAGGCTGTGCGTCGGCCAGCCGAACGGCGGACTCCAGTCGAGGTGAGAGATCAGCTTCGGCTTGGCCATGTCGCTGATGTCGAGGATGACGCCGCCGCCGTACCAGTAGCTGACATACAACCGATTGCCGCGCCGGATCGGATGGTGACAGCGATGGTTCTTCGCCTTCCAGCCCGGCGTTTCGCCGCCGGCGGTCCATTGACCCTCCATCCACCAGCGCCCGACCTCTTCCGGCTTGGTCGGGTCCTTCAGGTCGAGGATCATGACGATCGTGCCGACATACCCCTCCTGCTCCGTGGAGATGTAGGCGTAGCGGCCATCGAAGGTGAAACGGTGCACGCCCATCCCGGCGCATTCCCAGTGGCCGATGTCGCGCGGATTGCCTGGCCGGCTGACGTCGAAGATTCGCAGCCCGACGAAATCACCGGCCGGCTTGTCGCCGCGCGTGCGCTCGCGGTTCACCACCATGACGTCGTTCGCCACCCGGACCTTGTGCGAATGCAACCCCGGCGGAATGTCGATCGACGCGACGACCTTCGGATTCGCCGGATCTGCGACGTCCAGGACCGAGGTCCCGTGCGGCGGCCCCATGTGCCCGACATAGGCGTGGTTGCCGTCCAGGACGACCTGCCCGCCGCCCGGAATGTCGACCCAGGCAACCTCTCGAATACCGGAACCCTGACCCATGGCATTTCCCCTTCACGATCTTGGCCTTGTTGCAGACATCGCTGCCGCGCGGCGCAAGCGTCAGCCGGCGGGCAGTTGCTCGAGCAGCCGACCCTTGCCGGGGAGGGGCGTGTCGACGTTCATGGTCATCCGCTTCACTGTCACCGCGTCGTAGTCGTCGTCGAACAGGCTCGCCGAGGTTTGCGCCAGCAAGATCACCTCGACCCGCGCGTCGCCCAGCAGCTTCGCCTGATAGGCCACATCGTCGTCCTTGCTCGGCGCGAACGGCGTGTTGCCGGAGCCCTTGCCGAGGCGGCCGGTGTGCACCTGCAGCTCGGGGGCCAGGCGGCAGTGCTCGATCTCGCACGTGGTGTTGGTCGAGGGGACCAGGATCCCGAAATGTCGCGGCATGGCATCCGTCCTTCCTCGGGAGATCGCCCGCCCGTGACTGGGCTGGACGAGTTCGAGGCCCCGGATCGTACCGCCGGCCTCTAGGGCCGCAAACTGAAGATATAGGCGATGAGGTCGTCCTGTTGACGCTTGCTCAAGGCAAGGTCGGGCATGCGACTGTGCTGCGGATTGATCGCCGCCCGCAACCGATCGACGGATAGATCGGGACGCGCGGCGATGGCCGGGAATGTAGGCAGACCGTTGGCCGGCGCCTGCGTCGCCGTGCGCTCCACGACGTGGCAGGCGGAGCACCATCGCCGTGCGATCTCGCGACCTTGTTCGACATCCTGGGCCGCCGCACAGGCGGGCAGCAGGGTCATCAACAGCGAAAGGCGGCGGAGCACCTTCAGCATGGCACGGTCGACGATGTCGGAGCGCTGCATCTTGAGCTCGACGCGATCGGTTCCGCGCAGGCGCTGGGCGAGATCGAGCAGGAAGGTCACAACCTTCTCCTTTGCGGTCTTGCGGCCAAGCAGCAGCATGTGATCCTGCGCGCGCTGGAAGTTGCGAAGCATCGCCGATTGATACGCCTGCCTCGATCGGGCTGCCATTCAGGTCTTGACCTACGGGAAACTACGTAGCGTGCGAACCGGGGAGCTTCCATTGGCAATCCGCTTCATCATTTCAGCCATCGCCAGATAAAGACAAACCACGAGCGTGATGGCCAGGGTGACAGGCCAGGACAGTGGCGCGAAGCCGAAGAATCTGCCGATTGCGGAAAACGGTAGAGCCAGGGCGAGAGCCAGCGCGCCCAGCGAGGACGCGACCAGCACCGGATGGGGACGGTTGCTCCAGGGTCGGCCATTGGTTCGGATGATGAAGATCACCAGGATCTGGGTGGCCATCGATTCCACGAACCAGGCGGTGCGGAACTCGTCCGGCGAGACGTGAAACAGCAGCAGCAACCCGGCAAAGGTCAACAGGTCGAAAGCCGATGACAATGGCCCCATAACGCTGGCGAAGCGCGCCAGGGCGCCCAAATCCCAGACCTGCGGTCGGGCCGTCGCCTCGGGTCGCACTGTGTCGAAGGGAATGCCGATCTCGGACAGATCGTAGAGGAGATTGTTGAGCAGGATCTGCGTGGGCAGCATCGGCAGGAAGGGCAGGAGAAGCGACGCCGTCGCCATCGACAGCATGTTGCCGAAGTTGGAGCTCGCGCCCATGCGCACGTACTTCAGGATGTTGGCGAAGGTGCGTCGCCCTTCCTCTACGCCGTCGGCCACCACTTCCAGGTCGGGCGCCAGCAGGATCATGTCGGCGGCGGCCTGCGCGACGCCTGACGCCCCTTCCACGGAGAGGCCGATGTCGGCGGCCTTCAATGCCGGGGCGTCGTTGATTCCGTCGCCCAGGAAGCCAACTGTCTCGCCGCTGGCCTGCAATGCTTTGACCACCCGCAGCTTCTGGTCGGGCGTCAGCCGCCCGAAGGCGTCGACCGTGCGCACCTGCACGGCGAGCGCCTCGTCGCTCAGGCGGGCGATTTCGGCACCGGAGAGCACAGTCGACGCCTGCAACCCGACCAGGCCGGCCAACCGCTTGACCACGATGGGATCGTCTCCGGACAGGATCTTCACGGACACTGCGGCGTCCTTCAGTCGGGAGATTGCGGCGGCGGACGTGGTTTTCGGGGGATCCGCGAAGGTACAAAGGCCTTCGTAGATCAACTGGCGCTCGTCGCTATCCTCGAGCTCGCGAGCGCCATCGGACCACGGGCGCGACGCGACGGCGACCGATCGCAGCCCCTGCTCGGCGAGCCCGCGCACGGCGACCATCGCTTCCTCGCGATCTGTCTCGGTCATCGGCCGCTCGACCCCGGCGCGACGCAGCGACGTGCACAACGGCATGATCGCCTCGGGGGCACCCTTGACGATCAGAAGCCTCCCTCCGGGGCCCTCGGCCAGGACCGAACCGAGGCGGCGATGGAAATCGAATGTCCGACGCGCCAGCAGGGTCCAGGCGGGCTCGCCGGCGGGGCCGGAGGTGAGCGCGGCGTCGAGCGAGCCGCGATCGCCGCCGAGGCGAGCTGCTGTCGCGCCCAGCAGGGCGGGCCGGTCATCCGGCACGCCGCTTCCATCCACGCTTTGCGCCAGTGTGATCCGGGCCGAGGTCAGCGTTCCGGTCTTGTCGGTGCACAGCACGGTCATGGCGCCGAGATCGTGGATCGAGGCCAGCCGCTTCACGATGACCTTGCGCGCCGCCATGCGCAGCGCACCGCGCGTCAGCGTCACCGTGGTGATCATCGGCAGCAGCTCGGGCGTGAGACCGACCGCGAGCGCCACCGAGAACATCAGCGATTCGAGGACCGGCCGGCCGAACAGCACGTGGGCGGTCATCACGACGACGATCAGGGCGATCGTCAGTCTTGCGACCAGCAGTCCGAACGCGTGCAGGTCGCGCTGGAAGGGCGAGGGCACCTGGGCCTCGGAGAGCGCCACGGCTGCGGCCCCGAACACCGTGGCCCGGCCGGTCCCTGCCACCAGAACGAGCGCCTCTCCCGTCTGGGCAACCGAACCGCGGAACACGGCGTTGCATGCTTCGGCTGGTTCCGGCGAGAGCACCTGGCAGCACCGCTTTTCCACCGGGTAGGGCTCGCCGGTGAGCGCTGCCTCGCCGGCCGTCAGTGCCGTGGCCTCGAGCAGCAAGCCATCCGCCGGGACGATGTCGCCGGCCCGGATGCGCAGCACGTCGCCGGGCACGACACGGTCGATCGGGACTTCGCTGAAGCCGCCGTCACGCTTGACTTCGGCCTGCAGGGCCACGGATCGGCGCAACAGGTCCGCGGCCTTCGCGGCGCGTCCTTCCTGGAAGGTGTCGAGCCCGATCGACAAGACCAGGACGGTGACGATGATGCCGCCGCTGATCTCGTCGCCGGTGAGCGCCGACACGATCGCGGCGGCGAGAAGGATCAGGCAAAGCGGCTCGAACAGGCGGCGCACGACCGCGCGCACCACGCCGATTGTCGCCGCCGGCGCGTCGCTGTTGGGGCCGTAGCGCCATACACGTGCCGCAGCCTCGGCGCTGTCGAGACCCTCGCCTGTGCAATGCAGCCGCCGGCAGAGGTCGTCCTTGTCGAGTGTCCAGAACGGCGGCGCCGGCGTGCTGCCGCCGTCGTCCGCGGCGGCCAAAGGCACGGCTCCGCGATGGTTCGCGGTCATGACGGTGCTCCCAGTCGGATGGAAGCTACGGAAGCGCGCGAGATCGCGCTTGACGCAGGTCAAGTCCGAGTCTGCAGGGGGCTGGTTTAGTCATGACCCTGACGGACAGGATCGAGCAACGAACCGTGAAAAAGGATCAAGTCGTCAATTATGTGTACATGGTGGTGGCCCTGCTCGCCATCGTGTTCGTGCGCGACCTGTGGGTCCAGCAGCAGAAGGTGGACCAGATCTCCTATAGCGAATTCCGCGCCTTGCTCGATGCCGGCAAGGTCGGCGAGGTCACCGTCGGCGATACTTACATACGTGGCACTCTCGCCAATCCGGCGGCCGGGGAAAAGCCCGAGTTCGTCACCGACAAGCTCGCGCTCGACGTTGCCGATTTCCTGGCGCGATACAAGATCAAGTTCAGGGCCGAGCACGATTCCGGATGGCTGAAGGCGATCTTGTCGTGGGTCGTGCCGACGGCCTTGTTCGTCGGCATCTGGCTTTTCGTCATTCGTCGCATGCAGACCGGAATCGGTGCCGGCGGAGGCTTGCTGTCGATCGGCAAGAGCAAGGCGCGGATCTATCTCGAGCGCACCACCGGCGTCGATTTCAACGACGTCGCCGGCGTCGACGAGGCCAAGGCGGAGCTCGAGGAGGTCGTGGACTTTCTCAAGGATCCCGAGACGCACAGCCGGCTGGGAGCGCGGCTGCCCAAGGGCATCCTGCTGGTCGGACCTCCAGGGACCGGGAAGACGCTGCTCGCCCGCGCGGTGGCGGGCCAGGCCGGCGTGGCCTTCTTCTCGATCTCGGGCTCGGAGTTCGTCGAGATGTTCGTCGGCGTCGGCGCTGCACGCGTCCGCGATCTGTTCGAACAGGCGCGTCGCCACGCGCCTTGCATCATCTTCATCGACGAGCTCGACGGCTTCGATCCCAAGACGGGCATTGTGTTGCTGGCGGCCACCAATCGGCCGGAAATCCTCGACCCTGCCCTGCTGCGGGCAGGCCGCTTCGACCGGCAGGTGCTGGTCGATCGCCCCGACAAGAAGGGTCGGGTGGACATTCTGGCCGTGCACGTCCGCAAGGTGCGCCTGGCCAAGGGCGTCGATACGGAGAGCATCGCCGCGATGACGGCAGGCTTCACGGGAGCCGATCTGGCCAACTTGGTCAACGAAGCGGCATTGCTCGCGACCCGGCGCGGCGGCGAGGACATCACGCTCGCCGATTTCACCGGCGCGATCGAGCGCATCGTCGGTGGCCTCGAGAAGCGAAGCCGAATTCTCAGCGCGGCCGAGCGCGACGTGATCGCTTTCCACGAGAGTGGCCATGCGCTGGTGTCGATGGCGCTGCCGGGCAGCGATCCGGTCCAGAAGATTTCGATCATACCGCGCGGAGTGGGCGCGCTCGGGTACACTCTGCAGCGGCCGACCGGAGATCGGTACTTGATGACTCGCGACCAGCTAGAGGACCGGTTGACCATGCTGCTCGGCGGCCGTGCGGCGGAGACGCTGCGTTTTCCGTCGGTCTCGACCGGTGCTGCCGACGACCTGCAGAAGGCGACCGACATTGCGCGCAGCATGGTCGTGCGCTTCGGCATGGCCGCCGAACTCGGTCCGGTGGCCTACGAAAGCGAGCCGTCTCCCTTCGTGACATCGCCTCTGCCGGGTTTGCCGGCCGGCCCGCGCTGGTACAGCGAGGCGACGGCAAGCCGGATGGACGAGGCGGTCGTGCGACTGATCGAACAGAGCCTCGCGCGGGCCAAGGCGATCCTGGAGCGCAATCGCGAGCTGTTGTACGTGACCGCGCAGAGGCTGCTCGAGCGGGAGACGCTCGGCGAGGAATGGCTAAGTCCCCTCGCCAAGCGCGTCGTTCCGGCCGAGCGGCCAGGCGAGACGATCGCCCGGACGGCCTGACCACTGCATTTCCGCTCGAGAGAGAATATATCTGCAATCCCTCCTCCGTCATCGGACAGGGCATTCGCATATGAACCGTTCTTGATCCTCCTCCCCAGCGGAGCTGGGGAGGAGAATGAAAGCGCACTCATATGTGGATGCCCTGCCGATGACGCGGGAGTCACTGAAACGCGCCCGCTCAAACGAGGCGACCGCGCTTGATGCCGATCAAGGTTCGCGCGACGTGCCCGTCCTATTGATTTAGTGTGGTCGGGTGCCCCAATCGACGCGTTCGGCCAGCGTAGCCCTGGCTTACGTGAGATGACATGAACGAGCTCCGTAACACCGACGAGGCTGCCGAGCCGCGGTCGCCGCCGGGCAATCAAGGGCTGGGCGGGGCATTGATCCCGTCACCGGTGGCCTCGCTTCCTGTCGTCCGCTCGGCCGCCGGCAGGAGCACGGCGCGCTGGCGCCGGCTGGCGGTCGGGCTGCTCGTCGCCGTCGTCGCTGCTGGCGGAGGAGGGTACTGGTGGCAGCACCGCGTGCCGCCGCTGCCAGCGGGCATCGCCTACGGCAACGGCCGGCTCGAGGCGGATCCACTCGACATCGCCACCAAGTTCGCCGGTCGCATCCTGGAACTACGGGTCGACGAAGGTGACATGGTGAAGGCGGGTCAGGTCCTGGCCCTGATGGATACCAGGGACCTCGAGGCTTCGCTCAGGAAGTCGGAAGCACAGGTTGAGCAGGCGAACAAGGCCATTGCCGAAGCCAACGCCAATGTCGCCCAGGCGCATACGCAGGTGGTCCTGGCGCAGCAGCAGATGGAGCGCGCCGAGACCCTGCTGAAGAACGGCTGGATAACCCGCGAGCTGTTCGACCAGCGCCGCCAGCAGCTCGAAGGCGCGCAGGCGATGGAACGTGCCGTCAATGCCCGCGTGCTCGCCGCGGAGGCCGCCCTCAACGCGGCCCGCCACGACGCGGAGGTCTACAAGGTCCACATCGCCGACAACACGCTGGTCGCGCCGCGCGATGGCCGAATCGAGTACCGCATCGCCAATGTCGGCGAGGTCCTCCCCGCGGGCGGCAAGGTCTTCACCCTGCTCGATGTCGGTTACGTGTACATGGATGTCTACCTGCCGACAGCGGCGGCCGGGCGGGTCAGGATCGGCAACGACTCTCGTATCGTTCTCGATGCCTATCCGGACCGGCCAATCCCGGCGAAGGTGAGCTTCATCGCCTCGCAGGCGCAGTTCACGCCCAAGATGGTCGAGACGCAGACGGAACGCGACAAGCTGATGTTCCGGATCCGTGTGCGGATCGATCCCGGCCTGTCGCGTGCCCATGCCGAGGCCGTGCGCAGTGGCGTGCCGGGCGTCGCCTATGTCAGGTTCGACCCCGATGTCGCCTGGCCGGAACGCCTGCTAGGCAGCCCCTGACCATGGCCGAGCCCGGCCAACTGGTCGCCCGCCTGGAGGCGCTGGGCCACAGGTACCGGCGCGTCGCGCTCGACGACGTCACGCTCGACATCCCGGCCGGTCGCCTGGTCGGGCTGATCGGGCCGGATGGCGTAGGCAAGTCGACCCTGCTGGGCCTCGTGGCTGGCGCCAAGCGCATCCAGCAGGGCGGTGTGCAGGTTCTCGAGGGCGACATGGCCGACGCGGGACATCGCCGCGCAATTTGCCGACGCGTCGCCTTCATGCCTCAAGGCCTTGGCAAGAACCTCTATCCGGAGCTGAGCGTACGGGAGAACATCGAGTTCTTCGGCCGGCTGTTCGACCAGGGTCGCGCCGAGCGCGCCGAACGTATCGATGAGCTGCTGCACAGCACGGGGCTGAGCCCCTTCGCGGCTCGGCTGGCGCGACAGCTCTCCGGCGGCATGCGGCAGAAGCTCGGCCTGTGCTGCGCCCTCATCCATGACCCCGATCTGTTGATTCTCGACGAGCCCACGACGGGTGTGGATCCCCTGTCGCGGCGGCAGTTCTGGCAACTGATCGAGCGCATGCGCGCGCGCCGCCCGGCGATGAGCATCCTGGTCGCGACGGCGTACATGGAGGAGGCGGAACGGTTCGACTGGCTGATCGCCATGAACGCCGGCAGGATCCTGGCTGCCGGCACGCCGCTGGATCTGATGGCGCGAACCGCCACGTCGAGCGTGGAGGAGACCTTCATCCGGCTGCTTCCGGAGGCGCTCAGGGCGGGTCGCCGCACGCTCGTCATCCCGCCGCGCCACAAGTTCGACCACGAGCACGTGATCGTCGCACGCAACCTGACGCGACGCTTCGGCGAGTTCACGGCGGTCGATCGCGTCGATTTCGCGATCGAGAGGGGTGAGATCTTCGGCTTCCTCGGATCCAATGGCTGCGGCAAGAGCACGACCATGAAGATGCTGACCGGTCTGTTGCCAGCCAGCGAAGGCGAGGCCATGGTCCTGGGCCGGCCGATCGATGCGTCGGACATCGGCTCGCGGGCGCGTGTCGGGTACATGTCGCAGGCGTTCTCGCTCTACTCCGAGCTCACGGTGCGCCAAAACCTCGACCTGCATGCGCGGCTGTTTCATCTGCCGGCGGCGGAGGCGCGCCGCCGCGTCGACGAGCTGGTCGCCCGCTTCGGATTGACCGAGCATGTCGAGCAGCTCGCCGACGCCCTGCCGCTCGGCATCCGCCAGAGGCTGTCGCTCGCCGTGGCTGTCGTGCACCGGCCCGACCTGCTGATCCTCGACGAGCCGACCTCCGGCGTCGATCCGATCGCCCGCGATTCATTCTGGGAGCTGCTGGTCGACCTGTCGCGCAACCAGGGCGTCACGATCTTCGTATCGACCCACTTCATGAACGAAGCCGCGCGCTGCGACCGGATCTCGCTGATGGATGCCGGGCGCGTGCTCGACACAGGCACGCCCGCCGACCTCGTCCGCCGGCGCGGTGCCGGCTCCCTGGAGGAAGCCTTCGTGGGCTACCTCGAGGAGGCGGCGGCAAGGCGGGCGCCGGAAAGGTCCGGAACGGCCGCCGCCGTCGGGCCGATCCACGCACGATCCGGTGCGGCGGTTCCGCCCCGGCTGTTCAGTGTGCGGCGGATGCTCGCCTACGCCATCCGCGAAGCGCTCGAGCTGACGCGGGATCCGATCCGGCTCGCTTTCGCACTAGGCGGCACGGCCTTCCTCATGCTGGTATTCGGCTACGGCATCACCACGGATGTGAATTCACTCAGCATTGCCGTGCTCGATCGCGACAACACTTACGAAAGCCGCGCCTATCTGGAGCAGTTGCGCGGCTCCTCGTACTTCGTCGAGCGTCCGCCAATTCGCGATGCGGCCGACTTGCAGGATCGTCTCAAGAGGGGCGAGGTCACGGCCACCGTCGAGATTCCGCCCGGCTTCGGTCGAGACGTGCGCCGCGCGAGGCCTGTCGAGGTGGCGGCCTGGATCGATGGTGCCATGCCGTTTAGAGCCGAGACGATCCGGGGCTACCTCCAGGGCGTGCACCGGAAGTATCTCGCCGACCGCACGATTCGTGGTCACGTCGAGAACGGCGCCGTGCCGGGCGAAGCGATCATCGCGGTGCGCTTCCGCTACAATCAGGATTTCGACAGCATCTATGCCATGGTGCCGGCTCAGATCGCGCTTCAGCTCGCCCTCATCCCGGCGATTCTCATGGCGCTCGCCATCGTGCGCGAGAAGGAGCTGGGCTCGATCGTCAATCTATACGTGACGCCGGTCAGCCGGCTCGAGTTCCTGCTCGGCAAGCAGCTGCCCTACATCGCCGTCGCCATGGTCAATTTCACCCTGCTGGTCGTGATGGCAGTCGTCCTCTTCGGGGTCCCGTTGAAGGGAAGCCTGGCGCTCCTGGCGCTGGGCGCGCTGGTCTATGTCGCGGCGACGACCGCCTACGGCCAGGTGATCTCCGCCTTCACCTCGACCCAGATCGCGGCGCTGTTCGGGACGGCGATCCTGACGGTGCTGCCGGCGACGATGTTCTCGGGCATGCTGGTGCCGACCTCGTCGATCACCGGCTTCGGCGCCGTGCTCGGGCGGCTGTTCCCGATGACCTATTTCTTGCCGTTGAGCGTCGGCGCCTTCACCAAGGGGCTGGGCTTCACCGACCTCGCGGGCGATCTGCTGATCCTGGCGGGCTTCGTGCCGGGGCTGACGCTGCTCGGCCTCATGCTGTTGCGCAGCCAGGAGCGGTGACGCAATGCGCATGCTTTCCACCATCTTCTGGCTCTCGACCAAGGAGCTGCGCAGCTTTTTCCGCGACTGGGTGCTGCTCGGCCTTGTCGTCTATTCGTTCTCGCTCGCCATCATCGCCCAGGCCCAGGGCAACATGCAGGAGCTGCACAACGCCTCGATCGGCATCGTCGACGAGGATCGGTCCGAGCTTTCGAGGCGGATCGCGCGGGCGTTCCTGCCGCCCTACTTCAAGTCGCCGCAGCCTGTAGAGCAGCGCGACGTCGACCATCTGATGAACATTGGCCGGTTCACTTTCGTCGTCGACATACCGCCACACTTCGAGCGTGACGTCCTCGCCGGCCGCGCGCCTGCGCTGCAGGTCGCCGTCGATGCCACGGCCATGATGCAGGCGGGCATCGGTGCGGGCTATGCCGAGCAGATCATCAGGACGGAGATTGCGGGCTTTGTCGCGCGGCGGTCGGGCGGCCAGCCGTTGCCGGTCGGTCTCGCGATCCGCATCGCCTTCAACCCGAATGTCACGACGGCATGGTTCACCAGCATCATGGGCATCATCGGCAACGTCACCATGCTCGCCATCATCCTGGCAGGGGCGGCGGTGGTGCGTGAACGCGAGCACGGCACCATGGATCACCTGCTCGCAATGCCGGTGACGCCGTTCGAGATCGCAATGTCGAAGGTGCTCGCAAACGGACTGGTGATCACGGTGGCCGTCGGCCTGTCGCTCGAGCTCGTGGTGCGCCGCCTGCTGGGTGTCCCGGTAACCGGCTCGGTGCCCTTGTTCATGGCTGGCGTCGTGCTCTACCTGTTCTTTGCCACCTCGGTCGGCATCTTCCTGGCGACGATTGCGCGGACCATGCCACAGCTCGGGTTGCTGTTCATCCTGGTGGCGGTTCCGCTCAATCTGCTGTCCGGCAGCAACACGCCGTTGGAGAGCATGCCGCCGCTGCTGCGCAGCCTCATGCAAGCGTCGCCCGCGACCCATTTCGTCTCTATTGCGCAGGCGATTCTCTATCGTGGCGCGGGCTTCGACGTGGTGTGGCCGCAATACCTTGCCGTCGCCGTCATGGGTGCACTTTTTCTCGGCCTGGGCCTGCTGCGCTTCCGCAGCGTCGCCGTGGCGAAGCCCTAGCGCGAGCCGACCGACAGAGGAGGAGAGCAACCATGAACGACCATTGCGCAGGGCACGCGCCGCCGGACCCGTCGCTGTCTCCCGGCACGCGCGATTCCTATGTGGTCACCGCCCTGTCGGACATCGTCGATCGCTCGCTGCATGCCGCGCTGGCGCGGTTCACCCTGGGGCTGTCGCCGGCAGCAGTTTCCGCGGCCTATCTCGACTGGCTGGTTCACCTCATGGCGGCACCCGGCAAACGCCTGCAGTTGCTCGACAAGATGATCCGCAAGGCGATGCGCTTCTCCGCCTACGCCTGGCAGGAGGCAATGCAGCCAGGCACGGCTCCGCCCGTCATCGAGCCGTTGCCGCAGGATCACCGCTTCGCGGCCGATGGGTGGCAACATCTACCGTTCAACCTCTTTTACCAAGGCTTCCTGCTGCAGCAGCAATGGTGGCACAACGCCACCTCCGACATTCGCGGCGTGACGCGCCATCACGACGACATCGTCAATTTCGGCGGTCGCCAGCTCCTCGACATGTTCTCGCCGTCGAACTTTCTGGCGACCAATCCCGAGCTTCTTCAGCGGACGTTCCAGACCGGCGGCCGCAACTTCGCACTCGGCCTGCAGCACCTGCTCGAGGATTGGGAAAGGGCGGTCAGTGGCAAGAAGCCGGTCGGCAGCAAAGCGTACCGGATCGGGCTCGACGTTGCCGCCAGCCCGGGCAAGGTCGTCTTTCGCAACCGGCTGATCGAGCTGATCCAGTATGCGCCGGCGACCGACCGCGTCCATTCCGAGCCGATACTGATCGTGCCGGCCTGGATCATGAAGTACTACATTCTCGATCTTTCGGCGCACAATTCGCTCGTCCGGTACCTCACGGATCAGGGCTTCACGGTCTTCATGATCTCGTGGAAGAACCCCGACGCCGAAGATCGCGATCTCGGCATGGAGGATTACCGTCGGTTGGGGGTGATGGCGGCGCTCGACGCCATAGCGACGATCGCACCGCAACGGCAGGTTCATGCGCTGGGGTACTGCCTGGGCGGCACACTGCTCGCCATCGCGTCAGCAGCGATGGCACGTGACGGCGATACGCGACTTCGGACCGTGACCCTGCTGGCAGCGCAGACCGACTTCACCGAGGCCGGCGAGCTGATGCTGTTCATCGACGAAAGCCAGATCGCCTTCCTCGAGGATATGATGTGGGAGCAGGGCTTCCTCGATGCAAAGCAGATGGCCGGCGCCTTCCAGATGCTGCGATCCAACGACCTGGTGTGGTCTCTCGTGCTGCGCCGATACCTGATGGGTGAGCGCGAGCCCCTGAGCGACATGATGGCCTGGAACGCCGACGCGACACGGCTGCCGTATCGCATGCATTCCGAGTATCTGCGCCGCTTGTTCCTCGATAATGACCTGGCCGAGGGCAGGTATCTGGCGGGCGACCGGCCGATCGCACTGACCGACATTCGCGTACCGGTGTTTGCCGTCGGCACGGCCTGGGATCACGTGGCGCCCTGGCGCTCGACCTACAAGATCCACCTGCTGGTCGACACCGAGGTCACGTACGTTCTGACCAATGGTGGTCACAACGCCGGCATCGTCTCGGAAATCGACAAACCTGGACGCCATCATCAATTCATGACGAAGGCCGCGGAGAAGCGCTACGTCGACCCGGAGACTTGGGCGGCGATCACACCGCGCCGGGACGGATCATGGTGGCCAACCTACGGCGCATGGCTCCGTTCGCATTCAGGCGATCTGACGACACCACCGGCGATGGGCAACGATGCCGCCGGCCTGTCACCCCTGTGCGATGCACCCGGAACCTACGTCCTGCAGGACTAGAGCGATGCCGTTCTGCTGTTTCAGCCGAACGGAAGACTCTAGTCGAGCCAGCACGCCACGCGCGTCCAGCCGTCGCCGAGCGTTCGCGCGCCCATGAACAGGCTGAGATGGCCGCCGGGCAGAAGCAGACCTTCGATATCGTCCGGCGCGGTGCCGACGCGCCGACGGATGGCCATGAGCTGTTCCGGTCTCACCAGGTCGTCGTTTGCGGCGGTCAGGAGGAACAGCGGTTGCCGGATTTCGGCGAGATCGATCCGACGGCCGAGCGCCTCGAAGCGGCCCTCCGCCAATCGGTTCTCCTTGAACAGCCAGAGCACGGTCTGATGGTAGTAGGCGCCCGGCAGATCGACGGTCCAATCGAACCAGACACGGAACCTTTCGAGCAGGCTGCTGTGGTCTTCGTGCGGGCGCGGGTCGAGTTGCAGCGCCTCCAGGGCGTCCGTCGCACCAAGGGCCGACCGCCACAGCTCGATGATGCGCTGGCCCGGCACGCGGCCCTCGCCCAGGCGCGCGACCTCGTCGAACGCGCCGAGGGGCAGTGTCCTGGCTGCGAGCGAAAGAGCCGAAGGGGCGGCGTCGATATCGACCGGTGCTCCGGCCAGCACGAGCTTGCGGACCTTTGACGGGAAGCGCGCCGCAAATATCAGCGCCATGACGCCGCCCTGGCAGAGACCCACCAGGTCGACCGGTCCGCCGATCTCGTCGACGGCCACGTTGAGCTCGGCGAGATAGCTGTCGATGGTGAGCAGGCGCATGTCCTGCGTTGCGGAGCGCCAGTCGGTGACGAAGACGCGGCGGCGGCCATCCTGGGCGAGGGTCTGAACCAGACTGTGTCCGAGGGCGAAATCGGCGATCGTTGCGCCGTGCAGGGCGAAGGGGGCGACGATCAGGGTCGCAATGCCGTCGTCCGCCTTCGAGAAGTCGCGAAGCGCCATTGTCGCGAGCTCGAGTCGGACGCGGTTGGCAGTCGCCCAGGGAGGCCGCAGGGCGTTGATGCCCGGCTCGGCGCAAGCGGCCGCCATTGCCTGCGCCCATCCGTCGGCCTGCATTGCAACAGCCTCGCTTGCAATGATCAGGGGCCACAGAAAAAAACGTGCCGGTGTCAACAAACCCATCATGCTCCATCGCAGTCGATCAGACGGACGGCGGCGCGCGGCTATGGACCGCGAGCGGCCGGCGCCGAAAGAGAGGGTGAGAGCTCGGAAGTCCCGGAGCCGTCGGCAATTTTTTCCGGCGGGATCAAGCCCAGCAATGCCGAGACATCCGTCCGCCTGACTTGGGCCGTCCCGTCGCCTTGGACGGCAGCTGCGCCGCAGGCCATGGCGAGCCTCAAGGCCTGGTTGACTGATTGTCCGCCGGCGAGCGCAAGGACGAGTCCGGCCAGGAAGCTGTCGCCTGCGCCAACTCCGGTCCGTTGCGTCACGGGAAGGGCAGGCAAATGGTGCGTCCGATCCGTGGTGGCCAGGATCGCGCCATCGGAACCCAGCGTCAGGGCAATCATCTCGGCCGCGCCGGATCGAACCAGGGACCGGGACTGTTCCATCTGGTCGTCGAGATCGCGGACTTTGCGGCCCACGATGGTTTCCAGTTCCGAAAGGCTGGGCTTGAGCAGGAAGATGCCGTGGCCGATCGAGGCGGCGAGGGCGGGGCCGGAGGTATCGAGGACGAAGCGGGCACCTCGCGCGGCGCTGATCCTGGCCACCTCCGCATAGAAGTCTGCAGGCATACCGGGTGCCAGGCTGCCGCTGGCGACGACCCAATCCGCCTCGACATGCTTCAGCGTCTCCAGGATGTCGGCACATTCCGCGGCCGTGAGCCGCGGGCCCTGTGGCACGAAACGATATTCCTGTCCGTTGGACCTGTCGCGCACCGTCATGCTGATCCGGGTCGAGCCGCCCACCAGCACGGCTTGCCACGGAACGCGCGCCTGCGTCAGCATCTGCTCGACGAACCGCCCTGTGACGCCGCCCGAGGCGAAGAGGGCGAGCGCCTCACCCCCCAGCTCGTGAATGACCCGCGCCACGTTGATCCCGCCGCCGCCAGGGTCGTAGCGTTCGTCGAAGGTACGGATCTTGTGGCCGGGCCGAACCGATGCGGCCTGCGCGGACAGGTCGACGGCGGGATTGACGGTAAGGGTCACGATGCGCGCCGACATGCGTCTTTCCTGTCAGTTGAGACGACTGCGCTGCATGGCCGGGTCAACGGCCGCTAGACACCCATGCCCACCGCCGCAGGCAGCGGCTTCAGATGGCTCTTGACGCGCTTGACGCCTGGCACGTTCTCCGCTGCGACCCGGTAAGCGCGTCTCACCTCCTCGCCGGGGACGAAGCCCCACAGGTGCACGACACCCGCATTGGTGACGATGTTGATCGGCCAGCTCGAGCTCCAATCGTGCTTCTCCAGCGCTGTCTCCACCGCCTGGCGCAACTCCTTGTCCGACGCCTGGACGGGCGGCTCGCTATCGGCTTCGCGCGACAGCAGGACCCGCAGGATGTTGGCTCTGCTCACGATACCGACGACGACGTCCTTCCTGACGATCGGCAGGCGCTTCACGCCATGCTTCTCCATCAGGGTGACGAGCTCCGACAGTTCCGTTTCCTCGGTGGCCGTGATCACCTTCCTGGTCATCACCTCGCTTGCGCGCTGGGAATGGGCCTGGACGAACTCATGCGCCGCCGTCGCCTGGTTTGCGATCAGACGTGACAGCCAGGATTCCCTCGCCGTCGTGCCGATCTCACCCCGCCGCATCAGATCGGCTTCACTGATGATGCCGACGACCCTGTTCAAGCTGTCGACCACGGGCACGGCGCTGACGCCAGCGCTCAGCATCAGTTCCGCGGCATCGAAAACCGATGCGCCCTGGTCCACGCACATCACTTCTCTGGTCATGATATCGCCGGCGCGCATCGACGGTTCCCCTTCTAGCTGATCACTCGATTGCCTTGTAGGCCTCTGCCGCGGTTCACGACTTGATCGGGATCAAGCGCCGCAGGCGCGCCCGATTGACGTGGGTCAACATCGTTCCCGCAGGCGACTCTTATACGGTAAATCGATAATCGATCGGCCGCTAGCTAAGCTAGGTGCACCATGGACGACTCTCGACCTCTCGAGGATGAATTCGCAAGGCCATGGCGCGAGACCATTCGTTCCGCCGTGTCCGCCGGGGGACTCTATTCCTGCCTGTTGCTTGCCCTTTGGATGCTTCTCGGTGTGGCCAGCCGGTTGTGGCTCGTCCCTCTTATCGGGGAGGCGGCGGCGCTCGCCGCGGAGCTCACGATCATGCTGCCGTTCGCGTGGAAGTCGAGCGCCCTCGTGGCCAAGCGTTACGGCATCGCATCGGTGCTTCCCGCAGGTGCGATTGCGGCTGCCACGACGGCGCTGCTTGTCAGCGGCGCCGATCTCGGCTTGGTCATTCTGCTCGACCCCGGCCCAGGCAAGTCGCTCCTGAACCATGGCTGGATCGAAGCCCGTTTTGTCGCCCAAATGTTGATGGCAGGATTCCCGCTCGCCTGTCAGTACAGGTGAGCCGCTTCAATGGGAGATGAGCGCACACGTGTCGCCGTTCAGCAATTGGCTCGTGATCCCGCCGAGGACCCATCGGCCGTGACGCACGTGGCCGCAGGCCCCGGCGACGATCAGGTCTGCCTCCAGGTCGCGCGCAATCTCCATGAGCTGCGAGGCATTCGCCTTGCGCGGCGGTTCGATCCTGGCGCTCGCGACGATCCCATGACGGGCGAGCCACGCCTGCACGCGCGCTACGCTGTTATGGCCGTCCGGGGCGGCGCCGGCTTCCTCGATCGAGACAACGGTCACGGCGGCGGCCTCGGCGAGGAGCGGCAGGCTGTCGGCGACGGCGCGACGGGCCTCCCGTGAATCTTTCCATGCCACCAGCACCCTTTCAGGCTTGGCTGGTGGCCGCGCCGAAGGAACCAGCAGCACCGGACGTCCGGCCAGCATGACGAGGTCGCAGAGATCGGGCTGGCGCGTCGTGTCGGACGGAGTGCCGGGGACGTCCAGAGAGACGAGGATCAGGTCCGCTAGCGCGAATTCCTCGACCAACCGGCTGGCCAGCGGCTCGAGACAGATGTGCGTGCGCCATTCGATATCGCCGCTATGGCCCGCCAAGGCGGCCCGGAACTGCAGCTCGCCCTCGCGAGTCTGGCGTTCGATCTGCTTGCGATCCGCGTCGAATACGCTTGCGGGAATGGCGTAGTCGCGACAGAGGGCGGAAACCGGTCGGCATGCAGCCACGCCGATCACGGCGGCGCCGACTTTACGCGCCAGCGTAGCGGTCACCGCCAGCAGGGCTGAATTGGTGCGACCCAGGACCGGCACGGTCATTAGCGCGCGGTAGCTCATGCATCGGCCCTCGTCCCCGTCATCACCCTTCCTGTTCGGTGGTGGGGGCCGGCGTCCACACGCCGGGGACTGACAGCGCCAGTCGCGGGCACGTGGGCGCCGGTCCGCCGCATCAGGTCGACTTGACGGCGACCTGCTTGACCTGCGCCGGCGGGTTGGCCGTCTTGGCGATCTCCAGAGTCAGCACGCCCTTCGTGAACGTCGCCGAGATGGCATTGCGGTCGACGTCTGCCGGCAGCGTGAAGGAACGGGTGAAGCTGCCGTAGCTTCGTTCGGAGTAGTGCGTCTTGTCATCCGACCGCTCGACCTTCTTCTCACCCGAGATGGTGAGGAGGTCGCCTTCGATCTGGACCTTGACATCCTTGTCGTCCAGGCCGGGCAGCTCGATGGTGACGGTGTAGGACTTGTCGTTCTCCTTCACCTCGACCTTCGGCATATGCTCGAAGGCACGCAAGGCTTGCGGCTCCCGGCTGGGCGCGATGTCGCCCCAGAAGGACGGCCAGCCTCGCATCATGCGATTGAACATGTGGTCGAAGTCGCCGCCGAACGGCGCCAAGCTTCGCGGATTCGCAACGGACTTGGTCTCAATCATGCCAAACCTCCATGGCGGATCATCAGGATCCACTCGGATAAACTAGCGCTTTTCCCCGGTCCCTCCTTTGACGGAGATCAACTTGGCGGCTGATTCGGCAGAGGTGGCGGCTCAGCGCCTTCGCGCCAGCAACACGAGGGCGGCGATCAGCGCCAGGAAGAGATAGGCGCAGCCCATCACCAGCGCGGCCAGGATGCTGCCTGATGCCGTCTCCAGGGCGCGATAGCCCGCGAAGGTCAGGAAGCAAAGACTGACGGCGAACAGGACGGCGACCACCGCATAACCGCCAACGGTCGCACCGGCGCGCCGCGCGGCCGCGCCGACCATGACGACGGCAATGGCTTCCAGGGCCTTCGCCAGGGTCGGCAGCAGCGTCGATCCGTCGGTCGGAGATGTGCTCATCGCCGCACCAGCATGCCTAGAAGGAAGCCGGCGGCCGCAGCCAGGGCAAGCGAGATCAAAGGCTGCTCGCGTACGGCATGCTCGATGTGGCTGCGGCTCCGCGCCGCCGTCGTCGCGACGGTGTCGGCCTTGCCTGCGATCTCCTCGGTGATCGCGTCGGCGCGTTCGGCGATGCGGCGCGCTCCATCGCTTGCCGCCTTGATCGCTTCCGCTCCCTCTGCCTTTGCCAGGTCCTGGAGGGCCGCCGCCAGCTGCTCGAGCGCCTCACGCAACGCCATGGGCTCGGTGCCGAGATAGCCAAACCTGTCCTGCATGCCCTTGCCTCTGCCAGCCTCCGAAAAACAAGCATGTCACGATGCGCCGGCACCGTGATTGACCTGCGTCAATTGGTCTGCGGCTAGGAGCGGAAGCTGACGCGCCACCGTGGCTTGGCCGCTTCCATCACCAGCAGGACGGCCACGCCGGCTGCCAGCGAGACGGCCAGGTCGTGGCCATGAAACGGCCCGAAGCGGAAGAGCGCCATGGCTGGCGGCCACATCAGCGCGATCGCCAGCAGCACGCCCACCAGCGTCAGCAGGACCCAGAGGAAGGGGTTCGGACGGCTCACGGTCATCAGAAGAGACGACGAGAAGGAGCGGTTGACCAGGATGAGGCTGGCGTTGATCAGCACCAGCGAGGTGAACATGAGGGCCCGCAGCTCGTTGTCCGGCATGCCGCGGCCGATTCCCATCAGCAGAACGCCGGTCAGCGCCGCCAGCGCCAGGGCACCCTGCAGCAGGCTCCAGGTGACGATCGGCGACGACAGCAACCGGCTCGTCGCGTGCCGCGGGGGCCGGCGCATCAGGTCGCCTTCCTCCCGCTCTGCCTCGAACACGATCGAGCATGCCGGATCGATCACCATCTCGAGAAAGGCGATGTGAACAGGCGTGAGCATGGCAGGGAGGCCGAACAGCAGCGGCAGCAGGGCAATGCCGGCAATCGGCACATGGACTGCCACGATGTAGGCGCCGGCTTTGCGCAGGTTGTCGTAGATTCGCCGGCCCAGTCCGATGGTGCGCACGATCGAGCCGAAATCGTCGTCCAGCAGCACGATTGCCGAGGCTTCGCGTGCCACGTCGGTGCCGCGGCCGCCCATGGCGATGCCGATGTGCGCCGCTTTCAGCGCCGGCGCGTCGTTCACGCCATCGCCCGTCATCGCAACGATCTCGCCGTCGGCCTTCAGCGCCTCGACGATGCGCAGCTTCTGCTCCGGCATGATGCGGGCGAACACGTTGGTCGATCGCAGGCGCGCCCTCAGGCTCGCCTGATCGAGCTTGGCGAGCTCGGCGCCATCGATCGGGGTTGCAACCTCGAGGCCGGCCTGTCGGGCGATGGCGCACGCCGTCGCGGGATAATCGCCGGTGATCATGATGACGCGGACGTTCGCCGACCGGCATTCGGCGATGGCGGCAGGGACATTGGCACGCACGGGATCGCTGAAGCCCAGAAGGCCCAGGAACGCGAAAGTGAAGGCGGTGGGCGAATCGGGGAAGGTATCGCCGTCGTGATGCCCGGTGGCGACCCCTAGAACCCTCATCCCGCTGCTTGCCATGTTCTCTATCGCCGCGCGCAGCCAGGCGAGATCGGCTGCGCCGAGGTGGCAGAGCGTGGCGATGGTTTCGGGCGCCCCCTTGGCAAGGACGCGATGACCGGCGACGCCGTCCTCCTTCCAGACGTTTGTCATGGCGAGCAGCTTGGGCGTGAGGCCATAGCGACGGACGAGCGCCAGGCCCCCCGGGGGCGAGCCTGCCAGTTCGGCGATGGCCTTCTCCATCGGGTCGCTTGGCTCAGGTGCGCTTGCCAGCATCGCGGCTTCGATCATGCGCGCGAGGCCGTCCGGCGGCGGTGTCGCCTCGCTGCGGCGCCATTGCATGGCGGGCGCGCGGAGCTCGACGATGGACATGCGGTTCTCGGTCAGCGTGCCCGTCTTGTCCGTGCACAGCACGGTCGCCGCGCCCAGCATCTCGATTGCAGTGCCGCGCCGCGTCAGGACGCGGGCGCGCGACAGCCGCCAGGCGCCCATGACCATGAAGGCGGTCAGCACCAGCGGAAATTCCTCGGGTAGCAGGGACATGCCGATCGCAATGCCGGCCAGCACCGCCTGCAGCCAGTTGCCGTGCACCAGGCCATAGACCGCAAGGACCAGCAGACTTGCCGCGATGCCGATTGCGGCGAAGATGCGGACCAGCGCGCGGGTCTCGGTCTGCAAGCGTGGCGGCTCGTTGGCGATGCCGCGCAGCGATTGCCCGATCTGGCCGATTTCGGTTCGCGCGCCGGTCGCCTGCACGATGGCGAGGCCCTCGCCGCGCACCACCAAGGTGCCCGAGTAGACGAACGGCGTGTTCTCGCCGCCGGGCCGCTCGAGCGCGCGCTCCTGCGCGGCCGGCGATTTGGCGACGGCGACCGATTCGCCGGTCAGCAGCGATTCGTCGACAACGAGATCGCTGGCCGACAGCAGCACCGCGTCAGCCGGGATGCGATCGCCTTCCAGGACGACGACGGCGTCGCCGCGCACCACCTCGCGTCCGGGAATGCGTCGCCGCTGATTGTCGCGGACGACCAGGGCGCGCGGGCTGGCGACCTCCCGAAGGGCGTCGAGGACGCGCTCGCTGCGCGTCTCCTGGACCACGGTGATGCCAACCGAGAGCGTGGCGAAGGCCAGCAGGATGACGGCCTCGCCGAGGTCGCCCAGCATCAGGTAGACCACCCCGGCGCCCACCAGAAGGGCGAACATGGGCTCGCGCAGCACGTCGCCCACGATGCGCAGCACCGTTCGCCGTTCGGTCGAGGGCAGGTCGTTGAAGCCCTCGGCCCGCAGGCGGTCGCTGGCCTGTCGCTGGGTGAGGCCGACGTGGCGGGCGGTGCTGGACATGGATCAGCCCGATTGAACCACTTTATTCTCTTCCACCACGGCGAGGCGATCCATGGCTTCGATCAGCAGCCGGTACTTGACCTCGACGACGGACAGCTCGCGCGCCCAGTTGACGAGATCGCCCCATGGGTCGTTGAGCTTGCCCATGCCGGCCACGATCGCCACGACCGTGCCGACCTCGATGCGGCCCTGCAGGGCCAGCCAGCCGCCGGCGCCCAATGCAACCGCCACGGCAGAGTGGTGCATCACGTTCATCAGGAGATTCATCGTGAACTTCAGCTTGTAGATCCCCATGTTGAGCGCAAAGACGCGGTTGATCGGTTCCTTGACCCAGCCCCAACCCTGGTCCGAGGCGCTGGCTGTCTTGACGATCTCGCCGCTCAGGCCGCGCTTCGTGATGATGCGGGATTGCGCCCGGCGGTTGATCGCCATCTGCAGCAGCGGCACGAACACGAGCTGAGGCAGGAAGAAGGCCAGTGCCAGCAGGGTGAGACCGCTGTCGAGGTAGAGCATGTAGCCCGTGACGCTGACCAGCACTCCGCCCTGCAGGAGCGGCTCGGAGATGCTGATGCCGGTGAAACCGCCGATCGGCTCCACCTCCTCGAGCATCATGGAGATTTCGACGCCCGTGTCGGCGGCCGTCGTGCGGCTCGCCATGCGCGCACTGTCGCCGGCACGCATGCGCAGGGTCCGGATGGCATCTTCCGATACCCAACCACGATAGACATTGAGGGCGAGCTTGAGGCTCTGCTCGGCCAGGGCGACGGCGCCGTAGCCCAACGCCAGCCAGAGGATGGTCTCGAACGCGCCGCGATCGACGATCGCGTTGATGATGCGCCGCTGCAGCTCCAGCGGCGCGGTGCTCAGCAGGAAGACCGCGATCGACAGGATGGCAAGGCCGGCCTGGTGCCTACCCGTGTAGCGCAGCACATAGGCAATGATGGAACGCGGCATGCGAGGTGCGGCGTCAGGCGGCGCCGGACGATGAAACCGGCCTATGGCTAACCTGGGGCCGGGCAAGCGGGGCAGCTTGCTTGCCGATAGTCACGCGGCCTTCATTCGGGGCATCGATGGACCTCCTCAGCACCGGTGGGGATGCTACAGGTCCATCTTGCGGGGCCGATTGACCTATCTCAAGCGCCGGCGGGACCGACCCGGACTTTGTTTCCGGTCCATCGACAGCGCGACCGAAGGGTGAGACAGTCCGTGCAACCTGCGCGGCGTCAGGCCGCCATTGCGAAAGGAGGATCCGTTGAAGCCCAGGATCATGCGCGCCTCGAGCCGTCCCACGGCCAAGGCGGAAACGGCAAATTTCGTTGGTCCGGTCATGTCCGATCCGGTGTGGGCGCCCGAAGGCCCGTCGCGGCTGCGCGCCTCGCGCGTGACGTTCATGCCGGGCGGCCGCACCAACTGGCACCAGCATGCGGTCGGACAGATCCTCCACGTGCTGTCCGGCGTGGGCCGCTACCAGCTCGAGGGCCAGCCGGTCCAGGAAATCCGCCCGGGCGATACGGTGGTGATTCCACCCAATGCGCGACATTGGCACGGCTCGGCGCCTGACACGATGATGTGTCATCTCGCCATGTCGGAGACCGACGAAAAAGGTCAGGCGACGACATGGCTCGAACCGGTGAGCGATGCCGACTACAGCAAGGCGCCGGCGAGGGACTGAAGAGGCTCCCGCCGTGGCGCACGCTGCCGCCCGTAGGCTACGGACACGGTAGAGCGCCGAGGTGGAAGGGGAGCGATGAGCGGACGGAGATCGCCCCGATGCGCCGTGCAGCCATCGCACGAGCGCGCCGGCGAATTTGGCATCGAGCCGATCAGCGCCCAGCGCATCTACCAGGAGGTGGCCAGCCAGCTCCGGCGATCGATCTCAGAAGGGCGTTTGCGACCCGGCGACAAGCTGCCGCCGGAGCGCAGTCTCGCCGCCATGTTCGGCGTCAGCCGGAACACGGTTCGCGATGCCCTTCGCGCGCTCGAGCTGGGCGGTCTGATCGAGCTCAAGCTCGGCGCCACGGGAGGCGCTTTCGTGCTGCCGGGCAGCTCGAATGCCGTGGTGAACGGGATGCGCGATCTCTACTTTCTCGGCGCCATCACGCCCGATCATCTCACCGAGGCACGGCTCGCGCTCAGCGCCGAGGTGATCCGGCTCGCCTGCAAACGCATTACCGAGGAGGACCTGGCCCTTCTCGAGGCGAACGTCGCCCGGGCGGGGGAAATGCACACCGCCGGCAACTTCGAGGAGCGCACCAAGTATCATCAGGCCTTTCACGTCTTGCTGGCGAAGAGCACGCGCAACCCGATCCTGATCGCTGCCACGGAGGGGATCATGGAAGTGACGCGCCAGTTCGTGAAGGCGATCGGTCCAAGCGACAACCAGAACTACACGCTGCCCTCGCGTCGGCGCCTGCTGACCCATCTTCGCCAACGCGACGCAGAGAGGGCTGTCCAGGAAATGGTCCAGACGCTCTCGCGGCTCCACCAGAGCTACATGATCAAGGCGCGTGCCGTGCCGCCGGGTCAGCCGGTGGCCGGCGTGCCGGCACGCTCGACGATTCGGAGAGGTCGCCCCCGAAGTCGCGCCTGAACTCGAGCGCCTCCGCCGTTCTCCTCAGTTGGACGTGATGTTGTTGCGCTCGATGATGGCGAGCCATTGGCGGTTATGACGCTCCAGCAACGCCGTGAGCTCCTCGGGCGTGCTGGCGGTCGCGCGAATGCCCGCTTTCTCCATGGCCTCGCGGTACGACGGATCGGCAACGGCGCGCTTCAGTGCCGCCGAGAGCTTGTCGATGACGGGACGCGGCGTGCCGGCCGGTGCCACGAGGCCGAAGAAGATCTCGAACGACAATTGCGGCACGCCGGCCTCGGCAACGGTCGGGGTGTCCGGCACGGCGGGATCGCGTGTCGGCGTCGTCACCGCAAGGCCTCTGAGCTTGCCGGACTTCATGAGAGCGGAGGAGGTGGACGTCGCGCCCATCATCATGTCGACCTGATCGGCCGCCAGCGCGTTCAGTCCGTCGATCTCGCCCTTGTAGGGCACGTGCAGCATGTCGATCCCGGCCGCGGCCTTGAGCACCTCGCCCATGAGATGGGGCGCGCTGCCGTTGCCGGCGGAGGCAAACGTAAGCTTGCCCGGTTGCGCTTTCGCAAGCGCGATCAGCTCTGCGACGCTGGACGCCGGCAGCCCGGGCCGGACTACCATGACCCATGACGAGATCGCCGCGAGGCCGATCGGAGCAAAAGCCTTCAAGGGATCGTAAGGCGGGTTCTTGATCAGGTGGGGCGCGACGGACATCGGGCTGTTGCCGCCCCAGCCCAGCGTGTAGCCGTCGGGGGCCGCGCTGGCGACGCTCGCCATGCCGATCATGCCGCTGGCGCCGGCGCGGTTCATCACCACGAACGGCTGGCCGAGTTCCTTGGAGAGGAGCTGGGCAATCACCCGCGCCGACAGGTCGGTCGCGCCGCCCGCCGTGAAGGGGACGACAATCGTGACCGGCTTGCCGGGGTAGTCCTGCTGCGCCGAAACGCCGTGCCCTACGAGCAAGGTGGCTGTAAGCAGGAGGGCGGCGAAAAGGCCAGTCGATCCCGCGACGCCGCGGCGGTGAACACGGATCATTGCGTGCGCTTCTTCCCTGGCATTGGTTCCAATCGGGATTTCATTGGTCCATCCATTAAGCCATTGGGCCGGCCGGGCGCGCAAGCCCGGCGACGTCGGCCTCGACCGCGCCATCGGGCAGGAAGACGCAGGGATCATGCATCGCCGACCAGGCTTGTTCAGAGCCGCGGTGGCTTGGGAGAATCAACAAGATGCTCGAGCAAAGCGACGATGAGCGACACAGGCACAGTCCGTTCGGTTGCTCCAGCCGAACGGACTGTGCTCTAGGCCGTATGCGGGTTGGCCGGCCGCTGAAGGCCGAGATGGTCGCGCAGCGTCCGGCCCTCGTACTCGGTGCGGAACAGGCCGCGCCGTTGCAGCTCGGGCACGACCTTGTCGACGAAATCCCTGAGCCCACCCGGCAGGGTCGCGAATTGCATCATGAAGCCGTCGGCGGCGCCGGTGGTGAACCATTCCTCCATCACGTCGGCGATCTGCGTCGGCGTGCCCTTGATCGTCTTGCGGCCGCGCTCGTAGCGCAGGTAGAGCTGGCGCAGCGTCGGGTTCTCTTCGTTGATGATCTTCATGATGCCGTCGAAGAACGCCTTGTGCATGTTCGCGGTCTTGGGCAGCCGCTCCTTCGGGATCGGCTGGTCGAGCGGCAGGTCCGACAAGTCGGCCTCGAGATCGGTGCCCAGCCGGAAGCGACCGACGTCGGGATGGATCATCTCCTGCAGCGCCTGGTACTTGTCCTCGGCTTCCTGGGCGGTGCTGCCGATCACGACCGGCAGGCCGGCCAGGATCTTGACCTGGTCTGGCGACCGCCCGTACTTGGCAAGGCGGCCTTTCAGCTCGTCATAGCCCTTCTTCGATTCCTGCGGCGCCGCAGCGCTCGCGAACACGATCTCGGCGGTGCGCGCGGCGAGCTCGAGGCCGGTATCGGAGGCGCCGGCCTGGATGATCACCGGATGGCCTTGCGGCGAGCGGGCGATGTTGAGCGCCCCGTCGACCTTGAAGAACTTGCCCTCGTGCACGACGCGGTGCTGGCGCGACGGCTCGAAATATAGCCCGGTCCCACGGTCGCGCACGAAGGCCTCGTCGTCCCACGAGTCCCAGAGCTTGTTCACGACGTCGACGAACTCGCTCGCCCGCTCGTAACGCACCGCATGCGGTGCCAGCTTGACGTGGCCGAAGTTGCGCGCGGCATAGTCGTTGGCCGAGGTGACGACGTTCCACGCCGCGCGGCCGTGCGAGATATGGTCCAAGGAGGCGAACTGGCGCGCCACGTTGTAGGGCTCTGAGAAGCTGGTCGAGACGGTGCCCCCGAGCCCGATCCGCCGGGTCGCGCCGGCGAGCGCGGTGAGCAGCGTCACCGGCTCGAGCACGTTCATGAACATCGGGAAGCGGCTCCAGGCGTGCAGGTTGTCGATGCGCGCCGCCGGCGTGTCGGCGATGAAGAAGAGATCGAACAGGCCGCGCTCGGCGTCCTGCGCCAGCTCGCGGAAATAATCGATGTCGGTCGCGCCCCGGGCGTTGGCGTCCGGATGCAGCCATGATGCCGGATGCCCGCCGGATGCCTGGCCGATCAGCATGCCGAGCGCCATCTTCTTCGAATTCTTCACGGTCTCAAACCCCATGCGCGCGTCCACTCGAGCCGCATGCTCGCAAGGATTCCGGCGTCAGACAATGAGTCCGCGTCAGAGGTGCCGTTGGCGCATTGCGATGGATCATGTACGAAACCATGCTGACAGTCAGCGATCGAGCCTCGAAACCGTGACCTTGCTAGAATCCTCCGCGTCCTCGAATGTTTCGAGGCCTCGAGGTCGTCTCGAGGCAGGCGTTCTCAGGGCGGGGTGGAAGTCCCCACCGGCGGTGATTGCGACTTGTCGCATCAGCCCGCGAGCGCTCGTCCTTCGGGGCGAGGTCAGCAGATTCGGTGCAATTCCGAAGCCGACGGTCACAGTCCGGATGGAAGAGAGCGAAGAGTGTCGTCTCAGCGTGCCACATCGCTTGTGTGGACGCGGGAGGCGTCGCGTATTCGTGCACCCTGATTCAGCCTCAACTCTTGTGTGAGGGTCATATGAATCAGAATGTTTCAGCCGCAAGGTCTCCGATCAGCACTGGCGAGCGACGTTTCGCCTTTGTCCAGTCCTGCTGGCATCGCGCGATCGTCGACCAGGGGCGAGATGCCTTTCTGGCCGAGATGGAAGCCCGCGGGGTGGATCGATCGAGCATCGATCTCTTCGAGGTGCCGGGTGCGTTCGAGCTGCCGCTGCACGCCAAGACGCTCGCACGCAGCGGCCGCTATGCGGCAATCGTTGCCTGCGGGTTCGTGGTCAACGGTGGGATCTACCGCCACGAGTTCGTCGCCGAGGCGGTGATCAGTGGCCTCATGACGGTCCAGCTCGAGATGGAGGTTCCCGTCATCGCGGCCGTCCTGACACCGCGTGACTTTCACGACCACGAAGAGCACCGCGGCTTCTTCCACGGCCACTTTCGGGTCAAGGGGACTGAAGCGGCGGCCGCCTGCGTGAGCACGGCCAGCGGCCTGACGCGTCTTCGCGAGCTCGCCTCGGCGGCATAGCACCGTCGCAAGCGAAGGCCGGCGCGGGCTGTGCGAGCAGGCTGCGCCGGCTCCTTTCTGCGCCGGCGCACGACGTCGCCTATCCTGCCAACGCCCGCCGCGATCTCGCGCTCGTTCCAGGCGGCGGAGCCCAGGCAAAGGCCTTGCCGGGCCGGCTCGCCGATGAAGTGCGCCGAGAGCGGGTGGGCGGTGACGCCCGCCGCGGCAAGCTCGGCACACGATGATTCACCAGTCGTCCGTCGTCGTGAAAATCGCTGTCGTGGTCGTTCTCGATCAACGTTGCGCCTGCCCTTGCCGCGAAGTGGTGGGGCGATAGCGCTCGTCATCGGCGGCGTCGCCCTGAGCATGGGCTCGCGCGGTGCGTGACTTTCGATCGCTCGCGGTCAATCGGCGACGGCGCCGGAATCCCTGACCGCCTTGCCCCACTTGGGCACGTCGCGCTGGAGAACCGTCGTCAGCTCGACCTGCGGCGAGGCCACGACCTCGAGGCCGATCTTGGCCAGGCGTTCCTCCACGTCGGGCTGGCGGAGCGTCGCGGCGATCTCCTGGTTGAGCTTTGCCGCGATGTCGGGAGGGATGCCCGGCGGGCCGACAATGGCCAGCCAGCTGTCGCCTTCGAACGGGATGCCGCTTTCGGTGAAGGTCGGCACGTCGGGCATGGCCGGCGAGCGCTTTGGAGAGGCCACGCCCAGCGCCTTGACCTTGCCGGATTGGACCTGCGGTAGCGCGGTGTTGACACTGACCGCCGTCAACTGCACCTCGCCCGAGAGCAGCGCTTGAACCGCCGGGGCGCCGCCCTTGTAGGGGACGTGCACCATCTCCAGACCGCCGGCAGCGGCGCGGAAGAGCTCCATGGTGAGATGCGAGCCGTTGCCCGTGCCGGCCGACGAATAGACGAACCTGCCGGGCTGGCTCTTGGCCAGGGCGACGAACTCCTTGGGTGTCGTCGCCGGCACCGACGGATGAAGCAGGATCACGGTCGGGAATTTGGCCGCAAGCGTGATCGGCGTGAAATCCTTGAACACGTCGTACGACAGCCGTGCGCCATATAGCGTCGGCGCGATCGCGTGGGTGCCGTTGTCCGCCACCATGAGCGTGTAGCCGTCGGGCGCGGACTTGGCCACCATCCCGCCCGCCACCGTGCCGCCGGCGCCCGGCCGGTTCTCGACCACGACCTGCTGGCCTATGCGTTCCGAGAGCCTCTGCGCCAGGATGCGGCCGAACGAGTCCGAATTGCCGCCCGGCGCATGCGGCACAATCAGCCTGATCGGCCGCGAGGGGAAGGCGCCAGTCTGGGCGGCGGCCGGGACAACGGCACAAGAGGCGAATGCGCACGCGAGCTCGAGGACGTGGCGGCGCGACGTGCGGATCATCCTGTCTCCATGGCGGGGGCTTGCAAGGCAAGCTGCCATGGAATGGCGAGAGTGTCGACGCCGGCGGGAATTCCCCCCGGCGTCGCCGCGATCGTCACTGCTTGGTGATCACGACCTCGAGATATTCGCTGGGCACCACCATCGTGCCGTCGCTCGCCCGATTGAGGCGCGTCACGAGGGCGACGAGATCGGCGCGCAGCTCGGCCTGCTTCTGTGGGTCGAGCGCTGCGAAGGCCTTCAGGACCGGACCGTAGTAGGTCTGGAACACTTCCATGAAGTGCTCGATCGAGCGATAGCGGAAGTTGAAGTGGCGCGGCTCGGCCTTGACGGTGGCGTGGGCGGCGAACATCTCGACGAGACGTCCGCGCGTGCCCCACAGGGCCGGCGACTTGGCGCCGGCCGGCGGCGGCAGGTACTTGCCCAGGGTCTTGAAGACCTGGCCGATGAAGCCGTCGGGCGTCCAGTTGGCCAGGCCGATCTTGCCCTTGGGCCTGCAGACGCGCAGGAGCTCGCCGGCAGCCTTCTCCTGGTTGGGCGTGAACATCACGCCGAAGGTCGAGACCACGACATCGAAGGTGGCATCGGCGAACGGCAGGGCCTCGGCGTCGGCTTCCTCGAACGCGATGGCATGGCCCTCGGCCTGGGCGCGCGCCCGGCCGGCCGCCAGCAGGGACGGGACATAGTCGGTGGAGACGACGTCGCACCAGCGCCGTGCCGCAGCCAGGCTCATCATGCCGTTGCCGGCGGCGACATCGAGCACCTTGCTTCCGGCGCCGAGGTCCATGGCCTCGCAGAGCTGCTCGCCCACGATCTGCAGGGTCGTGCCGACGACGGCGTAGTTGCCAGACGACCAGGCGGCCTGCTGGCGTCCCTTGATCGCCACGAGGTCGGGCGCCGGCTGGGCGGTGGTGATGGTATCAGGCATGGATGCCTCCCGTGCGTTGCTGATGGGCGGCACCTTGCCCGCCGGCCCGCCGCGAGACTTTGGCCGTTGCTTGATTTGTCCTTGAGAACGGCTTGATTATTCCGCGAGGCCGCGGCAGGGGATGGCGTGCAGTTTCACTTCTCCGATCATGTGCTCGACACCGTCCGGCGTGAGCTGGCGCGCGGCCGCGAGCGCCTGGAGGTCGAGCCGCAGGTGTTCGACCTGCTGGTCTACCTGGTGGAGAATCGCGACCGCGTGGTCAGCAAGGACGACCTGATCGCCAACATCTGGCAGGGCCGGGTGGTGTCGGAATCGACCCTGACCAGCCGCATCAACGCCGCCCGCAAGGCGGTGGGCGACAACGGTCAGGACCAGAGGCTGATCCGCACGCTGGCCCGCAAGGGATTTCGTTTCGTCGGCAGGGTGTCGGCGAGCGCCGAGCCCGCGACGCCTGACCTTTCGACCAGTGTGGCCGCGCCGCTCGACCGCCCGAGCATCGCCGTGCTGCCTTTCGTCAATATGAGCGGCGAGGTCGAGCAGGAATATTTCTCCGACGGGATCAGCGAGGACGTGATCACCGCGCTGTCCCGGCTGCGCTGGGTCTACGTGATCGCCCGCAATTCCTCGTTCGTCTACAAGGGCCGCGCCGTCCATCTCTCCCAGGTCGGCAGCGAGCTGGGGGTGGGCTACGTCGTCCAGGGCAGCGTGCGCAAGGCGGGCGAGCGCGTGCGCATCGCCGCGCAACTGAATGACGTCGCCACCGGCAGCCACATCTGGGCCGAACGCTACGACCGCGCCCTGGCCGATGTCTTCGCCGTGCAGGACGAGATCTCGCAGGCGATCGTGGCCGCGATCGAGCCGCAGCTCTATGCGGCGGAGAGCGCGCATGCGAGGCGTAGCGCCCCCGACAATCTCGATGCCTGGGACCTCGTCATGCGGGCGCTGTCGCACTACTGGCGGGTCACGCGGCAGGACAATGTCGTGGCCCAGGCCCTGCTCGAGAAGGCGATCAGCATCGATCCCACCTACGGCCAGGCGCTCGGTGTGCTGGCGACCAGCCATGCCTTCACCAGCCACATGGGATGGGCCGACGCGGAAACCGCAATGCCGATCGCCGAGCGCGCGGCGCGGGCCGCGATCCGGGCCGACAGCGAGGATCCGTGGGCGCACCATGCGCTGGGTTGCGTGCTGCTGTTTGCCCGTCGCTTCGACGACTGCCTGGCCGAGTTCGAGCTGGCCCTTCAGCTCAATCCCAGCTTCGCCCTGGCCCAGGGCTTCTACGGGCTGGCGCTCACCTATTGCGGCCGCTGGGAAGAGGGTGACCTGGCGGCACGCCGTGCGCTTCGCCTCAGCCCGCGCGATCCCTTTGCGGCGCCCTACAACGGCATCGCGGCCTATGCCCAGTTCATCGGCGGCAACTACGACGAGGCGATCCGCCTGTCGCGCGAATCTCTGCGCCTCAGGAACGACTTCGTCGGCGCTCACCGCGTGCTGACTGCCGCCGCCGGCATGGCCGGCCGCGACGAGGAGGCGCGTGCAGCACTCGGCGAGCTGCGCCGCGCCCAGCCCAACATCTCGCTGGCGTGGATCGCCGCGCATATCCCGTGCAAGCGCGAAATCGACCGCGCACACTACCTGGATGGATTTCGGCGGGCCGGCCTGGAGTGATCGCCAGACGATGAACCCGAAGAACAAAGCCCATCTTGCCGACCGCGTCTCGAGAGGGTTGTTCGCAGGTCCAACGGCCTAGGTGGCGCGCACGTCACGGCGCCATCCGCTGCGCTTCAGCCGAAGCGGCGATCCGTCGATCGAGGCGTCCTATCGGACACATTGGGTCTCGCCGGAACTGACCGCGAGGAAGCGCGAGCGATTGGCGGAGAAAACCGCTCGCGCGAAGGCCTGCAACCCAGAGCCTTCGATCGCAAATTGATCCAGAGAAGGTCGCTCGCGACGCGGGCGATGACGGTCTCGCCGTCATCCCCAGCGAGGGGACTTCTCTGTTCGGCCGACCGCTAGTCGGCCAGCATGTCGCCAGAGCCGCCGAATTCCTTCGGGAAGTCCTTGAATTTCGGCAGCCCGTCCTTCATCGGCAGGACTGTCTCGGCGTAGTTCACGTGCACGCCGGGCTCGAACTTGAGGTCGGGGATCGTCGCCGCATAGACGTCGGTCAGCCCGAGCGGCGGATGGTTCGTCATCAGATGGCCGCCGCACTTGGTGCAGTACTTGCGATCGCTCACCGGCGTCTTGGTGAATTGGGCGACGAGCTCTGCGCCGCGGGTGACCTTCACGTTCTCCGGCTTCCACAGGGTGAAGGCGTTGACCGGGCCGGCCGACCAGGATCGGCAGGACCGGCAATGGCAGTAGCCCATTCCTTCCGGCGCACCGGTGGCCTGGATCTCGACCGCGCCGCAGAAGCACGTTCCGATATAGGTAGCCATTTCCGTCCTCACTGGTTGTGGCGGTGCGACAGTGCCGCGCCAGGCGGCGTGCATCTAGTTTCGCAACCGCGTTCAAAGATCTAACCGAGAAGTGTGACCGGATTTAGGATGCGCGGATCAGCAGAGGAACAGATGACATCCCATAGACTGAACCGGCGCCGCCTCCTGGTCGGCGGCAGCGCGGCTGCCCTTGGCACCGCCAGCCTCGCCCAGGTCGTGCGTGCGCAGAGCTTTCCGAGCGGGCCCGTGACCTTCATCGTGCCTTTTCCGCCCGGCGCCTCGACCGACGTCACCTTCCGCCTGGTCGCGGGCAAGCTCTCGCAGATGTGGGGACAGCCGGTGGTGATCGACAACAAGGGTGGCGCCAACGGTATCATCGCGGCCGAAGCCGCCGCGCGCGCCAAGCCCGACGGTCACACACTGTTCACGACGTCGTCGATGACGCATGCCGGCAATCCCGTGCTCTACGACAAGCTGCCCTACGATCCGATCAAGGATTTCGAGCCGGTGACGCGCATGAGCATGGTCCCGCTGGTGATGCTGGTGCACAAGGGCCTGAAGCTGAAGTCACTGGCCGAGCTCACGGCGCTCCTGAAGGCGGAGCCCGGCAAGCACAATTACGGCTCCGGCGCGATCTCTGCGCGGTTCGCCGCCGAGCTCTACCGCATGCTGGCCGGCGTCGATGCCGTGAACGTCAACTACCGCAACCATCAGCTCGGCGCGCCCGACCTCAATTCGGGCGCCGTCACCTTCATGGTGCCCGACCTGTCGAGCTCGAAGATGATCCTGAGCAGCGGCTGGGCCGATCCGCTCGCCATCACCCAGGCCCAGGCTTCGCAGATGCTGCCGGGCGTGCCGGGGGCCGTCGCAGCCGGCCTGCCGGGATTCGTCTTCACCACCTGGTCCGCCGTCTACGCGCCGCGCGGCACCTCCAAGGAGATCGTCGCCCGCCTCAACAAGGATTTCATCGCCGCCGCGACCTCGCCCGAGATCAACGAGAAGCTGCTGACGATGGGGGGGCCGATGAATCCGACGACGCCGGAGGAGCTGGCCGCCTTCACGCTGAGCGAGATCGAGGCATGGCGCAAGGTCGCGAAGGCGGCGAACATCCGGATCGAATGACCGAAGCGGGGCGATCTCAGGCTGAAGCGCAAGGGTGATCAGGGCCGGCGGCGTGCCACTCTGTGGCGTTCATCCTTTCCGGACCGCGTGAGCGCGTCAGACGTTCCCGAGGATGAGCGCCACGGAGTGGCGCGCTCCAGGTCATGAGATCATGGACGATGCAAGCGCACCGGCTCGCGCGTCACGGTGCGCCGGCCGCGCTTGTAGGCGGCCAGCACGGGCGCCACGGTGCGCAGCGCGGTGACCGGGTCTGGAGCGTCGAGCATGACAAGGTCGGCCGGCGCGCCGACGGCGACGCCGTAGTCCTTCAGGCGCATCAGGCGGGCCGCGGCCGAGGTCGTCATGTCCCAGGCGGCACGCACTTCGGCGTCAGTGCCGCGCTGGGTAACGATTGCCTGCATGTTGACCTGGCGCAGCAACTGTCCGTCGCCGAACGGCGTGAAGGGATTGAGGATGTTGTTCGACGCGATCGAGCAGAGCACGCCCTGCTCGGTCAGGCGGTTGGCGTCGACGACGTTGCGCGGCACGTTGTGGTCGGTGTGGCGGCCGCCTAGATAGAGATCGGTCGCCGTGAGCACCGTCAAGGCGACCCCGGCATCGGCCATGCGGCGCGCAACCTTGTCCATGTCGGGTTGGCGCATCGAGGCGAGCTTCGAGACATGACCGATCGCCACCCGGCCGCCCCAGCCGTACTTCTCCGTGAGGTCGCAGACCAGCAAGGTGTCGAGCTCCTCGGCCGAGGCGCCACTGTCGAGATGCATGTCGATGTCGACGTCGAACTCGCGCGCCATCTCGAAGACCCGGCGGATCTGGGCAGGCCGGTCGGTGTCGTAGTTCGGCGCAGCGCCGACGACCGTCGCGCCATTCTTCAGCGCGGCGACCATCAGCTCGTCGGTGCCCGGGTTGTTGGTCAATCCCTCCTGCGGCATGACGCAGATCTCGAGATCGATCGCCCAGGCGTAGCGGTCGATCAGCGCCTTGACGCCTTCCAGGCCGCGCAGGCCGACCTTCGGATCGACCTCGACATGGGTGCGCATGCGCGTGGCCCCGTGCGAGATGCACTTCTCGAGGGTGCCGCCGGCGCGCTCGGTCACGTCCTCGACAGTGAAGGTATGCTTGACGGCCGACGTCCGCTCCATCGCGAGATGGGGGAAGCGTTTCGGCTCATGCTGGCAGCGCCCCAGAATGCAGGATTTGTCGAGATGGATGTGCGTCTCCACGAAGCCCGAGGAGACCAGACGGTTGCCCGCCTGCATCTCCTCCCGCGCATTGCCGCCGAGCCTGGGCGCCAGGGCCGCGATGCGCCCGTCCTTCACGCCGATGTCGATTGCCGGCTGATCCGGCCTGCTGTCAGAAAGTCGCGCGTCGCGTAGTACAAGATCGAAGTCCATCGCCGGCTCTCTCTCTCTCTACCGTTGCCCGGCCGGCATGTTGCAGTATGCACCCCGTCTTTTGTAGTCCTTGCAGGAGGGGAGACCATGATCACCGGCGGCTGCCATTGCGGCGCGATCCGTTACCAGGTCGAGGGCGAGGCGATCGTCCACGCGCTCTGTCACTGCGAGGATTGCCGACGCCATGCCGGGGCGCCGATGGTCGGCTGGACGATGTATCCCGATCAGGCCGTCAAGGTGACGAAGGGCACGCCTAAGGTCTATCGCTCCTCGCAGCACGGCCGGCGGCATTTCTGCCCCGATTGCGGCACCGGCCTTTTCTATGCGAACGCCGAGATGCTGCCGTCGATCATCGACATCCAGAGCGCCACCTACGACGATCCCAGCCTGGTTCCGCCACGAGCCCACATCCAGGTCGCCGACCGCATCAAATGGATGGAGCGCGTGCACGAGCTGCCCACGTTCGAACGCTACCCGCCACGGCAGTAGGGCAGTCGCGCGCCTACGCCATGGACTTGAGCTTCGCTTCGCGGCTCTTCATCAGTGGCTGGATGCGCTGGCCGAACTGCTCCATGCCAATGAGGAAATCGTCGAACACCAGCATGATGCCCTTGGTGGCGGGCACGGTGGCGCATTCGTCGAGCATGCGCGCCACCGCCGCGTAGGAGCCGACCAGCGTGCCCATGTTGAAGTTGACCGCGCCGGTGGGCGCCGCCATCTGGCGGGCGGTGCTGGTGGCCGCCGCGTTGGTGTCGGCATTGGCCTGGTCGGCCAGCCAGGACATGGCGTCGATGTCGGCGCCGTCGTTGTAGAGCCGCCATTTCGCCAGGGCCCCCTCGTCGGTCTCGTCGGCGATCACCATCAGCAGGATGTAGTTGCCTACGTCGCGGCCGGTCTTGGCGGCGGCCTCGGCCATGGCCCGGTTGGTCGGCGCGTGGGCGGTCGGCGTGTTGAAGCCTTTGCCGGCGACGAAATTGAAATCGCCGTGCTCGGCCCCGAATTGGATGCCGCGGGGGCTCTGTCCGGCGCAGACGATCTTGACGTAGGCCTGCGGCCTGGGCGAAAGCTTGCAATCCTCCATGTGGAAGTGCTGGCCCTTGAAGCTCGACGTGCCGTTCTCCCACAGCTCGCGCATGATCGTGACGTACTCGGAGCTGTAGTCGTAGCGCGTGGTGAAATGCGCGTCGCCCGGCCAAAGGCCCATCTGCGAATACTCGGCCTCGCCCCAGCCGGAGACGATGTTGACGCCGAACCGTCCGCCCGAGATCGCATCGATGGTCGAGGTCATGCGCGCGACGATGGCCGGCGGGATGGTGAGCACGGCGACCGAGGCGTAGAGCTGGATGCGTTTGGTGACGGCGGCCAGGCCGGCCATCAGGGTGAAGGATTCGAGGTTGTGGTCCCAGAACTCGCTTTTGCCGCCGAAGCCGCGCAGCTTGATCATGGAGAGGGCGAAGTCGAAGCCGTAGTGCTCCGCCCGCTGCACGACCTGCTTGTTCAGCTCGAAGGTCGGCTTGTACTGCGGCGCGGTCGTCGAGATCAGCCAGCCGTTGTTGCCGATCGGGATGAAGACGCCGATATCCATCGCGAACCTCCTCTGACCACGCGCATCACCGTGCAGTGCAGCAAGCACCGTGCCAGCACCGCGTCAGGCGTCGCTGCGGGCCTTTCACGCTGATCGGAGCGGCAGTGATTGACGCAGCGCAGCAATTCGCTCCGCAGCATGCAGCGTCTTTTTCCTGTCATTCGCGATCGTTCTGCCGAATGATCGTCCGACCCGGTTCGCGGTGATTGCCGCTCGACGAAGACCAAGATGGCTGCCGACACGACTGCCAGCGCTGAAACAGGCGGCATCCTTTCGATCTCCGGACGGCAATGGCTCATCCTGCTGATGGTCCAGCTCGCCAACATGTTGTTCGGCATGACCATTACGCTGGCCAACCTGGTGCTGCCGCAGATGCGCGGCAACCTGTCGGCGTCGCCGGAAGAGATCTCCTGGGTGATCACGCTCAACCTCGTGGCGACCGCCGTGGCCACGCCCATGACGGGCTGGCTGGCCAGCCGGCTGGGCTGGCGCAACCTGATGTTCGGCACGGTGCTGGGCTTCACCACCACCTCTTTGCTGTGCGGTGTGGCCAACAGCCTCGAGACCCTGATCCTCGCTCGTGTCGCGCAAGGTGCGTTCGGAGCGCCGATCATGCCGCTCGGGCAGGCCATCCTGCTGGCGACGTTCCCCAAGCACCTGCAGCCCGTCGCCCTGGTGGTATGGGGGATAGGCGCGGTGTTCGGTCCGGTGCTCGGCCCCATCCTGGGCAGCATCGCCACCGAGGCCTACGACTGGCGTGCCGCCTTCTTCATGATCGTCCCGCCGGGGATCGCTGCGCTGATCTGCATCTGGTTCGCCCTGCGTGACCACACGGCGCGCGCTGTCGTGCGCTTCGACTGGATCGGCTTCATCGCGCTCTCGGTCGCGATCACCGCCGCGCAACTTGTCTTTGATCGCGGCCATCGGCTGGACTGGTTCGACTCGACGCAGATCATCCTGTTCGCCTTCATCGCCGCCTTGTCGCTGTGGGTGTTCATCGCCCACTGCCTGACCGTACCCGAGCCGTTCCTCAATCCGCGCCTGCTGCTCGATCGCAACTTCTCGATCGGCGTGCTGCTAGCCCTCGTCATGGGCATGCTGAATTTCATCAGCATCGTGCTGTTCCCGACCCTGCTGCACGACCTGCGCGGCTATCCTGACAACGCCATCGCCGAGCTGATCGCGGCGCGGGGGATCGGCAACTGGGCGGCGTTCCTCGTGATCGCCCAGATCACTCGCGTCGCGCCACGGCTCGCCATCGTCTGCGGCATGTCGATCCAGGCGGTGGCCGGGTTCTGGATGGCGCAGTGGAGCATCAACCTCACGGACCACGACGTGTTCTGGGGCAATTTCATGCTGGGCCTCGGCCAGTCGATCGCCTTCACGCCGATGACGGTCATGGCCTTCTCGACCCTGCCGGCGCGCCAGGTGACGGAAGGCTCGTCCATCTTCACCTTGATGCGCAACTTCGGCTCAAGCCTGTTCATCTCCATCTCGGTGCTGATCGTCAGCCGCTCGACTGCGTCGAACTATTCGCTGATGACCGAGTTCATCACGCCCTACAACAAGACCCTGGTGATGCCCGGCCTGCCCCAGGCCTGGAGCCTCGAGAGCGCGTCTAGCCTGCTCAGCCTGTCGAACGAGATGTTGCGGCAGTCGGCGATGATTGGTTACCTCAATGCCTTCTACCTGATGGCCTTCACGGCCCTCGCGGCGACACCTCTGGCGGCTTTCATGCGGCGCGTTAAGCGGGATTCGTGAGGGTTGCGAGGGCGACAAGCGGGGACCTCGTATGCGAACCAGGGCATGTCTCGCCGATCTGGCAGAACGCCGCGCAATTGTCGCCCAGGATCAGCTCCTTCTCGCGTGCCGTGAGCAACGGGCAGTGCTTCCGCACGTAGCCGAGCGACTGCCGGTAGGTTCGGAAGTGTTTCCGACCTGATGCCTCACTTCGCCCGAGCGGCACGGGGTCAGTGCGCAGCCCGGCGGAAGGCGTTGAGTGCGCCGCCGTGCAGCAGCTCGCTCGGCAGCGGATGGCCGACGATCTCCTCGGCCATGCGTCCGACCTCGATCAGCTGCTCGAGATCGACGCCGGTCCGCACGCCCATCTCCTCGCACAGCATCACCAGCTCCTCGGTGGCGATGTTGCCGGCGGCGCCCTTCTGCCCGGCGAAGGGACAGCCGCCGAGGCCGCCGACCGTCGAATCGTAGCGCTGCACGCCCATGCGCAGTCCGGCCATCGCATTGGCGACCGCCATGCCGCGGGTGTCGTGCAGATGGAGGCTGATCTGCATGTCCGGCCAGGCGTTGCGGACCTCGCCGACGACGCGCTCGATGCGCGGCGGCGTCGCCCAGCCCATCGTGTCGGCGAGCGATATCCTTCCGATCTCGGCACCGGACTCGGCGCCGATCTCCAGCCCTTCGCGCACGGTGCGGACGACCTCGCCCGGCGCGATGTCACCCTGGAAGTTGCAGCCGAATGCCGCCATGACTCCGACCGACTTTACCGGCACGCCCTTGGCGACGTGCAGCGCGGTCTGCTTGCGCATGGCCTCGAGGTTGTCGGCATGGCTGCGATGCAGGTTCATGCGCGTGAAGGCTTCCGAGGCGCACAGTGCGATCGCGCCGGAGAGCGTGAGCTTGTCGCGGAAGGCCAACGCCCGCTCGAGGCCCTTGTCGTTGAACCACAGGCTCGTATAGGTGACGCCGGTCTTGGGCCGGAACTGCGCCGTCACGTCCTCGGCATCGGCCCAGCTCGGCACGACGCGAGCGCTCACGAAGGAGCAGATCTGGACGTGCTTCAGGCCCGTCTCGGCCAGCGCCTCGATCAGGCGAACCTTGTCGGCCGAGCTGATCGGACCGGGTTCGATCTGGAAGCCTTCGCGCGGCCCCTCCTCGTGAATGTCGATGGACGACGGCAGATCGGACATGTTGCTACCTCCCAAACAGCCGCTCGAGGCCGAGTGGCATCCGGCGATCAGATCGATGGTCGCGAAAATTTAAGCTGGTTGCCTGGTGCCGACCAGCTTAAATCCCGAGCCGGAGGCGGCATGAAGGTATGCATTGTCGGTGCCGGCGCGGTCGGCGGCCTGATCGGAACACGCCTGGCTCTGGCCGGTGCCGAGGTGAGCGCGTTGGCGCGCGGAGAGACCTTGCACGCACTGCGGCGTGAAGGCTGGCGGCTGCAGCAGGCCGGCGCGCTGCTGACGGCGCCGGTGGTCGCCCACCAGCAAGCGGCCGCGCTCGGCGCGCAGGATCTCGTGGTCGTGGCGGTCAAGGCGCCGGCGATGTCGTCCGTCGCCCAGGCGATCGGGCCGTTGCTCGCGTCGAACACCGTCGTCCTGCCGGCAATGAACGGCGTGCCGTGGTGGTTCGCCGACGGCCTGGAGAGCGTCGATCCGGGTGGCGCGATTGCCGCGGCGATCGCGCGGTCTCATGTCGTCGGCTGTGTCGTGCACCTGAGCGCCGCCACGGCCGAGCCTGGGCTGGTCGTGCACAAGAACGGCGCCGGGCTGATCATCGGCGAACCCGATGGATCGTCCTCGCCGCGTCTCGCGGCGATCCACGCGCTGCTCGCCAAGGCCGGCTTCGACGTCACCTCGTCCTCGGCCATCCGTCAAGACATCTGGTACAAGCTGTGGGGCAACCTGACGATGAATCCGGTATCGGCGCTGACCGGCGCCACCGGCGATCGCATGCTCGACGATCCGCTGGTGCGCGGCTTCTGCTCGGCGGCGATGCGCGAGGCGGCGGCGATCGGCGCCAAGATCGGCTGCGTCATCGACCAGGACCCGGATGCGCGTCATGCGGTCACTCGCGAGCTCGGCGCCTTCAAGACGTCGATGCTGGTCGACGCCGAGCGCGGCCGGTCGATCGAGCTCGACGCCATCGTGACGGCGGTGCATGAGCTCGGGAAGCAGACCGGCGTGCCGACTCCCAACATCGATGCCCTGCTGGGGCTGACGCGGCTCTACGCCCGGGTGCGAGGGCTGTATCCCCTCTAACTTTCCTCCCCCGTCATCGGGGAGGTGGCCCGAAGGGCCGCAGGGGGAGAGCCTCAGGCGAGCTTCAAGAAGTTCCGACGTCGGGATCTCATGGACCTCGTTGCGCCTGGGCTCGGTCGGGACATTGCGCGCCATCAGGGCGGCGATCTCGGCCGGACCGCGTGCCCGCGCGTAGCGGGCGATCCATTCGCCGTCCTCGGTGAACAGCGCTCCGAGCTCGGCGAAGCGGAAGTCGTCGATCCGGAAGCTGTACTCGCTCAGCAGCTCCCGGATCGCGTCCTCGTCTTCGAGGGCGGTCGTCACGCCGCGCGAACGAGGGTCGGGCGGGCGCGCTTGCCCCTCACTTCCGCCTCCTCGAACTCGGCGGCGGCAATCGCCCGGTCCAAGGCGGCACGCAGCTCCTTGGCCGATTCGAGCGTGAGCTCGACCCCGGCGCGCGCACCGGGGTCGAGGCTCGTGTTGAAGAAGTCGAGGGTGATCACGTCGCCCAACTGCGCATGGCGGGCATGGTCATAGGCGACCACGGTCTGGGTCAGCGGGAACCACTCGTCGCCGCGCTTGGCCATGCCCTCTGCCGGTGCGATCTCGATGATCGAGGTGCACATGGACGGCTCTCCTACTTGAGGTTCTTGCCGAAGAAGGCGAACACCTTGTTCCAGCCATCCGCCGCCTGCTCGGGCCGATAAAGCGGCCGGTGCCAGTAGAAAAAGCCGTGGCCGGCGCCGTCATAGCGATGGAACTCGTAGTTCTTGCCGAGCCTATTGAGCTCAGCCTCGTGCTGGTCGACCTGCTCGGGGCTGGGCGCGCGGTCGTCGTTGCCGAACAGGCCGAGCAGCGGGCAGGTGAGGTCCTTGGTCATGTCGATCGGCGCGACAGGCGTCTTGGCATTGAGCTCCTCCTTGCCCATCACCACCCGGCCGCCCCACAGGTCGACGCAGGCATCGACATCCTTCTTCTGGCAGGCGTAGATGAAGGCATGCCGGCCGCCGGAGCAGGAGCCGAACAGGCCGACCTTGCCGTTGAGGTTGGGCTGGCTGCGCATCCACTTCACCGCAGCGGCCGTGTCGCCGACCATCTGGGCATCGGCGATGCCGCCGTCGGCGCGCACCTTGGCGGCGACGTCGTCGGGATTGCCGTCGCTGCCGCCGCCCTCGCGTTGATAGAGGTTGGCGCAGATCGCCATGTAACCGTGATGCGCGAAGCGACGCGTCGTCTCGATATAGAGTTCGCTCCAACCCGGCAGATGATGGATCAGCACGACGCCGGGGACCTTGCCTGAACCCTCCGGCTTGGCGACGTAAGCGGTGATCGGGGTGCCCTTGTCGCCTGTGAGCGTTACGTTCTCGCAGGTCATGCCTCGGTAGAATGACATCGATCGTCCTCCATGTATGCGTGCGTTGGGCGCGCGTCAGGATATCACGATGCGGCGAGCGCGGGCGAGGTGCGGTGCGTCCAGCATCACGCCGTGAGCTGGACGACGTTCGAGCCGCTGGCCGCGAACAATTCGATGACACGCTCCGCTCGTCGGCGCTCGTCTTCGGTCGGCGTGAAGCGCGCGTTGATGACCACGACCTTGCGGTGAAGCCGTCGCGGCAGGCGGCATCAGTTTCGCGGGCCAATTCCTGGTTGCCGCGAGCGTCGGTGAAGACGGCGTCGCCCACGCCTGCGGCGTGCGCTGCCAGCTGACAAAGGTTGCGAGGGCACAGGCGCGTGCAAGACGAGCCGGAATGGTGTCAGATGACCGCCATGGAGGGATGGGCTGTGACAGTCGCTGGTTGGAGGTTTCTCGCCGTCTCGTTCCTGATCGCGGGGGCGGCGGCGATGCCGCGCGATGCGAGCGCGGCGGCGTTCGACGGTACCTGGACGGTGGTCCAGGACTGCCAAGCCGCTCCGGATGGAGCGCGAGCTTACAAGTGGACGTTCGATGCCGTCGTCAAGGACGGCAACCTGGTTGGCGAGTACGGCACCAGGGGCAAGCCCGCCTCGCAGACCCTGACCGGAACGATCGGCGCCGACGGCTCCGCCCGGTTGCTGGCCACGGGGCTGAATGGCAACCCCGATCATGTCCTGGGCTACCAGCAGCCGGGGAGTTCCTTCACGTTTCCCGTGACTGCCAAGTTTTCCGGCGCCAAGGGTACGGGCACGCGTACGGCAGGCCGGACCTGCACCTTCACGTTCACGAAGAGATAGCGATCTCGTTGTATCGACTCGGCGATCCGTGCTGAATTGCGCCGGCATGTCGATCGATACAAGTACGAGCACTGCCGGTGAATTGCGCAGGGATGCGCTCGGTGTTCCCCACATCGTCTTCTTCGTGATTGCGGCAGCGGCGCCTCTTACGGCGGTCGTCGGAGTCACGCCGGCTGCATTCATGCTCGGGAACGGGCCCGGAGTGCCGGGCACTTTCCTGCTCGTCGGGGTCCTCTATCTGCTGTTCAGCGCGGGCTTCACCGCGATGAGTGGTCATATCGGCAATGCCGGCGGCTTCTATTGCTACATCGTGGCCGGTCTCGGAGCGCCGCTGGGCATGGCGGGAGCGTTGATTGCGCTTGCCACCTACACGGCCGTCGATGTCGCGGTGTACGGCCTGTTCGGCTTCTTCCTGAACGACATGGTGAAGACGGCGGGAGGACCCGACGTTGCCTGGTGGCTGTATGGGTTGGGCCTGGCGCTCGGCGTCTATCTGTGCGGCAGCCGCAGCATCGAGTTCAGCGGCCGTCTGCTCGGCTACTGCATGGTGGCCGAGATAACCATCCTTCTCCTGCTCGGGCTAGCGATTCTGGCGACGGCGGATGCGGCGCGACCGATCGTGTTCGCGCCATTCGGCGTCTCAGCCATCGCCACGCCGCAACTGGGCGTGGCCCTGGTTTTCGTCGTGTCGGCCTTCATCGGCTTCGAGGCGACGGCGATCTTCGGTGAGGAAGCGCGCGATCCCAAGCGCACGATCCCCAAGGCAACCTACGTCGCCGTCACCGTGGTCGCCGTCTTCTATGCCTTCACGACCTGGACGATCTCGCTCTACTACGGACCGGGCAACATCGCCGACCAGGCGGAGGGGCATACGGCCACGCTCTATCTCGACGCCGTCAAGGCGCTGCTCGGGCGGCCTGCCGGCATCCTGATGGACGTGCTGCTGGTGGCGAGCCTGTTCGCCTGCGCCCTGTCCTTTCACAACACCATCAACCGCTATCTCTTTGCCATCGGCCGCGAGGGATGGATGTGGCGGCGCCTGGGGCGGACTCATCCGCAGCATCAGTCGCCACATTTTGCCGGCGTCATCCAGACCCTGACCGCCCTGGCCCTCATAGCCGTCTTCGCAATCGCCGGCTCCGACCCCTACACCGTGGTCTTCGCCTGGGCGGGAACGTTCGGCGCGCTGGGCATCCTGACCCTCCAGATCCTGGTTTCGCTCGCCGTGGTCGCCTTCTTCTGGCGCGACAGCCGGGGCATCGGCCCGTGGCGCCGGCTGGTGGCGCCCGGGCTTAGCGCTGCCGGCCTTGCCGTGTGCCTGGCTCTCATGTCGGCCCATCTCGATCTCGTGAGCGGATCGAGATCGATCATCGTGCAGACATTTCCCGAGCTGCTGCTGGCGATCGCCCTGGGTGGCATCGCGCTCGCTGCCTGGGTCAAGGCGCACAGGCCCGGCGTCTATGCCGCGCTCGGCCGGGCGCCGTGACGAAGTTCCCTCGGCAGTCCATGCAAGGCGAGCGATGCGCCGCTGAACCGCCGATCCTCGGTGACCTCTTGCGAGGCGAAGGCGGGCGCTGAAAAGCCCGCCATGAGATCGTCAGACGCGAACTCCGCTTCCACCACGACAAGACCCGCGAGGGCGTCCTGGAACTCGTCCAGCGACATCAGGACGCCGGGCGGGCTTTGCAGGCGATGCCGCAGCTTCCTGAGGCGAACGCCGGACAGGGCGGCCGACAGCAAGGCGAACTCCTCCTCGGGCAGATAGATCGAGGTGATCAGGCGGGTGCGCGTGTCGACGTCTGCCTTGCGGCTCAAGCGCAGCTTGGCCATGCCGCTGCCGATCATGCGCGCTTCGCGCAGCCGCAGGCGCGATCCGGTGACGTAGAGATCGGTGATCACCTCGCTCTGCAAGATCAGGCCGCGCGGCACCTCGTGGCATAGCCAACGACGCTCGCGCTCGACGGCGGTGTAGGCTGGCGAGGGGAAGCCGAGCGCGCGAGCGGTCTCGGGATCGATGTCCATCGGATGCGCCGGCTTCTCCTTAAAGCTTGAGCTCGGGCACGCTCATCCAGCGCTGCTCGGCGACGCTGCGATAGGCGAGGTCGGCGAGCTGCACCGCCTTTGCACCCTCGACCAGCGTCGGCAGGTAGGGCGCGTCCTCGGCGACGTGCCTGAGGTAGGCTTCCCAGCACTGCCGGAACGGGTTGCGCGCCGGTCCGGCATCGGGCACCTCCTGCCACTGCCTGGAAAGATCCATGCCGCCGGGATGGGCGGCGCCGAAGAACGCCTCTGGGGTGTCGGCGGCCGATTGCGTGTAGCAGCGATGACGGCCGGCGACGGCAGAGCCGTCGGTGCCGTCGATCTGCACCACCATCGTGTCGTCGCGACGCAACCGAGTCGCCCAGCTGTTGGTGATGACGCCGACCGCACCGTTCGCGATCTGCAGCAGAGCGTGCGACGTATCCTCGGCGTCGACGCCATAGCGGCGGCCCTGCTCGTCGACGCGCTCGGGGATCGCCGTCGCCATCAGGGCGCACACGCCGGTGATGGGGGCGACCAGCCGATCGATCATGTAGCGCCAGTGCGCCATCATATCGAGCGCCAGCCCGCCGCCCTCCGACTTCTTGTAGTTCCAGCTCGGCCGCTGGCAGGCCTGCGTCGTGCCGTCGAAGATCCAAGAGCCGGCATCGATGCGCACCGACAGGACGCGACCGAAGAACCCGGTGTTGCGGATCGCCAGCAGCTTGGCGAAACCCGGCAGGAAGAGCTTGTCCTGGATGACGCCATGCTTGACGCCGGCGCGATCGGCGAGGCGGGCGAGTTCCATCGCCTCGTCGACGGTCGGCGCGGTCGGCTTCTCGATATGGATGTGCTTGCCCGCTTCGATCGCCTGCCGGACGCGCGCCGGCCGATCGCCGGTGTTGGCGCAGTCCATGAAGATCTTGTCGGGGCCGGCCAGCGCCTCCTCGAGCCTGGTCGTCCAGCGCAGGTTGCCATGCGCGGCGGCGAGCGCGCCTACACGGCCCGCGTGGCGCCCGACCAGCATCAGGTCGGGGATCAGCCGGTCGCCGTTGGCGAGCGGCAGGCCGCCCTCGGCGGCGATGGCCAGCAGGTTTGCCATGTGCTGGGTGGTGCCCATGCGGCCCGTGGCGCCATTGATGATGACGCCCATGCGAATATCAGCCATCTCCCCTCCGTCGTGCCGCCATTGTGGCGGCTCCGGACTGGCCTCGCCACGATCGCGATGACCCAAATTGCATTCATGGCTGACGCAGACAAGCTCGTGTCTCGCGCCGTCCGTTCCTTAGCCTGACTATGGTAATGTTGCACTCGTGCGCGTTCCCGGCAGTCGTTCCGATGCAGACGCCACACGGCTTGTGGGCGCAGACCCTGCGCCCCAGTGACAGGGCCCCTGAGGCCTGCGGAGGAAAATGATGAGCGTTCGTGCGGGGCGTGAATTTCTGGCCATCCCGGGACCGACGACGGTGCCCGACGAAGTGTTGCGGGCCATGCATCGTCCGGCCATGGACATCTATTCCGGCCCCTTGCTGGCGCTGACCGACGGCCTGTTGAAGGACATCGCCCGCGTGTTCAACACCAAGGGCCGGGCCTACATCTACATCTCCAACGGCCACGGCGCGTGGGAGGCGGCTCTCACCAACGTGCTGTCGAAGGGCGACAAGATCCTGGTGCTCGAGAGCGGCCGCTTCGCCATCGGTTGGGGCGAGAACGCCCGGCGCATGGGCGTCGAGGTCGAGATTCTGAAGGGCGACATGCGCCGCGCCGTGCGGCCGGCCGAGGTCGAGGCACGCCTCAAGGCGGATAAGGGCGGCACCATCAAAGCGGTGCTGGTGGCCCAGATCGACACTGCGTCGGGCGTGGTCAACGACATCGCGGCGATCGGCCAGGCGGTGCGTGCCGCCGGCCACGATGCGCTGTTGATGGTCGACGCCGTCGCCTCGCTGGGCTGCATGCCGTTCGAGATGGATGCCTGGGGCGTCGACGTGGCGATGTCGGGCTCCCAGAAGGGCCTGATGGCGCCGCCGGGCCTGGGCTTCGTCGCGGCCAGCGACCGCGCCCGCGAGGTCCACAAGAAGGCCGGCCTGCGTACGCCTTACTGGGATTGGACCGACCGCGAGGGCGATCAGCACTACCAGAAGTACGCCGGCACGCCGCCCGAGCATTTGCTGTTCGGGCTGCGCCAGGCGATCGACATGCTGTTTGCCGAGGGCATGGACAACGTGTTCCGCCGCCACGCGCTCCTGGCCGAGGCGGTGCGCCGCGCCATCGGCGTGTGGGCCGAGGGTCAGGCGATCGGCTTCAACATCATCGAGCCCAGCGAGCGCTGCGACACGGTCACCCCGGTGCTGGTCGGCGGCGGCCACGACCCCGAGGCGCTGCGCGCCTACTGTAACCAGAAGTGCGGCGTCATCCTCGGCCACGGCATCGGTGAACTCTCCGGCAAGGCCTTCCGCGTCGCCCATATGGGCCATGTCAACGCACCGATGATGCTCGGCACCTTGAGCGTGATCGAGGTCAGCCTCAATGCGCTCGGCATCCCCCACGGCAAGGGCGGCGCGCAGGCGGCGATCGACTGGCTGGGCGAGCAGGTCAAAGCCTGAGACGCTCAGGCCGCGTGCTTGGCCACGAGTCGCGCCAGGACCGCGGCCTGGGCAGCCGCCGACCGCGATTTCTTGCCGGCGACGCGCTTCAGCGCGCCGGACTCGAAGGCAGTGATGACGGCCTCGTGGATGTAAGACGTGCGGCACACAGCAGGGGTGTTGGCGAGCCCTGCGGCGACTTCGACAACGGCTTCACGGACCTGCTTCCCCCGCTTGGCGGCGCTTTCGGCGGGAGGCATGCCAGCCAAAGTGTACAAGGCGTTGGCGGATGCGATCAGGGTGCGGAAGTCCTTGAGCGAGATTCGCTGTCCGGCGATGGTTTGTAGGAAGGCATTGACATCGCCCGCCCGCACTGGCCGAACGGCGCCATCGTCGGTCTGAAATTGGAACAGGCGGCGACCCGGCAAGGCCATCAGCCGATCGAGGGCAGCACGGAGGCGCGCGCTGCTGATCTCTTTCGTGACGGCCTTGCTGCCTTTTGCCATGAATGTCAGGGCCACGTGCTTGCCGGCGCCCAACCGCACGTTCGATTTGAGCAAAGTCGTTGCACCCCGCGTCCCATGCTCGCGCGCGTATTCCTCGCTGCCTGCCCGGATTGCCGTCAGGCTCACCAGCTCGACAACCGACGCGGCGGCGAAGCTGAGATCGATCAGTTCCGATGACAGGCAACGGCCGAGCGCGCGGCGGATCGCGGGCAGGGCCTTGGCCAGGCGGTTGAGGCGCTGCGCCTTCATGGCTTCGCGGACCTCGGTCCATTTCGGGTGATAGCGATATTGCAGGCGCCCGGCGGCATCCTCACCCACGGCCTGCAGATGGGCGGCCGGGTCGCTGGCGAAGCGCACATTGGAATATGCAGGCGGTACCGCCAGCGCCTTGAGGCGGGTGATCTCCGCCGGATCGCGCAGAACCCCGCCGGACGGCATGACGAAGGAGAAGCCCTTGCCGCAGCGTCGGCGACGCACGTCGAGTGCCTGCGGCCGGACAAGGATGAGGCCTCTCTCCTTGGCCAGCGTTGCGAACGGCTTGGGTTGTGACATGGCGAGGCGACAACGTCGCCGGCGGTGCCATGTTCCGCCGGTGGCCGCTGCTCGGCATCGGGAAGCGAGGACGCCCGGTGGCTCGGACGGGGGAGACCCACAAACGAAAGGTCCCGCGGATAAGGCGGGACCTTTGCTTGGTTCCTTGCTTCGCCGGTTACTGAACGACGATCTCGACTCGGCGGTTCTGCGGTTCACGCACGCCGTCGCCGGTCTGGACCAGCAGACCTTGCTCGCCGCGGCCGATGACGGCGATCGAGGCGGCCGGCACGCCGTCGCGTACCAGGGCATCCTTGACGGCGTTCGCGCGGCGCAGCGACAGCGCCATGTTGTAGGCCTCGGGGCCCGACGTGTCGGTGTGGCCCGTAGCGGTGATACGGGCGCTGCCCTTGCTCTTGAAGGCGGCCGCCGCCTGGCGGACGACATTGAGCGACGCTTCCGACAGGCGCGAGCTGTCCCAGTCGAAGAACACCATGAAGGAAGGCGGGGTGGCCGACGGCGGCGGCGGGGGAGCCGCTGCAGGCGCTGGCGGGGCGAACTTGTACTGGCCGTATATCATCGCAACGATATTGGAGTTGTTCACTCCGATCGTGACGTTGTTGACGACGAAGGTCGGATTGGTGGTGCCGACATAACGGCCTTCGAGCGCCATGCGCCATTGGCTGTCGATGTTGTAGGCGACGCCCACGATGCCTTCATAGGCGAACTGCGTACTGGCGAGCGGCGCGTTGCTGTCGACGAAGGCGACACCGGCGCCGACACCGACATAGGGCGTGATGGTGGAGGCGGGCATGAAATCATAGAGCGCCTTGCCCATCAGATGCACTTGGTGACCAACACCGTTGAAATTCGATCGTGCCGCCGTGTTGGCCAAGGTGGCAGTGAAGGGAATGAAGCCGTAGCCGAGCTCGACCTCGAAGCGAGGGCCGACGAAGTCGTAACCGGCGACAAGGTCGGCGATCAGGCCGGTCGTGCTGTTGAAATTTCCGCCAATCGTGGTCGTCTGGGTCAGGAACCATGCACCGCCGACACCGGCGCCGACATAGAAGCCTGGCAGTGGATTGAACTCCTGCGCCGAGGCCATCGAGGGTAGCAGCGCCAAGGCTGCAGCGGCGCACAATGCTTGTCTCATCAGTGCCATCTCCCCAGGTGTTGTTGCGCGATACCTGACAGACTACACAATGCCGACACGATTCGCTTGCGCTCATGCGCCGCTGGCGGTGAAGCTCTCGCCTTGTGTTGCTATTTGGCAACAGGCGGCCGCAACGACCGCCGCGAAATGGCCTGCAATTCCGTCATGCGTCGTATTTCTTCAGGTCGTACGTGGTGATGACCCACTTGAGCGTCGTGCCGTACTGCGGATCGGTGGCATAGACGCCGGTCAGGGCATCGGCGAATCGTTCAGCGTCTTCAACGAGCTCCATGGCCGCGCGGTAGGGTGACGCGGTCGCCAGCAATGCGCCGTGCTGTTCGAAGGCGTCAGTAATGCTGTCGAAGCGCCGGAACCGGGCCGTGATGCGGATGGTCTTGCCATCGATCACCTCTTCGGTGGCGCTTTCCACGGCCGCCTGGGATTCCGTTGCCTTGATGCCGAACGGGTTGTTGCTGTCAGGCGGCATGGCGGCCCCCCACGCACTCTCGACGATCCATTGCGCCAGCGTGATCGAGGCCCGGACACGCCATTTCTTCTGCGAGACCCGGGCCGCCTCGATCAGCTCAGGCGGGATGATGCCCACGTGACCGTACTTCGGCGGAGGCGGGGCCTCCTTGGTCACCAGCGGGCGCGCCGCCAGCGCGTAGTAGGTCGGGCTGCCGGGCGCGACATGGCCACTGGGCGGGTTCATGTTCATTACCACGGCCTGGAACGCCTTGATCGCCAGGATCGTACCGATATCCATCACCCCGGTAACGGGCACCTCGGTGTGGGGCTTGGGCAGTCGCTTGTTCAGGAGCGATTGGATGACGAACACGTCGCCGGGGCCGTTGACCGCATCATGTCCGACCGAGGTGAAGATCGGCGGGGCAACGCTTCCCACCTCGTCTGTGCTCAAGACGGTCTGGGACGGAACTAGGCACATGGCGACGGATTCGTCCGGGTGTCGAGTGACCACCAAGGATGGCTGCCGTCCTGCGGACCGTCAACACAATCGTGACACTCGATCGTGACCCGGCACTGTTTGCACAGCGTGCGACGCAGGCAAATGCGATTGCCCTGCGCCGGCTTCCACGACTAGAATTTCCACAATCGGGGCCTATTGGTCGGAAGCCGATGGCGGAGTTTGCGACCGTCGCGGCTTCCCCTCCCGCCACAGGAGTGAGCCCTCACGTGTCCCTTTTGCTCGTTACGATCCGTTGCCCCGATAACGTGGCCCCAGAACGGCGCGAGGTTCATGGCGGGGAGTTCTCCATTGGCCGAGGGCGCGACAGCGACTGGGTCGTTGCCGATCCCGAGCGCCACTTGTCCAAGCGCCATTGCCGGCTGGTCTACGACGGCGGCGATTGGGAGCTGGAGGACCTCAGCACCAACGGGACGTTCATCAATCAATCGACCGACCCGATAGGCCGCGGCGCATCCCAGAAGCTGCGGCATGGCGACCGCATCAAGTTCGGCCTTTACGAGGTCGAGGTGACAATCGATGCCGGTCGCGACAGTCCCTCGGTGGACCGGGACAGATTCCTGACCCGGACCGATCAGAATGACTTTGCCTTGCGCGATCCGCTGTCGGCGCGGTCCGACCAGCGGGCGTTCCGCGACGACGGGTTGCCGGGGTCCCTGGCGCTGTCGGAGGCGCCCGAATCACCGATCCTGCCACCGGATTTCGATCCGCTTGCCTCCGGCCCGGAGCAGCCTTTCACCGGCCCGACGACGCCGGACCATGCGCCGGCGCTGTCCAGCGCCTTCCGGCCGCCGACGGCTGCCGCGGTCATCCCGGATGATTGGGACATCGCCCTGCCCTCGGGCGGGCCGCCACCGCCAGCGGTGGCGCGGTCGCAGCCCGCGGCCGATCCGCCGGTGCAACCGGCTGCACCACCGGTGCAACCGGCAGCGGCCGCGCCGATCCCGCGGGCGGCGCCGGACGGTCAGATGGTGCCCGCCTTCCTGCGCGGTGCGGGGATCGAGGCGACCTTGCCCGATCCCGAGAAGGCGCTGGAACGGATCGGCTCCGCCATGCGGGCGGCCGTCAGCGGCCTGCGCCAGACCCTGATGGCGCGCGCCAGCATCAAGGACGAGTTCCGCATCGAACAGACGATGATCCGGCCCACCCGCAATAATCCCCTGAAGTTCTCGCTCGACGACGATGACGCCATGGCGACGCTTCTGGGACTGGGCCGGCGCGGCAGCATGCCGCCGGAGGAGGCCATCAAGGAGGCGTTCGACGATCTGCGCATGCACGAGCTCGCGACCATCGCGGCGATGCAGGCGGCGGTTCGCACCTTGCTCGCCCAGTTCGAGCCCGAGGCGGTCGAGCGCAAGACAACCAGCAGCGCGCTCGACATCCATCCAGCTCAGAAGAAGGCACGGTCGTGGGATGCCTTCGTGCAGCAGCACAGAGCTATCACCCGCGCGCTGTCGGATGATTTCGACAGCGTGTTCGGCAAGGCCTTCGCCCGTGCCTATGAAGAGGCGATCGAAAAGCTGACCAACGAGGGAACGCCGACATGATCGCCCGCCGCAGATTTCTCGCCGCCTCGACGCTGCTGCCTGTCGCGGGCTGCGGCGGTCCGCCGCCACCCGCCGTCGTCGACCTGACCATCAAGGCGAGCCCGAACATCAACCCGACAGCCGCCGGCACGCCGGTGGCCGTCGCCGTTCGCCTCTACTCGCTGCTCAATCGCGGCCGCTTCTCGTCGGCCGACGCCTACGCGATAATGGACCGCGAGAGCGCGACTTTGGGCACCGAGAGTGCCGGCTCCGAAGAGGTGGTGGTGCGGCCTGGCGAGACCAAGAAGATCACGCTGTCGCCCAAGCCAGGCGTTCAATATATCGGCGCCGCGGTGCTGTTCCGGGAGATCGATCGATCGCAGTGGCGATCGGTCGCCTCGATCGCTCCGACCGGGGCGACCAAGCTCACCCTCACGATCGACGGCACCCGCGCCGATCTGGTGTCCGCATGACCTGGTCGAACAGGGTCGTGTGGCTGGAGGGCATGTTCCTGCGCGTCCAGCATTTCCAGCAGCAGGACCGCTGGCTGGAGGCGCTGATCCGCGATCGTACCGGCTCGCTGCGTCCGCACGGCTGGGGGCTGGTGGAAGGGTCGATCAACCGCAACCTGCTCGGCACTGGTCAGTTCGCCCTGGCGAATGCCAGCGGTGTGTTCGAGGACGGCACACCCTTCACCCTGCCCGGCGAGACCGACCAGCCGGTCCCGCTCGACGTGCCTGAATCGACCCGCAATGCCGTCGTCTATCTCGCCTTGCCGATGCGCCAGGCCGGCGCGGTCGAGATCGCCGCCGACGGCGTCTCGGAAGGCCGCTACCTGCAGCGCGGCTTCGAAGCCTACGACACGCATTCGAGCTCCCCGCAGCCAGCGGAAGTGCAGATCGGCCGGCTGCGCCTGCGCTACATGCTGGAGACCGAAAACCGCGCCGGCTACCACTGCATCGGCCTTGCCCGCATCGTCGAGGTAGCCGCCGACCGCCGGGTGACCCTCGACGACCAGTGGATCGTGCCGGCCCTGTTCTCGTCGGCAGCACCCCCGCTCAGCGGCTTCCTGGCTGAGCTCAATGGCATGCTGAACCAGCGCGGCGAGGCGCTGGCGGCGCGACTGGTCGCACCGGGCCAGCGCGGTGTCGGCGACGTCTCCGACTTTCTGCTGCTGCAGACCGTCAACCGCGCCCAGAAGCTCATGGCGCATTGGGCGACCGACGGCAATGTCCATCCCGTCGACCTCTATGCCGCGCTGGTGCAGATGGCCGGCGAGTTCGCCACCTTCACCGAGGCCACCCGCCGGCCGTCGGAATATCCGCCCTATCGCCATGGCGACCTGCAGCGCAGCTTTGCCCCGGTGATCGCCGATCTGCGCCGCTCGCTCTCCGCCGTCATCGAGCAGACGGCGATCCAGATCCCGCTGCAGCAGCGTGCCTACGGCATTCGCGTCGGCCCGATCGTCGATCGCGGCATCCTGCGCTCGTCGAGCTTCGTGCTGGCGGTGCAGGCCGACGTGCCGACCGAGACTCTGCGCAGGCTGTTCCCTTCGCAGGTCAAGATCGGCGCGGTAGAGCATATCCGCGAGCTGGTGAATGTCGCCCTGCCGGGAATAGCCGTCAGGCCCTTGCCTGTCGCGCCGCGGCAACTGCCGTACTACGCCGGAGCGACCTATTTCGAGCTCGACCGCAACTCGACGCACTGGAAGGAGCTGCAATCTTCCGGCGGCTTCGCGCTCCATCTCTCCGGTGAATTCCCTAATCTGAACATAGAGCTGTGGGCTATTCGCGGCTGACAGTGATTTGAGGCGATATGAGCGACAATCCTTTCGCCGAGCCGGACGACAACAACCGAACGGTCATTCGTCCGAACCCTGGCCGGCGCCGGGCGGCGGCGCCGGTTCAACCGCCGGCGGTGGAAGCGACGGGCGGCCAGACGCAAAGTGAACCGAGCCCGCGAGCGCCGGAGGCACGAGCCGCGCGGGCGGCCGCGGCGGTTCCGGCCGAGGGCACCGAGAACATCCATGTCGGCGATGACGTCCTGACGGCGGCTGCCGGGCCGCTGCTGCAGTTCATGGCGCGGTTGCGCAATACGGCCAATCCGCCCGATTCGGGCGATCTGTACCAGCGCACGGTGCGGCAGATCAGGATGTTCGAGCAGGAAACGCGCGACAAGGGCGTGCCGCTCGAGCAGTTGCGGCCTGCACATTACGCGCTGTGCGCCAGCCTGGACGACGTCGTGCTGAACACGCCGTGGGGCAACAGCGGCACCTGGGCGGAGCGGTCGCTGGTCTCGACGTTCCACCAGGAGGTGCGCAGCGGCGAGCGCTTCTTCGACGTGCTGAAGCAGATGTGCGAGAACCCAGGCAGATTCCTGCCGGTCATCAAGCTGATGTACCTGTGCATGTCGCTGGGCTTCGTCGGGCAGTATCGGTTGTCGCGGCGCGGTCTCGGCGATCTCAACAAGATTCGCGAAGAGACCTACGCCGTCATCGCCCGCCAGCAGAAGGCGGCGGACGCCGACCTGGCGCCGCACACCAAGGGCATCAACGCACCCTATCGGCCGGCGCGCTTCAGCCTGCCTTTGTGGGTCGCCGCGGCGGCCGGGCTGGGTGTCGTCGGCGGCCTGTTCGTGTGGTTCTCGGTCGGCCTCAACGCGGCGTCCGATTCCGTCTATGCGAGCCTGCAGGGGATGCCGCCCGATCATATGCCGACGATCACGCGCACGCCGTTCGTCGAAGCCAAGCCGGTGATCGTGGTGCCGCCACCGCCGCCGCCCGAGCCGAGCTCCCTCGACAAGTTGCGCGAGTTCCTGAAGCCCGAGATCGACCAGAAGCTGGTCGAGGTGCTGGGCACGCCGGCGCAGCCGCTGGTGCGCATCACGGGCCGCGGCATGTTCGCATCGGGCAGCGCCACGCTGACGCCAAGCTTCAAGCCGCTGCTCGACCGCATCGGACTGGCGCTGAAGGAGGAGCAGGGGCCGGTGAAGATCATCGGGTACACGGACAACGAGCCGATCCGCACCATCGCCTTCCCTTCCAATTTCCAGCTTTCGGCGGCGCGTGCCCAGGCGGCAGCCAAGATCATCGAGTCGACGATCGGCGATCCGGCCCGGCTGTCGACCGAGGGCAGAGCGGACGCCGATCCGATCGCGCCCAACACCACGCCCGAGGGGCGGGAAAAGAACAGGCGCATCGAGATCGTCCTCAACCGGCAGGGCGTGTAGGCCATGAAAGTGTTGCGGTTCCTCATCTCCCGCTGGGTGCTGAGCTTCGTCGGCATCGCCATCCTGTCGGCGCTGGTCTGGTTCTTCGGCCCGCTGGTCGAGTTCCTCGAAGGCTGGGTGGCGCGGCTTGCCATCATCGTCGGGCTGGTGCTGGTGTGGGCGGCCGTGAACCTGCTGCTCGACCTGCTGCGCCGGCGCCGCGAGCAGAATCTCGAACGAGGGGTCGCCGAAAGCGTCGAAGCGGCCGACGACGGCACGCGCGAGGAAGCGCTGGCGCTGGGCGAGCGCATGACCCAGGCGCTGTCGCTGCTCAAGAAGGCGCGGGGCACGCACGGCTATCTCTACGAGCAGCCCTGGTACGTCATCATCGGGCCGCCCGGCGCCGGCAAGACGACGGCGCTGCTGAACGCCGGGCTGAATTTTCCGCTGGCGGCGGAGATGGGCCAGGGCGCGGTGGCGGGCGTTGGCGGCACGCGGATGTGCGATTGGTGGTTCACCGAAAACGCCGTGCTGATCGACACTGCCGGCCGCTACACCACGCAGGACTCCAACGTCGCCGTCGATCGCGCCGGCTGGGATGCGTTCCTCGACCTGCTGCGCAAGACCAGGCCGCGCCAGCCGCTGAACGGCGTGATCGTGGCGATTGCGCTCACCGACGTCGCCGCAGCGCCGGCCGACGAGCGGACGGCTCATGCCCGTGCCATTCGCCGGCGCATCAAGGAGCTCGAGGAGCGCCTGGCGATCCGCATTCCGGTCTATGCGCTGTTCACCAAGGCCGACCTGATCGCAGGCTTCACCGAGTATTTCGACGATCTCGATCGCGACCGGCGTAATCAGGTCTGGGGCGTCACCTTCCCGCTCGCCAAGGGCGAGCCCGGCGTCGTGACCAAGTTCCCCGAGGAGCTGCAGCTGCTCGTAGATCGGCTCGACAGCCAGCGGCTGTACGATCGCCTGCAGGCCGAGCAGAGCCCCGAGCGTCGCACGTCGATGGCGGGGTTCCCGACCCAGATCGCCACCTTGTCCCAGCCGCTGCAGTCTTTCCTGACCGAGGCCTTTGCCGGTTCGCGGCTCGATCCCGCGCCGTTCCTGCGCGGCGTATACTTCACGTCGGGAACCCAGGAAGGCACGCCGATCGATCGCCTGACCGGCACGATGGCGCGTTCCTTCGGCCTCGACCAGCGGCGCGCCGCAGCGCTGAAGCCGCAGCAGGGGCGGAGCTACTTCCTGGGCCGGTTGATCTCCGAGGTGATCCTCGGCGAGGCCATGCTGGTGAGCGAACCGCCATCGGCGCGCTTCAGGCGGATGGTGCTGCGGGCCTCGGCCTTCGCCGTGCTCGGCCTGCTGACGCTCGGCGCCGGGGGCTGGCTGGTCATCAACCGCAACCAAGGCCAGCAGGAAATCGAGGCGATGTCGCAGGCGATGTCGACCTACCAGGAGCTCGCCAAGCAGACGGTTTTCGATCCGGTGAACGACGCCGACCTGCCGCGCCTGCTGCCACTGCTCGACGCGGCGCGCGAGCTGTCGATGGCGGCCAAGGCGAGGCCGGGCGTGTTGGCGACCTTTGACCTTTCGCAGGGGTCCAAGCTGCGCGCCGGCGCGGAGGCGGTGTATCGGCATGTCCTGGGTTACGCGTTGCTGCCGCGGCTGGTGTGGCGGCTCGAAGGCCAGATGCGCGGCTTCTTCACACAGCCCGACTTCCTCTACGAGGCGACGCGCGTCTACCTGATGCTGGGTGGGCAGGGCCCGCTCGATCCGGCGTTGATCAAGGAATGGATGACCTACGACTGGCAGGCCCAGTATTCCGGTGCCGCCAATCTCACCGTCGTGGCCGGCCTGCAACGCCATCTCGATGCGCTGCTTTCCCAGCCGCTGCCGGCCGTTCCACTCGACGACGCGCTGATCGCACAGGCGCGAACGACCTTCAGCCGCGTGTCGCTGGCGGCGCGCGCTTACTCGCGCATCAAGCCGTCGGCGGCGGCCCAGAGCTTGCCGCCGTGGCGGCCGAGCGACGTGCTGGGCCCTGCCGGTGTGCGTGTGTTCACGCGCGCGTCGGGCAAGAAGCTGAGCGACGGCGTTCCGGGCTTCTTCACCGTCGAAGGCTTCCACAGGGTCCTGCTGCCGGCCCTGGCGACGGCCACCCGCGAGGTCTCGTCGGAAAGCTGGGTCATGGGCCAGAAGGTGCCCGGCAACCTCGATGTGACGCAGCAGACCGAGCTCGCCAACAACGTCATCAAGTACTACCTCGACGACTACGCCAAGGCATGGGACGCGCTGCTGCAGGATCTCGAGATCGTGCCGATGCGCAGCCTGCCGCAGGCGGCGCAGGATCTCTATGTGCTGGCCTCGCCGCAATCGCCGATGAAGGAGCTGCTGGCGGCGGTCGCGCGCCAGGTCACCTTGACGGAGCCGCCCAAGCCTACCCCGGCCGAGGCCGCCGCGGCGGAAGCCGAGAAGGCCGCCAAGACCAAGGCCGCGACGGCATCGCCCGCCACCCTGACGCGGGCCGGCGCGGCGCTGGCGGCGCAGCTCACCGGAGCGCAGCAGGGCCTGCCGCTCGGCCACGAGATCGACGAACGCTACAAGCAGCTGCGCGAGCTGGTGTCGACGACCGGCGGCGCGCCGATCGACCAGGTGTTGAAGCTTCTCAATGACCTGCAGCAGCAATTGGCCAAGCTCGCGGCCATCGGCACGGGTGCCGCGCCGGTTGCCCCGGTGGGCAACGATCCATCGCTCGCCTTGCGGGCCGAGTCGCAGCGCCAGCCAGCCCCGCTCGATCGCTGGCTGGCCAACATGGCCGAGTCGAGCACGGCGCTGCGCGGCGGCGGTGCGCGCCAGCAGGTCGCCGCGGCCTACAACGGCGCCGGCGGGCCGGCGGCGCTCTGTCCGCTCGCCGTGAATGGGCGCTTCCCGTTCGTGCTCGGCAGCTCGCTCGAGACGCCGCTCGACGATTTCGCCAAGCTGTTCGCTCCCGGCGGGTTGCTCGACGGCTTCTTCAATACCCAGCTCAAGCCCTACATCGACACCACGGGCAAGGTTTGGAAGCCGCAGTCGGCCGACGGGGTGGCGGCGCCGATCTCGCCGGCCGACGTTCTGCAGTTCCAGCGCGCTGCCGTCATCCGCGACCTGTTCTTCGCCGCGGGATCCACCACGGTCGCCGTCCGGTTCGACATCACACCGATCCAGCTCGACCCGGCCGCGTCGAGCGTCAATCTCGAGTTCGACGGCACGTCGGTCACCTACGCGCACGGGCCGTCGCGCTCGACGCAGATCACCTGGCCGGGCGCGAACGGGATGCGCAATGTCCGCCTGGTGTTCAATCCGCCGCCGCGCGGCGGCACCGGCGTGCTGTCGGAGACGGGGCCATGGGCGATGTTCCGGCTTTTCACGAAGGGCAGGCTCCAGCAGGGCGCTTCACCGGAGATCTACACCTTGACCTTCTCGGTCGATGGGCTCGACGCGACCTTCGAAGTGCGCGCCGGCTCGGTGATGAACCCGTTCGCGCCGGGCGTGCTGCAGGACTTCCGCTGTCCGGCGGTACGCGGCTAGGCGCATCATGGTGGAGCTGCCCCCGCAAGCTCGTGCCGGGCTGTTCGGCAAGCTGCCGGCGCGTGGCGACTTCGTGCGCGAGAATCTGCCGCGCGACTTCACCGACGCATGGGATGCCTGGTGGCAGCGTGGCCTGGCCGACACCCAGCACCGACCGATCGAGGAATGGCGCGAGGCCTGGCTCGAGGCCCCGGTCTGGCGCTTCGTGCTGCCGCCCGGCCTGTGCGGCGCGGCCGGCGTGCTCGGGCTGTGGATGCCCAGCGTCGACAAGGCGGGCCGCTATTCTCCGCTGACGATCGCTGCGACCGCCCCGGTCGATTGGGCGCCGCTGGTCGCGGCGATGACCCGCTTCCTCGACGACGCGGAAGAGGCGGGGCGCGATGCGTTGTCCGATGATCTCTCTCCAGCCGAGCTGCTGGAGCGCATCCAGGGCGGGTTCAGCGCGTCGGAGGCGACCGACCCGTCGCCTACCCTTGCCGAGGGCCAGGCGGCGTGGTGGACCGAAGGCGCCCCGCATGTCGGCGAGCGCCTGGCGATGGGCGCGGCGCTGCCCGAGGGCCGCGACTTCGCGGCGCTGATCGACGAGCGATGGGCCGAAGTCGAGGTGCCCGCGCAACCGGTTGCCGGCGCGACGGAGGTCCCGTGATGCCCAATTCCGGCATTGCCCAGGATATCGCCCGGTTCGGCAGCATCAGCTCGCGCGGAGCAACCCATCCTGGCACCGCCGGCCGGATGAACGAGGACGCCTATCTCAATCGCCCCGATCTCGGCCTGTGGGTCGTGGCCGACGGCGCAGGCGGCCACCAGTCGGGCGAGGTCGCCTCGGCCGAAGTCGTGTCGGCTCTGCGAGGCATCAACGTCGGCCTGTCTGCCGCCGAGATGCTGCAGGAGGTGCGAACCCGGCTCGAGGCGACGCATGAAAAGCTGCGCAACGAGAGCGAGCACCGCGGCTCGGGCGTGATCATGGCGACGACCGTCGTGGTGCTGATCGCGCGGGCCGATCATTTCGCCTGCCTGTGGGCAGGCGATTCCCCGGCCTACCTGTTGCGCGGCGACGTCCTGACAAAGATCACGCGCGATCACAGCCTGGTCCAGGACTTGGTGGAAAGCGGCGTCATCAGCGAGGCCGAGGCAGTGAATCACCGCCAGGCCAACATCATCACCCGCGCCGTCGGCGCCGATCACGATTCGCTGGTGCTCGACAAGCGCACCGGCCCGCTCATGCCGGGCGATCGCCTGCTGTTGTGCAGCGACGGCCTGTCCAAGACCCTTTCAGCCGGCGAGATCGCCGAGCTGATGTCGGTCGAAGACGGCGCCGACGCCGAGCGCCTGGTCATGGCAGCCATCGATGCCCGCGCAATCGACAACGTCACGGCTATCACCGTCGAATTCAGCGCTGACGATCCCTCGCAAACCGTCGAGGTCCCCAGCCGGCCGCGCGCGCACGCGCCCCCTCGGACGACGGAGGCGAAAGAGGCGCCGGCGGAAGAGCACAACGGGACGGCGCCGGACGGCGGCGCCAAGGTGAGCGGTTAGCGAGCCGCCTTGTAGTCCTCCCTGCGCGAAGCGCGGGTGTCTCCATACGCGCTAAGTGAGGGTCGAAGGGTCCTAGACTGAAGTTCCGTTTTTGAGAGAGCAAAATTTTCTGCGCGCCCAGTGGTTTGGGCGATTTTGGCGGTTTGATTTTTGACTACGCGGAGACGTTGTCGATGAGCTCCAGTGCGCGGCGCTGGAGGGCGTTGGGGGTGGTCAGGATGTCGAAGGTGGCGGCGGTTGCGTCGCCCGGGACGCGGCATGTGTTGCGCACGATTGTGGCGAGTTCGTCGAGGAGAGTGGCGAAGCAATGGAGGTCGATGCCGTCAGGGCTTCGACGTGCGGCGATCTTGTCGCGAGCGGCCTCGGATCGGCGTGCCGGCAGGACGGGATCACGGGAGCGCTTGGCGTCGCGATCCTCGTCGGCGAACATCAGCTCTCGCCACGCCTCGCGCATGTGCCATTCGACGTAGTAGGCGAGCATGCACAGGAAGATGTGGGCGCGGACGCGGTCCTCGAGACGATGGTGGATCGGGCGAACCTTGAGGTCGACGGTCTTGAGCGAGCGGAAGGCCCGCTCGAGGTCGGTCAGGGCTTTGTAATTGCGGACCGCATCGTCGGCGCTCATGTGGCGCTGCGTGACGGCGGTGCGAATGACGTAGAGGCCATCGAGCGCGGCCTCCTCGGCGATCTTGTCGTGACGCAGCGTGAAGTCGAAGGCGGCCTCGTCGATGGTGAGGTCGAAGTGCTTGGCGACCTTGTACTTGTTGAGCGCCTTGCCGACGCGCACGCCGATGTCGGCGGCAGAGTGAAGCGAGCCGCGTGCAACCATGGCACGGACCTTGTCGAGCTCGCCTTTGGTCGCCTCGAGCAGGGCGGTGCGCTTATGGGCACGTCGCTTGGCGAGTGCGGGATTGCGGCAGGCAACGAGGCGCTCGCCTGGGAAGTCGGGGTGTTGCAGCTCGAACAGGTTGCGCTCGTCGAACAGGTCCATCTGCAGCGCGCCGTCGCTCAACAGGCTGCGGATCTGGCCGCTCTTGAGCGCGCTGATCCAGCCGAAGCGATCGGCGCGCAACTGCTCGATCGAGGCGCTCGAGATCATGCCGCGATCGCCGACCAGCACCATGTGCTCGAGGCCGAACTGGCGGCGCAGCTTGTCGGCCTGCGGCAGGAAGGTGGCGGGATCGGCGGTGTTGCCCTCGAACACCGAGACCGCCACCGGGCAACCGCGCCGGTCGGCCAGCAAGCCCCAGTTGACCTGCAGCTTGCCCTTCTTGCCGTCACGGCTGTAGCCGCGCGCCGCCAACGGACAGTGACTGCCTTCGAAGTAGCTTGACGTCAGGTCGTAGAGCGCCAGACCGCCCGATGCCAGGTGGCGGGCCGCCAGCTTGCGCTCGATCGCGTCCTGGCGCGCCAACAGCCAGTCCATGGCGCGGTAGAGGTCGTCTTCGTCGGCGTCGGCCACGCCGAGCTCGTCGGCCAGGGTGCGGCTGCGCCACCAGCGTGTCGTCGCAAGTTTGGTGTGCGGCGCCACGATGCGGGCGACGATCATGGCGATGACCAGGTCGGCTTCGCGACACGGCCGCGAGCCCAGCAGGCCCGCGACGTCGAGGCGGCGCGCGGCGCGCAGCACGGCGGCGACGTCGCCGTGCGGCTTGGAGGCAATGATCTCGAAGCGCTCGCATGCGGGCACGAACTCTTCGCCGCGCAGGCCGCGACGGATCATGTCGACCAAGGTGTCAGGCAGGTGGGACAGATTGCCGAGCGTTTCGTTGCGAACCTTGCCGCCCTCACGAAAGCTGCGGCGCAGCAGATGAGTGGTGTAGACGCGGCCTTTGTATCGGCGTGTCGTGGTGACGACGTGGACGGGTCCGCCTCTCGCAGCCATGCCTGACACGATACCGCAATTCTTTCCAGAAGTAAACACATTTAGTGACTACATTCTGCACGGTCGTTATATCGTTCGACCCAGCACGAATGCCGATCGCATCGATCCTTTTCGCTCTAGACGCTGAGGGAAGTCGCGGGGAACTTCAGCCTAGTCGGTCGACAGTCGATGGCGGGGTCGCCAAGGCTCGCAGAAAGGGACGGGTTCACCCTTTCGGTCGACGAACTGCTACGGATCTCGCTGGTTCTTGGCTTCTACAAGAACCTGAAGATCATCTTCGCACGCGATGACGAGGCCGCGCGGTGGCTGCGATCACCATGCCGGCTTTCGAATCGGTGTCGTCGTCTGACGACCTCGCGGCGGTCATGGAGCTCGAAGGCCGGACCGATGATCGACTCGTAAGAGAGCGGCTGACCCGCCTGCCGCGCACTGAATGGGTGTACGGAACGAAGGATCATCCTTCGTCGCCGGACAGCCCGAGCCGCTACCAGCTTTGATAGATCGCCCGGACGCGTTCGAGAAAAGCCGACAGCTCCGCCGGACCGTTGCGGTTCATGTCGTAGCAGCCGGCATAGGTGATCGGCACCGAGGGTCCGACATAGGCGCGCAGGCTGCGGGTGAAGAGCCTGCGGGGCGGGTCGCCGGCCAGCAGGGCGCGCCAGCGCGTGCCGCCGTAGGTCGATACGCCACCGACCTGTTGGAGATGGCGGAGCTTACCGCGCACCTTGCCGTCGACCAGCTCGAAGGCGACGCCCGGCAGGAACATCTTCTCGCAGAAGCCTTTCAGGATGGCGGGCGGGCCGAACACCCAGGTCGGGAAGATCATGACCAGCGCCTTGGCCGCTTCTAGGCGCTCGATCCACGGCGCGGCCAGGGCGCGGTTGGCGGGGACGTCGTGATAGAGCAGGCGATCCTCACGGCTCATGATGGCGGGGAAGCTCTCGGCGTAGAGGTCGCAGGCATCGACCTCGTGGCCACGCTTCACCAGCGTTTCGCGGACCACGCCGAAGATCGCGGCGTTGAAGCTGGTTTCGACCGGATGGGCGTAGACGACCATCACGCGCATCATGGCTCCTCCACCGGCAGGAGCAGGCGCGACGGGCGCGCGCCGCCGCCGTGCAGTGACAGCGTGATGATACGCGAGTCGAAGGCGCGCGCCTCGGCAGCACCTGCGCCGGTGCCGGGGTTGACCACGAAGGCCGGATAGGAGCTCGCCTGCAGCGACAGGCGCAGCGCCACGCCTGCCGGGATCGTGGCGCAAAGCGCGCGCATGGCGATCCTGCGCGGGCCGGGGAGGTTGGCATTGGCGACCCGCAGATAGCCCTGGGTCAAGGTGACGGCGCGACCGTCCGGCGTCAGTTGGGAAAGCACGGCGCAAAGGTCGTGCGAGAGTTGATCGGCATCGACATGGATCTCGGCGGAGACGCGACCCGCGAGACGCAGCGGTTCGCCGAGCGGCGCCGAGGTGTAGCAGGCGACGTCGGTCCGGCCGTCGAGCGCACTTCGGTCCTGCGGGCCCGGCGGCTGGCCGTCATGGCCGCCGAGCGAGGGCACCGGCCGCCACGGATCGTGCACCAGCGTGTCGATGCTCGACATCGGCGGCATCGTTTCGGCGAGGACGCCATCCTCGGTGCGCGCAGCGGCGAGTCCGTTGCTCACCAGATGCCACGCCTTCGCAGGCGGCTCTGGCCAGGCAGCATAGTCGCGCCACGCCTTGGCGCCGGTATCGAACAGCCGCACGGGCGGCTGTCGGTCGACGCCGTTGTCGCGGTCCTTGAGATGGTGATCGAACCAGTGCAGCTGCTCGGCGTCGATCGGGCTCGATGCGTCGGGTCCGAAATCGACGATGCCGGTACGGCGGCCCCACGGGATATGGCCCCACGGTCCGACGACCAGCCGCTGCGGCGCTCGCGATCGCGCCATTGCCTGGAAGGCGCCCAAGGTGCCCTCCAGCATCGGGTCGTACCAGCCGCCGACATGAAGCATCGGCACCTCGACCTCGCGGCCGGCCAAGGCGGCCCTGGGTGAGATCCTGTCCCAGTAGGGGCCCGGCGAGGGATTGCCGATCCAGTCGGCATAGTGCGTGTAACGACCGTGGCGTTGCAGGACGGACGGCCAGGCCGTGCGCTCCTCGTCGAGGGGCAGGTTGCGGGCGGCCGCCCGCAGCGCGGTGAAGGCTTCGATATCATCGGCCAGCCGGGCGCGCTCTGCCCCCATCTGCAGGGCCCACGACATGCCGCCGGCCAGGCAGAAGGCACCGCCCTCGTAGGCCCAGTCGGAGAAGACGTCCCAGCCCATCATCGACGGGCACAGCGCGGCGGGTTCCGGGCCACCTTCTTCGAGAGCGCCGGCCAGCGCCAGGAGCTGGGTCGCGGCCTGGTAGGAGAAGCCGTACATGCCGATGCGGCCATTTCCGCCCTCCAGCGTCGCCGCCCAGGCCAGCGCGTCGGCGCCGTCGCGGCGCTCGTTCTCGAACAGCGTGAAGCTGCCGGCCGACGTGCCGCTGCCGCGCACATCCTGGATGACGACGATGTAGCCGTGGCTGGCGTACCAGCGCGGATGGGCGAACACGACCGTCGAGGCGATGCGACGGCCGTAGGGCTGGCGCATCAGCAGCACGGGAAAGGTGCCCGGCCCGACCGGGCGATAGAGGTCGGCATCGAGCCGCACGCCGTCGCGCGTGGTCATGGAAGCGGTCACGGGCCCGGCAACGTCGAAGATCATGGATCGGCCCGATTGTTGCTCAACGCTGACCTGATACGCTGGCGTGATACGTTCGAGGCAGACGCCAGCATGTTCCATGCCACCGACCTGACTTCAACCGATTGAACCGCCGAGCGCCCCATGGATCAACCGTTGCTTCGCCGTGCCCGCGACTGCCGTGTGTCGCGCATCTCGCCGGAGGATACCAACAAGTTCGTCATGATGGTCGATCCGGTCGCCGACCGGCTGCCATTCGTCTCGGTGATCGAGATCTTCGATCAGGGCGGCAAGACGCCGCCCAATGCCCATCAGTATGGCGTCGAGATGTTCTACGTCCTCGAAGGACGCGGCCGAGCGTATTGCGACGGCAAGAGCTACGACATCGCCAAGGGCGACACGCTGGTGCTGCCACCCGGCATGGAGCACGTGGTCGAGAACACCGGCCCGGAGCGGCTCTATTGCCTGACGGTGATGGTGCCAAACGAGGGCTTCGCCGAGCTGATCCGTGCCGGCACGCCGATGATGCTGGATGCCGCGGACGAAGCGGCGCTCATCGACCAATCCGCCCGTTAGCTCAGCTAGACTGGTCAGGGATGCGACGCGATCAGCTCGTCGGCATTCTTGATGCCGGCTAGCACACTCGCTGGGTCGCTGCCGACGCCACGGAGCAAGGTGGTTGCGGCGGCGGCATCACTCGGGCCGGCCCAGGCCGTATGTTGCTCCTCCTGCTGTCCCACATATTCCAGCCCGACCGCCACCTTGCCCATCAGGGTGGTGATGTCCTTGCCGCCCGCCGTGTCCTGCGCCCCGCTCATGATGTCGACAAGCACGGAGCCCACGACTTGCCCTGCCGCCAGCATCGCCTTGGCCTGCCCCGTCCAGTAGGCGAGACCGGCCGCATCCGACGAGCGGTTGAACAGGTTGTTGTAGACGCTGTCGATGAACGCACCGACCTGCGCGTCGTTCGCTTGCAACGGATCGGCGAGCAAGGGATAGAGCCCTTTCGCCTCCTTGCTGATGGCGAAGGCGTTGGCGATGCCGAGCAGGACGGAGGAGCCCTGCGTCGGCAACCCGTGCTGGAATTCGCCGACCCAGAACTGGAAGCCTGCGGCGTCGGCGCCTCTGCCGAGAAAGGCCGCATAGGTCGCCGAGATCTGCTGCTCCGGCGTCAAGGCGACGAGCGAGAGCGTCGTCGCGGCGCCGATATTGACCGGCGTGACGTAGATCGCCACCTCGGCATCGTCGGTGCCGTTCGCACCGGTGGTGCGATAGGTGAAGTGGTCGATGCCCGTTCCACCTGCGCCCGGCGTGTAGTCGAACCCGCCGTTGGCCGACAGGACGACGGTGCCGTGCGTCGGAGGGGTGAGCAGGGTCGCGGTGGCCGGCGAACCAGCAACGTCGTTGAACAGAACGCCGTTCGAGTCGGCGATGTGCAGCACGCTAGCCTTCAAGGCAACATAGGCATCGTCGTGCGCCAGCGTGACGATGCTCGCGTCGTCGTCGCGGATGGTGCCGACTGCCGTGCTGGTGCCCAGGGTCGCACCGCCGGTCGGCGCCGACAGGGTCACCGTGAAGCCCTCGTCGGCTTCCACGACGGAATCGGCCGTCACCAACACCGTCACGAGCTTGCTCGTTTCGCCGGCCGCGAAAGTCAAAGTTCCCGTGGGCAGCATTCCGCCGAAATCAGCGGCATCAGCAGCATGGGCGCCCGATCCCGCCACCGACCAGTTCACGGTCTGGGCAACCAGAACAGCCCGGTCGAAGGTGACGTTGAATGTGAACAGCGTCTGACCGCCGTCGCCTTCGGCCTTGTCGGCGCTCGCGGCGGCAACCGAGACCTCGGCCACCGAGTTCGAGCTGTGTACCTCGAAGGCAAACACGCCGGGGAGGCCCGTATTGCCGACGGCCGTCGGCAGGGAGAGCATGGCGGCCTGGTTGCCGCTCTGCGGGAGTTGGGAGAAGTGCAGGCCGTCGCCGGCGGAGTATCCGGCAACGGCGACGTTGCCGCCCAGGCCTCCCGAGCCGCCCGAGTCGTCGCCCGTTGTCCAGTTCACGCCCTCGTAGCGGAACACGATGTCGAAGTCGCCGTTGCCGAGACTGATCAGCTGCAGCTGGAAAGCGTTCAGCTTGTCGGCATGCCGGCTGTAATAGGCGACATCGTCCCAGGTCACCGTGAGGACGCCATTCTCGGGGTCGAGGTCGTAATAGACGCGATTGGAGCCGGTGGACGTACCGCCGGGCGTCGCCGTGACCGCTCCGCCGCGGGTGTCGACGTCACCCCAGAAGGGAGCGATGATGGCGGCGGTCGCCGCGGTGATCGCCGTCGGGTTGAAAGCCGACAACGGCCCGTCGAAGCTCACGGTACCGTTGTTGTTCAGGTACAGGCTCGTATAGGAATGACCGAAGAGGTTGAGCCCTTGGTTACCGAAGATCGACGTGATGTCGATTGCACCTGATGAATTGTCATCGCCGCGAGGCAGTGCATTCTCGCCGAACCCCGAGGTCCCACCCAGACCATTGACAATCGACGCAGCCATTCGAGAGACACCTTCGGGCGGTGTCATCTCTCTTCAATAAGGCTTTTCGTGGACTCCTTCGAGAGGCTGGGAGGAGATACCCAGCATGCCCGGCGCGCACCACGATGCCGTGAACGCGACGACGGTGATCGGCCCTCGACCTTCCTCCCCCGTCATCGGGGGAGGTGGTCCGAAGAGCCAGAGGGGGCAGGCCTCATAAGAGATTGGTGAAGTTCCGACGTCGGAATGATCAAGATCGCCCCTGAGGCTTTCCCCCTCCGGCCCCAATCGGGGGCACCTCCCCCGATGACGAGGGAGGTTCTCGAACGCGGATGCAGCAGCCTCGATGCCCCCTCCCAGCTTGTTCTCCGAAGGTTCGAGGCCGACTACCGATCCAACCAGACATCCTCGAAGCGGGTGCCGTTGTAGATGCTGTTGACGTGCAGCGTGACGCCCTTGACGTAGGGCTGCCAGCAGCCGGCGGCCCGGTTGTGGGCGATGATCGGGCGGGCGATGTCCTCCTGCAGCTTGCGGTCGATCTCCCACACCATCTTCTGGCGCTTCTTCTGGTCGGTCTCGCGCGACTGCTCCTCGAAGAGCTTGGTCATCTCCGGATTGCAGTAGTTGTTGTAGTTGCGCAGCGAGCCGCAGGCGTAGCCCTCGAAGAAGGTGACGTCGGGATCGTCGACGGCGCTGCCGGTCAGGTTCAACGCCACCACGTAATCCTTCTTGAAGACGCGGTTGTAATAGATCGAGGTGTCGATCACCTCGAGCTCGCCGTCGATGTAGATGTGCTTGAGATGGTCGATCAGGATGGTCGCCGGATCGCGGTAGGTGGCGATGTTGCGCGTGCTGACCTTGAGCTTCAGCCGCTTGTCGGGACCGTAGCCTGCCTGCCGCATGAGCTCGCGCGCCGCCTCGCGACTCTTGGCGACGTCGCCATAGCCCGCGATGCCCTCCAGCATGTCCGATGGCAGGCCCCACACGCCGCCGGGCGGCGGCAGCATGGCGCCGCCCATCTGGGCCTCGCCTTCGGACAGGATGTCGATGAAGGCCTGGCGGTCGAGCGCCATGTTCATGGCGCGGCGGATACGCGGGTCATCGAACGGCGGCATGTCGCGATTGACGATCAGGTTGGTGCTGACCCCGGTCGAGCGCATGGTGCACTGGACCTGAGGCGCGTCGCGCTCGAGGTTCTTGAGCAGCGGCACCGTGACGTCGGTCGGGAAGGTCATGTCGTACTTGCCGCTGGCGAACGACAGCATGCGCGTCGAACGGTCGGGGATGATCGTGTACTCGATCCCGTCGAGATACGGCCGCCCCTCCTTCCAGTAGTTCGTGTTCTTGGTGAGCTTCACGCCTTCGTTCATCTTGAGCTCGACGAACTTGAAAGGCCCGGTGCCGATCGGTCGCCGCCGCATGTCGGCGGTCGAGACATGGCAGGGATAGATCGGCGTGTAGCCCGACGCGAGCAGCGCCAGCAGAGCGGGCTGCCTCTGCTTGAGGTGCAGGGTGACGTCGAAATCACCTTCGGACGTGGCCTTCTCGACATTGCCGTACCATGCCGCCCGCGGATTGCGCCTGATGTTTTCCCTGCCGATCAGCAGATCGACAGTGCAGCGCACGTCCGCCGACGTGAACGGCTTGCCGTCGTGCCACTTGACGCCTTCGCGCAGCTTGAAGGTGAGCTTCGTGCCGTCGTCGCTCCAGCTCCAGCTCGTCGCCAGCTCGGGCACGATCGAGTCGAGGCTGTTGCGCGCGACGTGCTGATCGAACAGGACCAGGTTGTTGTAGACTGCCATGAACGGCACCGCGACGGAGACGGTCGCCTCTTCGTGGATCGAGGCGCTGGGCGGCGTATCGATGTGCTGGATGCGCAGCACGCCGCCATATTTCTGTGCCCAACCGGGGCCCGCCGTTGCACCCAACGCCATGACAACGCTCAGCAACGCACACCACGAGGTTCGGCTTTTCATGTTGTTTCCTCCCTGCCGCACGCCGCGTTGTCGCGGCCGGGCGGCTGCACACTGTCTCTCCCTGCACTCCTCCTTTACGCTTCTCGCCGGATATCCTAACGAAACCGGCGGACACCGGCCATCACCCCGCCTTGGCCCGTTTGCCGAGGGTCGGCTAGTGTGAGCGTTTCCCCCATCCTCAGGAGCCTGTTTCCGTGACCAGCCGCGCACATATCCTGTTGTGGACCGACCAGACCGCCGCCTACACCGACGCCATCGCCGAGGCAGGCCTTGCCGATCGCGTCGCCGTCGACACGTTGCCGCGCAAGGAGAAGCCGTCCGCCGAGCAGCTCGCGCGGACGGAAGCGCTGATGGCGGGGGGCGTTCCCGCCGGCTTGCTGCCGACCATGCCGAAGCTGCGCTGGGCGCAGGCGATGAGCGCCGGCGTCGAGGGCTGGCTCGCCCTGCCCGATCTGCCGCCCGGCCTCGCCCTCACCTGCGCGCGCGGCACGCACACCGAATCGATGCCCGAGAACATCATCGGCGCGCTGTTCCACATCGCCAAGCCTTACGCCGTCGCGGTCGAGAACCAGAAGCGCGGCAAGTGGGTCCATACCGTCGCCCAGCCATTGACCGGCAAGACGCTCGGCATCCTGGGCCTCGGTGCGATCGGCCAGGAAGTGGCCCGCATCGCCAGCGCGCTCGGCATGCGCGTGATCGGCACCAAGCGTCGGCCGGGACCGGCGCCGCACGTCGCCGAGGTCCTGCCGCCCGACCGCACCACCGACGTGCTGGCGCAATCGGACTTCGTGCTGCTGCTGCTGCCCGCGACCTCGGACACGGAGAACCTGATCGACGCCAAGCGGCTCGCCCGCATGAAGCCCTCCGCGTGGCTGCTCAATTTCGGCCGCGGTCATCTGATCAAGGACGAGGACCTGATCGCCGCCGTGACGTCCAAGCAGATCGCCGGCGCCGTGCTCGACGTGTTCCGCCAGGAGCCGCTGCCGTCCGATCATCCGTTCTGGAAGACCGACGGCATCATCGTGCTGCCGCACATCGGCGGCCCGCACCCCCAGCGCGACAAGTTCGTCGCCCGCCTGTTCGTCGACAACCTGCGCCGCTTCCTCGACGGCGCGCCGCTGAAGGAGGTCGTGGACCGCAGCGCGGGGTATTGATTGATTTTCCTCCCCAACGCACTGCGTTGGGGAGGTGTCGCGTCTTACGCGACGGAGGGGTCATGAGTCATGGGATGGTTCCCTCCTATGACTCATGAACCCTCCGTCGCCGTATGACGGCGACACCTCCCCAGCGAAGCTGGGGAGGGACATGAACTTCAAATCTCATCATCCGACACCAACTCGCGCAGGCGGGCGGCGGCGGCGCGGCCGAGGTCGAGGGGGGCCGGCACGCCCTGCAGGGTGATGCGCGCGCTGGCGCGGGACGGTGCCTCGATCTTGCGCAGCCGGTCGCGGTTGATGATCAGCGACCGGCCGAGCCGCAGGAACGGCGGCGAGGGCAGCAGGCTCTCGAAATGGCCGAGGGTGCGCAGGATCATCACCGTCGGCTGATCGGCCACGAAGACATGCGTGAAATCGCCGTCGGCCCGCAGGGCGGCGATCTCCGAGGGTGCGGCGAGCACGGTCTGCTTGGGCGTCCGGAGCGCGATCATGCCCTGGACGACGGCCTGCCCGGACGAGGCGACCACGCGGATCCGGTGCTGCTCCACGCGCGCCAGGGTCTCGGCCAGGCGCTCGGGATCGACCGGCTTCAGCAGATAGTCCACGGCGTTGACCGTGAAGGCCTCGACCGCATACTCGGCATAGGCGGTGACGAACACGACCAGTGGCGGACGTTCGAGATTTGCCAGCAGGTCGAAGCCGTCGCCCTTGCCGCCGAGCTCGATGTCGAGGAAGACGAGCTGTGGTCCGGTCCGCTCGATCATCGCCTTGGCTTCGTCGAGGCTCTCGGCCTCGCCGACGATCTCGACCGCCGGATGCGCCGACAGCAATCGTCGCATCGCCTGACGCGCCAGACGCTCGTCATCGACGATCAGGGCGCGGAGCACGGCTCGCCTTCCAGGATCATGGTGGCGACCACCTTGCTCTCCACGGTGTCGGCCTGCTGCAGCAGGAACTGATGGCGCGAGGGATAGTGCAGGGCGAGGCGCCGGCGCACGTTCTCGAGCCCGATCCCCGGGCGGCGGCGGCGCGGCGGTGGCCCGGCGTCGAGCGTGCCAGTGTTCTCGATCGTGACGTAGAGCCGCTCGCCGGCGGCTCGGATATCGATGCCGACCTCGAGCCCATGCTGGCGATCGCCGTGCTGCACGGCATTCTCGACCAGGGGCTGCAGCAGGAAGCTCGCGATGCGCCGCGGAGCGGCCTCGGAATCGACATGCAGCGTCGTCGCGAGCCGCTCGCCGAAGCGCGCCCGCTGCACGCCGAGATAGGCCGACAGGCCGGCCACTTCCGCCTCGACCGTGACGACGGTCTGGTGGATGCCGTCCAGCGAATGGCGGAGATAGGCCGTGAGGTCGCGCAGCATGGCGAGCGCCGCCTTGGGATGCTCGGGGATTTCCTCGGCGACGCCGTTCAGGGCATTGAACAGGAAATGCGGATCGAGCTGCAGGCGCAGCTCCTCGAGCTTGGCGCGCAGCGCCTCGGCCTCGGCGCGCATGGCATGACGATGCTCGGCCTGCTTGGCGGTCTCGGCACGCATCCAGAAATAGCACAGGCTCCAGCCGCACAGCACGATCGAGTAGTGGATCAGCGGGAAGGCGAAATCGTCGATCGCACCGCGCCCCGGCACCGACCAGTCCATCACCTCGCTGGCGAACAAGGCGAAGAGAGCGACCGGCAGGGACATGGCGATCGACAGGGTCAGCACCCAGGTCACGGTGCGCGGGGTCAGCCCTCCGTCGAAATGGCGCGACGTATAGATCGCGTGCAGGATCGAAGAGACGAAGACGAGCGACAGCACCGTCGGCAGCGCGCGCGACACCGCGACCGCGAGATCATGGTAGATGAGCCGCTGGTAGACCAGATCCAGGAGGGCGAAGAATCCCCATCCCAGAATCTGGGCCCGCCAGAACAGCCTGAGGCCGTTCCAAAAGCCGCCGATCGATCCAGCCCTCCTGACGATCGCATTCACCGACAAGTTGGAATGCTCCAATGCGTGATTACGTTTGGGATGCAATGGCGATGACATGCCGATTCGCGCATATGTGACTCTACCCTGATGGTCATGCCCTCTTCACCAAGTCTCCCCCTTCCGCACCCTTCATCGATAATCCTGCCATATTCACCGAGTGAAAGTCCCGGGCCGGCTGTCAACGCGCACCGGCCATGACAGATATGTCGGCCATGAGGCCGCGTCGCTCAACGCGGCATCCAGGCAGGAGAGGGGGCGATGGCAACGATCAACTATGTGGTGGGAGACAATTGGGGCTCCGGTTTCGTCGGAAACATGACGGTAGCCGGCGGCGGCCAGGCGTTGCAGGGCTGGACCGTCGAGTTCGATGCGAGCTTCCTGATCACCAACATCTGGGGCGCCGAGATCGTCAGCCATGTCGGCAATCATTATGTCCTGCGCAACGTGTCCTATGATGCGAACGTGCCGGCCAACGGCCAGGTCACCTTCGGCTTCCAAGCCTCGACCTCGAGCGGCACGGCGGCGAGCAACCTCACCCTGAACGGCACGACCACCACCCCGCCGACGCCGGTGCTGCCGACACTCACGATCGATGATGCGTCGGTCACCGAGGGCAATTCCGGCACCACGCAGATCACCTTCACGGTCAAGCTCTCGCAGGCCGCCACCGGACCGGTGACGGTGCAGTACGCGACCGCCGACGGCACCGCGCTGGCCGCGTCCGACTACACGGCGCGCACGGGCACCATCACCTTCGCCGCCGGCGAGACCTCGAAGACGATCCAGATCACGATCGCGGCCGATGCCGTCGTCGAGAGCAACGAGACTTTCTCGGTCAACCTGTCGGCCGCCGCGGGCGCCACCATCGCCGACGGCGCCGCGGTCGGCACGATCGTCAACGACGATGTCCAGGCTCCACCCGTCCAGACCGGCGGCACGTCGCTGGTCTACACCGTCACCAGCAACTGGGGCTCCGGCTTCAACGGCTCGATGACCGTCGGCGCGGGCAGCACGGCGCTCACCAGCTGGACGGTCGAGTTCAACAGCTCGGCCAACATCACCAACATCTGGAACGCGGTGATCGTGAGCCATGTCGGCAGCCACTACGTGGTGAGCAACGCCTCGTGGAACGGACAGATCGCCGCCGGCCAGTCGACGTCGTTCGGCTTCCAGGCGACGCCCGGCAGCACCGGCACCACGGCGACCGACTTCACCATCAACGGCGTCGCCGTCGGCAGCGATCCGGTGGTGCTGCCCTCCCTCTCCGTGGCCGACGCCTCGGTGGCGGAGGGCGACAGCGGCACGCGTGATCTCGTGTTCACCGTGATCCTGTCGGCGGCCGCGAGCGGACCGGTCACCGTGGCCTACGCGACCAGCAACGGCAGCGCTACATCGGGCTCGGACTACACCGCGGCCAGCGGCACGCTGACCTTCGCCGCCGGCGAGACATCCAAGACCCTCCGCGTCCAGGTCTCGGGCGACACCACGGTCGAAAGCAACGAGACGCTCACCCTCACCCTGTCGTCGCCGAACGGCGCCACCGTCGGCAAGGCAACGGCGACCGGCACCATCACCAACGACGACGCCGCGCCCTTGCCGACGCTCGCGATCAGCGACGTGAGCTTCGCCGAAGGCAGCGCCGCTTCACCGGGCAGCGGCACTTTCACGGTCACCTTGTCGGCCGCCTCGACCTCGACGGTGACGGTGAAGTACGCCACTGCCGACGGCACCGCGACCGCGGGCAGCGACTACACGGCCCAATCCGGCACGCTCACCTTCGCCGCCGGCGAGACCCAGAAGACCATCAAGGTCACCGCCATCGGCGATTCGACGGTCGAGGCCAACGAAACCCTCAGCGTTCTCCTGTCCAGTGCCTCCGGCGCGACGATCGCCGACGCCACCGGCGCCGGCACCATCACGAACGACGACACCGCGCCGCTCCCGACCCTCGCCATCAACGATGCGAGCTTCGCCGAAGGCAGCGCCGCGTCGCCGGGCACCGGCACCTTCACGGTGACCCTGTCGGCCGCGTCGACCGCGACGGTGACGGTGAAGTACGCCACGTCGGACGGCACGGCGACGGCCGGCAGCGACTACACGGCCCAGTCCGGCACGCTCACCTTCGCCGCCGGCGAGACCCAGAAGACCATCAAGATCAGCGCCATCGGCGATGCAGCCGTCGAGGCCAACGAGACGTTCGGCATCACGCTGTCGAGCGCGTCCGGCGCGACCATCGCCGACGCCAGCGGCGCCGGCACGATCACCAACGACGACACCGCCCCACCCGTCACGCCGGCGCTGTCGGTCGCCGATGCGTCTGTGGTCGAGGGCAATCCGGGCGGCGGCGGCGCGGCGGCCGGCTGGCTCAGCACCTCGGGCAACCAGATCATCGATTCGGCCGGCCATTCGGTGCAGATCGCCGGCGTCAACTGGTTCGGCTTCGAATCCTCGACCATGGCGCCGCACGGCCTGTGGACGCGCGGCTACAAGTCGATGATGGACCAGATGGTGAGCCTGGGCTTCAACACCATCCGCCTGCCCTTCGCCACGGACACGCTGCATTCGGCCAGCACGCCCAACGGCATCGACTTCTCCAAGAACCCCGACCTGCAGGGCCTCACGGCGCTGCAGATCATGGACAAGATCGTCGACTATGCCGGCCAGATCGGCCTCAAGATCATCCTCGACCATCATCGCAGCGACCTCGGCGCCGGCACCTCGGGCAACGGCCTGTGGTACGACAGCACCCACAGCCAGGCGCAATGGGTCTCGGACTGGCAGATGCTGGCGGCGCGCTACGCCGCCAAGCCGCAGGTGATCGGCGCCGACCTGCACAACGAGCCCTACAACGGCACCTGGGGCGGCGGCGGCGCCAACGATTGGGCGGCGGCGGCCGAGCAGGCCGGCAATGCAATCGGCACCGTCAACCCCAACTGGCTGATCTTCGTCGAGGGCATCGGCACCTATCAGGGCCAGCCCTACTGGTGGGGCGGCAATCTGATGGGCGTCAAGGATCGGCCCATCCATCTCGATCTCGCCAACAAGCTGGTCTACTCGGCGCACGACTATCCGAACTCGGTGTGGCCGCAGCCGTGGTTCCAGGGCAGCGACTTTCCGGGCAACCTGCCGGCCAAGTTCGACCAGATGTGGGGCTACATCTACAAGCAGAACATCGCCCCGGTGTGGATCGGCGAGTTCGGCACCAAGCTCAGCGATCCAAAAGACGCGCCGTGGCTCGAAGCCATCACCTCCTACCTCTCGGGCGATCTCGACAATAACGGCACCAAGGACATCCCGGCCGGCAACCAGGGCGTCAGCTGGACCTACTGGTCGTGGAACCCGAACTCGGGCGACACCGGCGGCATCCTGGCCGACGACTGGAACACGCCGATCCAGGCCAAGCTCGCCTACCTGACTCCGATTCAGTTCGATTTCGGCAACGACGTGTCGGGCGGAATGCCGACCACCACCGCCACCTTCGTTGTGACCCTGTCGCAGGCGGCGACCTCGGCGATCACAGTCGACTATCACACCACCCCCGGCACGGCGACGGCAGCCGATTTCACCGGCGCCACGGGCTCGGTCACCTTCGCGCCCGGCGAGACGACCAAGATCATCGCCATCACCGTCACCCCGGACCTGCTGGTCGAGGGCAACGAGAATTTCAGCGTCGTGCTGACCAACGCGGCTGGCGCCACCATCGCACGCGCCACCGCCACGGGGACGATCGTCGACGACGACGCGACCACGTCGACGCCCGACCCGACGCCGCCCACGCTGCCGACACCGACGCCCGATACGTCGGGTGACTTCAGCGCAACCCTCGCGGTGACCGACTCCTGGAGCAGCGGCTTCAACGCCACGGTGAAGGTCCACAACGACGGATCGGCCGCCACGAGCTGGCAGATCGCGATCGACATGCCGAACCAGATCACCGACATCTGGAACGCCAAGATCATCTCGCACGACGCCACCGGCTACGTGATCGGCAACTCGACGTGGAACGGCTCGCTCGCCCACAGCGGCGAGACCAGCTTCGGCTTCGTCGCCTCGGGCGCGCTCGACCAGTCCGCGGTGCATATCCACGGGGTCGAGATCGCGCCGACCACCGATCCGACCACGCCCCCGCCGGTGAGCGTCACCTACGCCACCATGTTCTCGCCCTACATCGACATGGCGATGCCGGTCGATGCCGACCTGATGGCGATCTCGCACGCCTCCGGCATCAAGAACTTCACCTTGGCCTTCGTCCTTGCGTCCGATCACGGCATCGGCTGGCAGGGCGTCGGCGCCATCACCGACGATGGCCTGTCCAACGGCTCGACCATCCTGCAGCAGGTGCAGGCGGTGCAGGCCGCGGGCGGCAACATCACCATCTCGTTCGGTGGCGCCGCCGGCCAGGAAGCGGCCCTGACGGCGCCGAACGCCGCCACCTTGCAGGCCGAGTACCAGTCGGTGATCGACCGTTATCACATCACCTCGATCGATTTCGACATCGAGGGCGCAGCCGTCGCCGACCTGCATTCGATCACCTTGCGCGATCAGGCGATCGCCGGCCTCGAGGCCGCCAATCCCAACCTCAAGGTGAGCTTCACCCTGCCGGTGTTGCCGACCGGCCTCGATGCCAACGGCCTCAGCGTGCTGCAGCACGCCAAGGCCGACGGCGTGCGCATCGACCTCGTGAACATCATGGCGATGGACTACGGAACCTCGGTCGACAATGGCGGCCAGATGGGGCTCAACGCCATCAACGCCGCCAAGGCGACCGAGCAGCAGCTCGCAAACCTCGGCATTGCCGCCAAGATCGGCGTCACGCCGATGATCGGCGTCAACGACATCGCCTCCGAGGTCTTCTCGCAGGCCGATGCGCAGGCCCTGCTCGCCTATGCCAAGACCGATCCCAACATCACGCTCCTGTCGATGTGGTCGGTGGCACGCGACAACGGCAACAGCGCCGGCGCCCACTACGCCTCGTCAGACAGCAGCGGCCTCGCCCAGCAGCCCTTCGAGTTCGCCGGCATCCTGAAGAGCTTCGACGTGCTGGCGTAGCGGCACGCGCGGCGTTCATATTCATGCTCCTCTCCCCCGATAGGGAGAGAGGTTGGGTGCACAGAGGGGGTTGCACTCGATGCCGCAACCTTCGACGCCCCCTCACCTACCCTCTCCCCCTAGCGAGGGAGAGGAACATGAGGTGAGAGCGTGAGAATTAGCCCCCCGCCGCCAGATCGATGGCGCGGCGGTACATCGTCTTGGCGGCTTCCGGCGTGTTGTAGCCCGCGTGTGCGGTGAGCGTGACGTTGTCGAGCTTGAGCAGCGGCTCGTCGGGGGTGATCGGTTCCTGGTTGAAGACGTCGGTCGCGTAGTGGCCGACATGACCTGACGTCAAGGAGTCGATCAGCGCCGCTTCGTCGACCAAGCCGGCGCGCGCAGTGTTGATGACGATGACGCCCTTCCTGGTCTTGGCGAGCTTGGCGCGGTCGAGGAAACCGCGCGTTCCGTCGTTCAATCCCAGGTGCAGGCTGATGATGTCGGACATATCGAGCAGCTGGTCGATCGAGACGATCGGCAGCGGCGGGTTGGCGACCGGCGAGCGATTGTAAGCGATCGGATTGAGGCCGATGCCCTTGGCGAGGCGTGCCATCTCCTTGCCGATGCCGCCCAGGCCGACGATTCCGAGCGTCTTGCCGAGCAGCTCCATGCCCTGCATCGGCCGCCAGCCGCCGGTGCGCACCATGCCGTGCATGGTGGCGATGTGGCGGGCGGCGGCGAACACCAGGCCCATGGCGTGCTCGGCCACCGTGGTGTCGCCGTAGCCGCCGATGGTCGAGACCTTGATGCCGAGCTTCGCCGCCGCCGCCAGGTCGACGAAGCTCGCCGCCCCGGTGCCCAGGAAGACGATGTGCTTCAGCCCCTTGCACAGCCCGAGCGTCGCCTCGTTGAAGTAGCTCGCATCGTTGATCACGGTGTCGTAACCCGCGATCAGTGATGGAATGTCCTCCGCCTTGGCCGGCCCCATGTTGACGGTGATGGGAATGTCCTTGGGGCCATGAACCTGGCGCCAGACCTGGTCGATGTCGGGAGTCGAATCGATGAACAGCGTTTTCGGCATCGAGCTGCGGTTTCCTTGTTGATCAGGCCTTGAAGGAGGCGAACGCCTTCTCGTCGAATTTCAGCCCGAGCCCGGGCTTGTCCGGCAGCACCATCTGGCCGTCCTCGATCGCCGGCGTCTCCTCGTAGAGCGCCAGCATCCAGGGCATGTACTCGACGGTCAGCCCGTTGGGACAGGCGGCCACCATGTGGACCAGGATCTCGGGCATCACATGGCTCACGATCGGGAGATTGAAGGCCTCGGCCATGCCGGCGACCTTCATCCACTGGGTGACGCCGCCGACCCGCGCCAAATCGACCATGACGATGTCGACCGAGCGGGCCTCGATCATTTGCCGGAACGGCGCGATGCCCCAGACGTACTCGCCGCCGGCGATCGGCGTCTTGAGCGCGGCGGTGACGCGCGCCAGGCCCTGGTAGTCGTCGAACGTGGTGACGTCCTCGAGCCAGAACAGGCCGACATCCTCGACCCGGCTGCCGATGTCGATCGCCTGCTCCGGCCGCCAGCGCTGGTTGATGTCGCACATCAGCTTGATGTCGGGCCCGATCGCCTCGCGCACCACGCGCACGCGGCGGATCTCGTCGGCCGGCGTGGGATTGCCGGGCAGGGCCATCTGGGTCTTCATCTCGCGAAAGCCCTTCTGCAGCAGGATCTGCGCCGCGCGCTGGGCCTGATCGTCCGTGAGACCGCGCCGCAGCGAGCCCGAGGCATAGGTCGCCACGCGATCGCGATGGCCGCCCAGCAGCTTCCACAAGGGCTGGTTCAGCGCCTTGCCCTTGATGTCCCACAGCGCGGTGTCGATCGCCGACAGCGCCAGGGTGAACAGGCCACCCGGCCCGCCGGCATCGCCCAGGGTGCGCAGGCGGGCGACGATCGCCTCGACGCGCATCGGGTCCTGGCCGACCGTCAGCGCGGCGAGCGCCTCGACGGCGCTGCGCAGCGCCGCGTTGAGGCGTCCGCCGTAGAGCGTGACGCCGATGCCCTCGATGCCCTGGTCGGTGCGCAGGCGAACGGCGACGATGGGCCGCTTGCGGCCGGCCTCCTCCGGCATGTTGGCCAGCGGATCGTCTTCGGGAATGTTGAGCGCCGTGGCCTCGAAGCCGGTGATCTTCATCGCCGGGGCCTACTCTGCCGCGGCGCGCCGGGCGACCCGGTCGAAGCGCTGCTGGCGCGCTTCGGTGCGCGGATCGTCCATCTCCGCCATCATCGCATCGGCCACCCAGGCATCGCGTCCCGCGACATAGGTCCGGTTGGTCTGCGCCGGGTTGCGGTTGACCAGCGGCCGGGCATAGAGCGGATGGCGCATGCTGCGCACCTCGTGCTCGATCTGGAACAGCGGCTTGCCGCTGTCGAGATCGGAGATCATCTCGAAGCGATACTGATGCTCGTTGCTCTCCTCGGTGATCAGCTTCCGATCGAGCAGCTTCTTATGCGGCCCCGAGAAATTCGCGACATAGACCTGGATGTGATGGCCATCGTAGGGGAGCTGCGGCGCATCGGTCTCGCGGAACACCAGCTCCTGGCCCGAGCCGACCGAAACATGCGCCACCGGTCCACCCTTCGCCTTGTCGACCCGGGTCATGGTGTCGAAGGCCTTGCGATAGAACTTCGCGATGCCGTCGGCCGTGCCGACCGGCACGTCGAACTCGACGAAGGCCATGCCCAGCGCCATGCGGCCGAAGCGCGGCGCCGGGTTGTAGCACAGCAGCGTGTTGCCCCACGGACAGGTCGTCGCAACATGATCGTCGTGCTCGACGAAGGCGAACTTGGTGCCCTCGAGCGGCTTCTTCATGCGCTCGAGCCGGCTCAGCAGCGCCTCGCGATCGGGCAGCACCAGCCCGATGCGGCCGCGCAGGCGCTGCGGCGTGCCGGTGATCAGATGGAACTGGCTCTGCCCGACATTGACCCACATGTTGTCGATGCTGGTCATCAGGTAGGGATCGCGCGTCAGTCCAATGCCACTGATATAGAAGAGCGTGCCGGTGATCTGATCGGCAATCTGCAGATTGACGTGCTCCAGGCCGACGATGTTGCCGAGGTCCTCGGCACTGCGGTCATACTTCTTGTCCATGGCTGACCTCCGTTCAGTCACTAAGCCCTCACAGCTTCGCTGCCAGCCATGACTTTAGGCCAGCTTGATTTCGATTGGCAGCCCCCCGGAAACGTGCGGAACTGCATCTAGGAGACCCCAGCACACCGGCGTGCTCAACGATGCTGAGAAAATGGGGCGGATTGCAGCCCCGTTTTCATAGGAGGAAACAGGCATGATCACCAAATTCGACAGTTCGTATGTCGGCTCGGTTGACATCGAGGATGCCGGGTACCGCGGCAAGCCGATCAACGATCGCAATTACTCGAACGCGGAGCTCGCCGAGACGCTGCACAAGGCGGTGTCCTACGCCAAGAAGATGGACGAGCTGGGCTACAATACCTTCTGGATGGCCGAGCACCATTTCCAGCCCGAAGGCACGGAATGCATCCCCAACCTGCTGATGATGGCGATGCACCTGGTGAACCAGACGAAGCGCCTGAAGATCGGCTGCGGCTTCAACGTCGTGCCGATGTGGCATCCGCTGCGCCTGGCGGAAGATTATGCCATGGCCGACATCCTGAGCGGCGGCCGCGTCATCTTCGGCGTCGCCCGCGGCTATCACACGCGCGAGGTCGAGAGCTTCGGCGCGCCGCTGATCGACCAGAACGCCAACCGCGAGCTGTTCGAGGAAGGCGTCGACATCGTCTTCAAGGCCTTCAACGAGGACCGCTTCTCGCACAAGGGCAAGTACTACACGATCCCACCCGAAGTGCCCTATCGCGGCTACACGCTGAAGGAGATCGCCCTGGTGCCGCGGCCGTTGCGCGTGCCGGTCGAATGCTGGCAGCCGATCCAGAGCGGCTCGCAACGCGCCTTCGATTTCATGGCCAAGCACGGCATCAGCGGCGTGATCGGCGGCGGCTCGGCCGAAGGCGGCGCCGTCGACCGCCACATGACCGAGTTCCGCGCCGCCTATGCGCGCCGCGGCATCGCGCTCGAGCCGGGCGAACGGCTGTCGCTGGGATACCAGTTCCACATCGCCGAGAGCCGCGAGGCCGCCATGCGCGCCGCCGGCAAATACTATGAAGAGAACATGAAGATGTTCGGCGAGCTGCGCCTGGTGCGAGCGCTGACCGACGAGCAGATCGCAGCGATGCGCGACCCGAGACTGGTCGACTCCGTCAAGCTGCCGACCATCGAGGACGCGGTGAAGGCGGGCGGCTTCCTGGCCGGAACGCCGGCCGACATCATCGCCCAGCTCAAGGCCGTCGAGAAGCGCTATCCGGGCCTCGAGCGCGTCAGCTGCAGCATGCCGCTCGGCACGCCGCTCGCCGTCACGTTGGAACAGCTCGACCGCTTCGCCAAGGAAGTGATGCCGGCGTTCCAGACGAGCACCGCGCAGGCGCGCGCTGCGGACTGACCAGGTTATCCTCCCCAGCTTCGCTGCTACGGAGTGGACGCATCTTCTTTTCCTCCCCGTTAATCGGGGAGGTGGCCCGAAGGGCCGGAGGGGGAAGGCCTCAGTAGAAATCTTTCCAATTCCGACGTCGGAATCGGAAGCAGCTTGTCTGAGGCCTTCCCCCTCCGCCCCGTATGACGGGGCACCTCCCCCGCTGACGGGGGAGGCGAGTAAAGTGTGTCCACTCCGCAGCAGCCCTGCTGGCAAGGAGCATGATATGCAACGCATCCATCGAAGGGGAGAAAAGCAATGATCTTTGAAATGAGAACCTACCTGCTGAAGCCCGGCACCGGACCGGCGGTCGAAGAGGCTTTCGGCAATTCATATCCAGCACGTGCCAAGCTCTCGCCCATCGCCGGCTTCTGGCGCACCGAGGTGGGGACCCTGAACCAGATCATCCATATCTGGCCCTACAAGGACCTCGCCGAGCGCGAGCGCATCCGTGGCGAGGCGGTGAAGACCGGGGTGTGGCCGCCGCCCAAGGTCGGCGAGAACTTCCTCGAGATGGAAACCAAGATCCTCCACGCCGCGCCCTTCTCGCCGCATTTCGTGCCGGCGGAGCATGGCGGGCTCTACGAGTTCCGCACCTACACCTACAGCGCCGGCGCCATACCGAAGGTCATCGAGTCCTGGAGCTCGCGCATCGAGGCGCGCTCCGCCATCTCGCCTCTGGTCTTCGCGGGCTACACCGAGATCGGCCCGCTCAACCAGTGGGTCCATGTCTGGGCCTACAAGAGCATGGCCGACCGCGAGACGCGGCGCGCCCAGGCGATGAAGCCCGGCCTGTGGCCGCCGCCGCGCCACGAGAGCGTGGTCCTGCACAAGCAGAACAGCACCTTCGCCATTCCTGCGAAGTGGTCACCGCTCCGTTAATCCTGCTTCCTTGGGCGCGAGACACGCCATGATCTTCGAGATGCGCACCTACCTCATGAAGCCGGGCAGCATTCCCCGGGTCGAGGAGCTGTTCGGCGCCGGCCTTCCGGCCCGCGCCAGGCTCTCCCGGTTCGGCGGCTTCTGGCGCACCGAGGTGGGCACGCTCAACCAGATCATCCACGTCTGGCCCTACAAGGACCTCGCCGAGCGCGAGCATATCCGCGCCGAGGCCATCCGGACCGGCATCTGGCCGGTCAAGATCCAGGACTCCATCCTCGAGATGGAGTCCAAGATCCTCCATGCTGCGCCGTTCTCGCCGCATTTCGAGCCGGGCGAGCACGGCGGCCTCTACGAGTTCCGCACCTACACTTTCGGCGCGGGCGCCATCCCCAAGGTGATCGAGGCATGGTCGCCCCTGATCGGCGCGCGCTCGGCGATCTCGCCGCTGATCTTCGCCGGCCACACCGAGATCGGCCCGCTCAACCAATGGGTCCATGTCTGGGCCTACAAGAACATGGCCGACCGCGAGGCGCGGCGCGCCCAGGCGATGAAGCCTGGCGTGTGGCCGCCCCCACGGCACGAAAGCGTGGTGCTGCACAAGCAGACCAGCACCTTCGCCGTGCCTGCATCGTGGTCGCCTTTGCGGTAACATTGCGAGAGGAGACGGGACAATGACGGTTGCAATTCGCCAGGTCGGGCCGTGCTTCGCGGGCGAGGTCGACGGCATCGACATGCGCCGTCCGCTCACCTCGGACGAGGTCGCGGCCATTCATGCCGGCATGGACAAGCACGCCGTGCTGGTGTTCCGCAACCAGGACATCGACGACGCCCAGCAGCTCGCCTTCACGCAGAGCCTGGGCCCGATCGAGCACGCCATCGGCAGCAGCCTGCGCGCCGCCAGCGAGTATCGCCTGCCGACGACCTTTGCCGACGTCTCCAACCTCGACAAGGACAACAAGCCGTATCCGCGCGACGATCGCCGGCGGCTGTTCGCCATCGGCAACCGGCTGTGGCACTCCGACAGCTCGTTCAAGGTGACGCCGGCCAAGTACTCGCTGCTGCATGCCGTCAGCCTGCCCTCCAAGGGCGGCGACACGCAGTTCGCGGACATGCGCGCCGCCTACGACGCGCTCGACGAGGAGACCAAGGACCTCGTCGAAGGCATGGTGTGCGAGCATTCGCAGATCTACTCGCGCCAGCTGATCGGCTTCTTCGACCTCACCGACGAGGAGCGCCAGCGCTTCGCGCCGGTCCGGCAATGCATGGTGCGTACCCATCCGGTGACTGGCCGCAAGTCGCTCTATCTGTCGTCCCATGCCGGCGGCATCGTCGGCTGGCCGATCCCCGAGGCGCGCAGCTTCCTGCGCGACCTGATCGAGCACGCCACGCAGCGCGAATTCGTCTACGCCCACAAATGGCGGCTGGGCGATCTCGTGATGTGGGACAACCGGCAGACCATGCATCGCGCCCGGCCATTCCCCGCACACGAGCCGCGCGACATGCGCCGCACCACCCTGGCCGGCGACGGCCCCACCGCGGAGCAGGTTGCCGCCGCGGCGCGGGTCCCCGTCGCCGTGCACTGACCACTCGGGACACTCCAAAAAGCCGGAATTTGCGCTACTCTCCAGGGCAACCGGAGGGAGTGGCATGATGATTGGTTCAGTGAACAAGTGGCTGGCTGGGCTCACGGCTGGCCTCCTGGGTATTGTCGCCGTGTCGGCGGTGCACGCCCAGCAGCCGCAGGAATTCCGCGACCCCAAGACCGGCCAGATCTGGACGCCGGAGAATGTCGGCGGCAAGAGCGGGCCGAACACGCCGCAGGATCGCGCCTTCGATCCGCAGGGCCAGGTCGTCACATCCCCCGGCAACGTCGTCCAGACGCCGGCCGTGACCGCGCTCGGCACGGTTCCGATCACCGCCGGGCCGACCGTGCCGATCGCCGTCATCGACAATGCCACGTTGTCGGCCATCCCCGGTCAGCGCTGGCAGGTCGTGCTCTACCTGAACAACAACAGCGGGATGTCGATCAATCCGGTGATCGAATGCCGGTTCACCAATTCCGGCAACGTGGTCCTGACCGCGACCGCCAACCTGCCGCCCGTCGCCGGCGGCCAGCGCGTCGGCCTCACCATCTACGGTCCGGCGACGACCCTGTTCGTCGACCGCGCCGACTGCCGCCTGGTCTCGCCGAACTGAGGACTGGGATCGTCATTTCGGGCTCCTCTCCCCCGCTAGGGGGAGAGGAACATGAATCTGATGATTCTCCCTACGCCTTCAGCAGCGCCGCCATGATGCGGTCGCGGCTGAGCGGCATGTCGTGGATGCGCACGCCTAAGGCGTGCGCGACGGCGTTGCCGATCGCCGCGGCGGTCGGGCCCACGGTGCATTCGCCGACGCCGAGCGCCGGGTTGCCGGCGGGGTCGACGAACTCGACCTCCATTTCGGGCACCTCGCTGAAGCGCAGGATCGGGTAGCTCTCCCAATCGAGCGACGCGATGCCGTGCTCGTCGAACCTGACCTGCTCCTTCAGCGTCCAGCTCACCGCCTGCACGATGCCGCCTTCGAGCTGATTGCGCGCGCCGTCCGGATTGACCACCAGTCCGGCATCGGCGACGCACCAGACGCGATCGACGCGCACCGTCTCCTGCACGGTGACGGCGGCCACCACGGCGGCATAGGCGGCGCGGTTCTTGTAGCGCGCGAGGCCGAGCCCCAGTCCCTTGCCCGTGCCGGCAGGACCGCGCGATCGCCAATCGGCGCGCGCCGCCACCAGCTCGGTGATCCGTCGGGCCCGCTTCTCGGACAGGATCGAGAGCCGGTAGGCCAGCGGATCCTCGCCGGCACGCATCGCCAGATCGTCGATCATCGATTCGATGGCGTAGACATTGGGCAGCGCGCCGAGGCCGCGCAGGGCCGAGGTACGCACCGGCGGGCGCACCACCAGATGATGGAGCACGCGATGCGCCGGCACGTCGTAGATCGGCACCGCGTTGCGCGTGCCGCCGCCGCCGCGCGCTTCGGGTGGATCGAACGGCGCCACCTCTGGCGGCGGATTGGCCAGAGCCTCACTCGCCAGCAGGTAGCCGGTCCCATTGCCCGGACGCTGCACGTGGGTGGGGCTCCAGATCTCGCTGGTCCAGTCGGCCGGCCGGCCGCGCTCGTCGAGGTCGACATGCAGGGTCACCAGCATCGCCGGTCCGACCGGCTCGAAGCCGAACTCTTCCTCGCGCCGCCATTGCAGGCGGATCGGCTTGCCCGGCAGCTGGCGCGCGACCAGCGCGGCGTCGAGGGCCGCATCATCGGCGCCGTTGTGGCCGTAGCAGCCGGCGCCATGGAGATGACGCGTGCTGATCGCCTCCACGGGCAAGCCCAGCACCTCGGCGAGATTGCGGCGCAGCGGATGCATGCCCTGGCCGTGCGACCACACGGTGAGACGGCCGTTGTCGAACTCGGCGATGGCGCAGGACGGCGCCAGCGAGGCATGGGCGATGTAGGGCCGCGAGTAGCTCGCGCGCACGAGGCGCTTCGGCGGGCTCGTCGATTCCGGTGCGCCGAGGCGCCGGTCGTCGCTCTTCTGGCCTTCGAGCCAGGCCGCTTCCTGCTGTGCCGGCTCCAGGCGCCGCACATTGTTCCAGGTCGCGTGCGAGGGCGCGGCGGCGGCCGCTGCCTGGGCAACGCTCTCGACCGGGCTGACGAAGGCTACGAAATTGGCCTCACGCACGATCTGCAGCTCGCCCTTTGCGGCACGCCGGATAGCGGCCTCGTCGAGCGCGGCCAAGGTCGCCCCGCGGTTGGGCTGCCGCAGGGTGCGCGCGTGCAGCACGCCCTTGGGCAAGACGTCATGCGCATAGGCCGCTCCGCTCACCTTGGCCGGCAGGTCGACGCGCGGCACGCTCTGCCCGACCACGCGATAGGTCGAGGCCGGCTTGACCGGCGCAGTCCCGGTCACCGCAAGCGTGAGATCGATCTCGGGTGCGACCGTCCAGTAATCCTGGCCGGTGGCGGCGCCGTTCTGCAGGAATTGCCCGTCTACGACACTGAGCTCGTCGCGGCTGCAATTGAGCCGCAGCGCCGCGCGCTCCAGGGCCTTGGCGCGGACCTCGGCGCAGACCAGCCGCACCGAGCCCCCCGACACGTCGACCGACAGCGACGACGTCGTGTACTGCTCGTCCGGGCCTTCGTCGCTGTCGCCCGACAGCATGACGACGCGCTGGAACGGCACGTCGAGCTCCTCGGCGGCGATCTGGCCGATGGCGGTGACGACGCCCTGCCCCATCTCCACCTTGCCGGTGGCGATGCGCACGGTGCGATCGGGCAGGAAGCGGATCCAGCGATCGAGCCGTGGATTGTCGACCAGGCTCGCCGGCAGCGCGGGCACGCTCATGCCGGCCTCCCGTTGAGCAGAGTCTCGGCGGCGCGCTGCACGGCGCGGATGATGCGCTGGTGCGTGCCGCAGCGGCAGAGATGCCGGTCGAGCGCCGTCACGATGTCGGCCCGGCTGGGCCGCGGATTGCGATCGAGCAGCGCTTTGGCCGAGACGATGATGCCCGACAGGCAGTAGCCGCACTGGCCGGCCTGCTCGTCGACGAAGGCCTGCTGCAGCGGGTGCATCTCGGTCGCGGAGCCCAGCCCCTCGATGGTCGTCACCACGCGGCCGGCGACCGTGGCGACCTCGCGCGTGCAGGCATAGGTCGGCTCGCCGTCGACCAGCACCGTGCAGCAACCGCACTGCTCCAGCCCGCAGCCATAGCGCGTGCCCATCAGGCCGAGATCATTGCGCAGCACCTCGAGCAGCGATGTCGTCTCCGTCGCCTCCACGCGTCGTGCCTCGCCGTTTACCGTGAGCGCGATATTCAAAGGACCCTCCCCGATTTGCATTTCATGTTCCTCTCCCCCGCTAGGGGGAGAGGAACATGAGAGTGATTCGATCACGTCCGTACTCTAGGGAATCCGATGTGGACCGGCCACATCGGGATACGCCTAGGCCGACAAGCGCTCGCGCTTAAGTCGGATGCCCGCCTTCTCGCGGTCCCACGTATCCGGCGTGACGCCTTCGCTGCGCAGGAGATGCTTCTGGATCTTCTGGGTCGGTGTCTTGGGCAGGTCGGGCACGACCCGCACGAAGCGCGGCACCATGAAATGCGCCATGCGCGGGATCAGGAACCGGATCAGTTCGGTCGGATCCAGGGTGGCGCCGTCGACCACCGACAGCGCGACCAGCACCTCGTCCTCGGCGAGCTCGCTCGGCACGGCGACCACGGCGGCCTCCTTGACCAGAGGGTGGGCGCACACCTCGGTCTCGACCTCGAAGGAGGAGATGTTCTCGCCGCGCCGGCGGATGGCGTCCTTCATGCGGTCGACGAAGAAGAGCTGGCCGTCCTCGCCCACGCGGAAGGCATCGCCGGTGTGAAACCAGCCGTTGCGCCAGGCCCGCGCCGTCGCTTCCGGGTTCTTGTAGTAGCCGTGGTTCATCGCCCACGGCCGGTCGGTGCGCACGATCAGCTCGCCGACCGTGCCTGGCGCCACCTCGCAATCGTTCTCGTCGACGACTCGTGCCTCGACGCCGGCGCGCGGCCGGCCGCAGGTGCCGAGCGGCGCCGGGTTCTTGCCCGACGTGAGCGGCGTAGACACCTCGGTCATGTTGAACACCGTGTAGACGTCGCAGCCGAAGCGGGCCGAGAAGACCGCCGCATCCTCGCACAGCGGCACCATGATGGCGCTCGTGAGCGTGTGGTCGCGGTCCTGCGGCCCGGGCGCCTGCTTCATCAGGAACGTCGTCATGACGCCCAGCAGAACGCAGGAGGTCGTGCCAGTCTCGCGCACGACACGCCAGAACGAGGCCGTGTCGAACGCTTCGACGACGGCGATCGAGCCGCCCAGTGCCAGCATGGCGTAGACCGCCGCCGTGCCGCCGACATGGAACAAGGGCAGGTTGACCATGAAGCGGTCGTCGGATCCGAGGAAGTGAAAGGACTCGGTGCCCATCGAGTAGAGCTGCAGGTAGGACGACATCACGCCCTTCGACGGCCCGGTGGTGCCCGATGTGTAGATGATCGACTGCATGTCCCACGGCGCCACGCCCTCGTTGGAGAGCGGCAGCTCTCCCTTGGCGGGAGCGAGCGCTTCCGGTCCGTGGATGGCGAGGTCCGGCACACGGGCCGGCGCGCCGTGCAGCACGACCGCCGTGGTGAGCGCGGCGCGATCGATGTCGGTTAGGCGGCCGAACAGATCGGCGTGCGCCACGATCAGCCGTGCATCGGAATTCTCGACGACATGCGCCAGCAGGCCGCCGCGATAGGCGAGATTGATCGGCACGTAGACGGCACCGAGATAGTTGAGACCGAACCAGACTCGAATCGCGTCGGGGCCGTTGGGCAACCACGACAGGACCTTGTCGCCCGGCGCGACGCCGAGGCCGCGCAGCCCCATCGCCGTGCGCCGCGCGATGTCCCGGGTCTGCCGATACGTCCATTCGGTGCCGTCGGCGAAACGCGCAAAGACCTTGTCGGGCGCCGCGGCCGCATGGCGATCGAGCAATGGGCGCAGCACGCATTGCTCTGCGGCAGGCACGCGCGGGTCATGCCAGGATTTCGCGACAGGCGACGTTTCTTCGCTCATGATCGGGCCGCTTCGTTGTATCGACTTGGGAAGAGGACTAGCTTCGCGCGCAATGCCGAGGATACGCGAAAACAGTGCGCGTGAGAGTCGAGGAAACGCCATGACCGACAGAACAAAGCCAGCCTTCGGATTGCAGCGCGATGGCAGCATCGACCGTCGCAGCTTCTTGCGTACCGCAGGGTTCTTGGCCGCAGGTCGGCTGGGCATCGGCGCCCTCGGCACATCGAGCCTCGGCCTCGCCGGCATTGCTGCGGCACAGCAGCCGTTCAGCATCGGCTGGATCCGCCCGACGACCGGCCGTCTCGCCTCGTCCTTCTCCTATCTCTATATCGGCGGCCTGATCGCGATCGAGGAGATCAACGCGCAAGGCGGCATCCTCGGCCGGCCGATCACGCGCGTCGAGGAAGACGACGAAGCGTCGCCCGCCAAGGAGCCGGCGATCATCAAGAAGCTTCAAGGCTCGGGCATCAACTTCGTCGCTGGACCGACCGGCAGCTCGCAGGCGCTGTCGTCACTCGCCACGACGACGCCGGCCAAGATCATCCAGGCGACCTACGCCAACGGCGCCGAGATGGGCGACGGCACCAAGTATCCGTATCACTACCAGTGCACGTTCAACACCAACCAGCAGGGCGAGATCGCCGCCCGCTACCTGGTCGAGACCATGAAGCTGAAGAAGATCGGCATCATCCAGGAGAACACCGCGTTCGGCGAGCAGGCGACGGCGGCATCGCGCGCTACGTTGAAGAAGCTCGGCCTCGAGCCGGTGAAGGTCGAGGTCTATCCGCTGAACGCGCCGGACCTCAACACCTATGTCGGCAACCTGCGCAAGGCCGGCATCGACGGCATGATCGCCTGGATCGCCAACGTGCCCAACGCGGCGATGGCCTTCAATGCCATGAACTCGCAGAAATGGTTCCCGCCGATCACCGGCCACAACGGCCTGTTCCTCGACGCGCTGTTCGATCTCGTGCCGGCCGAGGCGCTGACCCATGTCTACGGCACGATGTACAAGTCTCTGATGTGGACCGACAAGACATATCCCGGTGCGCGCCAGGTCGAGTTCGCCAAGAAGGTCGCCAGCTACTATCCCGAAGGCAAGGGTTCGGGCGTGCCGGTCGCCAACAGTCCCTACTACGACTTCCTGCATGTGCTGAAGACGGTGATCGAAGGCGAGAAGACCTTCGAGCCGGAGAAGGTCAAGCGCGCGCTCGACAGCGTGAAGGGCTACAAGGGCCTGCTCGGCACGATCAATTTCACGCCCGAGAACCACACAGCGATCGGCATCGAGGACATCGCGCTGGCGTCGGTCTCGTCGGGCAAGGACCCGAAGTCGATGGGCGTGTTTCGCGAGATGGCGAAGTAGGCATTGTCATCCGCGCTCCTTTCATCCTCCTCCCCAACTTTGTTGGGGAGGTGCCCCGTCATACGGGGTAGAGGGGCCATGAGTCTTCGCCGGGAGCGCGCCACTCCGTGCGCCTCTTACATCTCATGTTCCTCTCCCCCGCTAGGGGGAGAGGCTAGGTGAGGGGGCTTCGAAGGCTGGCAAATCACCTACAACCCCCTCACCCAACCTCTCCCCCTAGCGGGGGAGAGGAGCATGAAATGAGATATGTCCACTCCGTAGCAGCAGAGCTGGGGAGGAGAATGACTCGACGCGCGGGGTGGATTTGATGGACCTCGACCTCTTCGTCGGCGGCCTGACGGCGGGCAGCCTGTATGCGCTGGTGGCGATGGGCTTCAACATTCTCTACCGGCCGACCAACGTGTTCAATTTCGCCCAGGGCGATCTCGTCATGCTGGGCGCCATGCTGGGCGCCACGGTGATGACCATGCTCGGCATGCCGTGGTTCGTGGGCGCCGTGGTCGCGATGCTGGCGGTCGCGGTGCTGGCGCTGGTCGAGGAGCGCATCGCGGTCTCGCCCGTGCTCAACCGCTCGGCGACCGGACATGGCTGGGTGATCACGACACTCGCCGTCTCGATGATCTTCGCCAACCTGGTCGGGCTCGCCTGGGGCCCCGACCCGATCGCCGTCAAGCCGCCGGCGCCGCTCAGCACCGAGACCTTCGAGCTGCTGGGCGCCAACGTAAGCTCCTACCAGATCGCGATCGTGGTGCTGACCCTGGTGCTGATCCTGGGCGTCGAGGCGTTCTACGGCACGCGCGCCGGCAAGGCCGTGCTGGCGGTCGCCGAGGATCGCGACGCCGCCCTGCTGCGCGGCATCAACCCCAACCGCCTGTCGCGCTGGTCGTTCTTCCTGGGCGGCGGCATCGCCGCACTGACCGGCGTGCTGGCCGCGCCGTTGCTCTATGCCTCGACCGGCCTCGGCCCGGCGCTGCTGCTGAAGGGCTTCGCCGCAGCCGCGGTCGGCGGCATCGGCAACAATCGCGGCGCCCTGCTGGCCGGCTACATCATCGGCATCGCCGAGGCGATCGCCGCCGCCGTGCTGTCGCCCGGCTATCAGCTCGCCGCCACCTTCGCGGTGATGCTGGTCATCCTGCTGATCCGCCCGCACGGCCTGTTCGGACGCGCCGACGCGCGGGCGGTCTGACAGCGTGCTCAGAACTCTGATCGATTCGCCGCGCACCCGTCCGGTGCTGCTGATCGCGCTGGCGGTGGCGCTCTACCTCGCGCCGTTCGCCGTCGGCACCGAATACCTGCTGTTCATCGCCACCCAAATGGCGGCCTACGTGCTGGTGGCGATCGGCCTCAACCTGCTGAACGGCTACGGCGGCCAGGTCTCGCTGGGCCATGGCGCGCTGGTGGCGATCGGCGCCTACACGGTGGCGCTGGCCATGGTCGATCACCATTGGTCGTTCTGGCCGGCGGCGCTGCTGGCGATGGCGGCGGCCTCGATCGTCGGCGCCATCATGGCGTTGCCCGCCTTCCGGTTGTCGACCTGGTACTTCGCCCTGATCACCCTGGGCTTCGCCGAGGTGGTGGGTGGGCTGCTCACCGAATGGCGCGAGCTGACACACGGCTTCGCGGGGGTCGTCGGCATCCCCAAGCCGGTGATCTTAGGCCACAGCCTGAGCTCGTTCGATCTCTACTGGCTGGCGCTCAGCCTGGTCATCCTGGCGATCGCGGGCGTCGCCAATCTCCTGGGCTCGCGCTTCGGCCGGGCTCTTGTCGCGGTTCGCGACAATCCCGTGGCGGCAACCGCAAGCGGCGTGTCGCAGGTCAGCATCAAGATGCTGGCCTTCGTCGCCAGCGCCGCCATGGCGGGCCTCGCCGGCGCGCTGTTCGCCGTCCAGAAGACCGTCGTCACGCCGGACGATTTCACCGCCGACTTCTCGATCTTCTTCCTGCTGATGGTGGTGCTGGGCGGCGCCGGCCGGCTGTGGGGACCGGTGGTGGGCGCGGTCGTCTTCTTCCTGGTGCCCGAGCTGCTCACCGCGCTGCAGAGCTGGCGCATGCTTATCTACGGCGTGGCGCTGCTGCTCCTGATGCTCTACGCGCCGCACGGCCTGGTCGGCGCCATCGAGGTCGGCTGGAAGCGGCTGCGCGCACGGCTCGGCCTGTCGAACCTTCCGCCGGCGCCGCATCTCGGCGGCAGCGAGGCTGCGATCCAGCCGATCAAGGGCGTGGCGCTTTCGGTGCGCGACGTCGAGAAGCGCTTCGGCGGCGTCGCCGCCCTGGCCGGCGTCAGCCTCGACGTCCCGGCCGGCACCACCCACGCCATCGTCGGTCCCAACGGATCGGGCAAGACGACGCTGCTCAACATGATCTCGGGCTTCTATCCCGTCGATCGCGGCGACATCCAGGTCGACGGACGCTCGGTCATCGGCATTGCCTCGCATCGCATCGCGCGCAACGGCGTCGGCCGCACCTTCCAGACGCCGCGCATGATGCCCGAGCTCAGCGTGCTCGATAACGCGCTGCTGGGCGCCTTCCCGGCCGAACGGCAGGGCGTTGCAGCGTCCACCCTGCGTCTGCCGCAGGCGCGCCGCGAGCAGACGGCTTCGCTCGGCGATGCGATGCGCTATCTCGAGTTCGTCGGGCTCGGCGAGCGGGCAATGGAGCCGGCCGGCGAGCTGCCGCACGGCCAGCAGCGGCTGGCCGAGATCGCGCGCGCCCTGGTCGGCCGGCCGCGGTTGCTGCTGCTCGACGAGCCGGCCGCCGGCCTGTCGCTCGCCGAGCTCGATCGCCTGGCCGAGCTGGTCACCGCGATCGGCCGGCTCGGCACCACGATCGTCATCGTCGAGCATCATCTCGAGCTGGTGGCCAACATCTGCAGCAGCGTCACCGTGCTCGAGCGCGGCGCGGTGCTGGCCTCGGGCACGCCCGCCGAGGTGTTCTCCCACGACGCGGTGATCGCGGCCTACATGGGCTCGCAAACGCGTGTCGCCGGAGCCGTCGCCTCGTGACGGCCGAGCCTCTCCTGCAGGTCTCCGCACTCGACGTCGGCTACGGCCATGTCGGCGTGCTGCGCGGCGTCGAGCTCGAGATCCCTTCGGGCGCGCTGGTTGCGCTGGTCGGCAGCAATGGTGCGGGCAAGAGCACGCTGCTGCGCGCCTTGTCGGGCCTGCTGCGGCCGTCGACGGGCCGCATCGTGTTCGCCGGCCGCGACATCACCGGCGAGCCGCCGCATCGCATCATCGATCTCGGCCTGCTGCATGTCGCCGAGAACCGCCGCCTGTTCCGCCGCCAGAACGTTCACGCCAACCTCGAGCTCGGCCTCTACGGCACGCGGCTCGGCAGGGACGAGGAGCGCCGGCGCTACGAATTGGTCTACGAGCTGTTCCCCATGCTGGCCGAGCGGCCGCAGGCGCTGGCCGGCATCCTGTCGGGCGGCCAGCAGCAGATGCTGGCGATCGCCCAGGCCCTGATGCGGCAACCGAAGCTCTTGATGCTCGACGAGCCCTCGCTCGGGCTGGCGCCCATCGTCGTCGATCAGGTGCTGGAGGTGCTGCAGCGCCTGCGCCGTGGCGGCACCACCATCCTGCTGGTCGAGCAGATGGTCGAGCGCGCACTCGATATCGCCGACCACGCCTACGTGCTGCAGAACGGCGTGGTGATCGGCGGCGGCACGCCGGACGACATCCGCGGCGGCGACCTCATCCGCCGCGCCTATCTCGGCGCGGTGTCGGATCGGGGCGCGTAGCCGACCCACTGCGCATCTGATTGACTGCGTGGGCTCAGGATCGGCTCTACCTTGCACATCCTGGCGATCGAGCCAGATCGACGGTCTTGGCCAGACGCCGGGCGCGCTCCGCTTCATCTCGCTTCCTGCCGGGCCAAAGGTTGTCCGCGGCATTGGACAAAAAAATCTTACAGCCGCGATGTCGCCCCTTGAACCGCCGGACACCGTTCCTAGATGATTTTCCGCGGGCGCCAAGGCCGGGCCCGCGCAGCGATTGTTTCCCCATGTTGCTCACAGGAGGACGTGATGATTCAATTGAAGAGCCCTGGCGCCGTGCCGGCGCCGGATTTGTTCGGCGACAGCGATCCGACCGAACCACCGATCACCGACGACAGCGCGCGCACCATCGACTGGGCTGTCCAAGCCGACCTGACCGAGCCTGTTGGCTTCGTTTCCCCGCCGCCAATGCCTTGGCCGCGGATCTTCCCGAGCCTGTGAGGCGACGATGGCGTACCTGTACCAGGATCCTTTCGACGCCCTGTCCCAATTCCAGCGGGCCCTCGAGCAACTGCGGTCCAGCAACTGGCTTGCCGACAGCCCGAGCGGCAGCGGAGCCTATCCTCCGCTCAACGTGTTCCGCAAAGGCGACGACATCATCATCGTGGCCGAAGTGCCGGGCGTTTCGAAGACCGACCTGTGCATCGAGGTCAAGGGCAGCACGCTGCGCATCGCAGGCTCGCGGCAGATCGGGCAGGTTGGCTCGGCGAGCGCCCATCGCCGCGAGCGGCAAGGCGGGCGTTTCGATCGCACCATCGAGTTGCCCGTCGCCATCGACGCCGAAGCGGTGAAGGCCGAATGCCGGGACGGCGTGCTCGCATTGCACCTGCCGCGGGCCGAGCACGACAAGCCCCGCTCCATTCCAATTGCCTGACGAGACCGACCATGGCCGATACGAACACACTCGAGGTCCAGGAAAAGAAGCAAGTGGAGCCGCGTGGCGGCGAGCAGACCAGGCCAACGCGCTCGTTCCTGCCGGTCACGGACATATACGAGACCGACCAGGCGCTGGTTGTCGTCATGGAGATGCCCGGCGTCGACCGCAAGGATATCGACATTCGGATCGAGGACGACGTTCTGACCGTCGAAGGGCGCATCGACTACGCCAAGTACGAAGGCATGGAGCCGCTTTACACGGAGTACGGCGTCGGGCCGTTCGCGCGAAGCTTCTCCCTCTCGCACGTGATCGACCAGCAGAAGATCGCTGGCTCTGTCGCGGACGGCGTGCTGACACTGAACCTGCCCAAGGTCCAGAGGGCGCAACCGCGACGTATCGAGATAAGTTGAGGGCGAGCCCCGCGCCGCGCTCGGGACGACGTCCAAGACTCTCGTCCCGAGCGTTGCGCCAGCCTCGGCACTTGTCGCCTAAAATGGCTCGATCAGCCGCTTGCGCGTCGTGCGCGGTGGCGGCGGCGGCAGCGTGGCCAGGGTCTTGATCAGGATGTCGCGCGTGTCGGCCGGATCTATCACGTCGTCGTAGAGATAGCGCGCGGCGACCTCGAGTGCCGTGTTGGAGCGCTTCAGCGCGTCCGTGAGATCCTTATGCAGCGCGGCGCGCTCGCTCTCGGCTGCGGCCTCCAGCTCCGCCCGGTAGATGATGTTGACCGCGCCTTCGAGGCCCATGCCGCCATACTCGGCCGTCGGCCAGGCCAGCAGGATCGCCGGATCGAGCGGCTGCGAGCCCATGACGTAATAGCCGAGCCCATAGGCCTTGCGCAGCACCACCGTCATGACCGGCACTGTGGCGTTGGCGAAAGCGGTCAGCACGCGCGCGCTCTTGCGCACCAGGCCGGTCTTCTCGACGTCGGGACCGACCATCAGACCCGGCGTGTCGCACAAGGACAGGATGGGGATGTCGAAGGCGTCGCAGATCTGGATGAAGCGCGCCGCCTTTTCCGACGCGGGGCTGTCGATCGCGCCGGCGAGATACATCGGCTGATTGGCGACCACGCCGACCGGGCGGCCGGCGATGCGGATCAGCGACGTCACCACGGCGCGGCCGAACCCCGCCTTGAGCTCGAGCACGCTGCCCACATCGGCGATGCCGTCGATCACCTTGCGCACGTTGTAGGCACGCCGCGGATTGTCGGGCACCACGGTGCGCAACGCCTCGACATCGGGCGCCAGACCAGGGGTCATCGGGCCGCCGAAATAGCCGAGATATTTCTTGGTGACGGCGATCGCCTCGGCCTCGTCCTCGACCAGCACGTCGATCACGCCGGACGCCACGTGAACCGACGCCGGGCCGATCTCCTCCGGCGTGAGCTTGACGCCGAGCGCCGCCTCGACGAGCGGCGGCCCGGCCATGCCCATCGCCGAATCGGGCGTCGCGATCAGCACGTCGCACATGCCGGCGAGGTTCGCGTGCCCGGCAAAGGCGCGGCCGGGCAGGATGCCGACGGTCGGCACGAGGCCCGACAGGCGTGCGAACACGACGAAGGTCGGCGTCGAGCCGCGGCCCTGCACCTTCATGTCGTGCGGCCGCGCGCCGCCGCCATCGAGCCAGCACACGACCGGCAGACGATGGCGTTCGGCATGCTCGAACATGCGCGTGGTCTTGGCGTGGTTGATGGCGCTCTGCGTGCCGGCATAGACCGTGTAATCGTAGATCAGCAAGTCGACCGGCCGGCCCTGGATCTGTGCCGTGCCCATGATCACGCCATCGGCAGCGCCGCTCATGCCGGCGACCGCCGGGCGCGCCAGGCCGCCGTACTCGACGAAGCTGCCGGAATCGGCGAGGGCGGCAATGCCCTCGCGCGCCGTCCACCTGTTACGCTTGCGCTGCTGAGCGACCGACTTGGGCCGCGCGTCGTCGAGGATGGCGGCGCGGCTGTCCAGCACCTGCTGCAGCGCGGGCCGCATCGGCAGATTGTTCGTAGGCTCCGTCATCTACGTCGTTCCTCTGGTACGCCGCTTTAAGAAATCGCCAGGCGGAAAGAAAATTTCGTGAGTCGATGTTCCCGCTCCGCCGGGCCCTGAATCGACGTTCCGTAGCATTATTCGATCAACGGACGCCGGAATACCCTATAGTAGGAAGGCCCCTGCAAGAATTCCCGAGGCAACGGGAACCGCCGCGGGTCCGGAAACATCAACGGGAATTCGAGATGAATGACATCAGATACAGCGCGCCCCATTCGATCGACGAGGCGGTTGGTGCCTTGCTCGCAGCCAAGGGGGCTGGACGCATTCTGGCAGGAGGCACCGATCTCCTGGTGCAGATGAAGGCGGGCGTTGCCCGGCCGGGCGCGATCGTCGACGTGAAGAACATCGCCGAAATGACCAGCATCGAGGAGAAGGGCGGCGTCTTCCGAATCGGCGCCGCTGTCTCCGGCGCCAGGATCGGCGAGCATGCCGCACTCAAGAAGGCATGGCCCGGCGTGGTCGAGGCCATCAACCTGATCGGCTCCAAGCAGATCCAGGGGCGCGCCTCGCCCGGAGGCAATCTGTGCAACGCTTCGCCAGCCGCGGACAGCGTTCCAGCGCTGATCGCTGCCGGCGCCATCGTCGCCGTCCATGGTTCCAAGGGACGGCGCGAGGTGCCGGTCGAGCAGATCCAGATCGGCCCGGGTCGCACCTCGTTGGAGCCGGGCGAGATCGTCGTCAGCTTCACCCTGCCGGCTCGGCCGAAGGGCTCGAGCGACGCCTATCTGCGACTGATCCCGCGCACCGAGATGGACATCGCCGTGGTCGGCTGCGGCGTCAGCCTGACGATGAAGGACGGGGTCTGCACGGCCGCCCGGGTCGGGCTCGGTGCCGTTGCGCCGACCGTGATGCTGGTCGAGGCGGCCGGCGCCGCGCTGGTCGGCTCGAAGCTCGACGCCGATGCGCTCGAGAAAGCTGCCGCCGCCTGCCGCGCCGTGTGCAAGCCGATCAACGACAAGCGTGGCACCATTGTCTACCGAACCAAGATCGCCGGCGTTCTCTTGAAACGCGTCGTGGCCATTGCGGCGGAACGCGCGGGAGGGCGCTAATCATGGCTAAGACTCATGTCACCACCACCATCAACGGCGAGCCGGTCGAGTATCTGTGCGATGCCTCGCAGACCATGCTCGACGTGCTGCGCGACCAGCTCGGCCTGACCGGCAGCAAGGAAGGCTGCGGCTCGGGCGACTGCGGCGCCTGCAGCATCACTCTGGACGACCGGCTGGTCTGCAGCTGCCTCGTGCTGGCCGTCGAGGCCGAGGGCAAGAAGATCGAGACCATCGAGGGCATGGCGCAGGGCGACCAGCTCCATCCCCTGCAAAAGAAGTTCGTCGAGTTCGCAGCGCTTCAGTGCGGCATCTGCACGCCCGGCTTCCTCGTCGCCTCGAAGGCGCTGCTCGCGAAGAATCCCAACCCGACCGAGACCGAAGTGCGTTTCTGGCTCGCCGGAAACCTCTGCCGGTGCACGGGCTACGACAAGATCGTCCGCGCAGTCATGGAAGTGGCCGCCGAAATGAGGGAGACCGCGTGATGAGCAAAGGCAAGTACAAGTGGATCGGCACCCGTCCCGACCGTCCGGACGGCGCCGACAAGGTGACTGGCCGCGCCCGTTTCGGCGCCGACTTCAACATGCCGGGCCAGCTCGTGGGCAAGGTGCTGCGCAGCCCGCACGCCCATGCCCTGATCAAGTCGATCGACGCCTCGGCCGCCCTCGCCCTGCCGGGCGTGAAGGCCGTGGTATCGGCGGTGGATTTCCCCGATCAGCCCAACCTGATCGTCCCCACCGGCGAGATGCAGGTCAACCTGCGCGACATCACGCGCAACGTCATCGCGCGCGAGAAGGCGCTCTATGAAGGCCATCCGATCGCCGCTGTCGCCGCCACCACGGAGGCGATCGCCAAGGCCGCGCTCGACCTGATCAAGGTCGAGTACGAGGTGCTGCCGCACGTCATCGACGTCGTCGACGCGATGAAGGAAGACGCGCCTGTCCTGCACGATCACATGATCACCGAGGGCGTGAAGCCCGCGCCGACCAAGCCGTCGAACATCGCCAAGCGAATCGACAATCTGAAGGGCGACATCGAGGCCGGCTTCAAGCAGGCCGAAATCGTGGTCGAGCGCCACTACACCACCCAGGCCGTGCACCAGGGCTACATCGAGCCGCATGCGACGCTGGCCAGCGCCGCCGAGGACGGCCAGGTCCAGCTCTGGTCGACGACCCAGGGTCACTTCCAGGTGCGCGGCTTCTGCAGCCGCCTGCTCAACATCGAGACTTCGCAGATCCGCGTCACGCCGACCGAGATCGGCGGCGGCTTCGGCGGCAAGACCGTGGTCTATCTCGAGCCGATCGCGGTGCGCCTGTCGCAGAAGTCGGGCAAGCCGGTGAAGATGGTGATGACCCGCGACGAGGTGTTCCGCGCCTCCGGCCCGGCGCCGGGCGGCACGGTCCACGTCAAGATCGGCGCCAAGAAGGACGGCACCATCGTCGCCGCCGAGTGCACGATCGCCCTGCAGGCCGGCGCCTTCCCCGGCTCGCCGGTCGGTCCGGCATGCTGGACCAGCTTCGCCTGCTACGACATCCCCAACATCAAGGTCGTCGGCTACGACGTGGTCAGCAATCGACCGAAGGTCGCCGCCTATCGCGCCCCGGGGGCGCCGATCTCGGCCTGGGGTGTCGAATCCACGGTCGACATCCTGGCGCAGGAGCTGCGCATGGATCCGATCGACCTGCGTCTCAAGAATGCCGCCAAGAAGGGCACCAAGACGAGCTACGGGCCGACCTTCGACACCATCGGCTTCGTCGAGACGCTGGAAGCGGCCAAGAACTCCGAGCACTACAAGAGCAAGCCGAAGCCCGGCATGGCGCGTGGCATCGCGGCCGGCTTCTGGTTCAATGTCGGCGCCGACTCGAGCGCCGCGGCCCATGTCGCGGAAGACGGTACGGTAACGGTCATTTCCGGCAATCCCGACATCGGCGGCTCGCGCGCATCGCTCGCCCTGATGGCCGCCGAGGAGCTCGGCGTCGATTACAGCAAGGTGCGGCCGGTGATCGCCGATACCAGCTCGATCGGCTTCAACTTCGTGACCGGCGGCAGCCGCGTCACCTTTGCGACCGGTCTGGCCGTGGTCAATTCGGTGCGCGACATGATCCGCGAGCTCAAGGTGCGCGCCGCCAAGACCTGGGGCGTCGACCCCGACGGCGTGATCTGGGAGGACGGCTGCGCCAAGCCGGCCGGCAGCAACGTCGGCGAGTTCGAGCCGCTTTCGCTGGCGCAGCTCGCGGCGACGGCCGGCAGGACGGGCGGGCCGATCAACGGTCACGCCCAGCTCAACGCCCAGGGCGCCGGCCCCGGGTTCGGCGTGCACATCGTCGACCTGGCGGTCGATCGCGATACCGGCATCGTCACCGTCGACCGCTATACGGCGGCCCAGGACGTCGGCACGGCCATCCATCCGAGCTACGTCGAAGGCCAGCTCCAGGGCGGCGCGGTGCAGGGCATCGGCTGGGCCCTGAACGAGGAGTACATCTACGGAACCAAGGGCCGGCTCGACAATGCCGGGTTCCTCGACTACCGCATGCCGGTCGCCTCCGACCTGCCGATGATCGAGACCATCCTGGTCGAGGTGGCCAATCCGCATCACCCCTACGGCGTGCGCGGCGTCGGCGAGGTGCCGATCGTCCCGCCGCTCGCCGCGGTCGGCAATGCCGTCGCCCGCAGCACCGGCATCCGCATGACCGACCTGCCGCTCTCCCCGCCCCGCCTGTCCGCAGCACTCGACGCGGCGACCCCGCGGATGGCGGCCGAGTAGGCCACTCATGTTCCCTCCCCCGTCATACGGGGGAGGTGCCCCCGACAGGGGGCGGAGGGGGAAGGCCCCAGAGGGCATTCATGAAATTCCGCGTCGGAACTTCATGAATCTCGTTGAAGTCCTCCCCTTCCGGCCCTCCGGGCCACCACAGGCTGTTGGCCGCTTGCAGCCCAAATGCCGACGACCCGATGACGGGAAGGAACCCGGGCTCGGGCGAGCACGTTGCGCTCGGCGGGTCAGTCGTGCATCTTGCACGGGCAATCCGACAATTTGCCGCCGGATTGGCAGCGCGAAAGAACTCGCCAAAAAAACCGGCCCGACGTATCTGCATTGGGACGGCTTTGGGGGCGGCAGGCACGCCTCCCCTCGCCGCTGAAACATGAGGACCTCATCGGTTATGCCCTCTGCTCCCGCCGTCGGGGTCGTCATCGCCAATCACAACAACTGTGCCTTTGTCGCAAAAGCCATCGAATCGGTGGCTCGCCAGACCGTTCGCGACCTCAGCGTGGTCATCGTCGATGATGCGTCCACCGACCGGTCGGACGAGGTCATCCGGCAGTGCCTCGCCACGCTCGACGATCCGCGCTTTCGCTATGTCCGACTCGAATCCAATCTGGGCCAGGCTGGCGCGATCCGGCGCGGCCTGATCGAGCTCGACACCCCGTTCGTCTGCTTCCTCGATTCGGACGACGCCTGGTACGAGGATTTCGTCGCCCGCCATCTGGTCGTGCATCTGAATACCGACTTTCCCGTCGGGATGACCTATTGCGATTGCCACGTCATCGATGCCCATGACCGCCTGCTGGCCGGCACCGCCTGGTGGTTCGATTCCGATCCGAGCCCGCCGCCGCAGCGCGTGGTCGACCCGGCGCTGATGCCGTCGATCGATGCCCAGACCGGCAAGCTCTGCTACGCGCCGACCAACAAGCTCACGCTGCACCTGCAATGGTCGCCGGCCGGCGCCACCAACAGCACCGCCAGCATGATGTTCCGGCGCAGCTTCGTCGACCTCGTGTTCCTGCCGCCGAGCCCGGAGCTGCGGCTCTACGTCGATTTCTACCTGTCGACCTTCGCCTGCCTGCTGACCGGCGCCATCGCCATCCACGATGCGCTCTACGGCTATCGCATGCACGGCAACAACAAGCATTCGAACGCGGCCGTGCTGGGCGGTGCCTACAATTCCTCGACCCAGCCCTGGGATCCCATCCGCACCTCCGTGCTGCAGCTCATCCAGAGGGTCTTGCGCACCGAGGCGCACGCGATCCGGACGGCGTTCGGCGAGGAGCGCCATGGCAAGGCCGAGGCCCTGATCGCAAGCGCACTCGGTGAGCTCGAGCCCAATGCCGCGGCAGCACCCAACGGCTGGAACCTGGAGCGCTTCATCGCCAAGGCGACCGACCTGATCGGTGGCGACAAGCCCGGCCGGCCGGCGCCGCAGAACGGCGCGCGCGACGTCTACCAGCCGGCGCCGCGCCGCGATCGGCCGTGACGCCCGAGGCGCCATGCTAGATCGGCGGCGGGCCGTCTTCCTCGGTGCCGCCCGCGACTGCGCCGCCCACCTGCCCGCCGTGCTGGAAAATCTCGATCGCTTCGCGGCAGCCTATGACGAGGCGTTCTTCCTCTTCCTGGTCAGCGACTGCATCGACGATACGGCAGCGATCCTCCAGAAGTGGCTCGCCGACGGTCGCCCGGGGCGCGTGCTCGACATGGGTGCCGTGGCGCCTGCGCTGCCCAAGCGAACCGAGCGGCTTGCCCACGTCCGCAACGCCGGGCTCGACGAAATCGGCCGCCTGGGCCGGCAGGATCGTGATCATCTGGTGATTGCCGATCTCGACGATGTCCTGGCAGCACCCGTGGCGACCGACGGCTTCATCGCCGCGGTCCAGTGGCTCGCCGGCGATCCGTCGCGCGCCGGCGTGCTGGCGAACGCGCTGCCGCGCTACTACGACGTCTGGGCGCTGCGCCACGATCGCTGGTGCCCGCACGATGTCTGGCATTCGATCTGGGGCCGCCCAGACGGTCAGTCGTTCGAGGCCGCCAAGTTCCGCGAGGTCTTCGTGCGCCAGATCGCGCTGCCGGCGACCCTGCCGCCGATCGAGGTGCTCTCCGCGTTCGGCGGCCTCGGCGTCTACCGCATGCCGTTCGCACTCGGCGCACGTTACTGCGGCATCGATGCGGAGGGCCGTGAGGTGTCGGAGCATGTCGCCTTCAATACGGCGATCGGGCGGGCGGGCGGACGATTGCACATCTTCCCGGCGCTGCAGGTCCACGCGCCGCGCCAGCACCTCTACCGGGCCGAGGAGTTCAAGCTGCCCTGGCGCATGCGGATGATGGGCCAGCGCGTGGCCGAGCTCCGCCGGCCGCCGTGGCGCAGCCTCGTCGGCTCGCCATGAGGATCCTGATCATCGATCCCGCCGTGCATTCCCAGGGCGGTCATCATTACAACGCGGTGCAACGGCTGCAGGCCGAGTTCGCGGCGCTCGGGCTGGCGGCGCCCTGCCTGGGCTCGGCCTATGCCAACGCCCAGGTGGTGAGCGATCTCGATTGCACGCCGACCTTCACCCGCTCGGTCTACGGTCGCGCCTACGTCCAGCCCCAGGAATTCACCGACAACGTCGAGGAGACGAGCCGCAATCTCGCCCAGGCGCTGGCCAGGCGCGGTCGCGGCGCGGACCTGCTCGTCCTGCCGTGCTGCGATCAGGTGCTCGCCGCCGCCGTCGCGCGAAACTTTGCCCGCACGCGATTCAGGCCGGCGCCGCACGTGCTGCTGTGGCTGATGTACGCGCCGCACTATCTGCGGCCGACCGACGATCCGCGCTCCGTCGAGCTCGGCGCCGAATGCCAGCAGGCCTTCGCCAGCCTGCGGGCGAGCCTCGGCGAGGATCGACGACGTCTGCATGCCTACAGCGAGACCCGGCAGATGGCGGATTTCTATCAGCGGCTTCTCGGCATCGAGGTGGCCGCCATGCCCGCACCCGGGCTGGTGCTGGCGGCGCGCGGCAGGCAGCGCGGCGACATGCCGCCGACCGTGCTGTGCATCGGCTTCGCCAACAAGCCCAAGGGCTACCGGCTGCTGCCCGAGGCGATCCAGCGCGTGATGAGCCAGCATGCCGACGTGCGCTTCAAGGTCCACGGCATCGTCAAGGGCTCGGATGCCGAGGGCGACCAGCCGGTCTTCGAGACGCTGTCGGGCCTGGGCAGCCGCGTCGTCGTCCGCCAGGACGTGCTCTCCGAGCAGGACTACGCGGCGCTGCTCGACGAGGCCGACCTGCTGCTGCTGCCCTACGATCCCGAGGTCTATCGCACGCGCGGCTCGGGGGTCTTCACCGATGCGCACAAGAGCGGGCTGCCCGTCGTCGCGACCGGCGGCTGCGCCTTCGCCCGGACGGCCTTCGAGCAAGGCTGGGGCGTCCCGATCGCCGACTACACGGCGCCCAGCGTCGCTGCCGCCGTGCTGGCGGCGCTCGACCGGCTGGACGACCTGGCGACGCACGCGGCCGCAGCGGCGTACAGGCAGGACGAGCTCGGCGCCACCTTGCAAGCCATCGTCGCCGAGGTTCGCTCGGAGCGCGCGCACGGTCTTGCCGGCGTCGTGCGACGCCTGTCCGCGCTGCGACTATGACGCCTTGGCCGCCGGCAGGACCGGCAGCAGCTTGGCGATGAAGCTGCGCATGGTGCGCAGGTAGCTGACGATCAGCCGTGCCCGCTGCGCCTCCGGCCCGCGACGGGCCTCCGATGCGGCGACGATCTCGCCGAAGATGCCGATCAGCTTCTGGCGCCAGGCGTCCATGTCGCCCAGCCGATGGTCCATGGCGACGACCGGCTTGTGCTCGGCAATGAGGCCGCACAGGGTCTCCAGGCGTCTCTCGTCCTGGGGGTCCAGGATGGCCTGCAGCGCCGCCTGGTCGATCAGGGTCAAGGAGCGAGAAAGAGCTGAGGCGTCGGACATCACCAACTCGAAATGCGGGCTTCTGTGGGGCCGAACCTGCAGCAAAGCTGCAGCCCAGCCGCGAGCCGGCGAGGCCCGCAGCGGGATTATACTCGACTAGCCCATTGCAGTCCGAAAATCGACCTGTGGCCTAAGCGAGATCGGCGACGGCCGCCCGGTAGCGCGTGATGGCGTCGAGATGCTCGGCGTAGGTCTTGCCCGCGATGCGCTTGTGATGGCCACTCACGTAAGTTGTGTGGGCATTGACGTGGGTCACGCCGGCGTTCTTCCAGAAGGTGAATTCGCGCCGCCAGTCGTCGGGGCCGCCAATGCCCGGGGAGACCCAGACTTCGAGCCCGACCGACGCCGGATCGCGGCCGGCCGCCTTGATCAGCCCGCGCAGCTTGTCGAATGCCGCGAGCGCCTTGTCTCCCGCCGGATAGGCGAGCGGCATGAAACCGTCGCCGTACTTGGCGGCGCGCCGGAAGGTCGCCTCGGCATGGCCGCCGAACCAGATCGGCACGCGACCCGATTTCGGCCGCGGGTTGATGCCGCCATCGTCGAGGCGATGGTACTGGCCCTCGAACTTCACGCTCGGTTGGGACCACAGCGCCTGCATGAAGCGCACCTGCTCTTCGGAGAGCTTGCCGCGGATGTGAAAATCCACGCCGAGGCCCTGGAACTCGATTTCGTTCCAGCCGACGCCGATGCCGAGACGGAAGCGGCCTTCGCTCAATTCGTCCAGGCAGGCCGCCTGCTTGGCGACCAGGGCCGCCTGGCGCTGGGCCAGGATCAGCACGCCGGCGGCAAAGCCGACCCGCTTGGTGACGCCCGCCAGGAAAGCGAACAGCACGAACGGATCGTGATAGGCGGTGGCCGTCGTGCCGACGCGGCGTCCGCCGTAATCGACATCCGGATTGCCGCCCAGCACATGGTCCGGCGCGACCAGGTAATCGTAGCCCAGCCCTTCGGCCGCCTGCGCATAGTCACGCAGCACGACCGGACCGGTGCCGATGTCGCCGACCGGGAGGGACGCTCCGAGCTGGATCGCCATCGCCTACTCCGCCGCCGCGGCGGCGCGGGCGGGCGCGAGGTCGGTCGAGTATTTCAGATGAACCGGCGCGTTGGCCTCGAACGGGCTCTTGAGGTCGAGGCTCTTGGCGATCTCGCGGATTGCCGGGAACACCTCGGTGCCCATCAGCCTGATGCAGGTGAGCGAATCGGCCTGGCTGACGCGGCCGTCGTTGCCCCACAGCGCCAGGATGCCGGGCCGCGTCTCCTCGAGAATGCGCTTCAGCTTGGCCACCACCGTCTTGGGCGTGCCGGCGATGATGCGCAAGTCGGCCATCTGCTGCTCGAAGCTCGTGTTGCCGCGCGGGTTGATCGCCCGGCCGGCGGCGAACTCGACGAAGGCGCGCCGGTTGGTCGGCGAGCCGTAACCCGACGGCGTGCTCCACACCGGATGGGCGAGGCCGGTGAACTCGCCCTGCATCCAGCGGAACTGCTTGGCGTTCTCGATCGCCTTCTCCTCGTTGTCGGAAATGTGGACCTGGATCAGGTAGCCGCGATTCTCCGGCCCGCCGACATAGCCCACGTCGGCCGCGACGCTGTCGTAGAGCTCCCAGATCTTCTTGGTCTGCTCGATCGAGGTGTTGAGCGCGATGTAGGGATAGCGCTGCTGCGCCGCCCACACGATCGTCTCCTTGCTGATCACGCCCGGGACCCAGACCCGCGGATAGGGCTTCTGCAAGGGCACAGCCCAAGGGTTGACCACGCGATGCTGGTAGTGCGTGCCTTCGTAACGGAACGGCCCGGGCTGGGTCCAGGCCTTGACGATCAGGTCGTGCGCTTCCTCGAAACGCTCGCGGTTGAAGGCCGGGTTGACGCCGGTCGCGAGCTGCTCCTGGCCGCCGCCGCGCACGAAGCCCGACACCAGGCGGCCCTTGGAGATCATGTCGATCATCGCCAGCTCTTCGGCCAGCCGCACCGGGTTCTCGGCGAGCGGCAACGGATTGCCGAGCATCACGATCTTCGCCTTCTTGGTCATGCCGGCCAGGATGGCGGCGAAGATGTTGGCCTTGGCCTGCATGCAGAACGGTGCATTGTGATGCTCGTTCAGCATGATGCCGTCGATGCCGACCTCCTCGGCCAGCATGTACTGCTCGATATACTCGTTGTAGAGCCGCGAGCCCGCCACCGGATCGAAGTTGGTGTTGGGGAACATCAGCGCGGTGGCGCCGAAATCGCGGCCGGCCTGCTCGGAATAGGCCGACATCGGTTGCTCAGTGAAATACATCAGGTGCATGGCATCTACTCCCGACCGATGAAATCGACGATCAGCTTGGCGAGGGTTTCGGGCTGCTCCATGTCGACGCAATGCCCGCAATTCTTGACCACTTCCATCTTGGCATTGGGCAGCGCCTCGACATAGCGCTTGCCGGCGCTCTGCGGCACAACCTTGTCGTCGTCGCCCCACACGACCAGGGACGGTGCACGAACCGCGCCGAGAAGATGCGGCAGGGTCTGGCTGTACATGTAGGGCTTCCAGGCGATGCGGAAGGTCATCTCCCGGCAGATGTCCCACATCTCGAGCTGGTCGACGGTCGGCTCGGCGCCATAGACACGATCGAACGCCTTCTGGTCATGGAAGCCGGCGCGCGCATAATCGACATAACCGGTAATGGCGAGGTCGAGGATGTCACCTTGCGGCGGCTTGATGCCCATGGCCCCGACCAGCACCAGCTTCGCCAAGTCGCCTGGCGCCATGCTGGCCATCTCGGCCGCGATCCAGCCGCCGAAGCCGAGACCGACGAGCACGACGTTGGAGAGCTTCAGCTGGTTCAGCAAGCCGCGATAGATCACCGCGATGTCGCGCGGATGGCGCATCCACTCCGGCCGCTGCGAGCGGCTGTATCCGGGATGATGCGGCACGACCACGTCGTGCTCGGCGGCCAGCGCATCGTAGAAGGGCAGACGATCGAGCGTGCCGGTCTCGTGGTGCAGCACCAGGACAGGACGTCCCTGCCCGGCGCGCGACACGTGGAGCTTTATCCCGGCCGCCTCCATCGTCATGTCAGTCCAACTTACGCCAGCCATACGCGCGTCCTCCCAATATGCACGATCGTTGCAACGGGGAGGACCCAAGTCAAACCGACGACGGGCGTCGCTTTCGACTGGCGAAGATGTGGTGATCGACGCCGAAGGGAAGGAAAGTAGGCGGGCACGTTTTTATCATCATGCTCGTATAAATTGCAGCGTCACAGGCTGGGACCACGCCACTCCCAGGGCGCTCTTCTCATGAGCGCCCCTGGAGTGGCGCGGTCCCCGCGGACCTCTTGCTTGATCGCCTGAATCTTTGCGTCATTTGCGTCAGTGCGTCACTAAACCATTGAGATCAAGGACTTGGAGCAGATGCCGCGTTACCCCGTTTGCGTCACGGTGCGTCAGATCGGGCTTCTGCGTCAGAGACGATTGAACTGGGCATGGATCGACGCACATTGTCCTTCTTCCCGACGGCTCGCGGTACGTTGCAAAGAGCGCCTCGAGGCCCGTGGCGAATCCTCGGCCACGCCCTCCAACATTGCAGGAGTCGCGCGGCGCGCAAGGGGGCCCAGCCCCAATCCAGTCCAGTCCAATCTGACCCCCTTAGCATCGACTGGCCTTGACTTTGATGTTCTATATTTGTTCTATATCAATTGCGGCACAGCTGGAGAGCCATGGAAGCCACCATCCTCCATGCGGACCTGGACGCCTTCTACGCTTCGGTCGAGCAACTGCTCGATCCCTCGTTGCGCGGCAAGCCGATCGCCGTCGGGGGCGGAGTCGTGCTGGCGTGTTCCTACGAAGCCAAGGCCTTCGGCGTACGCAGCGCCATGCCGGGCCGGCGCGCGCGCGAGCTTTGCCCCGAGCTCATCTTCGTCGACGGCCATTTCAAGGACTACCAGCGGCTGGGCGATGCGGCGATCGCGGTGCTGGGCGACTTCACGCCGCTCGTCGAGCGCATCTCGATCGACGAAGCCTTTGCCGACGTGAAGGGCTGCACGCATCTCTTCGGCTCGTCGGAGGAGATCGCCCGGAAGATCCGGCATCGCGTGCGGACCGAGATCGGCCTGCCGATCTCGGTCGGTGTGGCGCGCACCAAGCATCTGGCCAAGATCGCGTCGCAGGTGGCCAAGCCGGATGGCCTGGTGGTCGTCGACCCGGAACGCGAGCTCGCGTTCCTGCACGACCTTCCGGTCGGGCTGATGTGGGGCGTGGGACCGGTCACCGAGGCGCGGCTGGCGGAGAACGGCGTGCAGACGATCGGGCAGCTTGCAAAGATGCCGGGGCGCTCGCTCGAGAAGCTGATCGGGCCCGCGGCCGGCGAGAAGCTTTCGGCGCTGGCGTGGAATCGCGATCCGCGCGAGATCGTTGCTCATCGCCGGTCGCATTCGGCAGGCGCGCAGTCGGCGCTCGGCCGCAAGCCGGCCAAGCCTGAAGTCATCCGGCCGACGCTCGCCCATCTCGCCGATCGCATTGGCGCGAGGCTGCGCGCCAAGTCGCTCGCCGGCCGCACCGTGACGGTGCGCGTGCGCTTCGCCGATCTGCATGCCGTCACGCGCTCGGCCACGTTCGACGCCTCGATCTCGGCAACCGCGAGCTTGTGCGAGATCGCCGAGGAGCTGGTCAACGCGGCGCTCGCCGATCACCCGGACGAGAAGCACATCTCGCTGCTGGCGATCTCGGTCTCGCACCTGGAGAAGGATCCGCGACTGCAGCTCGAGCTGCCGCTCGGCCTGGCCAACGAGGCGCGCCGTCCCGGCACCCGCCGGGGCCTCGCCCGCCACGCCGCCGATCGCGCCATGGACGCGATCCGCGACCGCTTCGGCTGGGACGCGATCGGCTACGGCACGCTCGCGCTCGGCGTCCAACGCTCCGTGCCCGACGATTTCCGCAAGCTCGCGGAGCGGGAGCTGTGACTCGGCCTCACCCCCCGGGCTTCGCTCGGGAGGAGAAGAGTCAGGTGCGCAACCGCCCGACGATCTCGCGCACGATCTCATCGGGCGAGCCGCCAATGTCGACCGTGATGGGACGCTCGTCGGCTACCGGCTCCTCAAGCACGGCGAACTGGCTCTCGAGCAGTGCCGGCGGCATGAAGTGGCCGCGGCGCTGGGCCAGGCGCTGCTTGATCAGCTCGGGTGATCCCTTGAGGTAGACCAGCCTCACCTCCGGCCGGTCGCCGACGATGACGTCGCGATAGAGGCGCTTCAGCGCCGAGCAGGTCACCACGCCGGATTTGCCCTGCGACCGCCACTCGTCGATCCGCTCCGCGATGCGGCGCAGCCATGGCAGGCGGTCCGCATCGGTGAGCGGTGTGCCGCCCTTCATCTTTTCGACATTCTCGGGCGGATGCAGCTCATCGCCTTCCTGGTATTCCCACCTGAGCTCGGCCGCCAGCCGGCCGGCGATGGTGCTCTTGCCGCTGCCGGAAACGCCCATGACGACGGCGATCTTCGGCCGGTTGTGACCTGCGGTATCGTCCATTAAGACTCCCCGCCGGACACGATAAGGAACCCATCACCGTGCTCAAGCTCGGATACAAGGCTTCGGCCGAACAATTTGCGCCGTCCAAGCTGCTGGACTTCTCCTGCCAGGCAGAAGCGGCCGGCTTCGATTCTGTGTTCGTCAGCGACCACTTCCAGCCCTGGAAGCACATCGACGGCCATGCGCCCTTCTCGCTCGCCTGGCTGGGCGCGCTGGGCGCCCGCACCTCGCGCATCGTCATGGGCACGAGCGTGCTGACGCCGACCTTCCGATACCATCCGTCGATCGTCGCCCAGGCGTTCGGGACGCTGGGCGCGATGTTCCCGCGCCGCGTCATCCTGGGCATCGGCACCGGCGAATCGCTGAACGAGGTGCCGTCGACCGGCGCGCCCTGGCCCGAGTTCAAGGAGCGCTTCGCCCGACTGCGCGAATCGGTGACCCTGATCCGCACCCTGTGGCGCGAGGAGCGCGTCAGCTTCGAGGGCGAGTACTACAAGACCGAGAAGGCCACGATCTACGATCGGCCGGCCGACGAGGTGCCGATCTATGTCGCCGCCGCCGGCGCGCTGGTGGCGCGCTATGCCGGCCGCACGGGCGACGGCTTCATCTGCACCAGCGGCAAGAAGCGCGAGCTCTACACCGAGACGCTGATGCCCAAGGTGGCCGAAGGCATCGCCGCCGGCGGCGCGAAGCCCAATCCCTACGACTACATGATCGAGGTCAAGGTCTCGTTCGACACCGACCGCCAGCGCGCGCTCGAGGACACGCGGCACTGGGCGGCACTGGCGCTGAGCTCCGAGGAGAAGATGTCGGTCGAGGATCCGGTCGAGATGCAACGCCTGGCCGACGCCCTGCCGCTCGAGCGCGCGGCGAGCCGCTGGATCGTCTCGGACGATCCCGAGGAACAGGTCGAGAAGATCAAGTTCTACGTCGACATGGGCTTCCGGCACCTGGTGTTCCACGCCCCCGGGCCCGACCAGGAGCGCTTCCTGAAGCTCTACGGCGAGAAGGTCCTGCCGCTGCTGCGCAAGCGCTTCGGATGACGCGAACCAGCGCACTCCAGATCGTCGCCCTCCCGGACATCCCTCTGGTCGAGCCGGGCGACGACCTGGCGAAGCTCATTGCCGACGGCATCGCCCTCGCCGGCCTCGAGCCCGAGACCCAGGACGTCGTGGTGATCGCCCAGAAGGTCGTCTCCAAGTCGGAGGGCCGCAGCGTCGATCTCGCGACGGTGACTCCGTCGCCCCGGGCAATCGAGCTCGCCGGCCAGATCGACAAGGACCCGCGCCTGGTCGAGCTGGTGCTTTCCGAGTCGGTGCGTGTGGTCCGCTCCCGTCCGGGCGTCCTGATCGTCGAGCACAAGCTCGGCTTCGTCATGGCCAATGCCGGCATCGACCAGTCCAACGTCGGGCCGAGCGACGGCACCGAGCGCGCTCTGCTGCTGCCGGTGAACCCGGACGCCAGCGCCGAGGCGATCCGGGAGCGGCTGGGCGCACTGATCGGCGCCACGCCTGCCGTCGTCATCATCGACAGCTTCGGCCGGGCGTGGCGGCGCGGCACGTCGGGTGTCGCGATCGGCGCGGCTGGCCTGCCGAGCCTGCTCGACCTGCGCGGCAACCCCGACCTGTTCGGCCGTATCCTGCAGGTCAGCATCACCGCCTTCGCCGACGAGATCGCGGCCGCGGCCTCGCTGGTCATGGGCCAGGGCAACGAGGCGCAGCCCGTCGCGCTGATCCGCGGCCTGCGCTGGATCGCGCCGGCCAATCCGGCGAGCAACCTCGTGCGGCCGGCGAGCGAGGACATGTTTCGGTGAGCAGGAGCCTGGTGGTGGCGCTGTCGGGCGGTGTCGGCGGCGCCAAGCTGGCGCTTGGGCTGAGCCGCGTGCTGGCGCCGGAGGATCTTCTGGTGATCGCCAACACCGGCGACGATTTCGAGCATCTCGGGCTCAGCATCTCGCCCGACATCGATACCCTGACCTATGTCCTGTCCGGCCTCGACAATACGGTGATGGGCTGGGGGCGGCGCGACGAGACATGGTCGTTCATGGAGACCGTCGCGACCTTGGGCGGCGAAAGCTGGTTTCGGCTCGGCGATCGCGATCTCGCGCTGCACGTCACGCGCACTGAGCGGCTGCGCGCCGGCGAGACCCTGTCGCAGGTGACCCGCGCTGTCTGCCGCCGCCTCGGCATCGCGGTGCGCGTGCTTCCGATGAGCGACGACCCGGTCCGCACACGCGTGCACACGAACGAAGGCTGGCTCGACTTCCAGGATTACTTCGTGCGCCGGCAATGCCAGCCGGTGGTGCGCGAGCTGGTCTTCGACGGCGTCGCGAAGGCGCATCCGCAGGCCGACGTGATGGCGGCCCTGGCGAGCGGCACGGTCCGCGCGGTGATCATCTGTCCGTCGAATCCCTTCATCAGCATCGAGCCGATCCTCGCGGTTCCAGGGATGCGCAATGCCTTGGCAGGCTGTGGCGCGCCTGTCGTCGCCGTCTCGCCGATCGTCGGCGGCCGTGCCGTGAAAGGGCCGACGGCCAAGATGATGCAGGAGCTCGGGCTCACGATCAGCGCCGCGACGGCGGCAGGGCGCTACGGTTCTCTGCTTTCGGGCTATGTCGTCGATCCGGCCGATGCCGGCGACGTGCGCGGCCTCGCCGCCGCGGTGAAGACTGCGCCGACCCTGATGACCGATCTCGCCACGCGCGAGGCGCTGGCGCGCACCGTGCTCGAGCTCGCCGACGCGATCGCCGCGCGCCGATGAGCTCGTCTGCCGGTGTCTTGGCGCCCGATATCTGGGCCATCGTCCCGATCAAGGAGTTCGACGGCGCCAAGCAGCGCCTGGCGCCGCTGCTCTCGCCCGCGCAACGCCGCGCCCTGATCGAAGTCATGATGGGTGAGGTGCTGCACGCGGTAGCCGGCGCCAAGCGCCTGGCCGGCATCCTGGTGGTGACGCTCGATCCGCAGGCGACGGCGCTCGCCAAGCGACTCGGCGCGCGTGTCGTCACGGACGGCGCGCGCGACGGTCACACCGGCAGCGTCACCGCCGGCCTGAAGCTGCTCGCGCGCGAGGGCCGCAGCGGCATGATGACGGTGCCGGCCGACATTCCCGCCGCCACGTCCGAGGAGCTCGACGCCGTGCTGGCGGCACACCTGCCCGGACCATCGTTCACCATCTCCCCGGCGCACGACGATCTCGGCTCCAACGCCGTGATCTGCTCGCCGCCCGATTCGGTTCCGCTGCGCTTCGGCGACAACAGCTACTTCCCGCACCTCGACGCAGCGCGCGCCTGCGGCATCGAGCCCACGATCCTGCGCCAGCCCGGCATCGCCATGGACATCGACCACCCGGTCGACCTGGCCGCCTTCCTCCGCCTGCCGCAGTCTGCGGGCACGAAGACGCGCGCCTTCCTGGAGGAGATCGGCGTGCCGAGGTTGCTGTTGGAACGGGGCCTCTGACACATGCTCGCCTCCCCCGATGACAGGGGAGGTCAAGAAACGGCGCTACGCCACCACGCGCTTCCGCGGTGGCGTCAGCACGATCGGCGCGAGGTCCTCGGCGACGAACGAGGCGGCGCGGCGTTCCTCGGGGACCGGGCGGTAGAGCGTGTCGCGCTGCTGCGGCTCGCGGCCGATCGAAAGGATCAGCTTCTCCATCGCGTCGGGCGGGAATTCCTGGCCGTGCTGGGTGCCGGCGGCGCGCGAGATGCTCTCGTTCATCAGGGTGCCGCCGAGATCGTTGGCGCCGGACTGCAGGCAGATGGCGGCGCCGGCCGGGCCCATCTTCACCCACGAGGTCTGGATGTTGGTGATCGCCGGATGCAGCACCAGCCGCGCCACCGAATGCATGATCACGGCCTCGCGGAAGGTCGGCCCGCGGCGCGCCTTGCCCTGGCGGTACATGGGCGCTTCCATGTGCACGAAGGGCAGCGGCACGAACTCGGTGAAGCCGCCTGTCTCGACCTGCAGGTCGCGCAGCGCCAGCAGATGGCGCGCCCACGCGAGCGACGATTCGACGTGGCCGTACATGATGGTCGAGGTGGTGCGCAGGCCGAGCTTGTGCGCGGCGCGCTGCACATCGAGCCACTGCGCGGTGTTGATCTTGTCCGGGCAGATGATGGCGCGGACCTCGTCGTCGAGGATCTCTGCTGCGGTGCCCGGCAAGGTTCCAAGCCCAGCGTCCTTCAGCTTCGCAAGAAAATCCGGGATCGGCTTATGCAACGTCGCCGCGCCCTGCGTCACCTCGAGCGGCGAGAAGGCGTGGATGTGCATGTCCGGCACCGCGGCCTTGATGGCGCGGCAGATCGCTTCGTAGGTCTCGCCGGTGTAGTCGGGATGGATGCCGCCCTGCAGGCAGACCTCGGTGGCGCCACGCTGCCACGCCTCGACGGCGCGCCGCGACACTTCCTCGAGCGCCAGGTCGTAGGGCGCGCCGCGCAGATCCTCGTGGGTGCGGCCTTTGGAGAAGGCGCAGAAGCGGCAGCGGAAGTAGCAGATGTTGGTGTAGTTGATGTTGCGGTTGACAACGTAGCGGATGACGTCGCCGCTCACCGCCTGGCGCAGCGCGTCGGCGGCGCCGGTGATGTGGCGATAATCGACATCGCGCGCCGCGAAAAGCTGCATGATCTGCGGTGGATCGAGACGTTCTCCGCTGCTCGCCCGCTCGACCAGGCGGGCGATGCCGGCATCGACGGCGCCCAGGCGAAGGCGCGGCGCCGGCGGCGGCTCGGTGTTGCCGGGCGCCCAGTCGTCGTCGCGGGCAAAGCCTTCGGCATCGCTGAGGCGGCGCACGCGTGTCGCCACCTCGGGTGCCAGCCAGACGTCAGGGGCGCGCACGTAGGACGGATAGATGGCGAGGCGATTGACCAGCACCTTGCCCATCTCCGAGCTCATCCGCGCCAGCTCCTCGATGGCGGGCCACGGCGCTTCGGGGTTGACGTGATCGGGCGTCACCGGGGAAACGCCACCCCAGTCGTTCAGGCCGGCATCGACCAGGCGCGGATAGACGCCGGGCGAAAGGTTGGGCGGCGCCTGGATGTTCATGTCGGGCCCGAGGATGTGGCGGGCCGTGGCGATGGTCCACAGCAGGTCGTCGAGATCGGGCTCCTCGGCGTCGGCCCACTTCGTGTCGGGCTTGGCGCGGAAGTTCTGCACGATCACTTCCTGGATGTGGCCGTACGTCTCGTGCAGCTTCGCGATGGCCTGCAGCGCCTCGACGCGCTCCTCGCGCGTCTCGCCGATGCCGATCAGGATGCCCGTGGTGAACGGCACCTTGAGCTCGCCGGCGAGACGGATCGTCTCGAGCCGCACCGCCGGATGCTTGTCGGGCGAGCCGAAATGCACGCCGCCGCGTTCGCACAACCGCTCGCTCGCCGATTCGAGCATGATGCCCTGGCTCGCCGTGACCTGGCGCAGCGCCGCGATCTCCTCGCGCGTCATCACGCCCGGATTGGCGTGCGGCAGCAGGCCGGTCTCGCGCAGCACGAGATCGCACATGGCGGTGAGGTAGCTGATGGTCGACGGATGGCCGAGCGCGGCCAGCGCGTCGCGTGCCGCGCCGTAGCGCAGCTCCGGCTTGTCGCCCAAAGTGAACAGCGCCTCCGTGCAACCCGCGGCCTGGCCGGCGCGGGCGATCGCCAGCACGTCGTCGGGCGAGAGGTAGGCGGCCTTACCGGGCTGCGGCCGTTCGGCGAAGGTGCAGTAGTGGCAGACGTCGCGGCACAGGTGCGTGAGTGGAATGAACACCTTGCGCGAATACGAGATGAGGCGCCCATGGCCGCGATCGCGCAGCCGGGCTGCTTCTGCCATCAGCTCGGAAAGCTCCATCATGCCCCAATCCTCTAACGCCAAACTGGTAACGCCCCAGACTCTAACGCGCTCGCGCGGACGATAGCGACATTCGCCGCCGGCCGCATCGTGTACTATGACTGCCGCAAATCAGCGCATCTCGGGGGGATACATATGCAGTTCGGCTTCAATGCGCCAACCGCCGGGCCTTTGGCGGAAGCAGGGCAGCTCTCGCGGCTGCTCATCGAAGGCGAGGCGATGGGCTACGACTACGCCACCTTCAGCGATCATGTCGTTATCCCTACCGACATTCATGCCATTTACCCCTACAGCTCGTCCGGTGAATTTCCCGCCGGCGCGCGGGCCGAACGCCACGAGCAGCTGATCGAGGTCGCCTACGCCGCCGCCAAGACCAGCCGGCTGCGCCTGGTGCTCTCGGTCATGGTCGTGCCGCATCGCCCTGCGGTGCTGACCGCCAAGATGTTGTCGACCATCGACGTGCTGTCGGGCGGCCGCCTGGTGGTGGGCATCGGCGCCGGCTGGATGAAGGAGGAGTTCGAGGCCATCGGCGCGCCCGATTTCGCAGCGCGTGGCAAGGTTACCGACGAGTACCTGAAAGCCTTCGTCGAGCTCTGGACCAAGGAACACCCGAAGTTCGCCGGCGAGTATGTCCGTTTCGACAACATCGTGCTGGCGCCCAAGCCGGTGCAGAAGCCCTATCCGCCGATCTGGGTCGGGGGCGAGAGCGGCCCGGCGCTGCGCCGCACCGCGACCCTGGGCGATGCCTGGTATCCGATCGGCACCAACCCCGCCTTCCCGCTCGACTCGCTGGCGCGCTTCAAGGGTGGCGTCGCCAAGCTGCGCGCGATGACCGAGAAGGCCGGCCGCAAGGCCGATGCCGTCGGCCTGGCGCTGCGCTGCACCGCCTATGGCGAGAGCATCCCGGCCACCGCCGGCGACGGCGAGCGCCGCCTGTTCTCGGGCAAGAACGCCGACATCGCAGGCGACATCCGCGCGCTCGAGGCGATGGGAGTGAGCCATCTCGATGTCGGCTTCGGCGGCAGCACGGTGGACGCGATGCTGGCCGAGATGCAGAGATTCAAGAAGGACGTGCTGGCGCTGGTGTAGGCGCGACGCCTCGAGCCTCCTCCCCAAGCGAAGCTTGGGGAGGAATTCAAGACCCCATCAACTCATCGACCAGCGCCTCGCAGTCCCGGGTGATCGGGCTGCGGAACCAGCGCTGGGCGTTGATCTCCGGGTCGCCCGAGTAGAGGCGCTCGTAGAGTCCGGAGCGTGAACCGAATTCGGTGCCGGTCATGTCCCAGGCGAGCTTCATCAACTGCAACCGTCGCTTGGCGCTGGTGTTGGGGCCGACGAGCCACTTGTCCATCAGGGGGCCGATGTCGGCATTGGCGTAGTCGGCGCCGGTCATGGCGAGCACCCCCGATCCGGCGGCGAAGCGCAGCACGTCGGCCGCCTTGGTGTTGGCGTAGGGGAAGAAGAAATTGATCGCCGCACCGCCACAGACACCGACGGCCCTGGGCTCGCCGAGGCCGTCGCCTTCGATCTTCAGGTGTCCGTGGGCGATGGCGTCTGCCCGCCGCAAGCCTTCCTCGATGGCGCCGGCGCGCACGCCCTCGGCAACGCTGATCAGCGCGATCAGCTCGCCGATCGCAGCCTGGAAGCGCGGCAGCTTGTCCCGCCCGTTGGCGCGCGCGATCGCCGTCGCCAGGCCCGCCACGAAGCGCAGCTTCATGGTCGAGCGGATGGTGGCCTGCAACGGCGTGTAGCCGGGCCGCGCCGTCAGCGTGCCGTTGTAGGCCTCGATGTCGCCGTCGACGATCATGCGCTCGTGCGGCACCAGCACGCGGTCGAACATCAGGATGGCGTCGCCCTCGTCGAAGCGGCTGCTGAGCGGCCGGTCGAATGGATCGTCGCCGCGATGGAAGCTCTCGCGGCAGAGGATCGACAGGCCCGGCGCGTTCATCGGCACGACGAAGGCCAGCATGAACTTCTCCTCGCCCGGCCTGCGCGGATAGTAGGGGCCGACGTAGCACTCGTTGGCCACCGGGGCGAGGGTGGAGAGCATGCGGCAGCCGCTGACGATCACGCCCTCGGCCGTGCGCTCGACGACCTGCACCGCCTCCGACGGCGCATCGAGCGTCGAGCGGTCGGATTGCGGATCGATCAGCGCATGGGTGACCTGGAAGTCGTTCTCGCGACACAGCGCGACCATGCCCTCGGCGCGCCGCGCCGCCTCGGTCTTGCCCAGCGCCCGCATGGCCACGCCGACATCGACCAGGAAGGCCGACATGAAATCGGTCAGCCGTCCCATCAGGCCGAAGGTGCGCTTGGCGCGCAGATGAAAGCAGGCCGCCAGCGCCGTGAATTCCTCGCGGGTGCGCGCCTCGAGATAGGTCGTGCTCACCCGCTCGCCCGAAATCGGCGACGCATAGGTCAGGATATCGCGCAGGGCCGGGTCGTGCTGGTCGTCGTACAGGCCGGCGATGGTCCCGATGACGCCCTGCAACGGCGGATAGAGGGTCACGTCGGATACGACCTTGCCGTCGATGAAGAGCCTGCGGCCGTCGCGCAGGGAGTCGATGTACTGCTTGCCGGTCTTGACTGCCATGGGCCTTCCCAAATCTCACTCGGCTCAAATTGACGGCGGAACGGCTTGGCCGCCATGGGCAAATCTGGAATGTTCATCCTGCGAACATCGGTGAGCCATGCATCGGTCGGTGAGGTCTTTGTCGCGGGGGTTGGCGCTGATCCGCGAGCTCAGCGTGAGCGGCCCGTCGAGCGCTCAGCAGCTCGCCCGGCGAACCGGCGTGAACCGAACGACCTGCTACCGGCTGCTGCAGACCTTGCAGCAGGACGGGTTCGTGTCATTCGACGTCAAGGATGCCTTGTTCGGCCTTACCGCCCAGGTACGCATGCTGAGCGAGGGCGTGTCGAGCCGCGATCTGTCGAGCCAGGCCGCCGTGCCGCCGATGTTCGCCCTGCTGGAAGAGGTGTCGTGGCCGAGCGATCTCGCGGTGTTCGAGCTGGGCTCGGCCATGATCCATGAGAGCACCCACTCCTTCAGCCCGCTCTCCGTTCACCGCTCCATGGTAGGGCTCCGCCGATCGCTGGTCAGGAGCGCCCTCGGTCGCGCGATGCTGGCCGCGGCCTCCCCTGCGCTCCGGCGCGAGATGCTGGACGTCACCGCCTCGTTCGTGCCCGACGACGCCGACCTGGCGAGGAGTCGCAGCGCCATCAGCCAGATCGTCTCGCGCACCAGGAAGGACGGCTACGCCTCGTCGATCGACGAGACCGAGCAGGGCATCAGTGCCATCGCGCTGCCGATCCGCGGCGTCGGGCCGGTGCTGGGCAGCCTCAACATCGTCTTCTTCACGTCGGCGATGACCCCGGAGGTCGCCGCCCGGCGGTACCTGGGCGCACTGCGACGGACCGTTCAAGACATAGAGCGTCGTTGGCAATCTTCTCTTCCGGACCGCGCGCATCTTGCGCGCTCATGAACGTGGTGAGGACGCGTTCGGCTTCGCCGAGCCGCACCATGAGCGCGCAAGATGCGCGCGGTCCGGAAACCCATGAATTCGAGCTGCGAGCATGATCGGTTCTTATGGAACCGGCGTCTGTCATGTCATCCTGGGCGAAGCGAAGGATCTCATCGCCAGCAGTTGCAAAGCACTCCCGTGCCAGCGGCAATGAGGTCCTTCGCTACGCTCAGGACGACAAGAAGGTCCTACGCCACCTTCGGGATCAGCTTCGCCCAGCGGTCGAGCTCGGGGAGGATCACATCGGCCTTGGCCGATTCGAGGCTGATGATGATGCGCTGGACGCCCTCGTCCTGGTCGCGCTTCAACTCCGACTCGTCCTCCTTCGCGTTCCAGATGCTGATCGGCAGGGTCGCGAGGTCGCGGTTGCCCGCCTTGGCCATCTCGCGGAACTTGGGGAACAGTGCACGGACGTCGGAATACGCGGCGCGGGCACGCAGCGGCATCCAGCCGTCGCCGTAGCGGATGGCGCGCCGCGCGCCGTAGGGGAATGCGCCGCCGACCAGGATCGGCGGATGCGGCTTCTGCGCCGGCTTGGGCCAGGACATCATGGCGTCGAACTTCACCATGTCGCCGTGATACTCGGCCTTGGACTTGGTCCAGATCACCTTCATCGCCTCGATGCGCTCGCGTACCAGCTTGTGTCGCGTCTCGAAGTTGGTGCCGTGGTTCTCCATCTCGTCCTGGTTCCAGCCGTTGCCGACGCCGAACAGGAAGCGCCCGTTGGAAAGCTGGTCGATCGACGACACGAGCTTGGCGGTCTGGATGGGATCGCGCTGGTTGACCAGGCAGACGCCGGTGCCGAGCTTGAGCTTGCTGGTCACCGCGCCGGCCGCCATCAGCGACACGAACGGGTCCATGGCATCGTAGTACTTCTTGGGCAGCTCGCCGCCGCCGGGGAACGGCGATTTGCGGGTCAGCGGGATGTGCGAGTGCTCGGGCGCCCATACCGATTCGAAGCCGCGTTCCTCCAGCGCCTTGCCCAGCTCGCCGGGCGACATGGAGTAGTCGGTGAAGAACATCGCTGCGCCGAAATGCATGGTTTCCTCTCCTTGAGATCTGTTCGTTTCATCATATCTTCAATCCCTCCCCCGCAATCGGGAAGGTGCCCCGTCCTACGGGGCGGAGGGGGAAAGCCACAGACGAGGTCCATGAGATTCCGACGTCGGAACTTCATGAATCTCGCGTGAGGCCCTCCCCCTCCGGCCCTTCGGGCCACCTCCCCCGATTACGGGGGAGGGATTGAAGAGCCGCTGGCTAATGCACCTTGGGCTTCTTCGGCCATCGCGCCTCGACCATCGGCAGCACCTTGTCGATCAGGAGCCTGGTCTGGGCGAGGACGGCCTCGCCATCCCTGCCGATCGGCCGCAGGATGAATTTTTCGACGCCGGCGTCGACATACTCGGCGACGCGGTCGATGACCGTGTGCTCGTCGCCGACCGCGAAGTAGCCCTCGGACTTGCGACCGGTCCGCTTGGTGTAGGCGGCCATCGCCACCGCCACGATCTTGTCCTCGGCCGAGCCGAAATAGAACGGGAAGCCCGCGCCGTAGTGATCCTCGTCGATCGAGCGGCCGGCCTCGGCGGTCGCCTGCTTGATGGCGGCGACGACCTTGCCGGCGTCGGCCGGCATCTCGCCGCCCGCCTGCCAGCCGGTGCCGTAGCGCGCCGTGCGCCGGATCGCGGCCTCCGACGAGCCGCCGATCCACATCGGCAGGTCGGGCTGCACCGGCTTGGGCGAGATCGAGGCGCCCTCGAGCTTGTAGTACGTCCCGGCGTAATCGACGCTGTCCTCGCGCCACAGGCGGGTGATGATCTCCAGCGCCTCGTCGGTGCGCTTGCCGCGGGTGCGCGTATCGATGTTGAGCGCCTGCCATTCCGGGCCCAAGGGACTGCCGATGCCGAAGGCCGGCAGCAGGCGGCCCTCCGACAGCACGTCGATGGTGGCGCATTGCTTGGCCAGCAGGATCGGATCGCGCAGCGCCAGCGACACGACGTTCATGCCGAAGCGCAGGCGGCGCGTGCGCCCGGCGAGGGCCGCCATCACCGCCATGCATTCGAGGATCGGCTGCTTGCTCACCAGCCGATCGGTCTGCCAGACCGAGTCGATACCGCCCGCCTCGCAGAGATCGACCCAGCGCCAGTAGTCCCCCGTGCTGTCGAAGGGGAACTCCGTCAGGCCGACGCCGACGGCGACGCTCATGCCGCCGCACTCACCTTGGTGAGCGGCGCGATCGTGTCGAGATGGCGCAGGATCTCGTCGCGGCCGAGGTCGGGGATGGCCAGCAGAGCGTCCTGGATGCCGGCCTTGTGGTAGCTCTCCAGCACCTTGGCGTCGTTGGGCGCGCCGAACACGTTGATGGTGAGGGTCGAGTAGTCGCGCTTGCGGCTGTCGGCCATGCGGCGCAGGCGGTCGACGCCCTGGACCGGGTCGAAGCCGCGCGGCCGCGGGAACCAGCCGTCGCAATAATCGACGACGCGGCGCAGCGTGTAGTCGGTCTCGCCGCCCAGCAGGATCGGCGGATGCGGCTTCTGCGCCGGCTTGGGCCACGACCACACCGGATCGAAATTCACGAACTCGCCGTGGTACGACGCCTCGTCCTGGGTCCACAGCGCCTTCATCGCGAGCACGTACTCGCGCATCATCTTGAAGCGCGTGTCGTAGGTTGCGCCGTGGTTCTCCATCTCGTCGACGTTCCAGCCGCCGCCGATGCCGAACACGAAGCGGCCACCCGAAAGCTGATCCAGGGTGGCAATCGCCTTGGCGGTGACGATCGGCTCGTGCTGCGGCACCAGGCAGATGCCGGTGCCGACGATCAGCTTCTTGGTCACGGCCGCCGCGAAGGCCAGCCCGACGAACGGATCATGGGTGTGCGAATAGCGCTTGGGCAGCTCGCCACCGCCGGGAAACGGCGTCTTGCGGCTCACCGGGATGTGGGTGTGCTCGGGCACGTAGAGCGACGCGAAGCCGCGATCCTCGAGGGCGCGGCCGAGCTCGGACAGGTCGATCCCGTAGTCGGTCGGAAAATAGAAGACACCTACACGCATCAGGAACCCCTCCTCGTCTATTTCTTCGGCGCCTCGACGTGACCGCCGAAGCCAAGCCGCATGGCCGACAGGATCTTTTCCGCGAACGTATGGTCCTGGCGCGAGCGGAAGCGCACGAACAGCGAGGCAGCCAGCACATCGGCCGGCACGGCCTCCTCGATCGCCGCCTCGATCGTCCAGCGGCCCTCGCCGCTGTCCTCGACGCTCCCCGAAAAGTGCTCGAGCGCGCCGTCCTTGGCCAGCGCGCTCGCCGTCAGGTCGAGCAGCCACGACGTCACCACGCTGCCGCGCCGCCACACCTCGGCGATGTCGGCCAGGTTGAGGTCGTAACGCTCGTCGGCCGGCAGCTTCTCCGAGGCGCGATGCTTCATGATGTCGAAGCCCTCGGCGAAGGCCTGCATCATGCCGTACTCGATGCCGTTATGGATCATCTTGACGAAATGGCCGGCGCCCACGGGGCCCGCATGGATGTAGCCCTGCTCGGCGCGCGGATCGAGCTTCTCGCGCCCATCCGTGCGCTCGATCGTTCCGACACCCGGGGCCAGCGCCGAGAAGATCGGATCGAGATGCCTCACCACCTCGGTGTCTCCGCCGATCATCAGGCAGTAGCCGCGCGCCAGTCCCCATACGCCGCCCGAGGTCCCGACATCGAGATAATGGATGCCCTTGGGTCTCAATTCGCGGGCGCGTCGCACATCGTCTTTGAAATTGGTGTTGCCGCCATCGATGATGACGTCGCCCGGGCGCATCAGGCCGCCAAGCTCGGCGATGGTCTGCTCGGTGATCTTGCCCGAGGGCAGCATCACCCACACGGCACGCGGGCTGTCCTTCAGCGCCTCGACCAGCGCGGGCACCGAGGCCGCCGCGACCGCGCCGTCCTTGGCGAGTGCGGCACCCGGCGCAGGATTGGCGTCGTAGACGACGCAGCCATGGCCGGCACGGATCAAGCGCCGCACGATATTTCCACCCATCCGCCCCAAGCCGATGACGCCGATCTGCATGTCCCGTCCATTCCCGCTGTAGCTGCGCCGCCCACTTTAGTGTGACAATGTCCGGGTCACAACGAAGCGACGGGAGTTCACAGCCATGACCTTGGGACGGCTGGGCGTATGGTATTCGACCGACAAGCTGAACGGCGGACAACTGGCCGACTTCGTCGGCACCGTCGAGAGGCTGGGCTACTCGGCGCTGTGGTACCCCGAATCGCGCGGTTACGAATCTTTGACGTTGGCCGGCTACCTGCTCTCGAAGAGCAGCAAGCTCACGGTCGGCAGCTCGATCGCCAACATCTATGCGCGCGATGCCTATACCGCGCGGCGGGGCATGGTTTCGCTGAACGACCTCTACGGCGGCCGCTTCATCCTCGGCCTGGGCGTCAGCCACATACCGATGGTGGAGGGGCTGCGCGGCCATCGCTACGACAAGCCGATCCCGGCGATGCGGGCCTATCTCGACGGCATCCACAAGGACCTGCCGGGCGCCGACGAAGCGCCTGTCGTCGTGGCCGCCCTCGGGCCGAAGATGCTGGAGCTCAGCGCCGCCAAGTCGCGCGGCGCCGTGCCCTACAACGTGACGCCCCGGCACACGGCAAAGGCCGCCGCCATCCTGGGTCCCAAGAAGTGGCTGGCGGTCGAGCAGAAGGTGACGCTGGAGACCGACCCGGCAAAGGCGCGCGCGCTCGGCCGCAAGGAGCTGGCGCGCTACATGCTGCTGCCCAACTACTGCAACAACTGGCTGCGCGACGGCTTCACCGAGGCCGATCTCGCCGACGGCGGCAGCGACCGCTTCATCGACTCCATGGTGCTGTGGGGCGACGCGATGACGATCCGCAAGGGTCTGCGCGCCCATTTCGAAGCCGGCGCCACCCATGTCTGCCTGCAGCCCGTCCATGCCGACGGTGACTTCGCCGCGCGCGACCGCATGCTGAAGGAACTGGCGGATACCTGACATCGAGGATCATGGCTTTGCGGACCGCGGGCGTCTCGCCCGCTCATGCTCATGATCATGAGCGGGCGAGATGCCCGCGGTCCGGAAGAAGAAGAGGAGGACACACATGGATTTCGGCATCGCGCTGCCAACGGCAGCCGACTCGTGGAAGGTCGTGCAGCGCGCCGAGGAGCTCGGCTTCACCCACGCCTGGTTCTACGACACGCAGATGTTGAGCGCGGACTGCTTCGTCGCCATGGGTGCGGCGGCGGTCAAGACGACGCGCATCCGGCTCGGCACCGGCGTGCTGGTGCCGTCCAATCGCATCGCGCCGGTCACCGCCAACGCGCTGGCGACGCTCAACCAGCTGGCGCCGGGCCGCATCGATTTCGGCGTCGGCACCGGCTTCACGGCGCGCCGCGCCATGGGCTTCGGTGCCATCAAGGTCAAGGACATGGAGGCTCATATCCACCAGGTCTATGGCCTGCTGCGCGGCGAGATCGTCGATTTCGAGATGGAGGGCGAGAAGAAGAAGATCCGCTTCCTCAATCCCGAGCTGCCGCTGTTCAACACCAAGGATCCGATCGCGCTGCACCTGTCCGCCTTCGGGCCGCGCACGCGGGCACTGACGGCGAAGCTCAGGGCGGGCTGGATCGACTTCGTCGGCAAGATCGAGAACGGCATCCGCGAGGTCGAGGCGATGCGCGACGCCTGGGTCAAGGCAGGCCACGCGATGGGCGATCTGCAGGCGACGGCGTTCGCCCTGGGCTGCGTGCTGCAGGACGGCGAGCCCGCCGATTCGGCGCGCGCCATGGCGCAGGCCGGTCCGCGCGCGGCGGTGATGCTGCATCGCGCAGCCGACGAGGCGCTGGCCGGCCTGGCGCCGGGCGTCACCATGGTCGCCAAGACCAGGCCTGAGATACAGGGCTACATCGAGCTCGCCCGCGGCTTCGAGCCGAAGGACGCCCCCTACATCGCGAACCATCGCGGCCATCTGATGTTCGTGAAGCCCGAGGAGAAGCGCTTCATCACCGCCGACCTGATCCGCGAGACCTCGTTCACGGCGAGCGAAGCCGAGATCAAGCAACGCATCGAAACCTTGCGCGGCGCAGGCTACACCCAGTTCACCATCCAGCTCGTGCCCGGCCACGAGGAGGCCCTCGCCGACTGGGCGCGTATTCGAAAGGCGTTTGTATAAATCCCGCCCCCGTCATCGGGGGAGGTGGCCCGTAGGGCCGGAGGGGGAGAGCCTCACGCGACATTCATGAAGTTCCGACGTCAGAACCTCATGGACCTCGTCTGCGGCTTTCCCCCTCCGCCCCGTATAACGGGGCACCTCCCCCGATGACGGGGGAGGGATTTCAGAGAGACGCAAACGGCCGGATCACGGTTTCGCCGAAGCGCATCAGGCTTTCCTCGAGACTCGGCATGAACGGGCCGACGGGGACGACGATGCGGCCGACGCCGCGGCGGGCGCGTTCCTCGATGGCGGCCTGCGGCTCGACCGTCGAGCCGGGCAGCAGGTCGGGGCAGCCGGCGAACAGCTCGATCTCGGCCGGATCGCGGCCGGCTTCAGCGGCGGCGCGGCGGGCTACCTCGTACAGCGGCAGGGGATCGACGCTCGAGCCGATCGACGGAAAGAAGCCGTCGCCCAGCCTGCCGGCCCGGCGGGCGGCTGCCTCGGTATGCCCGCCGACGATGATCGGGATGCGGCCGACCGGCTTGGGATTGCAGCTCACCTCGCGGAAATTGACGAACTCGCCCGCGAAGCTCGCACCATCTGCCGCCCACAGGGCCTTCATGGCAGCGACATGCTCGTCGGCGCGCTTGCCACGCTTGGCGAACGGCACGCCGACGGCGTCGAACTCCTCCTTCAGCCAGCCGACGCCGATGCCGAGCTCGAACCGGCCATTGCTCATGTAGTCGAGCGTCGCCACCTGCTTGGCGAGAATCAGTGGATTGCGTTGCGGCAGGATGATGACGCCGGTCAGGAACTTGAGCCGCGACGTGACAGCGGCGGCGCAGGCGATCCAGATCAGCGGATCCGGAAAGGCGCCGCTGCGGCCGACCGGCAGCCGGCCGCTTGCCCCATAGGGATAGACCGAGCTGTAGTTGTCGGGAAAGACCACGTGGTCGACGGCGAGCAAGGTGTCGAACCCCGCCGCCTCGGCCAGCCGCGCCACACGCTGGGCGCCGGCGAGATCAGGAAAGGTGTTGTTGCCGAAATGAAGCGCGAACTTCACGGCACACCTACCGGCCGGCGACGATGAACGGCTTGGCCGTGGCGTCGTAATCGCCGTAGCCCAGGATGCTGCGCAGCTCGGCCGGCGACAGCGCACTCTTGGACTCGGACTCGCCCGCCTTCAGCGCCGCCAGCCCGGCCTTCATGCCGGCCGCCGCCGGCGACAGCATGCCGGTCGGGAAGGTGCCGATCTTGAAGCCCAGCGCCGCCGCGTCCTTCTGGGACGGCGTGGCGCGCGGCGCGCCGGGCGACAGCACCACGAAGCTCGGCTTGCCCTTGGCGGCGGCGACGGCGCGCTTGATCTCGCCCTCGTCGGCCGGCGAATCGAGGAACAGGATATCGGCCCCTTCCTCGACATACATCTCGATGCGCGCCACGGCCTCGTCGATGCCCTGGGTCGGCCGGCAATCGGTGCGCGCCAGGACCAGGATACCGGAGTCCTTGGCCGCCTCGACGGCAGCGCGCATCTTCATGCGTGCCTCGTCACGCGGCAGGCAGGGCTTGCCCGCGGCCGTGAGCGCACGCGGCGTGATCTTGTCCTCGATCAGGATGGCGGCGGCGCCGGCGCGGCCGTAGGCGCGGACCGTGCGCTGCACGTTCATGGCGTTGCCGTAGCCGTGATCGCCATCGGCCAGCACCAGCAAGTTGGGCGCCGCGCCGTGCACCATCTGGAAGGAATCGAACATCTCGCCAAATGACAGCAGGTCGAGATCGGGCCCGCCGAGGCGGCTCGCCGCCACGCAGGAACCCGACAGGAACGCCGTCTGGAAGCCCGCCCCCGCGGCCAGCTTCGCCGTAAGGCCATCCCACACCGCCGGCATCACGACGAAGCCGGGCTCGGCCAACAGGGCACGCAGACGGTCGGGGTTGTTCATGGCGCTTCCTCGGAGGTTGTGATTCGGCCCGGACGATAGGCCGCGACTGCGGCCGCGGGAAGGGCCGAACCTGTGGCAAGGCTCGCTGGGCGCAGATCGGCTAGAGGCTGAGCTGCACGCACTGCGCTGCGGCGATCGCATTCTCGCGGGCATCGCCGCGGCTGATCTTGCCGGACTGGCCCAGGCCGCGGGTCTGACTCTCCATGATATCGCGCAGCGTCACGTTCGTCGGCTTGGCCGCCATCACGGCGGCGTAGATCTGCTTGCCGTCCGGCGTGAGGTTGGCCGCGCAGGCATTCGCCGCCGTGACATCGGCCTGGGCGAGCGTCGTCACGGCCATCGTCGCAAGGGCCGCCGTCGCCGCCAGAATCGCCTTGGTCATGTCCTGTCTCCCTTTCTTGGCATCGCCTGTCGGTCTTTTACGGAGGCTCGACCGCTTCAACAACTCCACCCCATGCTAGCAGCCTGTCGGACTGAGGTTAGTGGAGAGCGCCTGGGAAACGGTGAATTCAATCCATGGTTGGATAGATGTCGGTATTGCCTCTGTCATGGGTGTGCGAGGGTGAACATCCGCTTGAGATTCCATGCCATTGTTACGAGGCTCCACTCGCCTTTGGCCTGTTGGAGACCTCGCATTGAGAATTGCCTGAAGCCCATGACCGATTTGATGATGCCGAACACTGGTTCGGGTGTCTGCTTGCGCAGGCCATAGAGCTTCTTGCCCTCTTGTGTCGCCAAGCGATGGCGCATGGCGTCGAGCGGGGTCGGCTGGTCGGGCACGGGTGGGTCCTGGGCGAAGCGCTGTTGCCAGGACGGGTGATGGTGCTCGCGCGCCACGGCGATCATGGGTTGGATGTTGGCGGCGGCACAGGCCTCGACGTTGGCGGCGCTGAAGTAGCCGCTGTCGGCCAACAGAGTGTCGGGCAGGCCCAGCGCGTCGGGCAGCTTTGCGAGCTTGTCGAGCATCGGCACGATCTGGTTCTTGTCGTTGGCGGCCTGCACGACGTCGTGGCTGACCACCAGCATCGAGCCTGCGGCGACGGCAGCCTGCGCGTTGTAGGCCTGCTCGAAGCCACCGCCGGCCACCGGCATGATGCGCGAGCAGGCATCGGTCAGGTTGATCTGATCGCTGGGCTGGGGGCCGGGCTGAGGCGGCGCCGGCGGCTTGCCGCCCGGCTTTCTACCGGTCGCTTTCTCCTTCTCCTCGCGGGCCTGCATCTTAGCGGCGTGTTCGGCCTGCTCGCGGGCCAGCCGCTCGTCGGCTCGCGCCGCGATCGCCGCCTTGGCCGCGGCAAGGCGGGCCAGGCGTTCCTCGCGCCGCGCCAGCTCTTGTGGCACCGACATGCCGTCGGGCACATCGGCCTGGTCGGCCGCCTCGGCCAGCGCCATCAGCTCGGCAACCTCGGTCTTGAGCTGCTCCTCGAGCTTGTTGGCATGGTCCCACGACAGCGCGCTGTGCCGACTGGCGTTGGCGTGCAGCTTGGTGCCATCGAGCGCCACCGTGCCGAGCTTCAGCATGCCCATCTCGCGAGCCAGCATCAGCACCTGAACGAACAGCGCCTCGATCTGAGGCAGGAACCGCCGCCGGAAGTTGGCGATGGTGTCATGGTCGGGATGGCTGTTGGCTGCGATGAAGCGGAACGCCACCGAATCATGGCTCGCCCGCTCCAGCTTGCGGCTCGAGAACACTCCTGTGGCGTAGCCGTAGACCAACAGCCCGAGCAACACGCTCGGGTGATACGACGCCGAACCCGAGCCGCGATAGGCCTTCTCCATCGAGCTCAGATCCAATCCCTCGATGACCTCCACCACGAAGCGCGCCAAGTGCCGCTGCGGCAACCATTCGTCGACCGAAGGCGGCAGAAGGAACACGGCTTGCCGGTCAAAGTCGCGAAAGTTACTCATAGAGCGATACTTTCTTGTCTAATATTCTACTATTACGAGAATATTCAACTTTCGCCCTCCGCTCAAGTCCGACAGGCTGCTAGGACTCGGCGATGTCAACGACGCGCCTGTCCGGGTTTCGCGTGATCGAGCTCGGTTCCCTCCCGGCCGGTGCCTACGCCGCCCGCCTGTTCGCCGATTTCGGCGCCGAGGTGATCAAGGTCGAGCCGGCCGGCGGCGACGCCTCCAGATCCTTTCCACCCGATCTCGATGGCGCGAGCGGTTGGTTCGCCTACCTAAACTTCGGCAAGAAGAGCGTGACGGCAGACGCGATCGATTGCGACGCACTGCTCGCCGGGGCCGATGTGCTGATCGATTCGACCGAGGTCGATCATGCTGCCGCTCATCCCCATCTCGTCACCGTCGACCTGTCGTGGTTCGGCAAGTCGGGACCGTACCGCGACTTCAAGGCGAGTGATGCCGTGTGCCGGGCGCTGGCCGGCTTCGTGCAGCTGATCGGCCCGCAGGAAGGCCCGCCGTTGACCTTGCCGGACTACCAGTCGGCGCTCATGGGCGGCCTCGGCGCCTTCATCCCGGCCATGGCTGCCCTGGTCGGCCGCCAGAGCCGCCGCTACGAGGTGAGCGTGCACGAGGCCACCATCGCGCTGGCCGAGTACCAGGCGATCGAAGCCTGGTCGAACGGCACGCCGCAGAAGCGCTGGGGCTTCAACCGCTTCACGCCGACCTATCCCATGGGCGTCTATCGCTGCAGGCAGGGCTGGATCGGCATCACCATCGTGACGCCGGCGCAGTGGAAGTCGTTCTGCGACCTGATGGGCATGCCCGATCTCGGCCGTGACCCGCACCACGTCATGGGCCCCGAACGCCTCGCCCGCGCCGACGCGCTGGAAGCGCGCTTCATTCCGCGCTTCCTCGATCGCACGGCCGAAGAATGGTTCGCCGCTGGCCGCGAGCTCCGCCTGCCCTTTGTCATCGTCCCCGACATGGCCGAGGTGCTGGCCTGGCCGGTGTTCCGCGATCGCAAGGCCATCGTGCCGATCACCATCGGCGAGCGCACGGTCGAGGCGCCGGGCACGCCGTTTCATCTGACGCGGACGCCGGCCAATTTCGGCGGCAGGGTGCCGGAAATCGGCGAGCATGACGGAGGCATCACCGCACGCGCGCCCGCGAACCAGGCATCGCCCCGCCACGGGCGGCCGTTGGAAGGACTGCGCATCGTCGATCTCTCGATGGGCTGGGCCGGGCCGGTTTGCACGCGCAACCTCGCCGATCTCGGCGCCGACGTGATCAAGATCGAGGCCTGCGGCTATCCCGACTGGTGGCGCGGCGTCGACAACAGGGCCGAGACGGTCACCCAGCGCCTCTACGAGAGGTCGTCGCGCTTCAACATCATGAACCGCGGCAAGCGGGCGATCACGCTGGACCTCACCGTGCCTGACGGCGTGGCACTCGCCAAGGCGTTGATCAGGGACGCCGATGCGGTGATCGAGAACTACTCCGCCGAGGTGCTGCGCAAGTTCGGTCTCGACTACGGCGCGCTGGTCGAGGTGAACCCCTCGCTGGTGATGGTCTCGATGGCGGCGTTCGGCGCCACCGGGCCATGGTGCCAGACGCGCGCCTACGGCTCGACGCTCGAACAGGGTTCCGGCCTGCCGAGCGTCGGCGGTCGCGCCGACGATCCGCCGATGATGAACCATCTCGCCTACGGCGATGCGGTGGGCGGCCTCAACGCCTGCTCGGCCATGCTGATCGCCCTGCTCCATCGCCGCGAAACCGGCGAAGGCCAGTTCATCGATCTCTCGCAGGTCCAGTGCATGCTGCCCTTCACTGCCGCCTGGGCGATCGAGCAATCGGCCAACGGCGCCGTGTCGCCGCGCGCCGGCAACCGCCATCCGGTCCATGTGCCGCATGGAATCTTTCGCTCGGCTGGCACGGACAAGTGGGTGTCGATCGCGGTGACCGACGACGCGATGTGGCAGGCGCTGGCGCGACTGATCGGCCTCGAGGGTGACGCCTTCGTCACCGCCGCCGGGCGGCGGCGGCAGGAGGATCGCATCGAGGCTGCGATCGCCGCCTGGACGACGACTCGTTCGCCTGACGAGGCGATGCTGATCCTCCAGCAGGCCGGCGTGGCAGCGGGCGCGGTGCGCCATCCCATGGAACTGCTCGACGATCCGCATCTCACCGCGCGCAATTTCTGGCAATGGATGGAGCGCGCTTATGTCGGCCGGCATCCCCAGCCCTCGCCGCCCTATCGCGAAGGCGATGCCCCCATCGCGATGCGAACGCCGGCCGCAACGCTCGGCGAATACAACGACCAGGTGCTCGGCGGGCTGCTCGGTCTCTCGCAGGCCGAACTTCAGCGCCTCGCGCGCGATCGGGTGATCGGTACCGAAGCGCTGCCTCCCGCCCAGCGCAAGGCGAGAGCGATGACGGGCTAGAAGACTCGTGTAATCTGCTGCCCTGAGGGAAGGAAACAAGTGACGGCAGCGAACGCGGCGGCACCGCTCCTGGATGTGCGGAGCCTCGGAATCCATTTCCGCACCGAGGCGGGCGAGGTGCAGGCCACCCGCGATGTCACTTTCGCCGTGCGGCCCGGGGAGCGCGTCGGCATCGTCGGCGAATCGGGCTGCGGCAAGACGGTGACCGGGCTGTCGATCCTCGGCCTGCTGCCGCGACGTTCCAGCCGGGTGACCGGCCGGATCGCCTTCGAAGGGCGCGATCTCCTGACCCTGCCGGCGCGCGACATGCGCAAGGTGCGCGGCCGGCAGATCAGCATGATCTTCCAGGAGCCGATGAGCGCGCTCGATCCGGTGTTCACGATTGGTCATCAGATCGGCGAGACCTTGCGTGCCCATCGCGGCATGGCGAAGAAGGAGGCGCGCGAGCGCGCCATCGAGGCGCTGGCCCAGGTCGGCATTCCCCTGCCGGCGCGGCGCGTCGACGAGTATCCGCATCAGCTTTCCGGCGGCATGAGACAGCGCGCGATGATCGCCATCGCGCTGGTCTGCGAGCCGCGCCTGCTGATCGCCGACGAGCCGACGACCGCGCTCGACGTCACCATCCAGGCGCAGATCATCGACCTGCTGTTCGATCTCAGCAGTCGCACCGGCACGGCGCTGCTGTTCATCACCCACGATCTCGGCGTCATCGCCGAGACCTGCACGCGCATGCTGACCATGTATGCCGGCGAGGTGGTCGAGGATGCCCCGGTCGACGCCGCGCTGGAGCGGCCGCGCCATCCCTACACGTCGGGACTGCTGCGCTCGATCCCGCGGCTCAGCAAGCGCAAGACCACCCTGCCGTCGATCCCGGGCCGCGTGCCCTCGCTCGCCGACATGCCGAAGGGCTGCCGCTTCAAGCCGCGCTGCGCCCATGGCGCGCCCGAGTGCGCCGCGACGCAGAGCCTCGTCGAGGTATCGGCCGAACGGCGCGCCCGGTGTGTGCGGCAGGCCAACCTCACCTTGCCGGGCGCGGTGGCATGAGCACTCTCGTCGAAGCGTCCGACCTCAAGGTGCACTTCTCGACCTCGGGCGGCTCGGAGACCGTGAAGGCGGTGGACGGCGTGAGCTTCGCCATGCGTCGTGGCGAGACGTTCGGCGTGATCGGCGAGTCGGGCTCAGGCAAGTCGACCTTGGGCCGCGCCGTCGTCTGCCTGCTGAAGCCGACCTCGGGCGCTGTCAAGCTCGAGGACATCGATCCCTACACGCTGGGCGGGGCCGCCTTCCGCCGCAACAGGCGCGATTTCCAGATCGTCTTCCAGGATCCCAACGCGGCGCTCAATCCGCGCATGCGCATCCGCGAGAGCGTGCGCGAGCCGCTCGACATACTGGGCGAAGGCACCAGAGCCGAACGCAACGCCCGCGCGGTCGCCGTGCTCGAACGGGTCGGTCTCAGCCGCGAGTTCGGCGAGCGTTATCCGCACGAGCTGTCGGGCGGCCAGAAGCAGCGCGTCAACATCGCGCGCATCCTGACGCTCCGGCCCAAGCTCGTGGTCTGCGACGAGGTCGTGGCGGCACTCGACGTGTCGATCCAGGCCGACATCCTGAACCTTTTCGCCGACCTGCAGCGCGAGTTCGGCCTCACCTACCTGTTCATCACCCACGATCTCGGCGTGGTGAGCCACATCAGCGATCGCATAGCGGTGATGTATCTCGGCAAGTTCGTCGAGCTGGCCGACGCCGACGCGATCGCCGAGCGGCCGCTGCATCCCTACACCGAGGCGCTGCTCTCGGCCGAGCCGGTGCCGCTGCCCAGCCATCTGCGCACGGATGAACGCGTCATGCTGGAAGGCGAGATCCCGAGCCCGATCTCACCGCCCTCGGGCTGTCGCTTCCGCACGCGATGCCGCTTCGCCCAGGAGATCTGCAGCACCCAGGAGCCGGCGTGGCGCGAGCTCGAGCCGGGCCGCTTCGTCGCCTGCCACTTCGCCGGCGAAGTCACGAAAAAAGGGAGGACATAATGAACACCAATCGTCGCTCGCTCCTTGCCGGAGCGATGGCGCTCGCCGCCGGGCGCCAGGCCTGGGCGCAGGGCACGCCCAAGCGAGGCGGCATCTTGAAGGTCTCGGCGCCGACCAACCCGTCGAGCCTCGATCCCGCGACCGGCGGCTCCGGCCAGGACCACGCCTTCCTCTATCCGATCTTCGACACGCTGGTGGAGTTCGACTTCCCGACCCTGAAGGCGCTGCCCGGGCTGGCCGAATCGTGGAAGTTCCCCGACACCAAGACGCTGGTGCTCAACCTGCGCTCGGGTGTGCAGTTCCATGACGGCACGCCGTTCGACGCCGAGGCGGCCAAGTTCAACCTGGAGCGCAACCGCGCCGACGCGCGATCGAGCATCAAGGCCGATCTTTCCACCGTCGACACGATCGAGGTGACCGGCCCGATGCAGGTCACCCTGAAGCTGAAGCAGCCCGATTCGGCGCTGCCGCTGATCCTCTCGGATCGCGCCGGCATGATGTGCTCGCCCAAGGCGGTGAAGGAGCTGGGCAAGGACCACGACCGCAAGCCGGTCGGCTCCGGCCCTTATCGCTGCACGGGCTGGAACGACAACGAGAAGGTGACCTACGTCCGCAACGACAAGTACTGGAAGCCGGGCCAGCCCCTGCTCGACGGGCTGGAGCTCGCCGTCATCGCCGAGACCAACACCGGCCTGCGCTCGGTGGTCGCCGGCCAGAACGACTTCGTCTATTTCCTGTCACCGCAGCAGAAGACGGTGATCGACCGCGCCAAGAACTTGACCGCCGTGACCGGCCCGACGCTCTACTGCGTGCAGATATTCGTGAACTACGGCCGCGCGCCGCTCGACAATCCCAAGCTGCGCCTGGCCATCAATCATGCCATCGACCGAACGGCCTTCAGCAAGGCGACGATGGGCGGCCTGGCCGAACCGGCCTGGATGGCGCTGCCCAGCGCCCACTGGGCCTATGACGCCAAGCTCGCCAACGGCTGGCCGCACGATCCCGACAAGGCGAAGAAGCTGGTCGCCGAAGCGGGCTTCCCCAACGGCATCGACATGACCTTCCTGGGCTACTCCGACCAGAGGAGCCAGCAGCGCCAGGAGGTGCTGATGGAACAGCTCGCCAAGGGCGGCATCCGCATCAAATGGCAGACCGGCTCGATCCCGGAAATGAGCTCGGCCTTCTTCGCCGACAAGAAGGGCGAAGGCTTGCTGGCCGCCTGGACCGGCCGCCCCGACCCCTCGCTCACCTACTCGCTGATGTTCGCCAAGGATTCCTACTACAACGCCGGCCGCACCGAATGGTCGCCCGACCTCACCGCCGCGCTGCTGGAGTCGCGCGCCAGCGAGGATCTCGAGGCGCGCAAGGCCGCCTTCGCCAAGGTCCAGAAGATCGTGGTCGACGCAGCGCTGGTGGTGCCCCTGGTGTTCCAGCTCGAGCTCGATGCCCACGTGGCCAAGGTCAAGGGCTACAGGCCCAACCTTCTCGGCAAGCCCCGCTTCGACGGCGTCTGGCTCGATGGTTGAGGGCACTCCCCGTCTTCTGGTTACACCCGCCGTCGCCCCCTCACCTAGCCTCTCCTCCTAGCGGGGAGAGGGACACGACAAGGGCAGGAGCACCCCATGTTGAAATTCCATCGCCGCGATTTCCTCGCCAGCGCCGCCGGGCTCGCGCTCGCAGGCTCCGCTGCGGCGCAGGGCGCGCCCAAGAAAGGCGGCGTGCTGAAAGTGTCGGCCAATGCCAATCCGTCGAGCCTCGATCCGCAGACCGGCGGCTCGGGGTCGGACCATGCCTTCCTCTATCCGATCTTCGACACGCTGATCGATTTCGAGCCAACGACGCTGCAGGCCCGACCTGGCCTCGCCGAATCGTGGAGCAATCCCGATCCGAGGACGCTGCTGCTCAATATCCGCTCCGGCGTGACCTTCCATGACGGCACACTGCTCGATGCGGCAGCGGTCAAATTCAACCTCGACCGCGCACGCGGCGATGCGCGCTCCAACATCAAGGGCGATCTCGTCACCGTCGAAGGCGTCGAAGTGGCAGGGCCGCAGCAAGTGGCGATCAAGCTGAAGCAGCCCGACGCGGCGCTGCTGCTGATCCTGTCCGATCGCGCCGGCATGATGTCCTCGCCCAAGGCGATGCAGGAGCTGGGCAAGGACTACGACCGCAAGCCGGTCGGCGCCGGGCCGATGAAGTTCGTGAGCTGGAACGACAACGAGAAGGTCACCTACACCAGGCACGACAAGTACTTCAAGCAGGGCCAGCCTTGGCTCGACGGGCTGGAGATGAACGTCATCCCGGAGATCAACACGGCGCTGCGCGCCGTCGTCGCGAACCAGAACGACTTCGTCTATTTCCTGTCGCCGCAGCAGAAGCCGCTGGTCGATCGTGCCAGGAATCTGGTGTCGGTGAGCGGTCCCACCCTGTACTGCGTGATGACCTTCCTCAATTTCGCCAAGCCGCCGCTCAACGACCTCAGGGTGCGGCAGGCGCTGAACTACGCCGTCGACCGCGAGTCGTTCGCCAAGGCGACCATGGCCGGCCTGTCGGAGGTCGCCACCACGGTGCTGCCCAAGGCGCACTGGGCCTTCGATCCGACCCTGGAGAACTACTACAAGTACGATCCCGACAGGGCCAAGGCGCTGCTCGCCGAGGCCGGCCACAAGGAGGGGCTCGAGCTGCACCTTATCGGCTACACCGATCAGCGCCAGCAGCAGCGCCAGGAGGTGCTGCAGGAGCAGTTGCGCAAGGTCGGCATCAAGCTCCGCTTCAGCACTTTCAACATTCCCGAGGGCAGCGCCGCCTTCTTCGCCAAGGCGGAGGGCAACGGTCTGCTGTCGCAATGGACCGGCCGGCCCGATCCCAGCCTCACCTTCACCCTCCTCTACGGCAAGGGCTCGTACTTCAACTCGGGCCGCGAGGAGGCGACGCCGGAGATCAGCGCCGCCCTCGCCGCCTCGCGCGCCAGCGCCGATCTCGGCGAACGCAAGAAGGCGTTCTCCCTGCTGCAGCGCCTGGTGCTGGAACAGGCCCTGTCGCTGCCGCTGCTGTTTCAGTTCGAGCTCGACGCCCACACCACCAAGGTGAAGGGCTTCGGGCCCAACCTGCTGGGCAAGCCGCGCTTCGACGGCGTCTGGCTCGACAGCTGATGCTGACCAAGGACCGCCTCCGGCTGGTCGGCCGGCGCCTGGTGCAGGTGGCGCCGGTGATCGTGCTGGCGACGTTCGTCGTGTTCGGCCTGCAGCAGCTCGTGCCCGGCGACATCGCCGTCACCCTGGCGGGCGACAACGCCACCGACGTTCGGATCGCCGAGATCCGCCATCTCTACGGGCTCGACCGGCCGTTCCTGGTGCAATACGGGACGTGGCTGTGGGATGCGCTGCACGGCGATCTCGGCAAGTCCCTGCTGTCGGGCGAGGAGGTGCTGCAGTCGATCCTGCGGCGCTTCCCGATCTCGCTGCTGATCGTGTGCTGCGCGCTGCTGCTGTCGCTCGTGATCGGCATACCGCTCGGCATCCTGGCGGCGACCCGGCCTGGCTCCCGCATCGACGGCTTCGTCACCAGCCTCGCCTCGCTGGGCGTCGCGCTGCCGAACTTCTGGTTGGCCATGCTGCTGGTCGCCACCTTCGCGCTCAACTGGAATTTCTTTCCGGCGACCGGCGCGGTGCCGCTCTCGGCCGGCGTCGGCAAGGCCCTGCTGCATGCCGCCCTGCCGTCGATCGCCCTGGCGGCGGGCGGCATCGCCGAGGTCGCGCGGCAACTGCGCAGCTCGCTGGTCGAGGTGCTGTCGTCGCAATATGTCCGCACCCTGCATGCCAAGGGACTGTCGCCCACCGCCATCCTGTGGAAGCACGGGCTGAAGAACGTCAGCGTCAACCTGCTGACGGTGATCGGGCTGATCTTCAACCGCCTGCTCGGCGCCACCGTGGTGATCGAGGCGGTGTTCGCCATTCCGGGCATCGGCAGCATGGTGGTGCATGCGGCCATCCACAAGGACTTCCCGGTGATCCAGGGCGTGGTGCTGGCCCTGGTGATGATCGTGATCGGGCTCAACCTGCTGATCGACGTGCTCTACACCGTGTTCGATCCGCGCGTCGGACGGAGATAGGGGGCCATGCTGACCCGCTTCACCAAGTGGCTGCGCCGCGACCTGCGCGGCGCGGCGAGCCTGGCGTTCCTGGTGCTGCTGTTCGCGCTGTCGATCGCGGCGCCGGTCATCGCGCCGCATTCGCCGACCAACCAGAACGTCAACAACACCCTGCAGGAACCCGATGCCCGGCATCCGCTGGGCACCGACGATCTCGGCCGCGACGTGCTGTCCCGACTGATCTACGGCGCGCCGGCGACACTCTATGCGAGCTTCCTGGCAGTCGCCGTGGCGATCGTGCTGGGCGTGCCGGTCGGGCTGCTTGCAGGCTTCCTGGGCGGCTGGGTCGACGACGGCATCAGCCGCATCATCGACACGCTGCTGTCGTTTCCGGCGATCGTGCTGGCCATCGCCGTCACTGGCGCGCTGGGGGTCGGCCTGACCAACGGCATGATCGCAGTCGGCATCGTGTTCTCGCCCCAGCTTGCCCGCCTGGTGCGGGCTCAGACCCTGATCGTGAAGCAGGAGCTCTATGTCGACGCGGCGCGCGTCTTCGGCGCCAGCGTCGCGCGCATCCTGTGGAAGCATGTCGTGCCCAACGCCATCCAGCCGGTGATCGTGCAGATCACGCTCCTGCTGGCGGTGGCGCTGCTGGCCGAGGCCAGCCTCAGCTTCCTGGGCCTGGGCGTGCAGCCACCGCAGCCCTCGTGGGGCGCCATGCTGGCCCGTGCCTACCATTACATGGAGATCGCGCCGGAGCAGATGTACGCCCCGGGCCTCGCCATCCTGCTGACCGCGCTCGCCTTCAACGCCCTGGGTGAATCCCTGCGCGTCGCCCTCGACCCGACCATGAAGCTGCGATAGCAAGAACTCGACGGGAGCCTGCCTTCGCCATGGAAACCTACGACTATGTCATCGTCGGCGCCGGATCGGCCGGCAGCGTGCTGGCCGGCCGGCTGAGCGAGGACGAGAGCGCCACGGTCTGCGTGCTGGAGGCCGGCCCGCGCGACTGGCATCCCTTCATCCATATCCCGGCCGGCTTCATGTACACCCTGGTCAATCCCAGCGTGAACTGGCTCTACACCTCGGAAGCCAGCGAATGGACCGGCGGACGCCGCATCGCCGCGCCGCGCGGCAAGACCCTGGGCGGCTCGAGCTCGATCAACGGCCATATCTACAATCGCGGCCAGCGCCTCGATTTCGACGGCTGGGCGCAGCGCGGCAACCGCGGCTGGGGCTATGCCGACGTGCTGCCCTACTTCCGCAGGAGCGAGCGGCGCATCGGCGAGGCCGATGAAACGTTCCGCGGCCGCGACGGCAACCTGCCGATCACCGATCTCGACTGGCGCGATCCGCTGTGCGAGGCCTTCATCGAGGGCGCGGTCGAGATGGGCATCCCGCGCAACCGCGACTACAACGGCACGATGCAGGCGGGCGTGAGCTACGTCCAGCGCATCATCCAGAACGGCCGGCGCATGAGCGCCGCGCGCGGCTACCTGCATCCGGCGATGGGCCGGCGCAACCTCACCGTCCGCACCAACGCCCACGCGCACGAGGTCGTGCTCGAGGGCAAGCGCGCGGTCGGCGTGCGCTATCGACAGGGCGGGCGCAACGGCACGCCGACCGAGGTGCGTGCCGCCAAAGAGGTGATCCTGTGCGGCGGCACGGTGAACTCGCCGCAGCTCCTGCAGGTCTCGGGCATCGGCCCGGCGCCGCTTTTGCAGCAGCACGGCATCACGGTGCGCCATGAATTGCCCGGCGTCGGCGAGAACCTGCGCGACCATTACGCGCCGCGCTTCGTCGCCCGGGTCAAGAACGCCGAGACCATCAACGAGAAATCCCACGGGCTCAAGCTGGTCGGCGAGGTGCTGAAGTACGCCCTCACGCGCAAGGGCATCCTGGCGCTCAATCCGACCCTGATCTACGTGTTCTGGAAGTCGGACGAGCGGGTCGACAATTACGACCTACAGCTCACCTTCACGCCGGCGAGCTACAAGGAGGGCGTGCAGTCGACCCTCGACGATTTCCCCGGCATGACCATCGCCTCGTGGCAGCAGCGGCCGGACAGCATCGGTTATGTCCGCATCAAGTCGGCCGACCCGTTCGAGCATCCGATCATCCAGCCCAACTACCTGGCCGCCGAGAGCGACCGGCGCGTGCTGCTCGCGGGCATGAGGCTCGCCCGCCGCCTGATCGGCTCGCGGGCGCTCAGCAAATACTACGACCGCGAGGAATTCCCCGGCGCCCAGGTGCAGTCCGACGACGAGCTGCTGGGCGCCGCCAAGCAGCGCGGCACCACCACCTTCCATCTCATGGGCACCTGCCGCATGGCACCCGACAGCGATCCGACCGCGGTGGTCGACGACCAGCTGCGTGTGCGCGGAATCCAGGGCCTGCGCGTGGTCGACGCCTCGATCATGCCGACCATGCCGTCAGCCAATCTCAACGCCTCGGTGCTGATGATTGCCGAGAAGGCCGCCGACATGATCCGCGGCCGCCCGCCGCTCGAAGCCACCATCCTGAAGGAGTGACGCGCATGGCCGGGGCAGGAGGCAACGAACCCGCTGTCGATGCCATCGCCCGGCTGGTGCCCGCGACGCTCAAGGCCCTGCACGCCCTCGAATTCGCCGGCCGCCATCTCTCGCCGGCCACCCTGCCCAAGCTCATCGAGGCGATGGCCGGCCGCGACGACGATCTCGCCCCCGCCCTCGCCGCCTCGCGCGCGCTCGACTGGCCCGGTCGACTTGCCCCGGTGCGCGGCTGCCTGGAACCTGCCGCCGAGGCGGCAGCCGAAGGCCTCGCCGGCCTGCGGGATGCCGGCGATGCGCCGCAGCCCATCGTCGCGGCCTATCGTGCGCTGCGCGGCTACGCCAAGGCCGCCGCTGCGCTCTATCCGCTGGCGGCCTTCCTGCGACCAGTCAGCCAGTTCTTCCTCGAGCAGGCGATGCGCAGCGACCCTGCGCTCAACGAACGGATAGGCGGGGTCGACCCGGATCGCGCACAGGTCGGCGTCATGCATGTCGGTGGGCCACCGGGGACGCGCGGCGCCTGCTCGCTCTACGTGCCCGAATACTTCGATCCGTCGACGCCGATGCCCCTGGTCGTCGCCCTGCATGGCGGCAGCGGCAACGGCGGCGCCTTCCTGTGGAGCTGGGTGCGCGAGGCGCGCACCCGTGGCTTCGTCGTCCTCGCCCCGACCGCCGTTGGCTCGACCTGGTCGCTGATGGAGGCGGAGATCGACGGCCCGAGCATCGACGGCATGGTCGAGCAGGTCGCCGGCCAATGGCCGATCGACCGCCAACGGACCCTGCTCACCGGCATGAGCGACGGCGGCACCTTCACCTACGTGCTGGGCCTGCGCGGCGATTGCCAGTTCACGCACCTGGCGCCGATCGCCGCCGCCTTCCATCCCATGCTGATCGGCTTCGCCGACGCCGAACGCATGCGCGGCCTGCCGATCCATATCGTGCATGGCGCGCAGGACTGGATGTTCTCCGCCGCCCTGGCGCGCAGCGCCGAGCAGGTGCTGAGCGAGGCCGGCGCCGAGGTCGTGTACCGCGAGGTCGCCGATCTCTCGCACACCTATCCGCGCGACGAGAATGCCCATATCCTCGACTGGTTCCTGGATGGACACACTCATGTTCCTCTCCCCCGCTAAGGGGAGAGGAGCTTGAATTTGAGGGTTATTGGGGAGACGGGCTACGTGACTTCGATTGCAAAAGGCGGCAAGGCCCTCTACGGCGCGCCTCTCGGCATCCTGATGCTGGAAGCGCGCTTTCCGCGCATTCCGGGCGACATGGGCAACGCCACGACCTGGCCTTTTCCGGTGCTCTACAAGATCGTGCCGGGCGCCAATCCCGAGTCCGTCGTCCTGAAGGGCGCAGCCGGGCTGCTGCCGAGCTTCATCGAGTCGGCGGCCGAGCTGGTTCGGCACGGCGCCGAGGCGATCACCACCAATTGCGGGTTCCTGTCGCTGTTCCAGAACGAGCTGGCGGCCCAGGTGAAGGTGCCGGTGGCGACCAGCTCGCTCCTGCAGGTGCCGTGGGTGCAGGCGACCTTGCCGCCCGGCAAGCGGGTCGGCGTCATCACCGTCAGCGCCACGTCGCTCACGCCCAAGCATCTCGCAGCAGCCGGCGTCCCACTCGATACGCCTGTCGTCGGCACCGAGAAGGGCCGGGAATTCTTCCGCGTGCTGATCCTGGGCGAGAAGGACGACATGGACGTCGCCAAGGCCGAGCAGGACATTCTCGATGCCGGCCGCGCTCTGGTCGCTGCCCATCCCGAGGTCGGCGCCATCGTGCTGGAATGCACCAACATGCCGCCTTACGCAGCGGCGGTGCACGAGGCGCTCGGGCTGCCGGTGTACGATATCTATTCCATGGTCACCTGGTTCCATGCGGGGCTGCGTCCACGACGCTTCACGAGCTAGCGGTCTCGTCGATCCGGTTCGTGAAGCGCGCGTTTCCGAGGCCGGTGCCGATGGTCAGGACTCCCCAATGGTGGATGTCAGTCATGTTCGGGACCTCGCTCAGGCCCTGAACCACCGCGTCGTTGTGAATCACCACAACCGGCTCGTGCCCTTCCAGGCGCGGCAGGCGCGAGGCGATCTCGGCGTGGAGCTTGAAATCCTCGCCCTCCCAGTTGCCGGGAAGGTTCTGCCCTCCCGTCAGGATGGTGCCGTGCTCGTCGATCAATCCGGGACAACCGATTCCGACGAACGGCGCCAGCTTGAGCTTCTCCTTGGCAGCCAGCCGGATCAGCTCGTTGGCCATCTCGGCCATTCGGTCGAGGGTCTGCGTGCGTGACGGCTGATCGTCGCGATGACGCCAGTGCAGATGCTTCCACACGGTCGCCTTCGAAAGATTGCCGTTCTTCTTCATGTTGAGCTCGACGACGCCGACCCGCAGGTTCGTGCCGCCGACGTCGGCAGCGAGAATGGCATCGTGCCCGGCGAGCACCCAACTCGGCGCAAGCTGGACGGCGCCGATCAAGCCGGCCTGGTCGGGATGGTTGGTGATGGTGCGCAGCTCGAGGGCGATGCCCTCGCCGGCCAGAGCGACTGCCGCACGGCCCATCGCCAGCTCGCCGATATGGCTGGCGCTCAAGCCACCGCCGATCACGATGCGCTCCGTGCCGTGCCAGTCCTCGAGGCGAAGAAACCGCCGCACGACGGTGGCGAGCTCGACTGCGAATTCCTCGACCACGGTGTGCACCAGACCAGCCGCCAGCGGATCGGCGCCGGCCAGCATCTTGTCGAGCTTGGACTTCGAGATCTCCTGACTCGGCGTGTCGCCGAATGGATCCTCGCCGAGCGCGCGCAGCTTCTCGCGCCAGTCCTCCAGGATCGACCGGAAGGCCCGGCCGCTGGCGCGATCGCCGACGAAGCCTTCCTCGTCGCGCAGCTCCTCGTTGTAGGTATCGACCGTCACGGCCGGCAGGACACGACCGCCATGTCCCAGCACCGAAGCCGCTACCACCTTCGGTGCTTCGCTCGTCATCGTATTGTCAGGAATTGCCGCCTCCCCCGACGCATCGAAGCGTCACGGAGGAGTCAACGAGCGGGACGGCGCCGGGTTGCCGGCAGGCTTCGAGCCTCAGGTCCGCCCGCCCATGACCTTGCGCGCCTGGTGGATCAGCTCGCGATCGATGGGCTGAGTGGCGAGCTGGCTCTTGCGGGCGGCCATGCGCTCGCCCGTGCCGACGAGATCGAGCTTCGAATGTCGGAGGCGCGGAAAAATGTCCTGCTCCTCGGCCTTGTTGAGCCGACACGCCAGGTCGCCCAGGTCGCGCACCCGGGAGTCGAACGCTGAATCAGCGGACGACATGCCCTCGATCTCGGCGATCAGGTCGAGCATGACCTGCTGGTCAGCCCGCAGCCTGTCGAGCTGCCGCCTGTCTTCAGGTCCCAGCATGGCTTCAGCCGCGGGATAGAGGACCTCGGCCTTGACCGCGTGGTGGAGTGCCAAGGCGTGGCAGATATGCAGCGCGAGCTTGCCCTTCTCGACACCGTCCAACGCACCGGCATGCCGATCGTACTCGCGGATCAGCTTCTCGATCTCGTTGTGCCCGGCGGTCAGCAGGACGAGTGCGTCGTCCGGGCCATGGTTGCGCTTCACCTGCGCCGCCTTCCTGCGCGCAAGACTCATCCTTTCCTCCACGGGGCAACCCCTGCGTGGGAGGAACGTCGCCCTCGTTCGGAGGTTGCTACTTCGAGGGTGCTGCCGGCTCGCCGAGCGACAGCATCAGCCGGTTGGCCCAGTTGAAGAACGACGCCGCATTTATGACATCGACGATCGACGCCTCATCGAGCCCGACCGTGCGCAGGGCGTCGACATGCTCCGCGCCGAAGGTGATCGGGGTCGTGGTCAGCGCCACCGACGCCGCGACAATGGCGTTCCAGCGCGCATCGAGGTCGGCCCCGACCCCGTCCGCCAGCAAGCGGTCGACATCCTCGGTGCGTTTGGAATAGGTCGCGGCGAAGCGGGCATGCACGGAGGCGCAATAAATGCAGCCGTTGAAGCGCGAGGTCGCGGCGGCGGCCAGCTCGCGCTCGGCGCGCGGCAGGCCGGCGTCGGGATTGTAGAAGATGTCCTTGTCGGTGCGGGTGCGCGCTTCGAGCACCTCGGGATCACGCGCCAGCAGGCGGAAATACGGCGACTTGGCGCGCGCCGCATCGACCAGGCCGGCCAGGTGCCGGGCGGTCAGATCCTGCTCCGCCATCGGCTCGAGCCAGGGCAGCCAGTCGAGCATGTCTCTGGTGAACACCACCGGCTCGACATGCGGCGGGGTGGAGAGAACCTTGTCGGTCATGCGGGCCTCGCATTCAGGGCGCGCAAGCCGGCGACGACCCTGATCTGGTAGGAGAGGAAGGCAACGAGCTGGGAGATCACCACGATGCCGGTGGTCGACCAGCCGGCATCGACCAGGGCCTGCAGATACGCCGGCGCCGAGTCGCGCGGATGGAACACCAGCATGTGCGCATGCTCGAAGGCGGCGGCGAGACGCGGGCCGAGCGCCGTTCGGTTGGCGGCATCGAGGCGATGCGCGGGTCCGGTCTGGTCCTCGGTGCTGAGCGGCCCTTTTGGATAATGGCCATAGGGGCCCTTGCCCTTGGCCGCCGCAACCGCCGCGACGACGGCCTCCTTCAGGCCTGCCGGCGCGCCGGCGCCGGCCAATCCCGCGCCATAGAACGTCTCCATCTCGAGCCGGCCATGCAGGCCCGCGACGAAACAGGCGATGGCGAACCGCTCGAGCTTGCTCGCATCGGCCTCGCTGAGCGGCGCGAAGAGCGAGTCGTAGCTCGCCTGTGCATGCAGCCGGGCCTGCGGACGCTGATCGCGAATTGCGTGCAGCGGCGAGCCGGGCGCGAGCCCGGCCAGCGTATCGATCACATCGGGCATTCTTCTTCCTTGTCCTCCCAATCAGGCGACGCGCCGTTCGCCGTTGGCTTCGGCCTTCACCCAACCCAGGGCCGGCGCGACCTTCTCGGCCACCAGCTCGATCGAGCGCAGGATGTAGGGATGCGGCGGGTCGATGGAATGGGCCTGGATCGTGAGGTCCGTCGCCCGAGCCAGCGTGGCCTCGGCCCGCAGCGAGGCGACCACCTCGTCCGGCGTGCCGATATGGACGTCGAACGCCGCGATCAGGTCGCCGACCAGGTTGCCCGAGCTGAGATTGCCCGTCGAGGCAAGCCGATGGCGCAGCCGTGCCAGGCCGGTCTCGGCAAAGCGCATGGCCTCCTTGTGGTCGTCGGCCACGAACACCGTGCGCGAAGCCAGGATGCGCGGCGCGCGTCCCCTGGGCAGCGCATCGAGATAGGCATCGATCATCGGGTTCTGGATGTCGGCCAGCGACGCATTGGGCGCATCGGCCGGGCGCGGCTGGGTGCGCGACAGCATCAGGCCATCGCCTGCCAGGCCGGCGCGGCGGGCGCCCGCCACCGAGAACGTGGCCTGCCAGATACGGTCGACCAGGGTCGGGCTCGACGGATAGAGCTTGTCGCCGCCGGGCAGCGCGCCGCCCGACCAGGCCGTGCGCATCAGCTCGAGATTGCGATCCATCAGGACGTGGCGGTCGTTGGCGTCCAGGCCGAAGGCGGTGAAGGCCGTCAGATTGCCGCCCGGTCCGACGCCGACCTCGAGCCGGCCGCCGGACATCAGGTCCGTCACCGCAGCATCCTCGGCGACCCGCACCGGCAGCTCCAAGGGAAGGGTCACGATGCCCGTGCCGAGCCGGATGCGCGAGGTCCGCGCCGCCGCCTGCGCCAGGAACACGAAAGGCGCCGGCAGGCCGCCCTCGCCCTCGTGGAAATGATGCTGCGCGATCCAGGCCGAATCATAGCCGCAGCGCTCGGCATGCATGATCTGCTGGGTCGCCAGCCGATAGCGCTCCGCCGCGTCGGTCTGGTCGAGCAGGCGAGTGAAAAAGCCTAGACGCACCGTCATCGTCCCGACCTTGTCGCGGGTTCGGCGAGGATGCAAGGATTCAAGGGCCGCGGGGCGTCGCCCGCAACAACCAGCCGTCCGGCGTCTTCAGCCGCTGGAAGCGCACCGAGAACACCTCGTCGAGCAGCGGGTCGCCAATCAGGCTGCCTGCCGGAGCGTCGGCTACGATCCTGCCGGAGTCGACCACGACCACTCGCTCGAAGTAGCTGAAGGCAAGGTCGAGATCATGCACGACCACGATCGAAAGCCTTTCCTCGCCCCTCCGGCTGAGCGTGCGGATGACGTCGAGGCGATGGCGGATGTCGAGGCTCGCCGCCGGTTCGTCGGCAAGCAGGATCGGTGGATCGACCACCAGGACCATCGCCAGCAGAGCTCGTGCCCGCTCCCCGCCGGACAGGGTCGACCAGCGTCGGCGCGACAAATGGGCAAGCTCGAAGGATGCCGTCACCGCCTCGATGGCCGCCGGTGTCGCGCGAGCCCCGCGCTGGGCGCCGAGTTGCACCAGATCGGCGACCGTGAGATCCCAGTGCGGATCGAAGTATTGCGGCAGGTAGCCGATGGTCTCGGCGCGGGTGGCCTGCGGCATCGTGGCGATGGCGCAATCGCCAATCCGCACCGTCCCCGAGTCAGGAGGGACGATGCCGGCCAGCGCCTTCAAGAGCGTGGACTTGCCCGCGCCGTTCGGACCGATCACCGCGATCGAGCCTGGCGATGCGAGCGACACGGTGAGCCGGTCGACCAGGGTCGCGCCGCCGCGCTTGATCACGAGATCGGTGACGGAAATGCCGGTCATGCGCGCAGCCGCCGCGTCAGCAGCATGATGAAGAACGGCCCTCCCGCCACCGCGGTCACCAAGCCGAGCGGGATCTCGGCCGGCGGCAGGGCGGAGCGCGCCAGGGCATCGGCCAGGGTGACGACGATGGCGCCGACCAGCGCCGAGGCGGGCATCAAGGGCTTGTGCAAGGGGCCGACCAGCCAGCGCGCGATGTGCGGCGAGGCGAGTCCGACGAAAGCGACCAAGCCACCGAAGGCGACAGCGGCCGCGACCACGACCGAGCCCGCCAGCACGGCGAAAGCGATGAAGCGGGTGACGTTGAGGCCGAATGCCGTCGCCATCGCCTCGCCCAATCCCAGCACGTCGAGCCGGCCGGCGAGCGACAGGCCGAGCCCCAGGCAGGCCGCCGTGATCGCGGCGAGAAGGCCGAGGATCGGCCAGGTCGGCGTCTGGATCCCGCCCAGCACCCAGCTCAGGACGATCTGCAGGCTCACCGTCTCGTCGGACAGCGCCAGCATCAGAAAGGACCGCAACGCGCCCAGGATGGCGGCGACGGCGACACCGGCCAGCAGCATGCCGGCGGCGTCGACGGCGCCCGAGACGCGCGAGATGCCGATCACCAGCATCGTCGAGCCCCACGCGCCGGCGAAGGCCAGCAGCGGCAGCACGACCGATTGCGGCGCAGCGAGCGGCACCAGCAGGGCGACGGTGGCGCCGAGTGCGGCGCCGCCGGCCGAGCCCAGCAGGTAGGGCTCGGCAAGAGGGTTGCGGAACACGCCCTGGAACACCGTCCCGCCGAGCCCCAGCAGGGCCCCGACCAGCGCCGCCGCCAGGACGCGCGGGATGCGCCATTCGACGAGCAGCCGGCTGCGCAGATCAGGGTCGCCGGCAATTGCGCGCAGCAGATCGGCGGGGCTCGCCCAGTCATGGCCGGCGCAGGCGCCGACCAGGATCGCCATCGCAAGTGCCAAGAGGAGGATCGGCCAAACCCTCATCGCGTCGGCGTCACCGGATGGAAAAGCGCTGCGAGCTTCTCGATGCCGTCGATGGTGCGCGGACCGGGGATCAAGAGCTCGGCGCGGCTCACCGCATGGGCGCGCTTGCTCTTCACCGCGCGCATCTCGCTCCAACCCGGCCGCGCGATCAGCTCCCTCATATCCTTCTCGCTGCCGGCAAACAGCAGGATGTCCGGATCGGCGTTGAGGATCGCTTCCGGCGAGACCTGAGCGATCACGCCGCTGTCGAACGCCAGGCGTCCACCGGCGTGCATGATGGCATCGCCGGTATAGGTGCCCGGCCGCGTCACCAGCATCAGGCCATTGCCGAGCCGACCGGTGATCATGATGACGCTCGGCGCCTTCAGCGCGCTGACGCGCCGCTCGACGGTGTCGAGGCGTGCCTGCAGCCTGGCCGCCAGGGCCTCGCCGCGTTCCGGCACGCCGGCCAGCTTCGCCAACAGCCGGATGTTCGACAGGATCTCCTCCACGCTTCGTTGGAGCAGCACGACGATCGGAATGCCGAGTCGCTCCATCGGATCGATGAGCTGGTTCGCCGCCTGGCGCGACGGCGTCACGACGACCAGATCGGGTTTGCGAGCCACCACCGCGTCGACCGAGAAACCCAGCCGTCCGCCGACCAGCGGCGTGCCCAGCACTTCCGGGGGGAAGCGCGTATAGGCCTCGATGCCGACGATGCGGTCGGTGAGACCGAGCGCCGCGACCATCTCGGTGTTCGAGGCGAAGATGGTGACGATACGCTGCGGCGCGCTTTCCACGGTGACGCTGCGATCGAACGCGTCTCGCACGGTGACGGGTTCGGCGCGGGTCGCGTTGGCAAGGGCCAGCAGCGCGATTGCCGCAACGATCATCCTCCCCCCCAGCATCGCTGGGGAGGAGGACAACAAGGTTCGACTCATCCTCAAAACCTGAACTGAAACCCGGCGATCACCTCACGGCCGGGCATCGAGTTGCCGCAGGCGCCGTTCTGGTTGGCCTGCAGGGCGGTGCAAGGAACCGAATCCTGGGCGATGAAGATCGGATGATTGTTGACGTCGAACAGGTTGTTGACGGCGGCAAACACCTTGATGCCCTTCAGCACCTCGGCCTCCAAGCGCGTGTTCCATATCCAGAACGCCCCCTTCTCGTAGACGCTGACGGTGCGATTCTGGCCGGGGAAGAACACCGGCGAGAGACTTTCCTCGGTATTGTACCACATCGGTCCGCGCAGGATTCCCAGGAGCTGGAAGCTCCACGGAATCTCGGTGCCGGCCTGGCCAAACAGCGTGCCGATCGACATGCCGTACTTGTTGATGCGGGTGGCGACATCCGTGAAGGCGAGCGGGTTGGCGCCGTAGTCGGTCATCTTGAAGTTGTAGTAGCCGTTGCCGAAGACGTTCCAGAACACGCCCTTGTCCAGCTTCCAGCCTGCCGTCTGCAGGACGTCGAACTGGGTCTGGAACTCGATGCCCTGGACGACCAGGTTGGCCGGGCTGTTGACCTGGACCTGCACCACGCGTCCACCGGTCGAAGAGACGGTCACGGGCGTGATGCGGTTGCTGATGGTGTTCTGGAACACCACCGTGTCGAAGCGCCCGCCGCGCCAGTTGGCGGTCGCGCCGATCTCCCATTGCTGGCTGGTCTCCGGCACCAGGGAGGGATTGCCGAAGATCGTGGTGCCGATCGGCGTGGTCGTGAAGTTGGCACCGATCTCGGTGGCCGTCGGTGCGCGAAAGCCGCTCGACGCGCCGGCCCGTCCGGACAGCCAGTCGGTGAAGGCGTAGGTGACGCCAGCGGAATATGTCGTCGCGTTGTACGTGTTGGTGCCGGTGATCAGGGTCGGCGCGTATGGCGTCCAGTCCAAGGCCGAATCGCCCCAGGTCTGGCGCACCCCACCACGCACGATCAGGCGATCGTCGAGGAAGCTCTGCGAGTCCTCCACGTAGAAGGCGACGCTGTTGTCGGTCTGGTTGTTGTCCTGCGGCGATACTTGCGTCACCGCCGAACCGCCGGCGCGATAGCGGTCGGAACGCAGCCAGCTCCGCTCCAGGTCGATGCCAACCAGCAGCTCGTTGCCCTGGAAGAACTTGTAGCGCGGCTGGAAACGCACGCCGGCGACGTCGAGCTGGCGGCGGTTGTGATCGGTGGTGGTGCGCGAAGCCGGCGCGTTCAACGCGCTGAGCGGCGACGGATTGTTGAGATCGTCGACGTCGGTGACGAAGTAAGCCTGGACGAAGAAGTTGCCCTGCCCATCCCGCGTCTTGGCGAGATAGCTCATGTCGAACGAATAATTGTAGCGCGTGTCGAAGGCGAAGATGTTGGCGCTCGAGCCGCGGAAGCCCGCGTTGTAGATGCCGTCGGAGCGGATGGTGCCCTCGATTCGGCTGTCCTGGTCGATCTGATAACCGAAGGCGCCGGTCGCACCGTAGCGCGTCCACGCCGTGTTCTGCTCCACGGCGCCGCCCGAGATCGCAAAATTGTCGCGCGTGCTGGCGGCGCCGCCGACATACCAGTCGAAGCCCTTGTAGAGGCCGCCGCTCGCGGCCTTGGCCTCCAGAAGGTTCCACGAGCCGGCATCGCCCTGCACGAAGTTGCCCGGCGCCGTGAGGCCGGTCTTCAGGATGATGTTGATGACGCCGCCCATGTTCTGGCTGCCGTAGATCACCGAGCTGGGGCCGCGCACGATCTCGATGCGCTCGATGTCGGCAGTCGACAGCTTGGACACGTTGGCCGTGCCGGCGCGATGGCCATTGAGCAGCACCAGCACCTGGCTCTTGAAGTCGCGCCCCTGGCCCTCGGTCGAGGCGCCGCGGATGTTGATCGAGGTCTGGCCGGGCGTCCATTCGCTCATGAAGCCGACGGCGTTCTCGTTCAGCAGCTCGGTCACCGAGCGGGCCGTCGACTTGGCGATACGGTCCTGGTGGATCACCTGCACTGTGCCGACCAGGCGGCTGATCGGCTCGGGCCGGCCGGTCGCGGTGATGAAGCCTTCGGGCAGGAAATATTGCTTCTGCCCCGGCTCATCCATCGGCCGCGGACCCTGCTGCTGCTGCTGCTGCTGCTGCTGATCCTGCGCCTGCGCGGTGGCCTGCCACGCGAGTGCCGAGAGAACGGCTGTCGAGACGAGGCGCTTGTTCATTGTTGCCCCCAAATCAGAACGGCGGATCTTCTCGCGATGTCGAGCCTGAAGCCGGCACCCCATGGCGAGGCTTGTCGCGACGCCTCGCGCGAGAGATGCGCCGCCAATTGCGGGCGGCGCGCATCCTCGGCCGACCAGCCCAGGCGGTCGGCGAGATAGGCGGCGAGCTCGCCGATGTCGGGCACGATCCCCGTGAAGGTCCAGTCGGTGAAGGCGGCCTGGTGCGGTCGTTGGCCGGCCGGCAGGCCACGCAGCACGATCTCGATGCCGGGCGTCTCGTCCTCGCGATGCCATTCCCACGGCAGGCAACCGGCGAAGCAGAGGCCGCGCGGCCCGGCATGCGCCGGCACGACCCAGATGACCTGCCGACGCGCCCAAGCCTGGCAGCGCGCGAGGAAAGCCTCGGGCTGGTCGAAGAAAGCCGGCATGGTCGCGGCCAGGACGGTGTCGTGCGCCTGCGGCTCGACCGCCGCGTCCTGCCAGCCTGCCGCGATCACGTGCGGCTTGCTCGGCAGGCGGGCCAAGCGTGCGCGCATCGTCGGCGAAGGCTCGATCGCGGTCCAACCCAAGGCAGGATCGGCGAGAGCGGAGCCGAGCTGGCCGCCGCCGGCGCCGACGTCGAGCAGGTGGCTGATCTCGGGGACGATGCTGTGGATCAGCGGTGCAAGCGCCGCGACATAGTCGGAAGAATCGATCGCCGATGCATAAAGCTCGAGCGAGTCGATGACACGCCGTCGTTCGGCGGGAGGACCAAGGGAAGAGGACAAGACAGACTCGCGGCCAACGTCATCACGTCACCGCGAACCTGCAGCCGGCCCGGACCGCGCCGCCTGCGGCGGAACAGTTCAGGTCGGTTTCTACATCGGGGCACCCCGCCCAATGCGCTCGCGCGTGACCGCTGCTGGTGGCAGGTCTCCTGGCTCGCGGGTCTCCGCCATCGACCGCCTTCCCAGATGTCTCGCGACATCCAGTGGCATTCCGGTCGCCGGCTCACCGCTCACAGTTGCGGGGGCAGCCGCGGAGTCATCACCGCGTTCCCTTTTGATCCCCTTGCGGGGAACCACCATCGATCATGGTGGCAGTCGGTATGAAACGCGTCAAGCGATCCCAAGTCGGATCGAGGGCACCTCCCCAGCTTCGCTGACAGCTTCGCTGGGGAGGAGAACGATCAGCGCACGAACGTCACGGCGTCGAGGTTGCTGCGGACCTCCCAGTGGTGCCGCTCGAGCTCGGGATCGAGATGTTCCTCGGCGGGAAATCCGAGGCAGAGATAGGCGACCAGGTTCCAGCCCGCCGGCACGTCGAGCACGCGCTTCACCGCCCTGGGGTCGAGGATGGAGACCCAACCCATGCCGATCCCGTCGGCGCGCGCCGCCAGCCACAAGGTCTGCACGGCCGCCACCACCGAGTAGTGCAACGTCTCCGGCATGGTCTGCTGACCGAGCCCGCTGCCGGTGTGCGTGCCGTCGTCGGAGAAGACGGCAAGATGGACCGGCGCTTCGCGCAGGCCCTCGAGCTTCAGCCCGGCATAGACCGCGTGCTTCTCGCCGGCATAGCCCGCGAGCGCCTTTTCATTGGCATCGGTGAAGCTCTTGACGATGGCAAGCCGCCGATCGGCTGAAACGACGTGAACGAAGCGCCAGGGCTGGCTCAGGCCCACCGACGGCGCATGACTCGCGACTTCGAGCAGGGCATCGATCCGGTCCCGCGCAATGGGATCGCGGCGAAAGCGACGCACGTCGCGACGCCACAGCACCAAGTCGCGAAACCGGGCGCGGAAATCGGCGTCGAAGGTCGGGGTCATGTCTGTCGCCTGTCGATGAAATGGAAGAACGTGCCGCTTACCGGGCCGCGCCGCGCGCCGGCCTCGGGCACGACCGTGCCGGCCGCATCGCAGCACTCGACCAGCGGCTCGTCGCCGCTCGCGAGCATGCTGGCATAGTGAAATTCGTGGCCAAAGATCTCGCTGCCGGCGTCACCCAGCGGACAGGCGCTGCTGAGCCGCGCGCGACGGTAGCCGAGATGCAGGCGGCGCTGGGCGAACGATGTCTCGAGCGCCAGCAGGCCCGCCATCGCGTGCCGCTGTCCCGACTGATCCTCGATCCCCTGCCCGAGCACCATGTAGCCTCCGCATTCGCCGTGAATGGCCACGCCGCGAGCCGCGAGCGCGCGCAATCCCTCGTGGAAACGGCTTGCCGCGGCCAAGGCTCCCGCGTGCAGCTCAGGATAACCACCAGGCAACCACACGATGTCGACGCGCGGGTCAGGCGCCTGATCGGCGAGCGGTGAGAAGGGCAGGATCTCGGCGCCAGCCTCGCGCCAGCGCGCGACGAGATGCGGATAGAGAAAGGAGAAGGCCGGATCCTGGGCGACCCCGATACGCTGCCCTGGCGGGGGCAGCACGGGTGCACGACCTGCAGGAAGACGGGAGGTCTGGGCGCATTGGCGGACCCGATCGAGATCAACGGCGGATTCGATTGCGTAGGCAATGACGTCGAGTCGCTGCCCGATTTCCGGCGTCTCGATGGCCTGCACCAGACCGAGGTGCCGCGCCGGCAAGGCCAGCGTCTCATCGCGCCTCACGGCGCCGAACAGCGTGACGCCGACGCGCTCGAATGCCGGCGCGATCAGATCGAGATGACGGGGGCTTGCGACGTTGTTCAGAACGACTCCGGCGACCGACACGTCCTCGCGATAGCGCGCGCAGCCAGCCGCGACGGCGGCGGCGGTCTCGGTCTGCCCGGCGACGTCGAGCACCAGCACGACGGGCCAGCCGAGCAACGCCGCCAGGTCGGCCGTCGATCCCCGCGCGGCCTGACCGGCGCCCGCGGCGCCATCGAACAAGCCCATCACGCCTTCGACGATCGCGAGGTCGCAACTGTGCCGCGACACCAGCTCGGCCAACGTCATCGTGCTCATCGCCCAGCTGTCGAGATTGCAGCTCGGCCGGCCGGTGGCGGCGGCATGGAACGCCGGATCAATGTAGTCGGGCCCGCATTTGAACGGCTGGACGGCAAGACCGCGTCGCGCAAAGGCCCGCATCAGGCCGAGCGCCACCGTGGTCTTGCCGGCGCCCGAGCGCGGCGCCGCCACGATGAGGCCCTTTATCGCCACGGGACCAGGCAAGACAGCAGCTCGCGGCGCAGCGCGGCGATGGCGCCGATCACGACGATGCATGGCGAGCCGATGCCGTGACGCTCCGCATCCGATGCGAGTGAGCCCAGCGTGCTGTCGACCACCTTCTCCTCGACCGTCGTCGCGCCCTGGATCAGCGCCGCCGGCGTATCGGATGCCAGGCCGCCTTGCTGCAGGGCCGCGGTTATCCCGACCAGCCGGGTCATCGGCATGTAGAGCACGATCGGCTGACCGAGCCGCGCCAGCGCCGCCCAGTCGGCAATGGAGCGCTCGCCCTCGGCGCGATGGCCGGCGGCCAGGACGACAGCGTGGTTGGTGTCGCGCGAGGTCGCGGGGATTCCGGCCAGCGCCGCCGCCGTCAGGCCCGAGGTAAGGCCGGGCACGATGCGGAAGCGGATGCCGGCGGCAGTAAGCGCCGACACCTCGTCCCAGCCGCGTCCGAAGACGAACGGATCGCCGCCTTTCAGCCGCACGACGCGGCGTCCCAGCCGCGCCCGCTCGATCAGCACCTCGTTGATGTCGCCCTGATCGGGCGAGGGCCGCCCGCCGCGCTTGCCGGCCGCGATCAGCTCGACGCCGGCCGGCACCAGCCGCAGGACCCGTGGATCGACCAGAGCGTCGTGCACGATGTCGTCGGCCTTCGACAGCGCATGCAGCGCCAGCACGGTGAGCAGGCGCGGATCGCCGGGACCGGCGCCGACGAGCCAGACCTCGCCCGAGGGGAACTCGGGCAGATCGGGGAAATCGTCGAGGGTCACGAGTCCCTGCCGCGGAAACGCCGCTGGTAGCCCGCGTCGTAGAGCGCGCTGTCGCGAAAGTCGCTGGGGCCCAGCACCTTACCCACCATGATCAGGGCGGTGCGCTCGATCGGCTGGCGAGCGATCTCCTCGGCGATTGTGCCCAGGGTGCCGCGGATGACGCGCTCTTCGGGCCAGCTCGCGCGATAGACCACGGCGGCCGGGCCATCGGCGCCATAGAACGGCAGCAACCGCTCGACGACCTTGTCGAGGACATGGATCGAGAGATGGATCGCCAGGGTGGCGCCGGTCGCGGCAAAGGCTTCGAGTGTCTCGGCCGACGGCATGGCCGAGGCCCGCCCCGAGGTCCGTGTCAGCACCACGGACTGGGCGAGCTCCGGCAAGGTCAGCTCCTGGCCCAGCGCAGCAGCGGCCGCGGCGAACGACGGCACGCCTGGAGTGATCGTGTAGGAAATACCCAGCGCGTCGAGCCGACGAAGCTGCTCGCCAAGCGCGCTCCACACCGAGAGATCGCCGGAATGCAGGCGCGCCACATCCTGGCTGGCCTCGGTGGCGCGCCGGCATTCCTCGATGATCTCGTCGAGTGACATCGGCGCGGTGTCGACGATGCGCGCACCGGCCGGACATTGCTCCAGCAACGCCGTGGGCACCAGCGAGCCGGCGTAGAGGCAGACCGGGCAGCGCGCGATCAGGTCGCGGCCACGCACGGTGATCAAATCGGGTGCGCCCGGACCGGCGCCGATGAAATGCACGGTCATCGGCCGTCTCCCGCAGCGATGGCGCAGGTAGCGCGTGCCGTCGCGAGACGCGGCCCGAGCAGCCGGCCGTTGTCGCCTGCCGCCACCAGGGCGGCGGCCTCGGCAATCGACGGCAGCCCGGTGGCTTCCATCACGCGCTCCGATCGAGTCAGGAGCCGGCCGGCTACGGCCTCGAGATCGGAGACCGAGCAGACCTCGAGCGCGACCGACAACCTCTGCGCCACCTCCTGAACGGCGGGTTCGCCCGCCTTGCCCGCTTCCGTCGCAAGCAGGTCGAGGCGTTCGGCGCCATGCAACGCCAAGGCCTGGTGCACCACGGCCTCGATCTCGTCGGCCGTCGTGCCACGACGAAAACCTACGCCGGCCACGATCATGGTTTCCGGACACGCCATTGGACGATCGGCGCGGCCTGGCGCCAGACGAAGACGCCGCCGGTCCCGGCCTTGCCGGCCTTGGCGACCTCCAGGCGGACCAGCTCGCCACCGTGGCGGTGGAACAGCTCGATCAGCCGCGCTTCGGATTGCAGCGACACGGCGTTGGCGACCAGCCGGCCGCCGGGCTTGAGATGCGACCAGGCGGCTTCGAACACGCCGGGATCGGACAGACCGCCGCCGATGAATACGGCGTCCGGTGGCGGCAGGTCGGCGAAGCCTTCCGGTGCGCGGCTCTGGACGATCTGCAGATCGGGCGTGCCGAGGGTGGCGGCATTGCGCGCGGCGCGCGCCGCCCGCTCAGGACGATCCTCGATGCCGATGGCCTCGAGCGAGGGATGGCGCAGCAGCCATTCGATGGCGACCGATCCCGCGCCCAGCCCGACGTCCCATAAGAGCTCACCCCAGAGCGGCGCCAGTGCGGCCAGGGTTGCGGCCCGCACCTCGCGCTTGGTGAGCTGGCCATCATTCTCGAACAGGCTGTCATCGAGACCCGGTGCCAGGGCGACGACGGCGGCGCCGGGCGGGGCCACGACCTCGAGCGCAATGGTATTGAGCGCGGCAACGTCGGCGAGAGCGAACTCGGCTGCCGTTGCGACGCGCGCGCGCTCGCGCGAGCCTCCCATCGCCTCCAGCACCGTCAGTCGCGATCGGCTCATGCCGCGTGCGACCAGCAACTCGGCGAGCTTGCGCGGCGTGTCACCATCCCACGACAGGGCGAGAATGCGAGCGCCAGGCTGCAGATGACGCACGATGGCCTCCAGCGCACGGCCATGCAGGCTGACCAGCACCACGTCTTGCAGCGACCAGCCGAGCCGTGCGGCGGCCAGGCTGAAAGACGATGACTGCGGCAGGCACAGCGTCTCCCTGGCGGGGATGGACCGCAGGAGCAGATCGCCGACGCCGTAGTGGAACGGATCGCCACTCGCCAGCACGACGACCGGCCGCCCACGATGCTTCTCGATCTCGGGGATCGCCTCGCCGATCGGACTCGGCCACGCCAGTTGGCGGCCGCGGATCAGGTCGCTCGCCAAGCTGAGATGACGCTTGCCACCGACGACCAGCTCGGCCGACGCAATCAATTGACGCGCGACCGACGACAGGCCCGCGACGCCATCCTCTCCTATGCCGATGATGGACAGCCAGCGCAGCGCCGGGCGGGGTGCAGGGTCGCTTTTCATCTTGACCTTCTGTCCGCCTCCCCCGTTTTGCGGGCATGCGCTTTGGCCGCGTTGCGGCCAAAATCGCTCGGGTGCCCCCGCAAGGGGGCGGAGGGAGAAGGCCTCAGTCGAGGTGCTTGAAATTTCGACGTCGGAATCAGAAGGATCTCGACTGCGGCTTTCCCCCTCCGGCCCCTCGGGCCACCTCCCCCGATAACGGGGGAGGCGAATGATTGCGGCTGCAGGTCATGGCAATGCGCGTTCTCATCCTCGGCGGCACGACAGAGGCCTCGGCACTGGCCCGGCTGCTGGCCGGCGATGCGCGCTTCGAGGCGACGCTGTCGCTTGCCGGCCGCACGTCGGCGCCGCGCGCACAGCCCATCACGACGCGAGTCGGCGGCTTCGGCGGCATCGAGGGGCTCGCGGCCTTCCTGCGCGAGCGAGAGATCGATGCCGCGATCGACGCCACGCATCCCTACGCCGCGCAGATCTCGACCAATGCGGTTGCCGCCTGTGCTGCGGCCAATGTCCCGCTGGCGTCGCTGGTTCGCGCGGCCTGGCAGCGACAGGCCGATGATCACTGGCAAGAAGTCGGCTCGACGCGCGACGCCGCGGAGAGGCTTGGCGGAACGCCGCGTCGCGTGTTCCTGAGTCTCGGCCGGCAAGACCTGCACCTGTTCGCCGCGGCGCCTCAGCACCACTACATCGCGCGCCTGATCGAGACGCCGCAGCAAACGGAACTGCCGCCTCACCTGGTCCTCGTGCGCCAGCGCGGTCCATTCGACATCGCGGTCGAGCGCAAGCTCCTGGTCGACGAGCGGATCGACGTGGTCGTGTCCAAGAATTCCGGCGGCGATGCGACCTACGCCAAGATCGAGGCGGCGCGCGCGCTCGCTCTGCCGGTCGTCATGATCTCGCGGCCCGACAAGCCGGCAGGTCATGTCCTCACCAGCGCCGAGGCGGCCGTGGATTGGCTGGCTCACGAGCGCGTCTCCGCTTCGCGCCGCGGCGTGTAGATCCAGCGCCCGACCTGGCGCGTCGTGCTGGCGCCGACGATGACCAGGGTGCGCATGTCGGCGATCGACGGGTCGGCTGTGCCGAGCGTGGCGACCGCGACCTTCGTCTCGGCGCTGCCCGCGGCGCGCACGAACAGCACTGGCGTGTCGGCGGACCTGCAGGCTCTCAGAAGCTCGAAAGCGCGGCCGAGCTGGTGCGGCCGCGCTTTCGAGGCGGGATTGTAGAGCGCGATCACGAAGTCGGCGTCGGCCGCCGCCTTCAGGCGACGCTCGACGGTCGCCCATGATTTCAGATTGTCGGAGAGCGAGATCGCGCAGAAGTCGCCGCCCAGCGGGGCACCGACCTCGGCCGCCGCGGCCAGCATCGCTGTGACGCCGGGCTCGACCCTGATGTCGAGGTCGCGCCAGCCCGGATCGCCCGTCTCGACCGCCTCGAACACCGCGGCCGCCATCGCGAAGACCCCGGGATCGCCGCCGGACACGACAACCACCTGCCGGCCTTCGGCGGCCAGCGACAGCGCGTGCCGCGCCCGCTCCAGCTCGACGCGGTTGTCCGACGCGTGACGGCGCTGCGCCGCGCAGGCCGGCACGCGATCGAGATAGGGACCGTAGCCCACCAGGTCGGTGGCGCCGGCGATTGCCGCCTTGGTGGCAGGCGTCATCAGCTCGGGCTTGCCGGGTCCCGTGCCGACCACGATCAGCGAGCCGGTCACAGCCGCCTCCCCTGGCCGGCGACCAGCACCATGCCGAAATAGGCGCCAGCAGACGCCTCGCAGGCGGCCAGCGGCACGATGCGCTCGTCCGGCATGGTGCCGCGCTCGACATAGACGGCGCGCGACAGCAGGCCCGCCGCCTCGACGGCGCGCCGCACCTTCGCGAGGTTGCGGCCGACCTTCATGATCACGGCGGCGTCGGTGAGCCGCAGGCGCTCGACCAGGCGCGCTTCGTCGAGCGTGCCGGGCAGCACGGCCAGGGTATCGTCGCCCCAGGTGATCGGCAGGTTGGCCCGCGTCCAGCAACCCGACATGCCGGTGACGCCGGGCACGACCTCGACCGGAAAGTCCGGCGCGAGTCGCCACCACATGTGCATGAAGGAGCCATAGAAGAACGGATCGCCTTCGGCCAGCAGCCCGACCGACCGACCCTGCCGCAGCAGGCCGGCGAGCTGCTCGGCCATGTCGCGATAGAAGGCGCCGATGCGGTCCTGGTACTCGGCGCTGTCCACCGGCGCCTCGTCGGTCAGCGGATACTCGAAGCGCATCTCGGCCCGGCCGTCGGCCAGCAAGGGCGCGACGATGCGGCGGGCATTGCCGGCCCGGCCCTTCTTGGCGAAGTAGGCGATCACGTCGACCGCACCGACCAGGCCGGCAGCGCGCAGGGTGAGATAGCGCACGTCGCCCGGTCCGACGCCGATGCCGTAGAGGGTGCCTGCCGTCGCAGTGCCCGCCAGAGCCTCGAGCGCTGTCATTCCTGCTCGCTGGCCAGCGCGTTGACGGCGGCCACCGCCATCGCGCTGCCTCCCTTGCGGCCGCGCACGATCAGGAACGGCAAGCGCCCATCGGCAGCCAGTGCCTCCTTCGATTCGAGGGCGCCGACGAAGCCGACCGGCAGGCCGATCACGGCAGCCGGCGCCGGCGCGCCTTCGTCGATCAGCTCGAGCAAGCGGAACAGCGCTGTCGGCGCGTTGCCGATCGCGACCACCGCGCCCGCGAGCCGATCGCGCCACAGCTCCAGGGCAGCCGCCGTTCGGGTGTTGCCCATGGTGCGCGCGAGGCCCGGCACCGACGGATGGTCCAAGGTGCAGATCACCGGATTGTCGGCAGGCAGGCGCGCCCGCGTGATGCCGTTGGCCACCATCTTCGAATCGCAGAGGATGGGCGCGCCACCGACCAGCGCAGCCCGCGCCCCGGCGGCGAAGTCCGGCGACATCACGACGTCGCGGGCGATCTCCGGCATGCCGCAGGCATGGATGAGACGGACGACGACGCGCTCTTCCGCCACCGTGAACCGCGCCAGATCGGCCTCGGCGCGGATGATGGCGAACGACCGGCGGTAGATCTCCGCACCGTCGCGGATGTAGGCGCGAGGATCAGCCACGGCGTTCCTCCGCCAGCAGCGCCGCCAGCCCAGGGCGCGACACGCGGCGCTCCATGACGCCGCGCGCCGTGGCGTCGTGCGCCACGCCATAGCCGCCTGAATCGCCGACCAGCACCAGATCGGCCGGATCCGAGCGTGCGCATCCCTTGGCGCAGCCCGAGACATGGATGCGGCCGGCAAATCCGAGGCCTGCCAGCCATCGCGCGTCGCTGCGCGTGTCGACGCTGCTCGCTGCGCAGTCCGGCGCCCCGGGGCAGGCATCGATCCTGAGCAGCGGATCGTCCGGATCGACGATCAGCCCGAGCGCTCGCGCACCGGCGAGGACCGATGCGTCACGCACCTTGAAATAGAGTGTGCGCCACGGTGACAGCCGCAGATCGACGGCGCCGGCGTTTGCTGCCAGCGCGACAAGACCCTTCAGCTCGGTTGCTTGCAGTCGTCCGAATGGTGCTGCGATTCCGACGACACCTCCCAGAAGTCCTTGCCGCGGCTCACGCTCTTCCGGACCGCGCGCGTCTCGCGCGCTCATGATCATGAGCGCGCGAGACGCGCGTGGTCCGGAAGAGCAGATCCTTTGCTGGATGGCATCGAAGGGCAGGTCTCTTACGCGACGTCGCTCCCCCGC